>CAZLQY010000032.1:0-8453 GCA_964561965.1 uncultured Verrucomicrobiales bacterium
TAGCAGAGACCCATCAGCATTAAATGCAGGATTCTTAGCTTGGGATGTATTAGCGGCATTTACACCATATGTTCCAGGATCTTATGTAGCGAGGGGAGCTTCGTTATTTGGAAAAGGTACGCAATTATTTGGAAAAACTGCAGACTTTTGTGCAGAATTAATTAAAAAGAGATGTAAGAACAAAGCCCCAAACAGCGGAGTGAATTTTGTTAAAAACACAGGAACTCATGGTGGAACTCGTGCAACCACGAGACAAATTAATGCTGCTCAGAGTGAATTTGCAGACCTTGGAATTGGCTTTAATCGGAGCTTTAAGGGGAATGGCGGGTCATTCAGTTTTGGAAGTTCCCCAGTTGTTTCAGTTCCAAAGCACCCGACACAAATTCAACTTTTCCACGAACTAACCCATGCTCGGCAGTTTGGCCAGCTTGGTCGAGAAGGTTACATAGGACTCGGGAAATATGCACGCGAGTGGCATGTCTTTAATAATATCTGGAAGAATCGGAGTAACTTCAATCGCGCTGAGGTGAAAGATGCTATCAATTATCAACGCCGCTTGCGTTCTAAGTTCAATCGAGGAGCTATCGATTAAATGCTTATGACTGAATATAAATTAACGCATTTGCCAGGTTTTCAGCAAGGAGATGAGACAGTTGAATATGAGCTGGGAGAGTTAGACTGTTTTCGCGTAGTGACAGACGAATCTCAACGCCGTCCTGTCGGTGTTCGTTCGGTATGCTCAAACCGCGCAGAGGTAGAGAAATTAGCGAGTCGTTTGAATCAGATAGATTGGGCTGAGGTGAAGGCAGGAGTGGAGGAGATTTTTGTTGAAGACGTGAACCTTAATTTACTGGAGGGACCTTTTGGAAAAATTTCGGTGCCTCTTTCATATGCCGCTGAATCTGAAGAATCATTGACTGCCAAATTTAGAGAGCAATGCGTTTTACTTGTGGAAGTCTTTGATGAATTGAAGAGGCTGACTTTTGATGAGTCGTTTGGTTGAAAGTGCGGGATTTTTCAAGTGAAAGGCGCGCTAACCCTGTCGGCAAAAACGGGGCACCCAAGTCAAAGAACAAACACCGCTGCGGCACGCCCCGTGTACGGTCGTTCCTCCCTCAAGCACGTGTCGCGCCTCCGCTCGCGCGTTGGTAGTTGTTAATTCCCAAATTATTATAGTCGCCCCTTTAAAAGAGCTTAAACACTTATTTTATAGGGGAACAGGAACGAAACCTGCTGTAAGAAAAGACCAGTCAACGAGCCTGAACAGCAAAAAACTGGTCGAAACGATGAAACCCAAAGCCCGAAGCCGAAGAATCCGCCCAACTTTTTCAACAAGATTTAGAGCATTTGCTCGATCAACGCTAAGCACTCTACAAATTAGCGAAGCGACTCCCATGGGAAGCTCTGGAAAAAGAGTTTGAGAGCTATTACAGCGAGGTAGGCCGTCCTGCTTTACCCACGCGTTTGATGGCGGGATTGTTGCTTTTAAAACAACTTGAAAACCTCTCCGATGAACGCGTTTGTGAGGCTTGGTCAAGAGACCCTTATATGCAGTATTTTTGTGGAGAAAGTTACTTCCAATGGAAGCTTCCTAGCGAGCCCAGCGAACTGGTTCATTTTCGTCATCGAATTGGTCAAGAAGGCGTGGAAAAAATCTTCAGAATGACTGTTAGTTTGCATTCTAACAAAAAATAACAAGAACTGGTTGCAGACACGACAGTGCAAGAAGTCAATGTGAAATTTCCCACCGACACTATGCTTCATATAGATTGTATCCAAAAATTATGAAAAATGGGGAGAAAAGAAGGGATACAGTAGCGCCGAAGTTATGTGCGCACAGTTCCCCTTTTGTTCTCAAGATTACGGACACGAAGCAATCGATTAGTGAAGGAGCGCAAAAAGTGCCGTCGTAAGCTCAAAACTATCGCAGGCCGCTTACTAAGGGACTTTTCGAGAAACCTTAGGGAAGAAAAAGCAAAGCGCTACGCTCAAGATCTCGCTCTCATTGAGCGTTTATTATCGCAGAAACGACATGACAAAAACAAGATCTACACCTTGCATGACCCCGAGGTGCTTTGCATAGCCAAAGGAAAAGTTTCATAAGAAATACGAGTTTGGCAGAAAGGCCTCTGTGGTGATGCTATCGAGATAGTGGAGTGATCGTCTCCGCTTTCAGTTTTAAAGAGAATATTTACGACGGAAACACATTGGAATTAGCACTCGATCAGAGCCTAACAATGACGGGAAAAACCTTCGATAGCATGCTAGTCGATAAGGGGTATAGGGGGCAAAAAAACGTTACCGGAACCGATATCGTTATCCCCAAAAAGCCAAGCAAGAAACTTAGTGCCTATCATCGGAAAAAACAGAGAAAACGCAACGGAAGACGAGCAGCGATAGAACCCGTTATTGGCCATCTCAAAAGCGACTATCGAATGACAAGATGCTTTCTCAAAGGAGCGGAAGGGGCAGGACTTAATCTTGTGCTCGCAGCAGCAGCATGGAATCTCAAAAAGTGGATGAGAGAGGTTCTTTTTGTCCTTGTTTTTCAGCTGACGAGAAGAAATATTACTCACAACATATTGCCGTAAACCAATTTTCTTTCCTCTTTCAAAGCTGCTTAGGGTTTCTTAAGGTTCGACTATTTTAAGCTGTTCCTGAGCTAGAACGGCCTTTTGGGCAGAGATGGTAAAATTGCGCTAAGTCTAGAAACAACAAAAGCTCAGACGTTCATCTGAGCTTTTTGTCAATGGTGCAGGGAGAGGGACTCGAACCCCCGACCAACTGGGTGTAAACCAGTTGCTCTACCAACTGAGCTATCCCTGCGAATTATATTGTACTGCCTCTTAAGGCGGGGCTGACTATCTTTATTTTTTCGAGAAGGGCAAGATCTTTTTTCTATTTTACAAAGAAAAAAATGGTGAAGAAAGGTTAGAAGTTGTTCTCTGGTCTGAATGGTTGTAGGTGGGGCTAATTAAACTCTCCTTGTGCGTTTTTGCGATCACTGCTTACTTCTTGAGACAGAAGATATGAAACCAACCACAAAATTGGCTGAGGCTACAACTCCAGAGGGTGAACCACTAGAGCTCCATGAACACGATGGGCATTTTTTTATTAGTTCCAGAGGAGAGCGCCTGATGACAAGTTTTTCTCACGGATCTGAAGAGGATTTAGCTCGATTAGGTTGTCAGCCTTTTCGTGCGGCACGCCAGCCTGTTGTTTTGATTGGTGGCCTAGGTATGGGCTTTACGCTTGGGGCTGCTGTGGAGACGCTTCCGAATCAAGGCGCTACGTTTATTGTGGCAGAGTTAACTCAGGCTGTGGTGGATTGGAATATGACTTATATGGAAGGGCTGCATCCTGGATTGCTTAATGATGAACGTGTTGTGGTGAAGCATACGCCGGTGCAGAAGCTTATCCGCCAGGCTCAGGGTGAATATAGTGTTATTTTATTAGATACAGATAATGGGCCATGTGCTTTCCACGGGGATGATAATGATGATTTGTATACGGTGGAAGGGTTGAGGCTGGCAAAAACTGCTCTCAAAGAGGGTGGTATTTTGGCTGTTTGGTCGGCGTTTCCGGATAAACAATTCACTAAACGTATGCGTAGGGCTGGTTTCGATGTCTCAGAGATTCAAGTTCCAGCTGTTCATAAAGGGCGTAAAGCTAGGCTCCATCATATATGGTTAGGGAAAAATGGAGCGTACCGTTCACAAAATAAAGAGCGTTCCTAGTGAAACTGTGCTTTAGTTGATTCAATGAAGATTATTTTTCCCTGGTTAGCGGTTTTCGCCCATTCGAGTTACCTTTTTTCTGCTGAGGAATTTACAGTACAGCTTGGCGAATTTAGGAAGGAAGTTATTGTGGAAGCTTCGACTGTTCCTACGGACTTTCATGAACTGAGAATTGATCCTAAACGTTGGAGTAAATTTCAGATTCGGTGGTTAGCCCCGCATGGGACGAAGGTGCTGAAAGGGGAGAAGGTTGTTTTGTTTGAATTTGAACCTTATCAGAAGGCTCTAAAAGAGGCCTCGAGTAAGAGGGTGGCGCAGCGATTAGAGCTAAAGACATTAGAGGCAGAGCTACAGTCTTTGGAGGAAAATAGGTCGCTGGAGTTAGCGGCTATTGCTCTTAAGGAGGAGAGGGGGGAAGAGGATCACGATTATTTCTTTCGCGTGACGCGACCTGAGGCTGCCAAGGATGCTAGAATGGCTCTGCAGCAGAGTGAGCAATATTTGTCTTATCAAGAGGAGGAATTGGAGCAATTGTTTAAAATGTATCAGGCAGATGATCTTACGGAGGAAACGGAGGAGATTATCTTAATACGTGCTAAGAACCGCGTAGAGGAATATAAGAGGAGGGTGGAGAAAGCTAAGTTAAAATTGGCCTTCGTTCTTAATGTGCAGTTGGAGCGTGAGAGCCAAGACCAAGTCAATAAGTTAAAGAGCCTGAAGCTGAAGACGGCGCAGAAGCGGAAAGAGCTTGATCTAGTCTTGGAAAAGAAGAAGCAGAAGGTGGTAGAGGCCCGCAGACAGGGTTTGGTTGCTGAGGAAGAGTTGGTAGAGCTTAAGGAGGATAGGAAGTTATTAGCGTACTATGCCCCTACGGACGGGATTGTTTATTACGGGTCGTTTTCGAAGGGATTGTGGCGTGCTAGCTCTGCTCAAAAACTGTTGGAAGTGGGGCAGATGGCTCCTGTTCATAAACCTCTACTGAGTGTTGTTTCTAAGGATACTGGTTATGATCTCGTCGGGGAAGTGAAGGAAGATGTTGCTCATTATTTAAGTACGAATGAGGCTGGCGCAGGTTGGTGGTTGTCAGAAGCTTGGAAGGCGAAGCCTGTTCAGTTAAAACACCTTAGCGGGCAATGTAATCAGGATGGGAAGTTTACAGCTAGTTTTACCAGTTCACAGCCGATATTAAATCTGTTTCCAAGAAAGCAGGCGGAAGTGAAAGTTCTCTGTTATCAGGCAGATTCTGTGATGAAAGTTCCATTGGAATATTTATCAAAAACAGGGAGAGGGAACGTGACAGTGAATTTAAAGATGGCAGAGGGGGAACCAAGGGTTAGAGAAGTTGTTGTCGGGGAAGTGAACGATCATGAGGCGGAGATTTTATCAGGAATTGATCCGGGACAGGTGCTTTTAAAATGACCAGAAGTGTACAGGCGTCTCGCAAGTTCCTTTTGCCCTTCTTCGCCAGTTTCGCTTGTGGAGGCTTACTTGCTGCTGAGGAGGTAAGAGAGGTTCCTGCTGCTGTGGTTCGTGAGCAAGGTGAATTTTCTCAAGAAAGCCTAGAGCGTTCTATTCGTCAGGGAGTGGACTATTTATTGAGCTCTCAGAATAAGGATGGTTCTTGGGGTGGGCCTTCGAAGACAAAGGGCCTTAATATATATGCTCCCATTCCTGGGGCTCATCATGCTTTTCGGATGGGCTCTAGTGCTTTGGCTCTACATGGGCTGATTGAATGTGGGGATGATAGAGAGGCTGTTAAAACTGCGATTGATCGTGCGGAGGCTTGGTTTTTGAAGGAGCTTCCGAAGTTACGCCGTGCTGATCAGACGACTATTTATAATTGTTGGGGGCATGCTTATGCTCTTAGAGCTTTGTCTTCAATGGCACGGAGAGAGGGCATTGATCAGGATGTAAGAGCAGTTTATAAGGAGTATGCTAAGAATCAGTTAGATCGATTGGAACTCTATCAAGATGTGGATGGAGGATGGGGTTATTATAGTAATGAATTTCATACTCGCCGGCCAAGTGGGGGGTCTATGACATTCACGACTGCTACGGTGTTATTAGCTCTTGCGGATGCAGAAGATGCGTTAGGTGTTCATTTCCCGGCAGCTAGGGCGAAGCAGGCTGTGGATTCGATACAAAGGAATCGTACGCCAGATGGCTCTTATATTTATTCTACAAGCCATTGGGCGCGCCCTCGTTATTCAATCAATCGGCCTGGAGGGTCTTTGGGCCGTAGTCAAGTGTGCCACGCAGCTTTGCGTCAATATGGGGATTTGACGATTACGGATGAGGTGATCGAACGTTGGCTTGAGCGATTAATTCAGCGGAATGGATGGTTAGACATAGGAAGGAAGCGGCCCATTCCTCATGAAACGCATTTTGCAGTTTCTGGATACTTCTATTTTTATGGGCATTATTATGCGACGGAGTTGATGCAGATGTTACCCGAGGATCAATGGGCGGAATGGCAACAAAAGATAGCCCAAGTGATGATGACGAAGCAGGATAAGGATGGATCGTGGTGGGACTATCCGTTGTATAATTACCACCAAGCCTACGGGACTGGTTATAGCTTAGTCATTCTTTCTCGTTGCCGCCCTCATTAGGTTCAATTGAGGTGAAGGGATGATGGGAGTGGTGTCCCTTCGTCGTTACAGAAGGCTTCTGTGAAGAAGGTGAAAAAGAATCTAGAAGGCGTCAATGCTCAGAAGTAATACACCGTGTCGTTTTTCAGGTGGGTACCTGACTTATTCTTGATGGTGTTGTGATTGTAACCAGAAGGGGGCTTTTTCTGTTTTGTAGGTTTCGATCAAAGTCAGCTGCCCAGTATCGGGGTGAATACGGAAGGCGAGAAGTTTATTCGTGGCTGTACCTGCGGCGTAAAGAAATGTTCCGGTGCTGTCTATATGTAGAGCTCGTGTTCCAGCTTCGATGGGTGTGTGCCCTATTGGTGAGATCGCTCCATCAGCACTGGCTAGTTGAAAGCTGGCGATAGTGGAGGTCACAGGTTTTTTAGATCGGTTGGCAATATAGGCGAATTTTCCGTTAGGTGTGAGTTTGATGTCAGATGCTGCGGATTGCCCAGTAAAGCCTTCTGGTAGGCTGGATACTGTGTTTCTGAGGTTTAATTGGCCGTTTTCTGCGTTGTAGAGCCAGGAGCTTATTCCTCCACCACGCTCGTTGGAGCTGTAGGCTAGCGCATGGCTGGGGTGGAAGGCTAAGTGGCGTGGTTCATGCCACATATGTTCCTTGTCTGGCCCTTGAACTTGGGGTGGAGAAAGTGGGGTGAGTTGGCCTGATTCCTGTGACCAAGAGAACTGAAAGATGGCATTCGGTCTGGTATGGGGGACGTATAGATATTGATGGTTTGGGGAGAGTGTGACGTAGTGAGCCCGCTCGGCGGTGTTGATGTCACTAATGATTTCTCCTGTGAATACTCCTTGGTCATTGAGTTTCCATGTAGTGGTTTTACCGGCTTGGTAATGGGCGCAGGCTAGGGTGTTGCCTGAGGGGTGGACTTGCATGCCCGATACAGAATCATTACATGGGTGCATGGCAATGGGGTTGAGTTTGCCGTTTGCGTAACTCAAGGTTGTGATTTGTTGGGTCTGTTCCTTTTTAGGGCCTGTGGAGCTATTGACATAGGCGTGAGTCCCATTAGGAGAAAATCGTAAAAACCCTCCAGATCCTTCGAGGGTGCAGGTGTGATGGTGTGATAGTTTTCCTGAATCTGGATCTATTTTATAGGAAGTAATATCAGGGCTTTGTTTATGTGAAACGAAGAGGTATTGCGAAGCTCCGCAAGTTGCGGCAGTGAGGATACTGCATAGACTGAGTAAGTAGAATTTCATAACGATGGATTGCCTAGTAGAGTGTTTCTTAGGCTGGTGATCCAACCTGTCTTGTAAGAATACAAATACGGTGTGTGGGGGGAGAAAGAAAGAGAGAATTGGAGAAAACGAGATTTTTCTCTATGTTAGAGAAGGAAGATGTTTTGGGTGTGGATTGTATGAATCTTTATGTTACTTGATTGAGCGATGATCCCAAAGCCCCTTCAACTTGCTCATGATTTACTCCGTGGTTCTATTCGTCGAGGGGACTGTGTGGTAGATGCTACTTTGGGAAATGGGCACGATGCGTTGTTTTTAGCGAGGTTGGTGGGGCCTGAGGGCTTGGTCATTGGCTTTGATTTACAGCAAGCCGCTGTCGATGCTTCACGAGAGCGATTGGAGGCTGAAGATATCACTTGGTATGAGTTTCATTGCTGCGGGCACGAAGAGTTAAGTGAGAAAACAGGTGCTGATGTGGGTGCTGTGATGTTTAATTTAGGTTATTTGCCGAATGCGGATAAAAAATTGATCACAACGGCAAAGACGACGCTTTTCGCTTTGGAGGCAGCGATGCTATGTTTACGGGTCGGGGGGGTGATTACAGTGATGTGCTATTCGGGACATGAGGGTGGAGAGCATGAATCAGCGTCAGTCGTGAAGTTTGTGTCTGCTCTTAGGCGAGAAGACTGGAGGGTCTTTCACTATGCAATGATGAATGGAGCGAATCATCCTCCTTTTTTAGTAGTGTTAGAGAAGATGAGGAATACTCCGTCTGAGGAGAATGCGTAAAAGTGTGCTAGTTCTTAGCTCTTAGTGGTATCTTCTCTCGTTTGTTCTTTTGGGTGCTCCAATATGGCGGGTTCGGATCTACGGAAGGGCC
>CAZLQY010000032.1:8463-32404 GCA_964561965.1 uncultured Verrucomicrobiales bacterium
AGTTCTTAGCCTTATGGAGAGTAAGAGAAACATCATGACCTATCAGCATGGCGCAGGGAATGAGGATGAGGGTGATGAGTGTGGCAAAGAGGATGCCAAACCCAAGTGATGTTGCCATAGGAATGAGGAATTGGGCCTGGATGCTTTCTTCAAATATAATGGGGATAAGCCCTGCAAAGGTAGTGATGGATGTCAGTATGATAGGGCGGAACCGCCTGAGGCCTGCCTGGTGTACAGCGGTGTGGAAGCTGACTCCTGCTAGGCGCTGTTGATTGACGTAATCGACTAAAACAAGAGAGTCATTGACGACGACTCCAGCCATAGCAAGAAGGCCAAAGACACTGAGCCAAGAAGGGGTGAGATCTAGGATAATATGGCCTAGGATAGCGCCTAGGACGCCGAATGGTACGGCGAGCATGACGTAGAAAGGCTGGGAGAAAGATTTGAAAGGAATGGCTAAGAGAGCGTAGAGCGTGAAGAGTAAGATCGCTCCTGCCTCGATCATACGCCTAATCTTTGTATCATAGTCTGCGAGGTAGCCTTCGTAGCGCCAAGTGACGTTTTTGTGTTTTTGAACTAGGCTTTCCAATTGAGGTGTGAGGGCCGCTTCTATACTGAATAAATTTGTGTCTGTTGTGAGTGGCACGGCGAAGAGCTTTGTACAGCGCTGCCCGTCGATTCGGTCAATGCTAGGGGGTCGTTTACTTTCCTCAAGGTGAGCAATGTTTTGGAGCTCTGTGGAGCCTGAGTCCGGGAGATTGATGCGTAGAGTTTCCAGTGTGTGGAGTGATTTTCGTTCCTCTTCTGGTAGGCGGATCATGACTCGCAAGTTATCTTCTCCCCGTTGGAGCCTTTGAGCTTCATCTCCAAAGAAGGCGTTCCGTATCTGAGTGGCGATACCTGCTTCTGAGAGGTTGAGCTCTTTCCCTTCTGGCCGCAGAGATACATTGATTTCTCTCTGGAGTTTCCCGTGGTCTGACCAAGCGGACTGAATATCCTCGTGTTCATTGAGCCAAGCGACAATTTCATCCGCGATAGCCTCGCGGCCTTCGTCATTCGGGCCTCGGATTTCGATTTCGATTGATTCTTTATCTTCTCCGCGGCGGCCAGAGTCCTGAGTTTTGATTGTGAAGCGTTTGATGCCTTGGAGTTCCCCCACTTTCTCGCGCCAAGCGTCAGCGACGACATCGTTGACGGCAACAAGCTCTGTACGTTGGCTGGGAGGGGTGAGTTCCACTAAAATATAGCCGAGGTTGGTAGATTTTCTCCCAAATGTGGGGAAGCCCCCGGCTGAGGAAAGCACGTTTTGGATGATCGATTCTCCTGTGCCTGGATCGATAAAATCTTGTTTAATCGAATGAACAGCATCGACGACGGTATTGACCGTCTGATTGGTAGCAGCGAATTCCATCTCTGGATTCATCTCTAGCTTTGCATAAATGTAGTAGCGGTCCACCGTCGGTTGATCGGTGAATTTAGGGTGCATCTTATGGAGATAGTAACTGCCAATAATGGCTGCTATGGCAAAAAAGCAGGCCACTGTGGCATAGCGGAAGGAGGTGGCAAACGTTAGGAAAGGTGCGTAGAAAATGCGGACAATGGACTCCAGCCCATCTGCGATTTTCTTTTGGATTCTACTAAAGAAACCGGGATTCTTACGTGGTTGTACATGCTTGAGGTGTGAGGGGAGGATGAGTTTGGACTCGATCAGTGAGAAGATTAATACAGGGATGACCACAAGAGGAATCTGGCGGGCTAACTCTCCTTCTCTTGATTCAAGGAAAAGGAGTGGGACAAAGGCTGTAATGGTGCTGATGACTCCGAAGGTGACGGGAACGGTGACTTCCTTTGTACCAAGGATGGCGGCGTCGAGACCTTTCATCCCTCCCCGGAGCTTGGAATAGACGCTTTCTCCAGTGACGATCGCATCGTCGACAACGATACCGAGAACAATAATGAAACCAAAGAGGCTCATAATATTGGCTGTGACGCCAAAATAATTCATCGCAATGAGAGCGCCAGCAAAACTGATGGGTATACCGATCACGACCCAGAAGGCTACCTTGGGGCGGAGAAAGAGAGTGAGGGCAATGAAGACGAGAAGGATTCCCTGAAATAGATTACTCACAAGAGTAGAAATTCTGCCTCTAAGGCTGATCGAGTCATCATCCCAAGTCGCTAGTGTTACACCGTCGGGAAATTTATGTTGTGAATGTTTAACGTACTCTTTCACAGCTTGAGAAATCTGAAGCGAGTCTTCCCCATTAGCCCGCATCACTTCGCAAATCATAGCTGGTTGGCCATTAAAGAGGACGATCTTCTGTTCATCTTCAAACGTGTCAGAAGTCTTGGCAATGTCGCCAAGTTTGAGGTCAGAGCCATTAGTGCTACGGATGATTATATTATCAAAGTCCGCCTTTGTGTAAGCTTGGGCTTCAGTACGTAATAAAACTTCTCCATTACTGCCACTGATCACTCCTGCAGAAAGATCGATAGAGGAGGCTGAGACAGCACGAGAGATATCATCCAGCGTTAGGCTGTATGCTCTGAGAGTGTCTTGAGGGATCTCAATGGTGATTTGTTGTGTGCGGTCTCCTTTAATTTCGGTAAAAGAGATTTCAGGGAGACTTGTCAGATCATTTCGTATCGCTCGGATTCCTTCTAGAAGTTCTTTTTCAGAGAGCTCTCCATAGAGAACGACAGAGATGACTTCATACCAAGCGGCGGTATTAGGGATGCGGATGGTAGGCTTCTCAGACTCTTCAGGGAATGTGTTGATGGAATCAACTCGGGAGGTGACGTCCTGAAGGATTTCTTTTTGTCGGGTATCGCTGAGGCTTTTTTCTAGAAAGAGACGAATACGGCCACTGTTACGCCTAGCGGCAGAATCAATTCCGATCACCCCTTCCATATTTTCCAGCGCTCTTTCAATAGGAATCACAATTTGAGTTTCCACATCTCCAGGAGTGCCCCCCCGTAGGGTCATATCAATGTCAATGACTGGGATATTCCTAGTTGGAGTAACTTCAAAGGGAATTTTAAGCGCAGAAATGAGGCCTAACCCGAGGATGGCAATCATTAAAATATTGGCAGCTACACCATTTTTTGCGAACCAACTAATCATATCTATGTGTTATTGCATCTGTTCTAGATCTCTCGGGATTGAGACTTCCAGAAGGCTATACGCTCTTTAATTCTCTTTTCTAAGCCATTTTCTGTCGGTTGGTAATAATTCTTTCCTTCTGGTAAGTAAGATTGAGGGATGTAGTTACCCTCAAAGTCATGAGAATAAAAGTATTCCAGAGCTTGAGGGCTTGCGCCACTGGCCGCGGCTAGCTTCTTACGGGTTTTTGTACGCAGATGCTCAGGCACGGCGAGGGTCTTACCATGTTTCACATCCTCAATAGCAGCTCCCAGAGCAGCGTAGGCGCTATTGGACTTTGGAGCTGTGGCGAGGTAAACTGTGGCGTGAGCTAGAGGGATACGGCCCTCTGGCATGCCTAGGAATTCGAAAGCCTGTTGTGCGTCCATTGCGAGGCGGAGGGCATTAGAGTCCGCTAGGCCGATGTCTTCACTAGCAGAGATGACCATTCGCCGAGCAATGTAGCGAGGGTCTTCTCCTGCAGTAAGCATTTTAGCGAGCCAATACAGAGCGGCGTCTGGATCAGAACCGCGAATACTCTTAATGTAAGCTGAGATAGTATCATAATGCTGATCTCCCTTATTGTCATAGACGATTGCTTTTTGCTGGATAGATTCCTCTGCGATTTCTAGGGAAATGTGGATCGTCCCGTCCTCTGCCTCAGGAGTAGTAATGACCGCTAGCTCTAGTGCCGTGAGGGCTTTTCTAGCATCACCAGAGGCCTTTTCGGCAATATGTTGAAGGGCCTCTGGCTGGACGTCGAGTAGTCGCTGCCCAAAGCCGCGTTCCTTATCCGTGATTGCTCTCTGCAGTAGTGGAATAAGGTCCTCACTCTCTATCGGCTCTAATTGAAAAATTTGGGAGCGAGAGACAAGAGGGGAATTCACATAATAGTAGGGATTATGTGTAGTCGCGCCGATAAAACGGACAGTTCCCTTCTCGATGTGAGGTAATAAGACATCTTGCTGGGCCTTGTTGAAGCGATGGATCTCGTCGATAAAGAGAATGGTAGTTTGGTTTCGGAGGCCAAGCCATGTACGAGCTTGAGCGATTTTATCACGAATTTCAGATACATTGGATTCCACACCATTGAGCATTTCAAACCGGCAGTTAGTGGAATTGGCGATTACTGTAGCAAGCGTCGTCTTCCCAGTACCAGGAGGGCCGTAGAAAATAAGAGAGGTAAAGCGGTCTGCTTCAATAGCCCTTCTAAGAAGTTTACCTTCTCCTAAAATGTGGTGTTGGCCTGCGATTTCCTTAACAGTAAGAGGGCGCATTCTAGCGGCCAGCGGCGCTGTTGAGGAGAGGTGCACTGCGTCTGCTTTGGAAGGCTCTTGTTCAGGAAATAGATTGTCCACGTGGGAATGATATAGATAGAGATAGGGGTGGAGGCAATTCTTGCTTTTTTAAAACAAAGCGAATCGTAGCGCAGGAGCTACATTGAGATCGTTTGTGGCAGATGAGAGGTCTAAAAGTGTATGGGGCCTTAATATCGAACTTCTAAACCGGGGGCAAAAGGGCTCTTTTAGGGCTATTTCTGGAAGGTTATTTCCTGTTTGAAGCAGGAAATAACTTAAGAGAGTACCTGCGTTAATGAAAGTAAGAGAAGTAAGAGCTTAGGCCGTTACTGGGGGCTCGATCCATTTGTTGTGTTCTTTAATGAGATCGATGAGGCGTTCTACAGCTTCGTCTTCTGGGATGTTGAATTTGACTGGGGTTTTGTTGACGTAGAGGTTGATTTTGTTTGGTGCTCCTCCTACGTAGCCGAAGTCTGCATCTGCCATTTCTCCTGGGCCGTTGACGATGCAGCCCATAATGGCGATTCGCACTCCCTTGAGGTGGCCTGTCGCGGCGCGGATTTTCTGTGTGGTTTCTTGAAGATTGAAGAGTGTGCGGCCACAGCTTGGGCAGGCTACATAGTCTGTTTTAAAGATCCGGCAGCCAGAGGCTTGAAGCACGTTATAGGCTAGGCGTAGGCTCTGCCCAGGGGCTTGTTCGCCTTGTATTAGGACGGCGTCACCAATGCCGTCACAGAGGAGGGAGCCTATATTTCTGGCAGCAGTGAGTAAGGATTCCTGAAAATCTCCATCTGGATTTGTGTTAGGGGTGAATGTGTCTTTGAGGAGGATGGGGTGGCGTGCATCTAATGTGCAGGCAAGGAGGCGGTAGGCATGGATCGTGGCCATAGGTACTCCATCTGCAATGGTGACGAGTTTGGTGTCTTCTTCAGAGTTAAGAGCGCGGATCGAGGCTTGGTCGCGCGGATCGACAGCGATGACACCGGAGTCCTCGATGACGACCTCTGGTTTAAAGTCTCCTAATTGATCTATTTTATGAGAAAGGGCATCCCATTTCTCCCGTGAGGTGAACACTGCCATGGTGTGGTTCCCTCCCAATGAGATATCTCCGAAGTGGAGAGTGTTTGTATGGCGGCGTTGGTAGCTGAAGGGATTGTAGGAAAAGGTGCCTTGCTGGATACCTTCTGGATCGTGTGGTAATTGAGCGTTTTCTATATTACTGACGAGAGCTTTGGCGACGGGGACTTCATGTACTGGGTCCTCGGTGAGAGAAACTCGGATCGTGTCGCCTATGCCGTCTGCCAGTAAAGAGCCTATGCCTATAGCACTTTTGATACGGCCATCTTCACCGTCGCCTGCTTCGGTGACGCCTAGGTGAATGGGGTAGTTCCAGTCGGAGCCTTTTTGATTGAGGCGGGCTACGAGTAGACGATAGGCCTCGATCATTACTTTTGGGTTTGAGGCCTTCATTGAGAAAACGAAGTTGTGATAATCGTGTTCTCGGGCAATGTGGGCAAATTCTAGGGCGGATTCGACCATGCCTAGAGGTGTATCTCCATAGCGATTCATGATTCGGTCGGAGAGGGAGCCATGGTTGGTGCCGATTCTTAGCGCTCTGTGGTTTTGCTTAAGGAGGTGTACCAGAGGGGTGAACTGTTCTTGAATTCGTTGGAGCTCTGCTTCGTATTCTTCGTCGGAATACTCGCGTATTTCGAATTTTTTCTTATCGACATAATTTCCAGGATTGATCCGGATTTTCTCCATCCACTTTGCCGCCTCCATAGCCGCATCGGGCTTAAAGTGGATGTCGGCCACAAGGGGGACTTGGCAGCCGGCGGAGCGCACGCCCTGGCTGATGTGCTCTAGATTTTCCGCATATTTTTTGGTCTGAGCCGTTACGCGAACGAGTTCGCAACCAGCCTCGGCTAGTTCTAGGATCTCTTTCACACAAGCGTCAGTGTCTCGGGTGTCTGAGGTGATCATGGACTGAATGCGGATGGGGTTTCCTGCTCCAAAGCCGATGTTTCCCACCATGATTTCACGGGTCTCACGGCGTTGGTAAGCAAAGATGTCTGGGCAGTATTTTAGGGCATGGTCGGCGGCGGTGCTCATATCGATAGAATCTATAGCGTAGAATGGTTGCACTGCATACTTGAATCTTTGCTTAAGCTCTCTAAAAGTGGGCTATGGAAAGACCCGATGGACGCAAAAAAGATGAATTACGTAAGATTAGTTTTGAGCTTGATGTTGCTCCTCATGCCTCTGGTTCTGTGTTGGTGAGTTTTGGTGATACCCGCGTGATCTGTGCTTGCACTGTCGAAGAGGATATTCCGCGTTGGATGAAGTATCAGAAGGTGAAAGGGGGCTGGCTAACTGCGGAATATAATATGCTGCCATATTCTACTCTGGAGCGTAAACAGCGTGATATTGTCCGCGGTAAGTTAGATGGTCGATCTCAGGAGATTCAGCGCCTCATTGGGCGCTCCATTAGAGCGATTATTGATTTAAAGGGATTGGGGCACCGCACACTATGGATTGATTGTGATGTGCTTCAGGCGGATGGCGGTACGCGCACGGCATCCATTACAGGTGGGTGTGTGGCTACGGCGATTGCTCTTAATCGGCTGGTTTCACAAGGGAAGCTGAAGAAATCTCCTATGAAGCAGTTGGTGTCGGGTGTCTCAGCTGGAGTTTATAAAAACGAGGCGGTGCTAGATCTGAATTATCCTGAAGATCGTGATGCCTCAGTAGATTTTAATGTAGTTCTCACAGAGGCTCTTGAGTTTGTAGAGGTGCAGGGCTCTGGAGAAGAGGCTGTCTTCACAGCGGAGCAAATGTCACAGATGATCGCACTTGCGACGAAAGGTGCTAAGGAAATTTCAGTGCTACAACAGGAGGCAATTGTCGCCGCAGATGCAGCTAAACCTGGGGATTTAGAAGGGCTAGCTGCCGCATTTGGGCAGTAGTAGTGATCTATTATTTCTGTGAAAACAAAGCGTAGAAACTCTTAGAGTGGAGAGACGAGGGAGAGGAAATAGTGGTGTTTCCTATAAACTGTATTGCTAGACAGGAGTGATAGGTTAGCTAGCCAAACTTCCTCCACAAGATGAACCCGATCCAGCGGTGCAACCGAAGCAGTGATTACCCGTCCTAATCGGAGTATTGGAGAATTCTGCGAGATCGATATCCCAGACTTTAAGGTTCTCTGTTTGGCTTTGAGTTGGGAGCTTTAGCATTTGGTTGAAGTCGCAATCGAAGACTTCCCCGATCCAGGAGGCGTTGATTGTATTACGGCACATGAGGCTCTCGATGGTCGCAGGATTGAAGGACTGTCGTAGTAGCTCCATGTAGTCTTCGAGCTGATTGTTTCGCTTGAGATAGGAAGCGAATCTGGCGATGGGCATATTCGCGATACAATAAAGATTATGGAATGAGATATCGAAATGCTTTTTCATTTCTCTCTTATAATCTTGTTCTAGTTCCTTTTGTTCTGGAGGGAGTGATGCCCCGCCAGGGTTGTAAACAAAGTGGAGAGGTAATGTAGAGCCATATCCCAGTTTATTCAGAATTTGAAAAGCTTCTATGGAGCGATCAAAGACGCCGTCTCCGCGTTGTGCGTTAACGTTGTCAGGCTGATAGCAGGGCATGGAAGCGATAATCTCAATTTCATGTTGAGCATGGAATTCTGGAATCCACTGGAACCCTTCCTCAGAGATTATCGTTGCGTTGAGTCTTGTGATGATTTTCCGCGGTGTAGAGAAGCGGCGAACTTCCTCAATAAAGTAGCGGAAGTCTGGAATCATTTCTGGTGTGCCCCCCGTAAGGTCGAGAGTTTCGATGGAAGATTGCTCGAACCAAGGTAAGATCTTATCAATCGTCTCCTTTGTCATAATTTCTTTCCGCGCAGGGCCTGCGTTGACGTGACAGTGAGAACAGGTGAGATTACAGAGCTTACCGATGTTGAGCTGAAGAGTGTTAGGCGAAGAGCGGAGAAGTGGCGTCTTGGCTTGCTTCAGAGAGTGATCGAAATCGTTCATAGTGAGAAATGATATGCTGAAAAGGTTTGTCAGGGCTAAACTGCGGGTTAGAGCGTAGAATGGGAAGTCTATTCCTTAATTCTTCTAGATTTTAAGATGATACCTAGCCTTATCGCGGGTTGTAGGGGAGGGGGAGTTGGTGCACAATCGGATTATGATCATTGATTTAGATGGGAAACATGCTGAACACGCCTATTCAGTTTTAACTGCGATAGTAGCACCTCGGCCAATCGCATGGGTGACAACGTTAAACGAAGATGGAAGCGTCAATGCTGCCCCATTTTCTTTTTTTAATTGCTTTGGCTCAAAGCCCCCAATGGTTGTTTTTGCTCCAGGCAACAAGAATTCTGGGGAACCGAAGGATACGGCACGCAATATTCGGCGGAGTAAAGAATTTGTGATCCATATGGTTGATAGAGATTTGGCGGAATCGATGGTGAAAACATCTGCGAACGTTCCTGCTGGAGTGAGCGAATTAGAAGGATTGGGGCTAACCTTGGCTGAGAGTGAAGTGATTGAGGTTCCTCGGATAAAAGAGGCTCCATTTGCCTTGGAATGTACGGAGCATTCTACTCTAGAGATTGGAGAAAACCGGCTTTTGATCGGATGTGTTCATCGAGTGCACGCGCGGGATGGTTTATTTGATCCTGATACATTGAGGCTTTATGTAGACCAATATTCTCCTGTGGCTCGGATGGCTGCTCCAGATTGGTACTGTATGACGGAAGATTTGTATGAAATCCCCCGCTCTTAGTATGAGTTGTTTTAAATTTGGGAAGTTTTTCAAGATCGGGTGCAACTTTATCAGCACTCTTTAGTTTCATCTTATAGAAAGGGAAATAACCCAACGAAACCAATTAAATATATCATTCTATGAAAACAGTAACAATGATCACAGTGGCCGCCATGGCTGTCTTCTCCTCAGTAGCCTCAGCAAAACCAGAAGGAGGAAAAGGTAAAAAAGGGAAAGGTGCACGAAGCTTGCCTGATTTTATCGTAACTGCCTATGACTCCGATGGAGATGGGGCCCTTGGCGAGACAGAGCGCAAGGCTTTCCGTGCAGATGTGGAAGCCCGCAGATCTGAAATGAAAGCTCAATATGATACCGACGGAGATGGAGAGCTCAATAAGACAGAACGCGAAGCAGTGAAAAATAAGAAGCATGCGGATGCTTTAGCCAAATATGATGGAGACTCTAGTGGCTCCCTCGATGAAACGGAGCGTAAAGCGATGGTAGAGGATCTCAAAGCAAATGATCCCTTAGCTGCCCTTGCGTTTATTCGCCATCATGGGAAATCTGGAGAGGCTGGCCGTGGGAAGAAAAAAGGCGGCAAGAAGGGCCTTAAAGGCAAAAAAGAGTCCTAAGTAGGAATGCGTTAAAGAAATCAAATTGGAATTGTTAACGAATAGCAGTTCCAATTTGTAGTTTGCCCAAGGTGTTTTACAGCAAAGTGTTTCTTAAAGAACCGAACCTTTATAGATGGGAAACCATAATATAAAGGTTCTTTTGTATCGTATGATCTAGCTCCGAATGGGGGCGTATGCAGAGCGAGAGTTGCGTACTAGTTCCAGCGTTGCATATGTGCGACAATGTCTGCGACGTCTTGCGCTGTGAGGCCAAGCTGGTCTGCAGAGAGCATGAGTGAACGTGAGAACCAATGGTCTTTTTTAATCATCTTCTGAGGGATCATTTGCGTGATTCCCCCTGTGGACATGATGATAGTAGGATCACCAGCTCCGAAGGTGAGGCCTTGGACGACGGTGCCGTCTTTGAGCGTGATCTGGCGCCCTTTGTAGCCATGGGCTAAGTCAAAGGATGGATCAACGATGGCACGGATGATTGCCTCCCGCGATTGTGTCGGCCCCCAGCCTTGGAGTTGAGGCCCGTATTGTGGCCCTACTCCATCGATCTGGTGGCACATGATGCAGCGTGCGATTTTTCCTTTCCCTGCTTCCGCATCGCCAGTGAGTTTGAGTACATCTGTTACTTCGTAGTTGCGTTTCTTTGGCTCTGCGACGGTGACACCAGTCACCGTAATGGCATCAGGGTCATAAATACCACGTGTTTTAAGCTCTTCTGCAATGTCATATTCTTTCCATTCCGCTGTGCCCTGCCTTAGAAGCCAATAAGTGGTGGATTCTTTGATTTCTTCCAGAGTTCCAAGTTCTAACATGGCCTCTGCTGCTCTTTTATCGTTGATGAAAGAGATGGATTCTACGGCGAATTCTCTTTCTTCTTGAGATAGGTTAGAACTGGAGGCTCGTACTTTGAGGTCTTCAATAGCAGCTGGGGTCCAGAGGCGCCAAGTGATACGAGTGAAGGGAGCGCTCCATTGCTCCGGATCCTGTTGGTTCAGGGTTTGTTTAAGGTGTTTCCAGATCGCCGTTTCTTTATTTTCTGCTGCCAGGCCGATGGATTCTACATAGTTTTTATCACTACCGTCATAACCTTTGGCCAGTGTCGTGAAGAGGTCTTTTGTCTCTTCTGCCGTGTAATGGCGTAGGGAGAGTGCAACGTCGCGGCGAACGGCTGTGTTTTCATCATTAGCCAGTTTAGCCGCATACGGTAAGATGTTTATTTTGGCGCGGCGTAATGCGCGGTAAGCGACTAAGCGGGTGTCAGAACTCTTACTCTCAAGTAGGCTTTCACATTTCGATTTCCCTTGATCACCCAAGTACGGTAAAAGGTAGATGGCGCGTGAGGCGATGAATTTATTTGGGTTGTCTAAGAGTGCTGCGACAACATCGTAAACAGCCTCACCTTGGTTTTTGAGTCCGTGGAAGCCTCCATGGCGGACATTGACGGCGGGGCTCTTTAGCGCAGCAATTTGCCCTTCAGTAGTGCTGAAATCTACATCTGGCACAGATGGTTGGAAGCCTTTTGGTGCGATTCGATAAATTGCTCCGGAGCAGCTAGGGTCAATTGTGGAATGACCACCTACGCGGCCATCTAACCAATCTGTGACATATAGAGCGCCGTCTGGACCGACGCAGATATCAGACGGACGGAAGAGCACGGAGAGGCTGGAAGCTTCTTCTAGTGAAGCGAGTTTTTTCGTTCCGTCATTTCCTACAAACTCCTTTGTTGTATTTGTTGTGGCGAAGTCAAAACGGTTTAATTCGAAACCAGCCCCTTTTTCTTTCGGTTTGTAGCCAAAGATGGTGTTACGTGCAGCTTCGCAGGAGAAATAAGCGCCGACCCAGTCTTGGCCAAGAGCACCATTTTCATAGACCACATTCCCTGTTGGGGAACCTAATCCGTAGATGTCTCCGACGTCAAAGGTACCAGGGTCATTCTGGCGCCAGTGTGCGCTAGGTGTCGCTTCTCCAGGGCGCGCTACGGAGCGCCAAGTAAGCTGCCCAGAGCGAGTGAAAAAGCCAGCAGAGCCGTATTCCAAGATATAGGAGTTTCTGCAGCTGGAGAAGTCATCATTGTCATTTTGGAAGATGTCTCCCATAGAGTTGACAGAGTGTTCATAGGAGTTGCGGAACCCGTGGCCAGTGATTTCCGCTTCTGTCCCATCCGGGTTAATGCGAACACCGAATCCCGATGTCCAGAGGAAGCCATCGTCACTCTTCTTCCCATTGAGTAAGTGGTTATCCGTAAAGAATTGACCACCTCCACCGCGGTAAACACCGTTCATATTAAAGGTCTTGTTGGATCTGTCTGTAAAGATAGCCCCGCAGTTCCCGGAATTGAAATACCAACGTCCGTCTGGCCCATGAGTGACGGAGTGTAAGGAGTGGTCGTGCTGGCCACCATTGAATCCTGTAAGAAGATTCTCTTTTGTGTCGATACCTTCATCAAATACTAAATTGCGATTGACGTCAGTGTAAACGACGAGATGAGGAGGATTAGGCACTACGATTTTATTATCAAATACGCTGACGCCGAGTGGTGCCGCGAGATCTTTGGATTGTACGAAGACAGTGGTTTTATCTGCTTTTCCGTCCTTATCCGTGTCTTCTAGCACGATGATTCGGTCTCCCTCTGGTCTTCGCCCTTCTTCTTTGCGGTAGTTTACTCCTTCTGTGACCCATATGCGGCCTTTGTGATCAACATCCATATTCGTGGGGTTGAACACTTGAGGAGATTGCGCCCAGAGTGTGACTTCTAGGTCTTCGCTGGAAAGATTAAATGAGTCTATAGGGACAGTGATAGGCTCACCTTTTGGCCGCCATGATCCACCTGAGTTAATGATGTTGAACGCAACGCGGGATCCAGTTGGCTTGCCTAAGCGGAGAGCACCACTGTCATCAAGACCGCATGTTGCTGTAATTTTAACCGCATTTTTTGGCACACGAAGCTGAATTTCGGAAGGTGCATGGCCTCCAAAGCCTTTCTCAAATGGTTGCCCGGACATGACCATAGGCCTCCTATTGACATTGCGGTCGACGCGTAGCTGGCCGTGGCGCTGGGAATCCCAACTAATATGTTTGGGGGTAACTGGGGTCCGCTTGCCATTGGCTTCTGTGAAATAGACATCAGCCCAGTTAATCCAGTCATAGCGATCTGACCCCACCGATTTTGCAATGAGAGAGATGACTTCCAGTCCCTCAATGTCGGCTGAGATAGTTTGATGGCGAATTGGTTCTGATGATTTGAATCCACGTGATTCGGCTATGACATACGATCTATCATTTGGCTGTACTACGAGCTTTTTGCGAGTTGATTTTCTTTTTGCAGGGAGAGGAATCGCCGTGTCAGGCCTTTTCATGGCAGGCTGCTCTAGAATCTCTGCCGTTGGCAAAGCGATAGGAGTTCCTGTTGGTTCATCGAGATTCTCGTTGAGCTCGGCAAGGGTGATGGGTTGGCTGGGTACTCCGCCGGAGGGAACTTCGCCGCGTGCGACCCATACGATCGAGTTGAGAACCAGTTGACGAAACCCGTCGATAGCCCAGTTGTGATGATAGTGGCCACCTACGAAGCCGATACCGCGTGCGCCCTCTTCAGGGTCACGTGTCCACATTAAGCTTTGCGGTTTCCCCAGACCTTCTTCGCCGTGAGGGTTCCACATGTTAATGTATCGGACGATTTTATCTTCTGTTGGAATGGCTGTGACGAGGGGGTAGCAGCAGTCACAATCCTCATCGAACTTCATGTTATAGTAAAACTCATCGTACGCAGTAATGGGCTTATCAATACCTCGCGAAATAGGGTGATCTTTTTTTGTTAAGAGATCTGCAATCCAATGTGGATTGACAGAAAGATCATCATCCATATAGCCACCAATCCACGGTAGGAAGTATTGTTCACCGATTTCTTTTTTCGGATGCACACCGTAGTGCATAAACATAATTCCCATACCTTCTTTTACCTTTTTATCCAGAAAGGCATATTTGTCTTCAAAGGCTCCACCACGGTCTGCGTAAACGATGCAGGCATCTACGCCATCGAAGATAGATTCATCTTCTGGCCATCCGTAATAATGAACCTTTGCCTCAATCGGGAGGCCACTTTCATTCAGAGCCTTCGCTAGAAGAATAGAGCCTGCTCTAAACTCATGTAGCCCGTTTGTATGACTGGGCTTCCCCGCTAAAAAGAGGATAGTCTTCTTTTCTGACTGTGTGGCCTTGGCAGGAGCGGCATGACTGGTCTGTGAAGTGCTTAAGAGATAGGTGAGACCTATGGTTGCCAGAGAAAGGATGCTAATCTGGAGTAGTTTTTTGAAGTGTAGGTTCATGGTGATCGTGTAGAATACTACTTGATGAAAGATATCTTAATAGAAATTTTTTTCAAAAAATTGACGAAAAACGTCATAAAATTTGGATTTACTTAAAGAAGCTTTATGTTTTCTAGAAGTTTGATGCTGCGTTGAGTTGCCCCTGCATGGATTTCTAGAGTTTTCAGAGCTTCTTGTATTGGAATGGTTTGGTGAGTACGGAGCATGTCCTCCAGCGCAGTCTTAAGTTCATCAGGAGTCCGAATCGTCCGGATCGCGTTTCGGCTTCTTAGAGAGTCGACGAGGGTTTGGAAGTTTTCCATGGAAGGGCCACTAAGAATGGGGACAGAGGCAGCAATGGCTTCGGTCGGATTTTGACCTCCTTTTCCGAGAATGCTTTTCCCTATAATGGCTATATCGGCATGTGCCGTCCACGTTTTAAGCTCACCAGTACTGTTAATAAGGAAGCAAGCGTTCGCAGGAGACTTCGGGGGGGCGAATTCACTGCGCAAGACCACTTCGTACCCGAGTTTCGAGAGTTCTCTATGAATCTCATCAGTACGCTCAAAGTGTCTGGGAACAGGGACAAAGAGAGTTTCAGGAAAATGAGTGCGGATCACTTGAGCGATCCAGGCCTCTTCTCCCTCGTGAGTGCTCAATGCCATGATGATTTTACGGCGTTTTCCGAAGTGCTCGAGCATGGAAGAAAACTCTTCAGAGGGCTTTGGCACACCGGCCTCTGAGGGATCAAATTTGATACTTCCTGTGTGATGAATGTGGCTTTTTGGGAGGCCTAATTGTGCCCAGATCTTCATATCACCTTCATCTTGTACACAGACTTGATGTAGTAGGGAAAAAATGGGGGAGACGAGAGGGCGGAGCTTTAAAAATCGGCGTTGTGAGCGTGGGGAAATCCGGGCATTGACCATGGAGGTCGGAATATTCATTTTGTGAGCTTGGTAGAGCAAATTTGGCCAAGCTTCGGCTTCAATTAAAACGATTTGGCTAGGCTCAAAGCGGTGGAGGATGCGGCGGATGATGTGGGGGAAGTCTAAAGGGCTGTAGATAACATGGACATAGCTAGGGGCTCGTTCCGTCGCCACTGCGTGGCCCGTCGCGGTCGTAGGGACGAGTAGGAATGTCTTATCGGGGTGGTATTTTTTCCATTGGTGGATGAGTTTGAGGGCAATCATGACTTCCCCAACACTAATGGCATGGATATAGACTCGGCCTGTGGGCTCATAGTCTATTTCTTCTTTGAATATTCCGAAGCGTTGTAAGAGCCCGCTACCATAGCCGCCTCGTTTCAGCATTTTAATGAGCCATGCAGGAAACCCGATGATGAAGACAAAGGGAAGAAGGATGTTATATAGGCTGAGGACAAGAAAGAGCTTCATGCTTAATGGCGAGTATGGTTAGGCTTCGGCGGAGTTCAGCTCTGCGGAGATGTTTGGATGAAAAAGATACCGCACCCGCCATACTTCCTGGAGTCGATGAGTTCTAAGGTAGTGGGTAAAGTTAGGTGTTGATTAGCAGGAGCCTCGATGATGAGTAGACCTTGATCTGTTAGCAAGGACGGGAGGGCATCCAATGCTAAGAGTTTGGCGATAAAGTCGGTGTCTCCCGGGTTTTTATAGTACGGGGGATCTGCAAAAATAAGATCGTAGCTCGTTCCCTTGGAGCGTGATAGGAATGTAAACACATCGGTCGATAAGACAGATCCACCGCTGAGGCTAAGAGCAGTTAAGTTTTGCTTTATTGTGGCAACGCTGCCGCGATCCTGATCAACGAAAGTGCATTGCGCTGCCCCGCGGGAGAGCGCTTCCAGGCCCAGCGCCCCAGAGCCAGCGAAGAGATCTAAAACCTTCGCATTGGGTACATAAGTAGCTAGCATAGAGAAGAGAGCTTCTCTCGTGCGGTCTGTGGTAGGGCGAGCTACAGCTTTGGGTACTTTAATGTTTCGGCGGCCTGCCGTCCCTGCGATGATTCTCATTTCCAGAGAGAGTGGATGATTTTACAGATGTTAGAAATAGCAAAGCCAATTATATGAGAAGGGGAGGAGATGGCGGAGAATGAATCTGTTCTGTATGATCACGATGGATGTATTTCTAAGAGCTCTACCGTGAATAGTAGCGTAGCATAGGGTGGGATGTTACTCCCTGAGCCTTGCTCTCCATAGGCTAAGTTTTGTGGAATAAAGAATTGAAATTTAGCACCAAGCTCCATGAGCTGAAGGCCCTCTTTCCAACCAGCGATGATTTTTTTGAGGGCGAAAGTAGAGGGTTTCCCTCGGTCAAGGCTACTGTCAAACACAGAGCCATTTAGTAGGACTCCGTGGTAGTGGACGGTGACGGAGTCTTGGATAGAAGGAGAAGCGCCGCTTCCAGTGGAGAGGATTTGGTATTGAAGGCCCGATGCTGTAAGCAAGACATTGTGTTTGGCGGCATTGTCTTTAAGAAACAGCTCTCCTTCTTGTTTCGCCACATCAAGGCGAACTTGTTTCACGATTTTGAGCGCCTGCATATAGAGCTTTGCCTCGATTCGTTGCACAGTGTCATTCTTGGTATCTGTGATAGCTGATAGAATAGTCTCTTTACAGAGAAGAGAGTCTTGAGCGGCTGAGTTTCCTTTCTTGAGTCCCAGTTTGTAGCTGACGATGCGAAGGGCTTCTTTAGTTTCCATGATTATTGAGGAAGAATTGGTTGGTTCGGAGAAAAGTCTCTGGTGACTGGATCTGGTGAAAAGTTGATGGGCTCTTTGATATGAACATCTTGCTGAGGGAATGCTATTTCAATACCAGCATTCCGGAATGCTTCGTCAATCGCATAGTGAAGTTCGCTTTGCACAGGAATCAGATTATCTACGGAATTGATGAAGACTCTAAGCTCGAAGTCTAACGAACTGGCCCCAAAGGCCCGAAAGATCACACTGGGGGAGGGTTCATTGAGAGCTCGTTCATTATCTGCAGCACATTGAAGGAGTAACTTTGTTGCCAGCTTCGTGTCTGAGCCATAGGCGATGCCGACACAGACTTTGGTTCTCATCAGGTTAGTTGTTAGGGTCCAATTCACTAGCTGTGTAGTGATGAATTCTTTGTTTGGGACGATGAGTTCTCGGTTGTTGAATTGAAGAATCGTTGTGGAGCGCATCTGAATTTTATGCACGCGGCCATTGATATCCCCTACGGTGACCATGTCACCAATTCGAATAGGGCGTTCAAAGAGGATGATGAGGCCTGATACAAAGTTGGCAAAGATTTCTTGTAAGCCAAATCCAATACCTAAGGTGATAGCTGCAGCTAACCATTGCACCTTTCCCCAAGTAATCCCGATACTATGGAATGCGAGAATAATACCGATCGTAATTAATGTGTAACGCACGATCGTTGTTAGACCAAAGGCCGCGCCGGTTTTGAGATTTAATCGATCAAGAATAGTCAGTCGTAGTAAGCCAGGTATATTTGTGGCACAGAAATATGTTAAAATGAGCGTAATGATACTGAGGAGGAGGTCTTGTAGGGAGATATAGTTCTTCTCAGGTTCCGAGGCCCCTCCAATGTCTGAGGTGGTCGATTTTTCTTTAACCTCTTGGGCAATAGAGGCAATAGGAGAGTTAGAAGTGTTCGATTCTGCTGATTCTGTTAGCTCTGTTGTTTGCCACAGAGAGACATCGTCTAAGGCATTGAGCGCGGGGAATGTATTCGACCATATGGCGAGGAGGCCGAGTGATAGAATGGTAGCGGCAGAGGCGCTTAATAGCCGCCGTGATTGCTCTGATCCCTCGGTGATTCCTTCGAGTTCCTGTCGAATAAGCTCCTTTCTGGATATGCTTTGCTCTTCAGTGATGTCATTACTAAGAGCTTCTTTCGCAGATTTAAGAGCGATTCTTCTGCGCGAGATAATGAGCCAGCGCCGAAGGATGAGGTAGATTAGAATGATGATGATACCAATCCTGAGTGTTTGGATATAGGATGTTAGTAGTGTTAGGGCAGAGGTGTAGTAGCCAACAATGGAAGTGAGGGCAATGAAGAGGGGAACGATAGAACTGAAAAAATAAAATAACCCCGGCGTGAGATTATCCTTAGATGGCATAGACCGTTTATACGCTGTAGAGAGTAAGTGGAAGTGAATGCTGAGTAATGGTAAAAAGAGAACCAACAGGAGGCGGCCGGCAGCGTAATCTTGGATATCAGCTGTGATCAGGATATTCGCCAGAGCATATGCTGGGAGGGCGATAAAGAGGAGATGTTTTGTATTTTTTTGGAATACAGAGCAGATAGACTTTGGTAGCCGGAAGTGTGCTTGAAAGATTCCTTGAGTCCTAGCGAAGCGGTGGATGAGAAAGGTGAAGATGGCAAAGTTCCCAGCAGCGAGAAATCCAGCTTGATAGCTGGGGTCCGCGTAGCTCCTCCAAGCAATGAAATAAAATAAGAGAGGAATGGGGGCAGCTAGGATGGTATCGAGAACAATCGCAAAGCTGGTGGGAGAGATACTAGCGCAATGCCTGTCTTGCACTTGTTCATCGAGCGTTTGAAGAACCTTAGATAATTTAGGGCGTAATACCAAGAGAGCTGTTATGACGAAAAACCCAGTGACCCAGAAGACCCAAGCATCAGAGATATCTAAGCGAAGGTGAATGAGCCAGTTTTTCGAATTATCGTAACTAAACAGTGCCGCGATCGCTTTGAACTCATCACTGATTTCCGTGAAAGAGAGAGGTGCATGGCTGGCGATCCAGAGTAACTTGGCATCTAAAAAAGAAGAATAATTAGAAGAGGCTGTGATAGTGCGCTCTAGTGAAGCAATGTAACTCCCTTGTTGATGAGCGAGGGTCTCTTGATCTTGAATGATTTGTTTGAGCGATGATTTTCCGATGGTCGCTAGCTTTGTCAAGCTCTCGGCGGTGACCTGACTAGAGGGGTACTTGGTGAGATAATTCCGTGCCCAAGTCTCAGGATCATCAGGATAAAAGCCTAATTGTTGCTTGTGCTCAAGTAGTGCTATTTGGAGCTCTGTATTTTGTTGGAGAGCTAGATTGAGCCCTTTACGGAGCTGTGAAGGGGATGGTAGATTGGCTCTCTGTCTTCTTAAGAGCTTGCCAGTAGCTCGGTCTACAGGCATCCCCGCTTTTTCTAATAGTCTTAAGCGTTCTTTTGCGTTGTTAGATTGTTGGGTGATAGAGGTGAGGCTTTCTTCACAAGAAGAAATGAGTTGCTCTAGTTTGGTTAAAGATACAGCACTGTTATTCTCAATCGCAGAGGTCGCTGTCTGGAGGTTAATTTTAGCCAGAGAATGAGCATCACTGTCTACTTTAAGAAGGGGAACGAGAGGTTTGGTGAATGTTTGAACTTGCTGAGCCTCAGAACTTTTAATTGTTGCGACGGCTTGAAGAAGAGTT
Organism: uncultured Verrucomicrobiales bacterium; assembly: GCA_964561965.1. GTDB lineage: Bacteria > Verrucomicrobiota > Verrucomicrobiia > Verrucomicrobiales > Akkermansiaceae > Rubritalea. The sequence continues at coordinate 28,001 of CAZLQY010000032.1, forward strand.
TTTTGTGTGGAGGTGAGGTCGAGCAGAGCTTTATTGAGAGTGACGAGTTCTTCATTTAGCTGGGGAAGGGCTAGTTTATTGTATTCTAAGGAGAGGCGGAGTTTTTTGAGCTTTAGTTCAGAGAGCTGCTGCCTTGCTAATGTTAGTTGGTTAGATGGGGCTGTAGAGGTGCTATCGACGATCGGGTTGTCATCAGGTTCGTTGATTTGGCTATTGAGGCTAGCGAGTTCTTGTGGGAGATTATTGATAGAGTCTTCGGCATCATTGATTTGCTTCAGAAGGCCTGTTTTTAATCCTTCAGCTAATGTAATGCGGAGACTGATTTCATCGGTGAGGTTGATAGTTTCCTGGTTATTTAAATAGTCAGGGTTAATATGACTGGCGGGATTTTTTAACTGGAGAAAATCAATTTTATTGATTTCAGCACCTTGAGAGAGCCTGTTTTCGAGGCTAAGAACAGAGTCATGCTCTAGTGCAATGTTAGAGAGTGCAGCATGGAGATTTTTCCAGAGCTCTAAGGTTTGATCCTCTTCGTCAAGCTGACTGGCCTGAAGTGTGGCGATTTGTTCTTCGACTCTTTCTAAGTTTGGGAGTTCCTGCCCTTTTATGGAATGAGGGAGGCAGAAGAGAAGTAGAAGAAAGGGGAAGTTGAGGTAGTAGTTCTTCATGATCTCACAGAGTTGGAATAATTTTTTGTTAGAATGATGGAGAGTGAGCCTTTTAGCTTAGAGCGACGATGACGAAGTGCTCTTCCGCAGCAGATAACTCAAAAAATCGCTGTAAGGCTGGATAAAGTGTCCATAACTCTGCCTGCTCCTCAGTACCCCAATGTTGTAGATGAGGAGCGATTTTGTTCGTTTGGAGTTCCTCGAGTTCGGAGTGTTCTTGGAGGACAGAGAGATCAAGCTGGCGAAGTGCTGTATCGATCGCTTGAATTTGAGATGGTTGAAAGACTCGTAGAGGCTGAAACTCTGTATGAATATGTGTCGCTCTGCCCCCTCTGGTCAGGTCGTTTAATGCAGAGATCTTTAGGGAGTGAATGATGTGAGAGAGGTGCCCCCAAGATTGCTCTAGAGAAAAGGTAGATTGTTCTCCCGTCCAGCGCCCCTCTAAGGTCGGAAATAGACGGACGGGATCTAAGGCGCCTTGTTGTTCCGCCAAGGCTGCGATATCAGTTGTACTAAGTTGTAGCTCCGTCGTGATCGCAAGCACAGCGTCTTCGTCCTCGAGAAATTGGTCGAAGCCCTCTGCTGGAACTCTGGTGTAGGTTAGGATCATGCGGATGTTATGGATTGATTCTAGCCATAGTGGGTAAGGTGTTTATTATAGATCGCAGAGTTGATAAGCCTCTCTGAGAGCCTCGATTTTATCTTTTCTCTCGGGGATGAATTCATGGGCTATATAGCCCTTGTATCCTAGGCGAATCAGTTCCTTAAAGATGGCAGGGTAGTAGATCTCCTGAGTGTCATCGATTTCAGCCCTGCCAGGGTTCCCCGCTGTGTGGATGTGATCAATGAGGTGGAAGTTCTGACGAATGCGGCGGATGATATCTCCGTTCATCACAGAGACGTGATAAATATCAAAAAGTAGCTTAAAGTTAGGGGAATCTAGAGCGCGGACCATTTCAAAGCAATGATCCACATCGTCTGCAAAATAGCCTGGATGCCCTTTCATGGGATGAGAATCATCTCGGCTATTGAGGTGCTCGAGGACGATAGTGATTCCGTGTTCTTCAGCGTAAGGAATGACTTTTTTCCAGCATTCGATACAATTTTCTGTCATTTCTTGATGGCTAAGGCCTTCTTGCTCGTAGCCAGAGAAGACAATGACACGCTGGCATTGCACGCTTACAGCCAGATCAATTGCCTTTTTGATATCGGTGATGATAGCTTCATGGCTGGCTTTGGAAGTGGGGCCAACGTTGAATTTATGAGCTGTTACGAGAGTGATGTTAAGCCCTTTTTCTCGAGCCAGAGGATAGTGTTCGACAGGAATGCCTTCGATCCCTGTGATGCCTATATCAACACAGTGATCGATGAGTTCTGGAACAGGCATGGGATTGAAGCACCAACCCATGACGCTTTGCTTGTACTGAGCTTGCTTTTGAGTGGATTCATCCGCCAATGTAGAGATGGATGAGAGTGAGCCAAAGAGGATGGCGGCAAGAATATTTGGAATGAGAGAACCCTTCATGGATAATCTATGAAGCCAAGAGAGCGATTAATCAAGCCTATGGGTTGATTCCTCAGCGATTGTACTCGTGGGAATAGTGATTGTAGAGGAAATGGAAGGGTTGAGAAGTTAAGACGTGGATTCAAATACGGATCAGATCGTTCATCCATGCACTACTCATCCCTTGATCTTTCAACCAAGCGTAAGCCTTTGGGTTAATGCTGGGTATTCTAGTTGTCTCTGTCTTGAAAGAAAGCTTTAAGATGCTTTGAAAGGTGACGGGTTCGATTGAAATTGGCGATAGCTAGAACCACGCAGCCCCTCGAACGACCAACGCTCGGCGCGTGCTAAAGGGAGCTTGCGACCGCGCACGGGACATGCCGCGGCGGTGATTGCTCTTTGACTGGGTGGACGTCGTTTCGCCGACAGGCCTCACGTATGATTAAGGCTTTCGCTCTCAATCCGAACTGGAACGCACTCAAGTTTCATTCCGATTTCTTCCAGCACCGATTTCGCTTTCTGTGAGTAGATCAGCCGATGGTATGCCTTACTAAGACCACCCAGACGCTCCAAGGTCAAAGCTACATCAAAGTTCAAGGATAGCTCATTATAGGATGCGCTTGGATGAACCTCATGTTGATCACAGAGATAACACTTACTCTGCAGTTTTTCAAAATCTGCAGTCCTGGGCTCAAATCGATTTTGAAGATTATCTACCAAATGAAGATTCATTGCCGGTAGTTTCACAGAACTCCAAATGATCCAGAGTGGTTCAACTCCATCACAACCAAATATTGGCTCAAATGTGAGCCCTACCAATTCAGAAGATTCTAGTTTTTCTTTAGCTGTTCCCCTTACAGCAATAAGGTGCGGCAAATTTGGAACTGACAAGAATTGGCTTCCGGCGCTTTGCTTGAGCCAACTTGTATTCTCAAAGCTAAATTGGCCCTGACCAGTCACAGTGAACGGCGTCCGGAAAGCTGGCTTAAACATTCCACATTCAAGGTATTCAGCAGCTTCAACCTCTTCCAATGAAGCTTTTGTGTAGTCAAGGATTTCAACTGGCTGAACTTCAAAACGGTCATTCGGTATCGTCAGACCCAGACGTTTAGCTTCATCCAAAAATCTTGTTAAATCTGGATGCCCAAGTGGCAAAAACAGCTCAATTCGATTTTCTGAAGCCAGATAGCTCTTAAACTCATTGCGCAGACTTGAGAACTCTGCCTCGGGAACACCACTTCGTGGATGGTAACCTAAAAGCTCTGCATTCTCACTCCTTAGCCTAGCAGTAATCCGGCGATAAGATGACTCTGTTGCACTATACATTTTAAGGGGTGTTTAACCAAACTTCACAGACTTCCCAAAAATGGCCCAAACCAGCTTCTTCATAGGTCTCACGAAGAGCATCCTTTATCTGCTGATTGGTAAGTCCAGGAGGCCTACTACCTTTGATCGGAAAACCGAGCACATCTTCAAGTGCTTGATGGATTCCCACTTGCTTGCCCCGGTGCTCGAGGAAACTAGTCAAGTAGGCAGGTGATGCATTTTGCGTTGCTCGATCATTAATTCCAAACCACTTATGGAACTGCCGAGGCGATCCGTGGTGTGATTCCAGTCTCAATTTTCGGAAAAGACCTGCCGCATCTTCTGCATCAATTGTTGCGAAAAAGGAACCCTCTGGGATATCCGCATCTTGGAACTTAATGTTCCGCCCCTTCATGATTTCTCTCACCATCGTGTGAGTTGGAACTGTTACGTTTTCTCCTGCCGCAGCTAAGCGATATATCTCATCCATTGCTTCACCCGCAGCTAATCCGTAGGTCTGCGACGGAACACCCGGAGTCTTTTGAACTGTTTCTCTAAACGCCTCCCACGGTTCGAGTCCTCGGTCGCGATGGCGCGTATAAATTGAGAACACTTTCTCACACGGAGCCTTGCCGGTATTATGCACCCACACGCCTGATTCACCTACGAAGTAAGTGTGGAAGTCAGCAACTTCAAAGTTATAGGTCGTGAAGGTTTCTCTGGGTGGGGCGTTTTCCCTTTGGTTAGATAGTACGTAGGCTGGGGTGGCTCCTTGGTGTAGTAGGAGCTTGTCACTTTTTTTAAGGTCGCCCATCTGCACCCACTTATTTTGATTCACCACCCAGAAGGGATGCTCTGCTGTTCCTGAGAAAAATTCGTCTTCTATTTCTTCTCCATCATAATTCATGTTGAGATGATAGAGGTGAC
>CAZLQY010000033.1:0-2881 GCA_964561965.1 uncultured Verrucomicrobiales bacterium
CCCGTAACTGCCAAATGATCAGCATGATGAAACTCTTAGGTTAATGCGTATGAGGCTCTACTTTATTCTTCAGCAATGCTCAAGCTGCGGAAGACTCAAAAATCATTGGAGAAAACGCCACTCAAGAAGATTATCAGAGCGTCAAAAATGGCAACTATTCGGCAACTCACAGAATTAAAAATATAACAAGGCTTTCAGATTTCCGAAATCTACAACAAGGCACCTGTACAGTCCAAATTCTACTCAAGGACGAGAACGACCGCAGTTTAAGCCATGGCTTTAAAGATAAAGTCCAATCCGAAAAATTGGCTAAAGGAATTCCTCTTGATCAACACCCTATCGCCTTCGTAAAATACCAACCCGTCAAATCTTCCGAAAAAACAGAAATAACGCGATATGAATTAAAGGAACGCTGCTGAGGTAATATATTCTATAGCTCCGTGCGAGCTCCAAAACACAAAGGAGATGGGACAATATCTATTCTTATCTACTTCCCTGGAAGCACCCTAAACCCTAAATTCAGTGAAGAGATCATTCATTTATTAGACTTTCCAGATGGCCCTCTTGATTTAGAGCAAACCATTTCCTTTGAAGAAGGAAAATCCCCCTCGTTCACTGCTTCATTAAGCAACTTAAATACACAGATCGCATCAAACTTATCTAAAAAAGGAAATAAGGTCATTCTTCATTTCCCCCGTGATGGCGAGTACGAAGCGGTTTATAAAGCCAAAGGCTACAATACAAGAAGTGACTACTTTAAAGTGGAACAAAAAAAGATCGCACATAGAACAAATATTCCAGAAACAATTGGCCTATTCTTTCCACGTCATATGCAAATACGCTATCAACATTCCCGGAATGGACAATTCACAGAAACCAGCCCACCTCAAACCATGCTCTGGTCAGAGGCCATTGATCAAATCATTTCCGATGATTGGTACTTTGGACAAACAATATTAGAAAACGGACAACCAGGCATCGTCATCAATTTTAATCATTGGGGAAAAACGAATGGTTGGCGAACGTCTAAACAATCATTCGATGATCTTCTCAAAGCTCCTAAAAATGGATATAGACCCGTTTCAGACAAATCAGTTCACAAAGGTGATGTCTTTCTATTTAAAGCAAGCGTTGAAGGTTCAGACGTTTTCACCAAAGTGGAAATCATCGAAATCTCGAATTCTCCTATAGAAGAATAGATCTACAATCCAGATAATATGGATTCCATTAGAATCAAGCACATGAACTCCTAACCAATGTCTCATGGTTTGAATCCATTCTTTCAACCCATGTTCACAATGAAGTTCAGAAAAACGGACAGGCCCGCCCAATCACAACGATCTTAAATACTTAGACAATCTAACAAAAATAATTAATTATCATTCCCCATGATATATCTTCTCATTTTTTTAACTATTAAAACTTGATAATATCTTTCACAACCATGGTGGGATTGATCAAACCAACAGTCATCTAACTATGCAATTATCAAAACTATATAGCGCCATCATTTATTGGTCTGTCATGGTGGCAGGCACGGCTTTATGCGTCAACAACGCTCAGGCTGCACAAGACTCCAAAGTCTATGAAACAGATGCCACTCAAGAGGATTACCAAAATATCAAAAATGGCAATTATTCAGAAACCCATAAAATTGACATCTCAGGGCATTTAGCCATTCGTAAGCTACAACAGGAGGCCTATAAAATTAGGGTTTATCTAAAGGACCAGAATGGCGATTCCTTACGGCATGGTGTTACGGATAAATTCCATCCAGAAAATGTGGACGAGGGAATCCCTCTCGATCAACACCCTATCGCGTTCGTTAAATATCAACCTTCCAAACCTTCTGAAAAAGTAGAAATAAAACGATATGATTTAAAAGAGCGTTGTTGAGGGACTCTCTTCTACGGCTCCGTGCGAGTTCCAAAAAACAAAAAAGGAACAATATCCGTGCTTGTCCACTTTCCCGGAAGTTCTCTCAATCCTAGATTTAGCGAAAAAACACTTAACTTATTGGATTTCCCAAATGGCCCTCTTAACTTAGAGCAAACCGTTGCTTTTGAGGGAATTGAAGGAGGAACTCCACCTTCATTCACAGTTTCATTAAAAAACATAGATACTCAGATTACATCCAAATCATCTAAAAAGGACAATAAGATAATACTCTCTTTACCCCGCGACGGAAGATATCAAGTGACTTATGAAGCCAAAGGCTACAATACAAGAAGCGAATACTTTGTCGTAGAAGAAAAGAAGGTAGCAGATATACCAGAAACAATCAACCTGTTCTATCCACGTTATGTGCAAATACGCTACCAACATACCCGGAATGGACAATTTACAGAAACCAGCCCACCTCAAACCGTACTCTGGTCAGAAGCAGAAGCAACAGATCATACAATTTGCGGTGACTGGTATTTTAAACAAACCACATTAGAAAACAAGCACCCAGGCATCGTAATCACCTATCATAATTGGGGAAAAACGAACGGGCACCGCGCATCTTCAATACCATTCGATAAGCTTCTTAAAGCTCCTAAAAATGGCTATCGGCCCACTTCAGACAAATTAATTCATAAAGGTGATACCTTTCTTTTCAAAGAAAATGTTAACGATTCAGATGTTTTCACCAAAATGGAAATCGTCGAGATTTCTAAATCACCCATAGGAAAATAAATCCATTCTTTCTTTCAACCTATGTTCACAATGAGGTTAAGAAAAACTGATGGGCCCTCCCAATCACAAGTCTATTAAATGTCTAAATAATCTAACAATAATAATTAATGATTATTCCCCATAATATATCTTTTCATTTTTTTAGCCATTGACACTTGATAACATCTTTCACAATCATGATAAGATTATCTAAACAAACAAT
>CAZLQY010000033.1:2981-31836 GCA_964561965.1 uncultured Verrucomicrobiales bacterium
CATCTAAACAAACAATCATCTAAACAAACAATCATCTAAACAAACAATCATCTAAACAAACAATCATCTAACTATGCAATTATCAAAACTATACAGCGCCATCATTTATTGGTCTGTCATGACCGCAGGCACGGTTTTATGCGTCAACAACGCTCAAGCTGCACAAGACTCCAAGGTGTATGAGACAGATGCCACACAAGAGGACTACCAGAATATCAAAAACGGGAATTATTCAGAAACCCATAAAATTGATGTCACAGGGCTTTTAGGCTTTCGTGATCTACAACAAGATACTTGTAAGATACAGATCCATATACTCAACAAGGATGGCCGCTATTTAGCGCATGGTGTTACAGATAAATTCCATCCAGAAAACATGGAGGAAGGAATCCCTCTCGATCAGCACCCTGTCGCATTCGTTAAATATCAACCTTCCAAGCCTTCCGAAAACGTAGAAATAAAGCGATATGATTTGAAAGAACGTTGTTGAGGGACTCTCTTCTACGGCTCCGTGCGAGCTCCAAAAAGCAAAGAAGGAATCGTGTCTATTCTTGTTCACTTTCCCGGAAGTCCTCTCAATCCTAAATTTGGCGAAAAAACACTTAACTTATTGGATTTTCCAAATGGCCCTCTTAACTTAGAGCAAACCGTTGTTTTTGAGGGAATTGAAGGAGGAAACCCACCCCCATTCACAGTTTCACTAACAAACATAGATACTCAGGTTACATTAAAAATATCTAAAAAAGGCAATAAGGTAACACTTTCTTTACCCCGCGACGGCACATATCAATTGACTTATGAAGCCAAAGGCTACGACACAAGAAGTGAATACTTTGTCGTAGAAGAAAAGAAGATAGCAGAGAGAACAAATATACCAGAAACAATTACTCTGTTCCTCCCACGTCATATGCAAGTACGCTATCAAAATTCCCAGAATGGAGAATTTACAGAAGCAAGCCCTACTCAAACAATGATCTGGTCAGAAGCAGAAGCAGATGCAGAAGCAGATGCAGACATAACAAATCTTAAAATTTCTAATGACTGGCACTTTAGACAAACAGTATTAGAAAACGGGCAACCAAGCATCGTAATCGACTATCATAATTGGGGAAAAACGAACGGATACCATGCATCTTCAAAATCATTCGATGAGCTTCTTCAAGCTCCTAAAATTAGATATAAACCTAATTCACTCGTACCGGTTCACAAGGGAGATGTCTTCCTATTTAAAGGAAGGGTTGAGGGGACTGCAGATGTTTTCACCAAATTGGAAATCATCGAAATTTCTAAATCACCTATAGAAGAATAAAGCTACAATCCATTCTTTCTTTCGACCCGTTTTCACAGCTAGGGAAGCCGCCAGACCCTCCCAATCATATCTTCCTTAAACTTTCTAAATAATCATTTAACTATGCAATTATTCAAGGTATATAGCACCATCATCTATTACTCTCTCATAACGGTAAGCACAGCTTTTCTCTTCAACAACATTCAAGCTGCACAGGACTTCAAAATTTTTGAAGCAAATGCTACCCAAAAGGATTACCAAGATATCAAAACTCGCAACTATTCAGAAACCCATAAGATTTATGTAAAGAGGCTTTCGTATTCTCGTGATTCACAACAAAAAGTTTACCAAATACAGATCCATATACTAGATAAGGACAACCGCTATTTGGATCATGGCTTTTTAAATGACAAATTCCGTCCAGAAAAATTAAGTAAAGGAATCCCTCTTGATCAACACCCTATCGTATTCGTTAAATATCAACCCGAAAAGGTGGAAATAAAGCGATATGAATTGAAGAGACGTAGTTGTGGCACTCTGTTCTACGGCTCCGTGCGAGTTCCAAAAGACAGAAAAGGAACAGTATCCGTTCTTGCCTATTTTCCAGGAAGTCCTCTCAATCCTAAATTTGGCGAGGAAGTGCTCCACTCATCGGATTTCTAAAATACTGCTCTTCTATAACAGTGAACTATTTTCTTTGAACGTGAAACCTCCCCCCTCGTTCATCACTTTATTAAAGAACACAGCTACAGATCTTCCATCAAAAGCATCCAAAAAAGGAAATAGGGTAACTCTTCCCAGCAATGGGTGGTGGTATGATGTGGACCAAAAGGCAAAAGACTATATCAAGAGAAGCAACCCCATTGAAGTGCATCAAGGAAACATTGCCGAAGGGGAAGCCAACCTAGACACAACTACCCTGTTCCCCCCACGCCATAGAGAAGCACGCTATCAACAAGCCAGAATGGAACGTTGACAGAAACAAGCCCTACTCAAACACTACTCTCGTCAGGAGCAGAGACAATAGGTCATACCATTTCTAAATCATTCATAGAAGAATAAATCTACAATCCATTCTTTCTAACTTCTTTTCTAGATTGAACGGAAGTCATCTTTATCAATAGAGATCCATGGCAAATTTACAGGCCTGATTTTGCCTTGTTTCGCTCCATACGTTTCCGTTCATTCGGGCAAAGAATACGCTTACGTAGCCGGAGGAAGTTTGGTGTAGCTTCTACAAATTCATCTGCATTCACATACTCGATAGCACGCTCTAATGACATTTTGATTGGTGGAGCAAGGGTCGTTGTATTGTCCTTACCGGCAGAACGGTGATTTGTAAGAGCTTTTTCCTTGGTAGGATTCACAGATAGATCACCCATGCGTGGGTTTTCTCCAACGATCTGGCCTTCATAGATATCCTCCCCTGGAGAGATAAACAATTTGCCGCGCTCCTCTAATGGGAAGAGGGAGTATGCCATAGCTGTCCCTGTAGACATAGAGACCAATGTCCCTGTAGAGCGGGTGACGATCTCACCACAATGAGGAGCATATTCCTTAAATAGGTGACTCATCACTCCATGACCGCTGGTTAAGTTAAGAAGCTCAAATTCAAAGCCGATCAGTCCACGAGTCGATACTGTCGCTTCTATCGTAGAGCCATGATTGCTTACTCCCATGTTTTCTACACGCGCTTTCCGGTTCGCCAAACTCTTCATCACACCACCAACGGCCTCTTCTGGCACTTCTACAAATAATGTTTCAAAAGGCTCAAGGAGCTTACCGTTTTCATCTTCACGCGTAATGACTGTCGGGCGAGAGACGAGAACTTCGAAGCCTTCACGGCGCATGGTTTCTACTAAAACCGCTATCTGCATGGCGCCACGGGCCGATACATTAAATACACCTGCCTTGTCTGAATCACTCACTTCAATGGACACGTTTGTTTTAAGCTCACGCATCAATCGGTCACGAATCGCGCGTGATGTCACATGTTTTCCATCTTTCCCTCCATATGGTCCATCGTTAATGGCAAACTGCATCTGCACTGTAGGAGGATCAATCGCAACAAATGGAAGGGCCATGGCATCCTCATCCGCCGACATGGTTTCTCCAATATCTACATCCTCAAAGCCTGCTATCCCTATAATTGTCCCTGCAACTCCTACTGCTGTATCCGTCGTCGCAAGACTTGAATATTCAAACACTTTTGTGATTTTTGAACGTACCTTTGTGCCGTCTTTACGCAATAGGAAGACGGAGTCGCCCTTCGTCACAGAACCACTGAGAACTTTGCCCAAGGCTACGCGGCCCACATAGTCATCCCAGTCAATATTAGAAACTAGCATCTTAAATGGCTTTTCTGCGTCCGCTTCGGGTGCAGGCACTGCTTCGACAATTTTTGACAACAGTGGTCCCATATCCACTTCATCATCTCCAATATGATTCACAAAGAACCCATTCTTCGCTGAACCATAAAGAAATGGAGCTTCGAACTGCTCTTCGCTAGCCTCTAGCTCAAGAAACAACTCTAATACACGATCATGAACAGACTCTGGGTCTGCAAAGTCTCGGTCAATTTTATTGACCACCACAATAGGGTGAAGGCCCTCAGCAAGGGCTTTTCTCAATACAAAGCGGGTCTGAGCTTGCGGGCCTTCATAGGCATCTACAATCAGTAAAACACCATCGACCATCTTCATAACGCGCTCGACTTCTCCACCAAAGTCAGCGTGCCCAGGAGTATCTACGATATTGATTGTGTAATCATTCCAAAGCACAGAAGTGTTCTTCGCCTTAATCGTAATTCCTTTCTCTTTCTCAAGATCCATCGAATCCATGGCGCGCTCTGCCACTTCCTGATTCTCACGAAACGCTCCTCCAGCTTCCAGAAGCTTATCCACGATAGTCGTCTTACCGTGATCGACATGGGCAATGATCGCGATATTTCTAATTTTGTCAGTCATAACAGTAGCAGCGCCTTATGCGCCCCCGCCTCATTCACTAGATCTGAAGGAAAAGCAATGAAAACTAGTAAATAGATCTAAAAAGGCACGCAGAAAGACACAGAAAAAACACGACAACGCCTCTACAGAATCAACTTATTTTATTAGATAGGCCCAAAAACTATTTCATTTTGCCAGCAATTCCCTTTCTTTTATTCTAATATCTTATCTAAAAGCCCCTTTTTCTTCCGTCTATTTTGAATCATTTGCAAAATGACACTTCTTATGGTCTATAGAACTTTGTGACGACTAAACAGCGCATCAAATTACTGGCACCCTTCTTTCAGAGTCAGCATTCAGACTTCACAGAATTTCTAGGCACATGTCGCCAGGATGACATTGAACAATGGGTCGAACTAGAACTGGGATCACTCGATGCGCTCGATACATTCCGCCAACACGGCAGTATACTCAGCAAAGCTGTCGCACCTAAGAACATACTTCACATTGTCAGCGGGAACACTCCTCACGGAGCACTACAGTCAATAACCCGAGGACTACTCATTGGAGCTCACAACCGGATTAAACTACCCAGCACTGGTTTACCAGAAGTAGAAGCATTTCAAAGAGCTTTGCCTACTGAGCTTCAAAACCTCCTCGAATGCCATAGCATCATTCCTGAATCTTGGTGGGAAGAGGCCGATGTCATTATCGCCATCGGAAGCGATTCGACCATATCCGCCGTGCAGCAGAGAGTTTCCCCCCATCAACGGTTTCTTCCTCATGGTCATAAGATCAGTTGCGCCCTTATCGAGCGGCCTTCTACCGTAGCGGCTCAATTAGCCGCTGAAGATACGATCGCCTTCAATCAACTCGGCTGCCTCTCACCCCATGCTGTTTATTTAAAGCACGGAGCCCTCGAGTTCGCTTCGATGCTCGCTAAAGAGCTAGAAAACCTTGAACAAAGAACTCCTAGAGGGCCCATAAGCTTATCAGAAAGCGGCGCCATCTCCAACCTCAGAGAGACAATACGGTATCGAGCCAGCAACACCTCCGATACTCAGCTTTGGGAAAGCTCTAAAAGTACAGCATGGACCGTCATTTACGAACAAGATCCTACTTTAACTCCTTCCTGCCTCAACCGAACCATTTATGTAAAGCCCTGGCCCAGTAACCCTGCAAAATTAGGAACCGAATTAAACCATATTTCGTCCCTATCCCTATACCCAATGAATCAACCAATGCTCCAAACAGCTGAAACAATCACCCCGCCTCGGATTTGCCCACTCGGAAAAATACAGCAACCTTCCATTTTTTGGCATCACGACGGAATAGCTCCCCTCGCCAGCTTAGTAACATGGAGGGATATAGAACCCACTCATTAAATCAAAATGAACATAGCTCTATACCTTCATCATCTATGTTTCAAAAAGATACAGATCTCACCCCCCAAAAAATATATCATCCCATCGACGGTATTTATTTCGACAACATTGTCACACACCCATATAAAAAAGCATAATATGCAGAAATAAAGCAACTTACGGACTTTATGTTTCTTTTATCTTACTATATCCGTCAACCGCTTCACAACATTATTGATCCACCAAAACAATTATATAAAAAGAACTTGACCGGAAAACAAATCCGTCATACTTGAGCTATGTTGTCACTTAAACAGCACAAAATTAATTTATTTTATAATATAATAAACTTATTTATTAACACATGAAAACTCACCTCCTCTTCGCCGCCATTTCGGCTAGTGTAACGTTATCAATTAATGCAGCATCGTTTACTGTGGATTTTAACACTGATGCCAGTGGGGCTACCCTCACTGCCGGCTCAGTTAACATTGAAACAGATCAACCTTACCAAAACCTCTTTGGTTCAGGACAAGGAATACAACTTACTTCAGGAAACCCTGGCCCAAATCCTCTCAACCTTTATGATACAGAAGGTTTTACTAACGAAGACACAGACCTAGAGAGAAACTCTGGATTGGGCGGAACTATCGGAGTATTTAGTGGAGGAAACGCCACTAGCCTCATCCACGGTAATGCACTCATACTTAATACAAATCCAAATCTATCCGTCCCGAATGATCAAGGAGGAGGAGGCGTAGTAACCATTGCCTCAGATGTCGCTCTCGTTGGTTTTGAATTCAGTTATATTGACCTAGACAGCCCTGTAGGTTCATCCATCTCTCTTTTCAATGGTGCAGTGCTTTTAGGAACTATTGACTTTGCGGATTTAGAAGACCTCAGCTCTTCTCCCTTCTCCAATACTGGCGCAGACTTCGGAGATCATAATTCGAACGTTATCACTAGTATCACAAGTGCCAATTTAGCAACAGCATTCGGAGCCTCAGAATTTGACAGCATCGTTTTTGATACTGCGGGCTCTGGAGCTATTGGAGGTTTAGTTTTAACTACTATCCCTGAGCCAAGCACTAGCGCTATCCTAGCCCTAGGTTTCTTCTCCTTACTTACAAGAAGGTCTAGAAAATAGAACCTCAGAGCATAAGAGACAACTCACCTGGAGCAACGAAACATCTATTGTTTCGTTGCTCTTTTATTATAAAGAAGAAAATAATCAGAGGCTCATAGAGCTAGATCTAATACCACCCTCTCCAGCCATGCGGTGCACCACACCTCTCTTACATAAGATCATTATCTTCAGAAGCCCTACATAAAAAAATGGACAGGCTTCTTTCCCTGAACCCTCAGTAAACAAGCACCTAGCTGGCGACCTTTCTAAGCCGCCGAAGAGGAACTCAAAGGGACGAGAATCGAAAGGCTCAAAATTCTCCAAGGCCACAAGTGCCTTTCACCTCACTTTTATGGCTCTATAAGGATCTCCTCCCTTCACCATAAAAACTTGAATATTGCTTCATCTCGCTTGAGACTCAGTATATGAAAGAAGCGCCAATCACAACCACAGCTCAAATACTTGAGCAACGGGATGATCATACCTTTTTTGCTAAGCTTCCTAACGGTAAAGAGATCATCGCTCATATCCCTAAAAAGCTCGCAAATCTCAAGAGCTCGATCAAAGCCAACAGCATCGTTTCTCTTGAAATGACTCCCTTTGACTTTGAAAAAGGGCGTATTCGCACGGTTCATTCAGACTAAGTCACCTTACACTCGTGAACTTTATTCTCGGAACAGCTGGCCATATCGACCACGGAAAGTCCTCTTTAGTACAGAGGCTCACAGGCATCAACCCAGATCGCTTGCCCGAGGAAAAAGCGCGTGGTGTCACTATCGAGCTTGGCTTTGCTCACTTCGATCTCGGTAAATTTGACATTGGGATTGTCGATGTCCCTGGGCACGCAGACTTCGTCAACAACATGGTCTCAGGAGTCGCTAGTCTAGATCTAGCCATCTTCATTGTCGCAGCAGATGATGGGTGGATGCCCCAATCAGAAGAGCACCTCCATATTCTCCATTATCTAGGAATTAAAAACATTATCATAGCACTGACAAAGGCAGACCTTTGTGAAGACGTTGACTTTTCTGTGGAGATGTTACGAGATGAACTCAGTGATACAAGTCTGGCAGACTGCGAGATTGTTCCCGTCTCTTCCATTACAGGTATGGGCATCGACAATCTGTTAGAATGTATCGAAACAAACTTGAAACATCTCCCAGTCAATAAGACATCTCTACTACCTAGATTATCTGTTGATAGGGCCTTCTCTCCACAAGGTGTCGGCACCGTAGTCACAGGTACTTTAACAGGTGGAATTTTACACACGGGAGATCACTGTCTATGCCTGCCAGAACAACTTCCTTGCTCTCTAAGAAGCATCCAAAATCACAGCGATAAAGTAACGAGTGCCCAAGCGGGTATGCGAACAGCTCTGAATATCCCTGACCTTCCTCTACGCTCCAAAGCCAAACCAGGAGTCAGGCGAGGTTCCGTAATCGTCCCACCTAACACTCTCCTCCCTACCTGTACTCTCGATGTTCATATCCAACGCCAAAATCGCAATATCTTAGGTCAGGCTGCGACGGCAAGGGCGATGAAGCATACGGAAACTGTCATTCTCCACCATGGTTCTAGCCGCACCAAGGCACGTGTGGTCTTCATAGAGACAACTCAACTCGAACCTGGTGAAAGCACCCTAGCACAGCTAAGACTAGAATCTCCGATTGCTGCCTGCGTGGGTGATCACTTTGTTCTCAGAGATGGAGCCCAACAGGGCACTCTAGCAGGGGGCATCATTCTAGATGCTAATTCCCAAGAACGCAAATTTCGTAGTGCCGAGCGTATCGAATTCTTAAATCAACTAACAATCGATACACAATCTCACCGCCACCTTCTACTCTGCCATCTGAACCAAAAATTCATTCTCCCTGCTACCTCACCTGTCGACAACTCTAACCTTCCTCCACGTGGGTGGGAACCTATTGTCAGTAAGATGAGTAAAGAAAAGAAACTCATCGTACGTGGTGATACCCTCATTCAAAAAGACTGGTGGAATCATGCTCTTAAGCTCTGCTCCAGCTTCATCACAAATTGGCACTTAAACCAGCCAGATGCCCCCTCCATACCATTCGAAGAATGGCGCCAGCAATCGATACAAGCAGGAATCCAAAGTGACATACTCATCTACATCGAACAACAATTACTCAAGCAAGACTACCTGAAAACAGATGCAGGCATCTGCCATCAAGACCACTCACTCTCCCTCCCACAGCACCTCGAAGAAGAGGCCAACCGCATTTTATCAACACTCGCTGACACCAAACTATCCCCCCCTGCTCGAATCGATTTAGCTCCAAACGAAAGCGCTCAGCAGGCACTAAAATTCCTCATTCGCTCGAAACAAATTACAGAACTTGACCCGAAGGCCCTTCTGCTCACTGACACTCTGCTTTCTGCTAAACAAGATGTCCTGAACTTTATCAAAACACAGGGCCAGGCAACAGCGAGCGAAATCAGACAAGAAATCAATACCACTAGAAAAGTCCTCATGCCATTGCTAGAAAGTCTGGATAATGAAGGCCTAACTATTAGAAAGGGAGACTACCGAAGGCTAAGCTCATGAAATGGTCTATTTACCAACGAAGCATAGCTTGTACTATTTTACTGCTTTTTAACCTAACAGTATCTTTCGGATCTCCCACCTCTGCTCCTAATCTAACAGCAAGAGCGCTCAGTCAACTATCAGCCCACTCAAGCGCCTGTGGGCCTGTTTGCTTAATGAACGCCTTTCGCATAGGTTCCTCCAAATGGCAGAACTACGAGAGAAAAATACAGGGGCATACAGACAAAGCCAGGATTTATCAGCTCATCAATACTTATGGGAGTAAGCCTTCTACTGTTTTAGAAAACCAACCACGCTGGAATAAAGACACAGGTATCAATCCTGCCGATTTAGTACAAATTGCCAATGAACTTGCTACAGGGCTGTTTTCTCCAAACATCAAATTCGATACCCTCATTCTCGGTGACGATACCGATTATCAAGACCTACTTACCAGAGCCCACAAAAAGCTAACTCGTTCTTTTAAAAAAGGATTGCCCCCTATTTTAGGCGTCACACGCTATGTGGAAGTGAAACAAGCTGACGGCAGCCTCATTTGGCAACCACTCAAGGCCCATTACATCGTCCTCACGACATTAGATAATCTAACAATTAACTCTTCCAGCACTCCGGCTCACTTTAATTTTTCTTATATTGACCCTTGGGGTGCTGAGCTCCTACAGGGACAACTAGGATTCACGGAAGATTTTTTTTTCCGTAACGAAACGACTCAATTACCTTTTCCCCAGCTCATCATCACTCTACCAAACAGTGGAATTGGTCGACAAGGCGTCCAAACTGGCCAGAGAAGCCTTATTCTCCTTACATCCGCGATTGGTGCATTTTAGACACACCGCCTATAACTTCACTGCAGAAAGATCAAAAAACTCTGGATCATAATCATCCACAATCCAATCTGTAATTCCCTGAGCCGTTTGATTATAGGCCCATGCCCCACCCGTATCTTCTGGAGGGCAAGCTCTTTCACCGCCAAGCATAATAGCCTTATCACCTTCCGTATTTACTATTTTTTTTGTAAACACTAACTCGTGTACCCACTCATCCGCAAAATCATAACGATACAGCATACGAACTGGAGTGCGCTTACGCCCCACAAAATCAGAAATCGTCACATTAGCCTCATCTTGAAAGTACTCACCAGGAGGAAACTCGGGGCCGGGAGCAGCAATCACTTCGGTAAGGCGCTTGCCCTTCCCATGCCTGTATTCGTGAAGTTTCTCATTTCCCCAACCCATCGCATTCTGAATCACCCCATGCAACTGGGCAAAGCTGTAGCTTGCTGGCACTGAAAAGCTCCGCCAAATTAGGGGCTCTATTCCATACAGAAAAATTTTAACTTCGTACCGCTGTGATTCTTTCGTTACCATAGGTTATCGATGTAGCAACGGATCACTTCTGTATCAATGGGAAATCTCAGCGAAACGCTCAAAATAATCGGGGAACGTCTTCGCTGTGCAACCGGGATCAAGAATAGTCACGCCTATATTTCCCAGTGCTACTAGGGAAAAACACATAGCTATGCGGTGATCATTGTATGTCTCAATCTCACCGTGTAACAATCTCTCTGGTGGTGTTATTTCAATAAAATCATCCCCTTCTATCACCTCAGCACCTACTTTACGTAATTCCGTAGCCATCGCAAATAATCGATCTGTCTCTTTCACCCGCCAATTGTAAATATTGCGTAATACCGTCTTCCCTTCCGCGAAGAGAGCAGCTGTACACAAAGTCATCGCAGCATCTGGAATATGATTCATATCTTGATCGATTCCCTTCAAATTACCTTTTTCTACAATAACGTAGTCATCCCCCCACTCTACACTCGCCCCCATATCCTCAAGAGCAGTCGCAAATGCGATATCCCCCTGCACACTCAACTTCCCTATTCCCGTTACCTTTACTCGCCCACCTTTCACCGCCGCAGCCGCTAGGAAATAAGAAGCAGAGGATGCATCTCCTTCCACCAAAAATGTTTCTGGAGCGATGTATGTCTGGCCAGCTTTGACAACAAATGTTTGATAACTATCATTCCTAACAGAAACACCAAATTTCTTCATCACATCAAGTGTGATATCGATATAGGGTTTAGAAACTAACTCTCCAACAATTCGAATAACAGTATCTGATTTCGCCAATGGAGCAGCCATCAATAACGCTGTAAGAAACTGACTAGACAGTGACCCATCAATACTAATTTCTCCTCCTTGAAAGCCTTCTGCATAAATCGTCAATGGAGGAAACCCTTCTGTTTTGTGGTACTTGATCGCACAGCCACCCTGCTCTAGAGCCTTGACCAAATCCCCAATAGGCCGCTCTTCCATTCTAGGCTCTCCGGTCATTTCAAACTCACCACTACCTAGACACAGGGCTGCACACAATGGCCGCATCGCCGTCCCTGCATTCCCTAGAAACAAAGAAACAGCCCCGTCGTAATGAAGGGGCCCGCCATTCCCCCTCACTGTGCAAACTGTTTTATCGTCTGATAGATCATAATCGATTCCTAACTTCGTTAACGCAGCAAGCATATACCGAATATCATCACTATCTAATAAGTTTGTAATACGCGTCGTCCCCTTTGCCAGTGCGGCTAGTAAAAGTGCACGATTGGATAAGCTCTTGGAACCGGGAAGGTTCAGTTCTCCCTCGATAGAGGAAATAGGATCTAAGGTCAGTGACTTCATTGACATAATTTATTCTTTTTCGTTATATGTTTCGTTGTTCAGTGCATCCCTACGGTCTTTCGCCTCCTTTAAAAAAGCGTGTAATGGCTCTCGTTCTCCCTGCTCTAATTGAATTAGAAGGTTATCGATGTGCTGCCGGCTCTCTCTCAATGAACGTACTAAGGCATCCTTATTTTCCATAAGAATTTCTGCCCACAGCTGTGCATCTCCTCCAGCCACTCTTGTCGTATCTCGCAGCCCTCCTCCAGCCAATTCTCCTATATCGGGGTATTTTAGACCGACCATGGCCCCAACAGAGGCTAAAAGATGCGGGAAGTGACTAATACGAGCAACGGCATAATCATGATCTTCTGCACTCATTTCACGCACTCGACATCCCAAAGAACACCAGAATTCTACTAAGTTACGAACAACGCTCTGATCTACATCTTCATCGTTCGTTACAATGCAGGCTGCTCCATCGATCAAATTTTCACGAGCAGCTTCTATTCCAGCTCTTTCAGATCCTGCCATCGGATGGCTCCCTATAAAGTCTAACCCAGCAGGCCCCGTGACGCGACGTAGCGTTTCATGAGGGTGGCGTTTCACACTCCCTACATCTGTAATTAAAGCTTCACAATGACCGAAGCCAATGACTCTGGCTAACAAATCAGACATCACCCCTACAGGAGTCGCTAAAATAATCAAATCTGCTCCTTTCACCGCAGTCTCTAAATCCGTAGTAGCTCCTCCTAAGCCTAGATCAACTGCTCTTTGTACAGGCTCCTCCCTACGCCCCCAAAGGCGTAAATCCACCTCAGAGTGCCGTCGCTGGATAGCTAAAGCGATAGAACCACCCAGTAACCCCGGGCCAAGAATGGCGATGCGTCTGAACATACTAGAGAGATAAAAGAAGCGCCGAGCCCTGATTGCAAGGCTCGGCGCAAAAACTTTCGACATTTTTATGTCTGCCCAACTCGCTTAGGGAACGCGGAACTTGTGATTTGGATCCGCATCATGTGGATCACGCACCAAAGTACCACGTGGGATATCACGCACATCGACCCGATTATTCGTATACGGGTTAAACACAAACCCTTCTTTCCCTGGGACGGGGCTGGCGAAGGGGTAACCTGCAGGTGGCTTCGGCTTTACACTAGGAGTGATTGCAGAAGTCGTCTCTGGAATAGACGAAGATTCTACTGGATTTTCTGAAGCTAGGCGTTCACGCATCGCATCTAATTGACGCTTTTTCTCGGTTGTTACATTAGATACCTCAGTCTTAACTTCTTCTTTCGTAGGAACCTTTGGTTGGGGAGTGGGTACGCTAGGAGCTACCGTACACGAACATACAGAAGCTACGATTGCGGCGATAAAACTGAATAGTAAAAGTTTCATAAATTAAAATTACAGGGTTGGTTCATCGAGTAGTACTTATTTAGCGAATCAGCTAGAAATCCAGCACTGCCGAAATTCTTAGGTTAATCACTTAAAAAGTCAAGCTACCCTCTAAGAAAAGAGAGAGGCTTCTTCGAAGACCTCTCCCTTCATCATAGAACAAGTCAATTAGGTTAACCTTTTTTGCTCAACCAGCGTGAAACAAATTCTTTTCCACCTAGGCCAAGAGCAATGGCACCACCTACACCACCAGCAAAAGCTAGAGCATACACTGCCATTTGATACGGTAAGCTAGTAAGGCCTGCAGCTAACTCTGTGCGCTCAAGAGCAACGACTGAAGTCAGAACAATAATTCCAACACGGGCTACTTTAGCAAGAGTCAGATTCTGCTCTGCAAGTTTACCAAAGACAAACTTAGAAGCGAGAATACCACCGAGGAGAATAATCGCGGCAAGAAGAACATTGTAGTATCCACCGAGGAAACCTTCAGAAGCGGTTGAGAGAAGACCAATGCCTAACTCATTAATGGCCGCAGTTGCTAGCGTCACCATGATGCTTAAGTAAACCAAGAAGCCAACGATCCCTGAAAGAGATCTAGAACCTTCCGTAGGAATATCGAGACCTAACTTAGCAGGAAATGAATTCAGACCAGAAGCTTCCATAAGGTTTACAATGAGGCGGCTCGCAATACGAGCGATAATCACTCCAACAGCAAGAAGAATACCAGCAATCAAAATTGATGGTACAGCAGAAAGAATTGTATCTACAATTTTTCCAATTGGCTCTGACACTGCATCTATCTTAAGAGCATCAAGAATAGCTGGGGTGAACAAGAGTAGGAGTAAGCTATAAACGGCTGTCGCGATAGCTCCAGAAATTGGAGAAGTACCAGCTACAGCGCCAAGGCGCTCATCAATACGAGCACCATTAAGTGCACCACTCACGAGAGTTTTCACTAATCCTGCCACTTTAACGACGATGTAAGTCAATATACCGGCAACGAGGATACGCGGGATGTATTCTACAATCGAGTCCAGAAGACCACGGATCGGAGAAGAAATATCAGCTCCTAGGTCAGCTACGCCAACGGCAAAGAGTAAGACCATGAGGATCATCAGAGCAACGGCGAATCCCGCAAGCCCTTTTGCGACACCTGCTTGATGGCCTAGTTTTTCGGCGATTCTATCATCAATTGATGTTTTATTAAGACCTTTCTCAATCACTTTCCCAAGCTTGATGGCAACTGACTTACCAATGAGGAAAACGATGAGGGCGAGTATAAGATTTCCCAGCATTCCAAAAGAAGCAAAGAAGTCTTGAACGATATTGATAACGTTTTGCAGTGTTTGGACAATGTCCAGCTCTGCTAGGGTGTTGTTAGTGTGCATTGTGTGCTATGTTGTGTATGTAGTTTCGGGAGAGAATCCTACCAAGTAGATCCACCTAACTAGGCAGCTCTACAAAGTCATCGTTTCTATAGAGAACTATATTTCATGATTTGTCACATTTATTCCTCTTCTTTTGGAAAATTGTTTGTCATCTTTCGTTTGTGCGAAAGAAGCTCTTTTCCAAGCTAAAACAATTTATCTCATCTGGAGAAACAGATGATGCTCTCTTCTGCCAACTAGCACTCGAGCTTTGGCAATACCAATATCGGCACGTACTCCCTTACAGAAACTATTGTGCTGCTATTTGTACGAAGCCCCCCGAGAGCTGGGCCGATATCCCAGCAGTCCCCACAGACGCCTTTAAACAACTCGATATACCCCTAACAAGTCTAACCAAGAGCTCCATTACTAAAGTTTTCCAAACTTCTGGTACTACAGGTGAGATCCGAGGCCAACACTATTTTAGCAGTACAGAGCTCTACGAGACATCTATCCTAGCAGCATGGAACTCTCTTCCACCTATGGGTCAAACATTCTTCCTCACCCCATCCCCACAAGAAGCGCCCAACTCATCCCTCGTTCATATGATGGAGACACTGCGGCTACAACATAGCCCAAAGGCATCTTACCTGATGAAACACGGAGCAGTTCATTTAGAGCCTCTGAAAATTGCGATACAAAAAGGCCGCCCGATTACTCTACTGGGAACAGCCCTCGCCTTCCTTCACATTACAGAAAAGCACAGCCTCCCCTTACCAAACGGTAGTTGGTGTATGGAAACAGGGGGATACAAAGGGACTGGTAAGTCACTCCAAAAATCTGATTTCTATCAGATCTTAACGGATTCCCTTCAACTCCCAGATTCTGCTATCTGGAATGAATACTCGATGACGGAACTGAGCTCTCAATATTATACAAACGGCTACAACTCTAACCACAAAGCTCCCCCTTGGACCCGCATCAGAGTGATCCATCCTGAATCAGGCCAGCATGTAGAACCGGGCGAAATGGGGTATTTAGAAATCATCGATCTCGCAAATCTCGACTCCGTCGCTGCAATCCGCACACAAGATATCGCTATTTTCCAATCTCCTTCAGAATTCACCCTCATAGGTAGAGATCCATCTGCCATACCTCGCGGATGCTCCCGCAGTGCAGCTGAGGCTTTAGAGAAGTCTCAGCCTATTGATTAAACCTACAAGTTATCTACGATTTCTACACAGGCAGCCCACATCGTTGGATCCAGCTCAGCTAATGCTCTCTGCTTTAATTCCTCCCCATCCGTTTTCAGCACGGCATACATTGTGGAGCCACTACCACTCATCAAGGCCCCTGCTACCTCAGGTTGATCAAGTAACCACAATTTCACTTCCGCCAAAAACATATGTTTTTGGTAAACAGGCCGCTCAAGATCATTCACCAGAATCCCCCAAGAAAATATTTGTTCCGTATAGTCTACTCCCGGCAACTCTACCGAATCCTTCCACATGGCATAAGCGGCAGGAGTGCTCACACTAAATTTTGGCTTTAGTAATAATAACTGGAGAGATGCACTCCATTCTTTCACAGGAGAAACTACTTCACCTCTTCCGGAACAATCACAAATCGTATTATACACAAAGAATGGAACATCCGAGCCTATCTCTGCTGCCATCTCTGATAATTGTTGGAGCGAAAGCCCTGCCCCCTCTAGAACATTCAAAGCACGTAACATCGCAGCAGCATCACTACTCCCTCCTCCAAGCCCTGCTCCATGAGGAAGGTTTTTTTCCAAATGCACGGCATATGAACATGAGCACCCCGTTTCTCTCTGAAATACGCGCACTGCTTTTGTTACCAGATTCGATTCATCTAAAGGCACCCCTTCTTCTTCACAAAATAACTCGTATTGATCCGCAGGTAAAAACCGTAAAACATCACATAAATTTAAAGGGGCCATCCGCGTCTTTATTGCATGGAAACCATCTTCTCTTTTACCGAGGACTCTAAGAGAAAGATTCACTTTTGCTGGGGCTCTCTCCACATGAGTCCAGTTTTTCCCTAATAAGGCCAACATCCGACCTGTGACACCTTTCTCCGCCCTATAGCTATAATAGGAACTAAGATCGCTACTCGTACAGATCTCAGAATCAATATATTGCTCTCTCGGTACTCCAGCAGCTAAAGCCTGTTTCATAATATCCGCGGCAAAGTCAACCTCATAAGACGGAGGGCGAATGCACGGAGCTAACACGACAAGGATATCTTGAGGGCAAGATCCGAACTCTTCCTTCATTGTTTCTAGAACTTTCGTAACAATATTACCTTCCGTGCCCTTTTTTCCCGAATGGGCTAATCCTATCGCTCCCGTCTTCTCATCATGAAAGTACACAGCTCCACAATCCGCCACATAAATCCCAAGAAGTACTCCAGGCGTATTCGTCACGAGCGCATCTGCCCCAACGGCAAAGCTCCCCCCCTCTTGAACTACAGCGACTTCCGATCCATGGACTTGTTCCGCTCTAGCCAGATCCTGCCAAGCAAAGCCAAGCTCAAGTACTGAGCGGCTGTGAGGGCCCTCCAAGCGGGCGATCATCTCTTCCCTATCTGCATGAACCGTAAGATTGGAGACACGCCCTAGAAATGCGGCAGAAATACCTGGGCTTTCCTCAAATACAGTCAGATAATTTGTGCTCATATGCAGGCACGCTAAGAAACTCAATCACAAACCTCAAGATATCTCTAGCGAAACTGCTCTTCAAAAATACAGCTCTACTCAAACGTATTTTGCATCAAACGTCCACGCACAGGTGAAAGACGTCCAATCTATTACCAATGATTACCAATCGGCATTATGCCCACGTGTATCAATGTGGGTAAAAGAACTATAGCGCCCTACTCCACCTTTAAAGTGCCCCTCTCTGCGCATTCTACGCGCATGGGCAGCAACAGTCGAAGGGCTGGCATTATGAAATTTCACATCAATTGCTCTATTCTCCATATGCTGAGAAAGGCTACGCCCACGTACGGCTCTATTGTAACTTGGGCTACGGTAAATTGAGAGCAGCTCACGAACACTTGCGTTCATACGCGACGAAAGCGAGTCTATCACCCGCAATGGCTTTGCAATTCTACTCCACATGTAACGCGGAGGTAAACTATTACGAGTACTTCCTCTCGTCTTAAAATGAGGAGCTAGCACCATTTGAGGTGTCACATTTTTAAGCTTCAGGCCTTTGATATAATTAGCATAACGAAGTACGTCTAGACCTTTTGCATCCACCCAAGACTGGGGAATCCCTTCCACAGGCCGTGTACTATAAAATAATGCGGCTTGAGTATCTCGAAGCCCCATTACTACAGTAGCACTCAAAGCAGTTGCCCATCCAAGGAAACGACGGCGACCCAGTAATGAACTAATTTCATTCCTTTTACTTGATTGTTTCCTCGCCATAGATTTTCATCATCGTCGTTTTTTTAAAAAAATCCAATCATATTTTTATCAAATGACAATTTTTAAGGTTAAACATCAAACCTTTAAAGTCCAGATAACACAACTGTTGCGACCGTTCACGACCTTAACGCATTCCAAAAATCCTCCGTTTCTTTCACATCAGGAATTAACTCCAACACTATTCCATGCTCTGGAGCCTCTACCTCCAACTCATCGACACAGCTCACGCGCTGATAATCCATACCCCACATTTGCGCCCACATTCCAAAATCCCATTCGTGCCCATTACGCACTATTTCACGCTTTTCCTCAGGCAGAGCCGCTATTCTAGGGAGGCGATCAAAAATACGGCCCCCTCCATTATTAATCACCACAATGACTCTACGTAGACCTTCACAATTCTCCAAAAGCGCAGGGGCGCTCATATCATACATCGTCGTTAAATCTCCAAAAACACCCCACGCATCATCAAGCCCTACAGTCGCGCCCAGCCATGTAGAGAGCTGACCATCAATTCCATTAGCACCCCGATTCGCATGAACAAGTTCTTGAGCATGCTCACGCTGAGCAAATGCATTCCACTCACGAATCGGCAGACTATTCCCCAGATAGAGCTCCGCCCCTACACTCGCGTAGATCGAGAGCATTCTTACCATAGATGGTTCACTGTTTGGATAAGATTCCAGTAACTCATCCAGTCTACTCCAGCGCTTCCCATTTCCACTCAATAGGCCTAGAACATCACCCACTGTTTCAGGTTCCCCATACCCTTTCAGCACTCGCCCCACGCCACCGTGAATGACTTGGCTAAACCTAGCCAAACCACTGTAGCCTGTACGGGTAATCGAGAGCACTTCCACCTTCTCCTTCTTCTCTAAATCACGCCAAAACCTCCCCACAGGCACATCCCCTATACGAAGGACTTTGCCCACTTTATGTTCATCCAAGACACGATCAGCATCTGCTAATAATAATTTGCCTAAGCCCTCCCTCAAACCACTAGTCACATCTGCAATTACGGGAACATTAAGCTGTTTCAAGAAATGCCAAGTCTCTTCCCTTTCCTCAGGCTCTAGACCACCTAGAGCGACTACTAATCCTACAAAAATACGATCTTCTAAAAAACTCCGCAGTTCTGTGACCCCGAAGCGATGCCGCTCAGCACAAAAATCACCCACCTCCGCTGTCACGCGGAATTCCTCAATTTCTTCTTCTACGCAGACATTTACATGCCAAGGCAAACGCCCATTCCAATTCTTAAAACACTCCGTTCCGTTCTCTACGACATCTACGCAACAACCGACATAAGAACCAAAAATACCTACTTGCTCAATCGCTTGCGGAGCACCTGAACCACGATATTGCTCGGGGCGATCTGCACTAATAACAACCAGAGGTCGCCCTTGATAATGAGCTTCAACAACAGCTGGTAATAACTCCGTAACAGCTGTTCCAGACGTCGTCACCACAGCACAGGGTTGCCCAGAATCGATCATCCTGCCCAGAGCATAAAACCCAGCAGAACGTTCCTCAAAATGGGACCAAACTGTCACACCCTCGATCCCTAGAAGGCCTAAAACAATCGATAAATTTCGAGCTCCAGCACAAACCACAAACTCACGAATCCCCATCGATAAACAAGACTCTATGACCTGCTGACTTACTCCTTTGCTCTCTCCTAGCGTACTCACAGCCGCATACTGGCCATCCTCCTCCAAGATTCAATCACATCTAGAAAAAAATAGATCATACCCATAAAAAAGCTCCAAAGCTATAAAAGCAATGGAGCTTACATGTAAAACAGGAAGAAAATCTGTTATCAAGATCTAGAGCATACCCACTAAGGTCTTACCCATTTCAGAAGGCGTCTCAGACACGGCGATGCCACATTCCCGTAAAATAGCTTTCTTGGCATCCGCAGTATCTTCTGCACCACCAACAATCGCACCTGCATGGCCCATACGGCGCCCCGGAGGTGCTGTAGCACCGGCAATAAATCCAGCAATCGGCTTATTGCAATTCTCCTTCGCCCAACGGGCAGCTTCTGCCTCAGCATTTCCACCGATCTCACCGATCATAATAATCGCCTCAGTTTCAGGGTCCTCATTAAACATCTTTAACACATCGAGATGCGAAGTTCCATTAATAGGGTCCCCCCCAATACCCACACACGTAGACTGTCCATAGCCTAGCTCTGTGAGCTGATACACGGCCTCATAGGTTAATGTCCCTGAGCGTGAAACCACACCAACATTACCCCGCTTATGAATGTATCCTGGAGCGATACCTATACGGCAGCCTCCATGAGAATTCTCACCTCGGCCTGGTGTGACAATACCTGGGCAGTTAGGGCCGATAAGCCGAGTCTTTGTTTCTGCCATAGCAGCCTTCACACGCATCATATCCGCAACAGGAATGCCCTCTGTGATTGCCACAACGAGATCCATCCCCGCATCGACAGCTTCAAGAATAGCATCTGCTGCAAAGGGAGGTGGAACAAAGATTGCAGAAACCGTAGCCCCTGTCTCACCAGATGCTTCCGCAACAGTATCAAAGACGGGAGTCTTTTCACCAAAGGTCTGTCCACCCTTACCAGGAGTCACCCCAGCCACTATCTGGGTGCCATAATCAATGGATAATTGAGCATGTTTACCGCCAAACCCACCAGTGATGCCCTGTACGAGCACCTTAGTATTTTCATCTACTAGAATAGCCATTAGAAATTAGTTAGTTCGTAATTTAAAAAAAGATTAGCCCTGCACTGCTGCCACAATTTTTTGAGCAGCATCGTTAAGATTATCAGCAGAGATCACTGCCAAATCAGATCCAGCAATGAGAGCCTTGCCCTCTGCTACATTTGTCCCCTCTAAGCGGACAACTAAAGGAATAGAAAGATCGAGCTCTGCAGCCGCAGCAAGAATCCCTTCAGCAATAATATCACACTGCATGATACCACCGAAAATATTCACAAGGATTCCTTCCACCTTCGCATCACCCAAGATAATCTTAAATGCTGCAGAAACCTGCTCCTTGGTTGCTCCGCCACCTACATCGAGGAAATTCGCTGGATCGCCACCAAAATGCTTAATGATATCCATTGTCGCCATAGCTAGGCCCGCTCCATTCACCAAACAGGCAATGTTCCCATCCAGCCCGATATAATTTAGATCATACTTAGAAGCCTCCACCTCACGGGAGTCCTCTTCCGTCTCATCACGCATCGCCACAATATTTGGATGGCGGTATAAAGCATTGTCATCAAAGCCAAACTTCGCATCCAGAGCCAGAACCTGCTCATCCTTTGTGACTACTAGAGGATTAATCTCCACCATAGAACAATCACAATCAATAAAGAGCTCGTAGAGATTTTTAAGCAATTTCGAGAACTGCTTAGCTTCATTCCCAGCTAAGCCCAAAGTCTTTATCAACTTACGGACTTCATACGGTTGTAAGCCTGCGAGAGGGTGAATAAATTCACGCACAATTTTCTCAGGAGTGCTTTCTGCCACCGCCTCAATATCCATACCACCTTCTGTCGACGCGACAATCACTGGACGGCAAGTTTCACGATCAAGAAGCACAGCTAGATAAAACTCACGATCAATGGCTACAGCCTCACCAACCATCACCTTACTCACTAAACGACCAGCCTCACCAGTCTGATGTGTGACTAGAGTCTGACCCAGCATACTGGCTGCGAGTTCTTGAATCTCCTCAGGGGAATCACCTAAGTGCACACCCCCTTGAAAACCATTTTTAAAAGCACCCTTACCTCGCCCACCTGCGTGAACCTGAGCCTTAACAACTAACTTCCCCCCCCCAAGAGAGGACGCCACAGCTGCTGCTTCTTCTGCCGTATTAGCCACAGCCCCCTTCGGGGATGCTACACCAAACTGGTCAAACAACTCTTTCGCCTGATATTCGTGAATATTCATGATAACCCATAACGCCTTAATAGCGATAATATGGGCAAAAACTAGGCAGTACAGATATGCCGGTCAAGGGAATAGCCCGCAGCTGACACGCTTTACAGAATTTACATGACTTCAAGCTCTGACCTACCGAGATATGGGACGAATCCACAAACCTACTTTCAGAAACAAACAGGCTCCTCCTCTTCTCCGACCTAGTCTAAGGACCAAATTCGAATCTCATCGACCATCTCTCCATCAATAAAAACCTCCACCTTCGGGCCCAGGTTCACCACCGTTAACTCATGCCATTTCTTAAGCTCCACCTTCGCAGGGAACACGGGCTGCTTTGAACGAACGAACTTATCCAGCTCCTCCTTTTCCTTCTTCGGCAAATCCTTATCTTGTCTCTTTTTTCGGACCTCTAAATCAAAAACTCCCGTTAAATCATCCGAGATCATCACCTTTCCTGGGCGAATCACCACACGCATAATATGCCCAGCCCAGGTGAGAGACTTTGCAGCAGGATCATCAAAATTTAACTTTAGCCCACGTTTATCAAAAAGCATAAACCTCAGCTTCACCACACCATCATCAAACGGAGCGTCATGCCTAATAACAGTGCTATGGTCAAGCTCCGGAGCCATGGTGATCACTAACTTCCCATCAACCAGCTCAGCTTGCTTTGCCGCACCTTCCTTATTATTCACAGACCAACCGTTTGCGATATCATACTTACCGTCACGATTAAAATCATCATCAAGTATCAACTTGCCCTCTTCTATCAGCTTCTCCACATCAGCTCCAATCACGGGCAAACACATGGTAGCTGTGAAAACACCAATGAAGGTATTCATACGTATCCTATTCATCATCTTCTTATTTAATAGATTGTCAATGGGCCCCAATGATTGACTCCATATTAAAAAATTCATCATATGAAATCACCGTACATCAAGGCAAACCACCCTTAAATACCGAAACACGACGAACAGTTCTTACAAGAAATCACCATTCTCAGAGAACTATGGAAAAAAGAAATAGAACCATCACACCTGGCCTAATAAACCCAAACAATTGTCAACTTGCCTCCTTCCTCAAGCCCCATTCCTAGAAATCTCTTTTGGAAAGAAACCCTAGAAATAACCCTACTCTTCAGACAAAACCACCATTAAACCCAACTAATAGGATCTAATTTATAAAACTTCTGAAGCTGTCTGTAGATTTCCGGATATTTTTGCTGAAGCTGCTTCGGCTTCTCAAAGAACGTTTCCGTGGCTACGGCAAAAAACTCTGCCGCATTCGTAGCTCCATACTCATCAATAATCGTTTTTTTCCCCTTAGAGATCTTCGCCGTAAATTTCTCAAAAGCGCTTTGAAACGCTCTGGCCCACTCCCGGTAAGAGTGCCCCTCTGGAAGCTCAGGCAACCCATCTGCCATACCATTAGCTTGATCTAGCTGATGCGCAAATTCATGGAAAGCCACATTCTGCCCATCTCGCTCATTGCGCCCTCCTGCCTGTACACTAGACCAGCTCAAGACAACTGAACCGCTCGACCAGCTCTCCCCAAGGCGCAATTGCTCTCCTCCCCCTTCTAACGAAGCAAAATAAGGCTCTGGATAAACAAGAATGCTACGCAATTTGGCGTAACAATCCATTTTTCTATTTAATTGAAGTAAACAAGCATTCGCCGCAATGACAATTTGCATCTCTTTCGTCACCTCATCAAGGCCACCACAGGCCTCAAAACTCTTCTCATGAATAAAGATATGAATCATCCCCTCTAAAATGCCCCGCTGCTCCTCAGGAATACGCGAATAGATCGGCACCTCACGCTTTAACACCGCACGCTCTTTTTCACCAAATCGACTACGAATCATACGATTACGTACATGGTCCTTATCCGCACCTGCCGCTAATTTATACGTTACCCATCCTGCAAGGATGAAAAGAATTAAAGCTATTGTTTCCATATTATCTATTATTCCAAAGTTTTAAAGCATCATAAGTGACACCTGAACCACCAAAAATATCCAAAGCACTCCCCACAGTAAGATCTAATTTACCATGACTAGCTTCCTCCACAGCCAATACATCCTCCATACCCGCTACACCCCCAGCATAAGTCATCGGCAAGCCACCCCATGCGGCAAGATACTGAATCAAAGCAATATCCACGCCTTCACATAATCCCTCCATATCCGCAGCATGGATAAGATACTCTGCAGATGAAGTAGCAAGAGACTCTAAAACATCCACCGTTATCTCAAGCTCAGTCAACGTCTGCCACCGGTTCATAGCCACCGTCCAGCCAGCCTCGCTTTTACGACAACTTAAGTCGAGCACGATCCGCTCCTTCCCAACTTCCTGAACTAGCTCATCCAGCCTATTCTCAAGGAAATGACCTTCTTCATCAAATAACCACGACGTCACAATCACGTGAGACGCACCAGCTTCCAGCCACTCTGCAGCATTCTCACCATGAATACCTCCCCCTATCTGGAGTCCACCTGGCCACGCAGCGAGAGCGGCCCGTGCCGCATCACTGTTCCCTGAACCTAACTGTATGACATGCCCACCCAGCAGCGTATCTTCATGATACAAAGCAGCAAACTCTGCAGCAGAACGATCTGAAACAAAATTTTCTCGTAAACCAACACCATCATCTGTCAGGCTCCCCCCGACAATTTGCTTCACCTTCCCCTGGTGCAGGTCAATACATGGTCTAAACTTTGTCATACAGTCTACGCTGAAAGGAACCAATCATCTCAACATTCTATTACAAGCAAGAATATTATGAAATTCACGCAACTCCTTACATCAGGCATCGCCATTATGACACTCGCAACCACCGGTTGTCAAAAAAACGAACACTCACAAACAGAAGGAGAAAGTAACAAATCAAACAGCCCATCTCACCTAATGAAACAAGATGGCATGATTTTCTTAAAAGGAGGTACCTATACGCGGGGGAATGACAAAGACCCCGGAAATGGAGAACAATATCCAGAAGAAGCGCCTACTCACGATGTTAAAATATCTGCGTTTTGGATTGATCAATATGAAGTGACTAATGCAGACTTCCAAGCATTTGTAGACGCCACTGGCTACGTCACCTTCGCCGAAAAGCCCCTCAGCAAAGACCTTTTTCCAAACGCACCTGCCAACCAACTCATCGCAGGAGCAACAGTCTTTAGTCCTCCACCCCAATCCATCAACCCCAGAGATACAAATAACCCCTGGCAATGGTGGGCCTACCGAGCAGGAGCCAGCTGGCGTTCTCCAGAAGGCACAGGGTCCTCCATCTCAGAGCGTATGGATCACCCCGTCGTCTGCGTCAACATTGATGACGCTAAAGCCTATGCCAAATGGGCCGGGAAACGCCTCCCCACAGAAGCGGAATGGGAATACGCCGCGAGAGGAGGTTTAAAGCAGGCCATGTTCACTTGGGGCAACGAACGCACCCCTGAAGAAACTTGGCAAGCAAACTGCTTTCAAGGGCAATTCCCCGTCAATAATACCGAAGAGGACGGCCATGCTGCCACCTCTCCAGTTGGGGCCTTCCCGGCCAATGGTTATGGTATTCACGACATGGCCGGTAATGTATGGGAACTCTGCAGTGATTTCTACCACCCTGCTTACTACAAACTCTTTGCTGCCGCTCCTCATAAAGACCCAAAAGGCCCTGAAAACCCCATCACAATGGCAGAACTCCAGCACTTCTACCGTACAGGAACATGCCCACTCCCTCGTGAAAACACGAGTAACCTCATGTACATGAATATATCAAAAGGAGGTTCTTTCCTCTGCCATGCCGACTACTGTTTACGCTACCGCCCCGCTGCACGCCACTATTCTGAAGCTCTTTCCCCCACAAACCACACAGGCTTTCGCTGTGTGAAAGATGTCTACTAAATCTGGACTGCTTCCTTCCTCCTAATACGACGTACAAACTTAGCAATAAAACTAGATGTCTTCCAAATCACCAAAGTAGCACCAACTACCACGAATAAGAAAAAGACAAAGGCCACCCCAGGATAATATGCGATTAGGCCTAATCCTCCCAATACAAAAATGTCTTCTGAAGTACTAGCCACGATATTGGTCACCGGTTCTGGGGAAGCATTGATCATCATCCTCGTACCAGCCTTAGCCGTATGAGTCACCAAAGACGCGCCACCACAGAGTAGACCGCCCATAACAGAAACAATAGGATCAAGTTCTCCCAATGCAGCTATTGCCAAGAACGTACCACCAACAGGGCGGATAACAGTGTGAATCGCATCCCATGTAGAGTCCACCCAAGGAATCTTATCCGCCAAAGTCTCCACAAGAAACATACTCCCTGCCACGCCCAAAATCCAAGGATTTTCCAGAACACTCAAATCCACATACTGGTCCGACAAATTTAGCCAACCCATCTTAAGGGCCAAGCCAGTCACAAAAACCGTCATATACAGATTAATTCCAGCTAAGGCACCAAGACCTAAAGCCATTCCTAGCATTTCTAAAACTTCCATTACACCATTATGCTAAATAAACACAGTTTTGCCATGAGAAACTAGGCTCTAGTTTATAATCCTATATCAATATTGATTCGACAATATACTAAGTTACGTTGAATATGTGTTCTAATGAGCAAATATTTAATCTGGAGATACTGCCTCCACACCTGCTCTCTCAAGAAATTCAATATATTCTTCCACGTCTCTCTTCTCCTCATTCCATTTAGGATCAGGTGCCGCCCAGAGTTTCTTCGTTTTTAATAAATGAACTCTCGATAAGTTAAAATAAAACAAAGCTTCATTAGGGCCTCTATCGTTATAATGCGCTAAGCCCCAAGCGAAATAATGCTGTGCTAATCTACGATGAATCTGTAAGTAGCTCTCTCTCACATCTCCAGTTTTGGCAGCTTTAAGCAACATCTCATCCGCCTTTTCAAAATCACCCAAATAATCGTAACATACACCTAAGGCTACTTGAGCCTTCAAATGAAATGGATGAAGTTCATACGCTTTTTGATAAGCCATTTTAGCAGAGTTCATGGACTCCGAAAATGCAACCGGCTCATTAAGCGCCTCAGTAAAAAGTAAATCCCCTAATCTCGTGTAGTCATCATATTCATTCCCTGATTCTGCAAAAGCCTGCTGGGCGGCCACTATATCACCTCCAAACTTATCCGCTTTATCACGAGAAATTTGATACATATGCCGTGGAATACGCCCCCACGCGAGCACTAGTGCAAAAATGACAAACACGCTCAATCCAACAGAAGTTACATAATGAACCTTTGATTTCACTCCAAGTGATGAGCTCAGTAAAACACCCAAACAAATCATAAAACACATAAAATTAGGCAATACATGTAGAGGAAAAGAAACACAGCTTTGTGCCATAAATACAACTACAACCCCAAAGGCACCAGTATAGAGAGCTCTATACTCCACAGAAAGAGAACTAAACCTGTAAACTGAAATACACAAAAATATCACTAGACTTAACAAAGTCACTCCCCCTACCAACAGCCCATAATCTACGATCATCTGCAAGTATTCATTATGAACATAATTCATATGAGGAGCTCCTTTCCAAAGGCCTTCTGGCCAAAACTCAATACTTCGCCACGAAAAACTTCGTGCTCCTCCTCCTAAAAGGGGTTTGTCAATAATCTGCTCAATAGCAACTTTGAAGAAACTTTCGCGACCATGGAATGTGCCTCCACTCGAAAGATCTCTCTTATCTACAGACCAATAATACCCTGCTACCCCAATGATGCCGCAAATTGATGCTGTCCCTAATAATAAGCTCACACGCCGCAGTGAAATAAGCTCATCTAACCAATTCGAATAAATATAAAAAGCAACAATAGAAAGTAACCCAACACCCATCGCAAATATAGCCCCTCTAGATGCACTCCAAATCACAAAACAAAAAGACAATACGCTTAAACCCATCAAAACATACTTCCATAGGGAACGAGGAATAAACACAGATCCAGCAAAGAACATACATGCAAAAGAGGCAATGAGATTACCCAAATAGTTCCGATGCAAATATAAACCGCTCACATGAGAAAGGTTTTCACGTAAACGATAAAACGGCAACCACTTACCATCAATCCCAATATGGATAAATGCCACGAAAAGGTGCCCAAATAATGCAACCACAAAAAAAGCTACAATCCATTTATAACAAGAGGAATATAAAGACAATTTACCAGCAATAAACAAACACAATACACCTGAGATGATTAAGATCATATCTGCTACAGCAAATTTTTCAACTGGAGAGATCACAGCCAAAACTAACAAACCGCTAGAAAGAACAACAACCCAGATAAGCGATAGTGACGTAGTCAAAGAAAATGGCAATTTATTCCTAAATAGACCAATGGCGCCAAAAGCCAAAAAAAGCAAAGTATACCCGGCTCCAGACATACTATCTGTAGAACAAAATAAACATGCTGCAACATATGAAAGACCTAAAAGAACAGCACCTACACGATCCTGAAAACCCATTCCGTGGCTAGAGCCTATTTCTAAACCATCAGATTTCTCACCTGCTTTAAACCCCGAGATTGCCATTTTTTTTCACTATAGATTTCCCTAATTTGATAAATTTTTGCTCTAAAAAACAAAACGATACGTGAGACACCAATAAAGTTAATACACCTGAACCCAACAATATAATTACAGCTAACACAGTTTCTTTTCCTGAAAAGTGGCCTGACCCCAAAAATTAGACAGTTCGTAAATGTAAATTCAACTCTGTATT
>CAZLQY010000034.1:0-30480 GCA_964561965.1 uncultured Verrucomicrobiales bacterium
ATAATCTGACATTTTGGTTTTCCTCTTTTCAATCAGGAATGTCAGATCAAGTCAAGTTCTTTACAGTTTAGTTATCTCCTCTCATCGTCTTGTTGTGTTAGATTGTTAGTTCTTGTAGGAGGCCTCTTTCATGACGTTTGCTAAAGTGGTATAGGTGATGACCCATGCTTCTTTGGTATCGGCAGTGTAGTCGTCCCCTAGGCCCTTTTCCAAGGTGTCTAATAGAGCCTCTCCCACAGTAGCGTAATGTTCTTCTTTCACTCCATAACCTACATGGCGTTTCCCAAGAGATTGTACTGTTGGGACAAGTTCTCCCAGAGAGTCTAAGCCTTTTACGGCAGCTCCAATCATGAGCATGAGCTTTTTGCCCTGCTCCTTCATATCAGAGGATTTGAAGAGAGACTTGAGCTCTGGGTCTAGTTCGAAGAGTTTTGAGTAAAATAACTCGGCTGCGGTTTCGGAAATTGGTTTTACTTTTTCCCAAGACTCTTGGACGAGTTGCTTCTGCTGTAGAGTAAGAGGCCCTTTAGATTCTTCTTTATTCATAGTCGGGGTTGT
Source organism: uncultured Verrucomicrobiales bacterium (assembly GCA_964561965.1). Lineage (GTDB taxonomy): Bacteria > Verrucomicrobiota > Verrucomicrobiia > Verrucomicrobiales > Akkermansiaceae > Rubritalea. The sequence continues at coordinate 559 of CAZLQY010000034.1, forward strand.
TCAATAGTTCGTTTTTAATTATGTGGAAGGTTTGTTACTTTTAGCATAAAGGAAACAGCGGTTTTGACTTCTTCATCTGATAGATCAGATCCACCTCTGGCTGGCATTTCACCGTCTTCTCCGATGAAGCCGTTTAATGCGTGATCTATGAGGATGTCGATTCCTTTTGCCTCCCTTATACTCCATTCTTCCTTATCTAGGAGTGAGGGAGCGCCTTCTTCCCCTTCGTTATGGCATGAGGCGCACTCTTTGAGGTAAACCACTTTTCCCGTCTGCATGTCAGCAGTGTCTGGGGTGATGTCCCAAGGGTGCTTTGGCTCAACAGAAGTAGTCGTTAGGGCAGCACTTTCCTTATTCTCACAAGAAGCGAGAATAAGGATGGAGCATGAGGTTAGTCCAAGTAATATGGATGAAGCTCTGGTCTTCATTCTATTAGTTATTGATAGGTATGCGTATGACGATCCCTCCCATGACGTCATTTTTCTTAAAGATAGGGTATTCATCTTTCTTGTTTTCATGCTCGTTATGGCATGTCCAACAAGCTGGAGCTACGGCGGGATCAGGATAGATTCCGACGAAGTATTTTTGACCAGCGATGTCTTCTTCCCCCACCCACTTTTTACCAAAGTCTGGGCTGCCTTCGATGGAGACAGCCTTGAGGCCTTCGATGACGGCAGGTGTTTGTTTCTTGGCGTTCTCGTAGTTTAGTGGCCAGAGTGATTGAAGAGAGTAGGAGAATTCGAAAGGTTTATCTGCCGCATCGACTTCTTCTGCTCCTTCACGGAAGAATTGTGCTGGTAGTAGGAGTGCTTTGTTTTCCTTCCATTCTTCGTGTGCCTTGATCACTTTTTCTTCTTTTGCTAGACGGTTGACGATCTTTGATGCGTATACTTTACGTTCTGATTTTAGAACGGCATAGAGAGCCTCAGAGACTTGGTCCGCAGAGAAGCTTCCTGTTGTTTCCGCAGAGGTAGTTCCACTGTCTTTTTTACCGCAGGAAGTGATGGCGATGGCGATCGCAGCGAGAGGTAAAACCCTGACTGCCTGTCTTTGTCTGTTATTCATTTTCATGGTTTCTGTGTGTTGGGAAATGATTCGTTTTTTTGCGATTGCTGCTCGAATTGCTCCGTAATGTATTGTTTCAGAAGAATGATATCTTTGTCCCCGCGCTCTATGGCGGAGTCTACAGTCCACTCGATTCCGGGGTGCCTTATCTTAGAAGGGTGTTGGAAGTTTCCTTTGATGACGCTTGGGTCAGCCATGGCGTCCATTGAGAATTGAAGCCCGTGGCAAGAGGTGCATACGTTGCGGGTCATTTTTTCGTTAGGGCGCAAGTTGTTCGATTGATCGTGATCTACGATCCATCTGCCGCCTTTTTTGACATGCGGCATATGGCATGTGGCGCAGGATACTCCTGTGCCTTTTGGTGAAAGGGAGAGGGTTTCTTGCTGGAAGAGGTTGAAATGTTTGGAGTTTTTATAATTGTTGGTGTGCTCATCATTATGGCATTTCACACAGGCTTCATAGGAGGCGTATACACGGTCATATTGGTGAGATTCGTGGCATGCCTGGCAGTCTAAGCTCTTATGCGCTTCTGTGTTGTGCATGGGAAGTCTAGCTAGAGCTGGTGTCATGGGGCTTAAGTTTTCATGGGCAGTGCGCATGCCATGTTTGCCTTGTTGGAAATCTTCGTGTTCATTGTCATGGCATGTTGCACAGACTTGCATGGTGGGCTTTTCTATCCATTCGGATTGATTGGGTTGATGGCATTCTGTGCAGTTGATTCCTCCTTTAGCATGTGCAGAAATACTCCAATCATGGAGGTACTTAGCGTCGACAGCTAGATGAGGGGGGTAGTCCGCCTCTGCGATGGATAGTGCGGGGCCTCGTGGTCCGATTAGTTCATCAAGGCGGGAGCTTAGTTCTGTGGGAGTGATGACAGGTTTTTCTAAGACATCAGTTTCTCCGAAGTGCTTGAGTAGATAGGAGGGTGATAGTGCCATATTATCATGATAGTTGTGGCAACCGGCTGTAGCGCAGGTTTGAAATTCTAAGTCTTTATGGGATTCTAAATTTTCTAGAGTGACTTGGTGGCAGTGTGCGCAGTAGTCCGCGGGTAAGGATACTCCCATAGGGGCTGTGATTTTTGGGTTGTGTTCAGAATGGCAGGTCACACAGTTGAGAGCCTGAATGTGTTGTAGGAATACGGCGTTTTCAGGGTTTTTAAATTTCCTAACAGGGTGGGAATCGCTGAATTCTTCGAGAGCCTCTCCATGGCAATCAATACATGAGGAGTTAGGGACGCCTGAGGAGGTGAAGACATTTTCGTTAGGTTCTTGGCTATGGCAGACATAGCACTCCATTTCGATTTGGTAGTGGCCGTGTGTGGTGACGCCTGGGAGTAACGGGCGTTTGTCTTCAGATTGAAAGGTAACGTATGAGTAATACCCAGCAAGACTGAGTGATACGAGTAGCCAAAGAATCCAATATTTATAGCGCAGGAGTAGTGTCATGATGTGGAGCTAGAAGCCGTAGACAGAAAAAATATGGAAACCGATCAGGATGGGGAGTGGCCAAAATGTGATGATATGCAGTAGTAGTAGGGGCCTTTTCCAAATCCTTGCGCGTACCGCTATGTTCGATTTTTTCGAGAATTCGAGAGAGCAAATAATACCTAGCATCCCTCCGAAAAGATTGGTCATGACAAAAATGAACATGAGCCAAAAGTTAAGATTGTCGCCAAAGTGAAACCCTGTGTGTAGGAAGAGTGCGAATAGGGCGAGGATACCAAAGCTGGAATGAAAGATGCGCCATGCTGAGATACTGCCCCAAGATAGGCTGGAGATTCGTTTCCTGAGTGATAGGGCTAGGCCAATGGTGAATAGGGCGAGTAATGTGTAGCCTGAGATTTGTTTGTAGAGAAATTCTCTCCACAGGGTGCTGAACTTATACCAAGACGATTCTACGGAGTCCCCTAGAGGAGCACCTGGGAGTGATAGGCAGACGGTACAGATAAGGAGGGCTATTGTGGAGCCGGCGAGGATGACTTTGACTTTTGGCACCATGCCTATTCTCTGTGGTGATAACCCGCAGAGCTCTTCGAGTAAGGGGCGGCAGGAACCACACATTTGAGATGCCCCTGTTTTTTCTGCTAATTGATTAGGACAGCGGGCACAGGCTTCAAGTTCGTTGACTAAGTCTTCTTTTGTAACAGTGTTACACTGGCAGATGATGCTAGATGGGCTCCAGTTTGAAAGTTGAGATTGCTCTGGATCGAGGAAGCTACCTTCTTTTGTAAATTGTTTGAGATCGGCTCTTGAAATTTTGCCCTGTTCTTTAATGAGGGCGTGGATATGGCTAGACTCTTCCCAGTTGCCGATGCCGAGGCAACCAAGAAGAATGCCTTTTGATGAGACGGAGAGGAGCCGGTAGAGACCGTCTTGCTGGTATTCATAACTCTTACCTTGGTCGAATACATTACCAAGTACGACAACGTCCACCCCCAGCATCTTGAGGCGTGTGGAGACGTCAGGAATAGGGAATTCTTGGGTCGTTTTCCCTTCCCAATGGGATAGGAGGTACTCAGCCATGGAGTTTGATGGTGCTACGAGGCCATAAGTGCGCCCATGGACAAGTGCGCATTCGCCAATGGCGAATACCCTTGGATCAGAAGTCTGAAGGTGGTTATTGACGACGATGCCTCCTCGGATACCTACTTCTAAATGGCAACTCGCAGCGAGTTCAGAATTTGGTGTGATACCGGTGGAGACGATCACCAAGTCTGTTTCAATAGATTCTTCTTCTCCGATGGTGATGGAGAGAGTGTTGGATTGTTCGGTTTTCTCAATCGCTGTATTTGGGACTCCTGTATATAGGTTTATGTCCTGAGCTTTGATGAGTTGAGATAAGGTCTCCCCAGCGACTTGGTTGAGCTGTTGGGGCATGAGGAATTCTGCTCGTTCGATGACAGAGACTTCCAAATTTAAACTTTGGACGACTTGAGCTGCTTCGAGGCCCAAGAGGCCCCCACCGATGACGACAGCATTTTTTTTGCCCTTTGCCCGTTCAATGAAATGATCTAGATCTGCAATGGTGCGGTAAAAAAAGACATTGTCGTGCTCTACTCCCGAAATTGGTGGGCGAGCAGCTCGTGATCCTGTGGCAAAGATAAGCGCATCATAAGAGTGGACCTGCTCCCCTTGGAGAGTGATTTCTCTTTGTTCCCGGTTGATGGATCTTACGGCGTTGCCAGTTAAGATTTCTATCCCGTGCTCTTGATACCACTGAGCTGTTTGTAATAGAAGCTGTGAGGGGTCTTTGTGTTCAATGTATGAAGAGAGGTGAACCCTATTGTAGGCTACGTGCTCTTCTTCTCCGATAATCGTCAGTTGGATGGAGTGACGAAGTTCTGATTGTACAAAGCTCTTGGCAAAATGAGCTGCGGCCATCCCGAAGCCTATGACGATGATCCGGGATGGCTGACCTGTGTTGACCTCTTCATTGACCATGCCTCGCAAGGATTCAATGAGGCTAAAATCTGAAGTTGTGTGAGCCATAGGTTGCTAAAACGGAGCAACTTTTGAGCCAAACTGTCTGATGTTGGCGTACTTTGACTCATCCAAATCATTTGTTTCTTTCAGATGAAATCTATATTTGGATTAGATGAATGGGATCAATAGGTCTGTTCGATCTGAATGGAGTGATCTCCGATGTACTACGAAGCTCGGGGATTTTTTGAAGGAACAAACTGTGAGTGTTGGGAGGTGTTTTGGGAGGTGGTATTTCTGTTAGATTATAGGTGAGGCCATGCTACTAATTTTCACAGGAATTAATGGTTGCTATGGAATGCTATTTAAATTTCCAGCGGTCTTGATCTTGTTTGATCTGTTGGAGCATCTGGAAGTTTTGATAACCCATAAATAGGAGCATGATGAGAGCAAAGGTTGCTATAAATTTAGTGATGATCATTGCTGCTATGATGAGGCCGATGGTGATGAGGCCGATGGTGATGAGGGCAATGATGTGGGGCCAAGTTCTCCGGTTCGGTCCACAGATTTCCTGTACCATATGGCCTCCATCCATCGGGAAGATGGGCAGACAATTAAAGATGGCCCAGCCGAAGCTAATCCAAATAAAGGTGTTGAAAAATTTGAGGAAGTATTCTTTTTCCGGAGGGATGCTCATTTTGCTTAGAAGAAGCATGACGATGAAGGCAACTAAGGCCTGTGCGAGAGGTCCTGCGGCTGCAATGATGAAGCGCTCTAAACGGCTGCGGGCGGGGGGGTGAATGGCGACTCCACCGAGTGAGGCCATGCGGATCTGTACAGGTAGGCCGAATTTACGGATGGCAGCGGCATGTCCTAGCTCGTGGATCAGAATGGAGAGGAACCCTGCTACTATGAATATAAGCACTCCAATCATACCTAGAGAGCTTTGGCCTATAGATAAGTAGCCGATGATGGCTAGTGAGAACCAATGCATTGGTTCTACTGTGATGGAGATGCCGAAGAGTGAAAATTGCCACATAATGATTATTGGTTCTGTAAGAGATTAAAGGCGCTGATGAGTGCTCGAATACCTGCTATCTCGATGGAGGGATCGACCCCAGCACCCCAGACAATGGAGTCGTTCACGCTACTTTGTAGCTGAACATAGGCTGCGCTATCTGCATCGGATCCGCCACGCACGGAGTGAGAGCGGTAGTCCGTGAGGGTGAAGTTCTTTAAATTCGTCATTTTAAGGGCATGCACCATGGCGTTGATGGGGCCATTCCCTGTACCTTGTATTTCTTGGATGCTATCTTCATAACGAATACTCGCTGTACATCCGATTTCTCCACGTTTGCCCGTATTGGAGTCGAAAGAGTATTCGAGAATATCGAGTGGTGCTTTGATATTAACGAAGTACTGGAAGAAAGCCTCTTTGATGTCATCTGGCTCCAGCTCACGGCCGAGAGCGTCTGCTAGGCTGTAGATTTTTGCTCCTACCTGAGGGTGCATGGTTTTCGGCAGATCATAGCCATGTTCACGATCGAGAATGTAGGCTATGCCTCCTTTCCCGCTTTGTGAGTTGATTCTGATAATCGCCTCGTAGGATCTGCCTAGATCTTTGGGGTCGATGGTAAGGTAGGGGATGCCAAAGGGGGTGTCCGGGTCATTGGCTAGATCGGCATTCCGTCTATCCATACCTTTTTTGATGGCGTCTTGGTGGGAGCCTGAGAAGGCTGTGAAGACGAGCTCTCCTGCGTAAGGTTGGCGTTCAGGTACGGTAAGCTTAGTGACCTTCTCGTAGGTCGCTCGGATGTCGGGTAGGTTAGAAAAGTCCAAGGACGTTTCGATTCCTTGGGTATTCATATTCAGGGCGGCAATGACGATATCAAGATTGCCAGTGCGCTCGCCATTACCAAATAATGTCCCTTCTACACGATCAGCCCCAGCGAGTAAGCCGAGCTCTGTGGCGGCGACTCCTGTGCCGCGGTCATTGTGTGTGTGGAGGGAAATGATCGCCTTATCTCTGTCCTTTAGATGACGGCAGAACCACTCAATCTGGTCAGCGTGCTGGTTTGGGGTAAACCATTCTACGGTGGCGGGGAGATTCAGAATAATTTTGTTTTCGAGGGTGGGCTGCCATACATCCATCACCGCCTCGCAGACTTCTAAAGCGTATTCTGTCTCTGTGTCAGAGAAGCTTTCTGGAGAATACTGTAATGTTAAATCCGTCCCTGATAGTTCTGGGGCCAAGCTCTTAATGAGAGTTGCTCCCTCAAGGGCGATGGTTTTGATTTGCTCCTTACTAGCGTCGTTAAAGGTGATGCGGCGCTGTAGTGGAGAAGTGGAGTTGTAGAGGTGCACGATCGCACGCTTCGCTCCGTGGAGGGCGGTAAAGGTCTTGCGGATTAAATGTTCTCTAGCCTGTACAAGGACTTGGACAGTGACGTCTTCAGGGATGCGGTCTTCTTCAATGAGACGGCGCAAGAAGTTAAACTCTGTATCTGAGGCGGAAGGAAATCCTACTTCGATTTGTTGAAAGCCAATGGAGACGAGTAGATCAAAGAGTTCGAGCTTTTCCTCGATATTCATAGGAATAGGTAAAGCTTGATTACCGTCGCGTAGATCAACACTAGCCCAGATAGGAGCTTGCGTGATTGTGCGGTCCGGCCACGTTCGGTCTGGAAGAGCGATCGTGTTAAACGGTCTGTATTTCTTAGTAGCCTCTGGCTTCATTATGGCCGCAGTGTGGAGAGAGATTTTAGCTTAGGAAAGGGAAAAGTAGAGGGAAAGAAAGGATGGTTTTGATCAATGAGGGTGATGAAAGGACCGTTTAATTGTCTTTTAGTGATGGGGGTATTTCTTGTATTATGATAGCCGGTTCCTAATAGGGTAGATTGGTTTCATGATAGGAATAATATGTGTTGTGGCCTAAAGTGACGGACTTGTCTCCTGTTGATATGGATACAAAAAATGAGATACAACATTGGTGAGGATGAGCACCGTGGGAGATTTGGAGGAGATTAGCTTGAATTTTTTTTGAAGAAATGAAGACTAATCATCATGTTGAGACGCCTTTTTCTTCTTGGTTCCCTCGCCTTGTTTCCTTTGGTCATGCAAGGGCAGACAGCTGTGTTCACATCCACAGCTCCTTTGACTGCCGCCCCGTCTGTCGTAGCAAAGCGTGCGATTGTAGTGGATTATCATTCAGGGAAGGTCTTGTTTGAGAAGAATGCAGATGCCAAGTGCGCTGTGGCGAGTACTCAGAAGATGTTAACAGCACTGTGTGTTCTGGATGAAGGAAGCTTAAAGGATAAAGTGTACGTGCAGAAAACCGATACTTATGTGGAGCCGACCAAGGTTTATATTAGCCCAGGAGAGGTCTACACTCGTGGTGATCTAGTGAAAGCTCTCGTGGTAAAATCAGGGAACGATGTCGCTCGCGCTTTGGCGAGGGATATTGCCGGTAGTGAGACGACGTTTGCGAACTTGATGAACCGTAAGGCGGATCAACTAGGAATGCGTAATTCGTACTTTCTTAATCCTCATGGCCTTACCGCAGGAGGGCAGTATTCTACAGCCCGTGATGTTTCTACGCTGGCAAGGGCTGCGTATAGTCACCCATTATTGCGTGAGCATATGAAAAATAAGGGGTATTATTTCATGTACCCGAATGGGAAGCGGAAGTGGCTGAATAATACCAATCGCTTGCTGAAGTCTGTACCCTATTGTGTGGGGATGAAGACAGGGACGACTCGTGCTTCTGGGCGTTGTTTAATATCAGTGGGTGACTTGAATGGGCGTACAACAGTTGTCGTTTGCTTAGGCTCGGACTCCGCGAATATTTGGAAAGATTCTGAGAAATTATTAAGGTGGTCTCTGGAGCGCCCGGCAGCGAGATAGTCGATTTCTTATGAACTCAATGCAATGCGAGATCTGGAGAAAGAACTAGAGGAGTTAGAAGCTCTCTCGCTCAGGCGAGAGCTTCGCCACATCGATTCTGCACAGGGAGTTAGAATAGAGAGAAACGGGCAATTATTATATAATTTTGGCTCCAACGATTATTTAGGCTTATCTCAGCACCCAGAAGTGAAGGCCGCTTTCCAGCAAGGGATAGAGCAGTGGGGTGCAGGGGCAGGGGCCTCTAGGTTAGTATCTGGTTCTTTACCTCCACACCGCGCTTTGGAGCAATGGCTGGCAGAGGCGAAAGGGACAGAAGCTGCACTGAGCTTCGCGAATGGCTACAGTACCGCAGTCGGCGCAGTAAGTGGATTGATGCGTAAGGGGGATGTCGTGATTTTGGACAAACTTTGCCATGCTTCCTTGATCGATGGAGCAAGGATGAGTGGTGCGACGTTACGAGTCTTCGGCCATAATAACATGGAGCAATTGAAGCAGATACTCCAGCAAGTGCAGCGTAAGGGGGTGGCGGATAAGAGAGTGTTGATTGTGACAGAATCGGTGTTTTCTATGGATGGTGATCATGCGCGCCTTGAAGAGATGATACGCCTTAAACACGAATATGAAGCCCTCTTAATGGTCGATGAGGCCCATGGCTTAGGTGTCTTGGGCGCCAATGGCTTAGGTCTCAGTGAGGCTCTTGGAGTGAGCTCCGAGATTGATATTCATATGGGGACATTAGGAAAGGCGGCTGGTGTAGCTGGCGGTTATCTTTGTGCGAGCCAGAGTGTTATTGATGTTTTAGTGAATCGGGCGCGCTCCCTGATTTATTCCACGGCCCCACCTCCTGCTCAGGCCGTAGCGGCGCTGGCGGCACTCCAGTTGATTGCCTCACCTGTAGGGGCTGAGTTGAGAGCTACGCTCTGGAAGAATCTGCACCAATTTCAGTTAGAAACAGGTGGGGAACAGAAGGTTAGTTCGGCGATTATCCCTTGGCATGTAGGTTGCTCAGAGAGAGTTCTGCAATTATCTCAGAAGTTGATAGAGGGAGGCTGCTTCTGCCCTGCTATCCGGTACCCCACGGTTCCTAGGACGACGGAAAGGCTGCGGATCACATTGACTGCGGCGCATTCACCAGAGGCCGTGACACATTTAGCCAACTTGTTACAGGCTGTGTGACTTTCCGCTTTTCTCTCCCTCATGGGAGCCTAAGCTGTGGGTATGACGGATCATCACCCAGTGCTAGGAATCGACTATGGCGACGCTCGTATCGGTGTAGCGATTACAGATTCAATCGGTATCATGGCACATCCTTTGGAGACAATTACGAGAAAAGGAACAGATCCTATCTGTCGTATCATAGAGCTTATAGAACAACGGCAGGTGAAACAGGTGGTCATAGGGTTACCTCTGAAACTAGATGGTGGTGAAAGTGAATCTTCGGGAAAAGCACGCCGTTTTGCGAGTGATCTCCGTGAGGCTATGCATGAGCCACTTCCCGTGCACCTCGCCGATGAACGGTTCACCACCGTAGTTGCAGCAGAAAAGCTTCATGCCGCAGGGAAGAATGCGCGGAAGCAAAAGAGCATGATTGATCAAGCGGCAGCTGTAGAGATTTTATCAGATTGGCTGCGTTCGCAGACAGGAGAGCTTGGAGAATTTTTTTAATCAAACAGAGATGCGTCTTAAACTAACAATTGCCTATGATGGTAGGCCTTACTCAGGCTGGCAGGTGCAGCCTAATGCGCAGACAGTACAGGCCTGTGTGGAAGAAGCGCTGGCAGAAGTGGCGAAGACTCCTGTGAAGTTACACGGATCAGGGAGAACGGATACAGGGGTGCATGCGAATGGCCAAGTAGCGCATTTCGATAGCCCAGCGACAATCGATATGAACCCTTTTAATTGGGTGCCAGCAGTGAATACGAAATTGCCTGCTTCGATCAGGATTATGGCTTGTGAAGAAGTGGGAGAAGAATTTCATGCTAGATTCTCCGCGAAGAAAAAAACCTATAGCTATGATTTGTGTCTAACCCCGGTCTTGCACCCTCTGCAGGCAGGTTTGGCTTGGCACCTTCCTCGTCAATTAGACCCAGTGTCACTAGAGCAAGCAATGGGACATTATCTAGGAACGCATAATTTCCGTGCGTTTGCGGCCTTTCGAGGGAACGAAACAGAAGAGACAGACTATCAGCGTGAGATCTATCAGAGTAGAGTAGAGACACACTCCGAGGGGTATAGGCTGGTATTCACCGGGAATGGATTTCTCTACAAAATGGTTCGTCTTATGGTTGGTGCCTCCGTACAGTGTGCTCAAGGCCGGTTAAGACTAGATGATCACTACGACTTATTGGTGAATGGCCAAGATGCTAAGGGGAGGAAATCTCCATTCTGTGCTCCAGCAGATGGACTTACTCTGCAGAGTGTTGATTACGAAATGTGCGATAGACCTTCTTGCTAAAGTGAGTACAGATAGGAATATGAAGATCATTTCCATCATTACGTCATTAGCTATTTCCTCGGTATCTGTATGGGCTGAGACACCAGAGCCCTATGTTTTAGGAGAACTCTCGATGCGTAAAGAAGGCGTGCCACGAGGGGAAATAAGAGAATTTCAATTTCATAGTAAGATTTATGAAGGGACAGAACGGAGAACTCAAGTCTATGTGCCTCAGCAGTATAAAGAAGGCGAGGAACTAGCACTCATGGTCGTACAGGATGGTACTTGGTTTGCTAGAGAAGAAGGGAGATACCGTTTGCCATGTGTGGTTGATAACTTGATCCATCGCGGAGAAATCCCTAAAATGGCGATTATTTTTACAGACCCTGGTCTCCTTCCTCCCCAGAAAGAAGGGGGAGAACCAGTAAAGAACCGTAGTTTTGAATATGACTCCATCGGGCCGCTATATTCTGAATTCCTAGTGCAGGAACTTATCCCAGAAGTGGAGCGCCGATATCATTTAAAACTAACAAAAGATCCAACCAAGCGTACCATTTGTGGCGCTAGCTCAGGAGCTAGTTGTGCCTTTACAGTAGCATGGGAGCGGCCGGATCAATTTAGAAATGTGATTAGCTTTATCGGAAGCTTTGTTGACCTCCGTGGAGCCCACAATTATCCACCAATGATCCGTAAAGCGGAGAGAAAACCAATCCGGATTTTCCTGCAAGGAGGGAGAAACGATAACGATAACGATTACGGGAATTGGCCCCTCGCTAATGAACAAATGGCGGCAGCCTTCCGCTACAAGGACTACGATCACCAATTCGTCATGGGGCATGAAGGGCATAATGCGAAGCATGCTGGGGCTATTTTTCCAGACGTCCTACGTTGGATCTGGATGGAGAAGTAATCCTCATCATTTCCCTTCGTCATGTAGACCACCTCTGATACACCTTCGATGATGCCAGAAGAAGAGAAAGAAGAAAGCTACATGAAGATCCGCTCTCGCAGTGATTGCCCCTGTGGGAGTGGTAAGATCTATCACGAATGTTGCCGTCCGCTACATATTGGTACTAGCCGGGCGGAAACAGCGGAACAGTTAATGAGATCGCGCTATAGCGCATTCTTTTTTCGTCTCACGGATTACCTTGTGGATACATACCATCCAGAGACACGGACGAAAACATTGTTCCATGAGTTAGACGAGATGATTCATGATATTAAGTGGCGTAAACTGACCATTCATCAGTGCAGTAAGGGGCAGGTTGGTGATAAGCAGGGGAAAGTGGAATTTAGCTGCGATTATCATTTGGATGGTGAGTTCTTAACCATGTCTGAACATTCCCGCTTCCGTCGCTATAAGGGCATATGGAAATACTTAGACGGGAAAGGCTAGGCCTTTCCCGGATGCTTCTCACTTCTCTGGGTGAAATGAGAAGCCCACCTTATAAAAACCGGAGTGTAGCCTTATAAGGTGGACGTTAAGAGAACTTAGAATTCGTGAATGATTCCTAGAGTGAACCCTTTACTGAATTCTCTCCTGTTAGAAAGAGGGAATGTATAGCCCCCTCGAAATGTGAAATTCTCATTCCAGTTATAGATGAGTCCGGCCACTCCAGATGTAGTCGTGTCACCACTTTCATCATTACTAAGGCCAATTTCATTACTGATTTCGAAAGTCGCACTTAAGGAGTCTTGAGGAGTGAAGGCCGTGCCAATGTTGTAAATAAGAGCGGCATCAAAGAAGAGCTCACTCTCATCGGATTGGAAGGCGTATTCGTAACCTAGAGCTGTTTGAAGGCTCCAGTTATTTCCGAGGTTAATCCAAGCAAGAAGAGAGGGCTCTACGGAATACTCATTATCAGATACCTCGCCCTCACCAGTAGGCAAGCCGAATTCTAAATTAAAGCTTAGAAGGAAATTCTCATGTTCGAGTAAGAGGGCCCGGCCCGCCACACCGATATTTCCGAAGCCTTCTTCACTACTTTCTCCACTTTCTTCTAAATTGAGAAATGGGAGTTCTAGTAAGATGCCTAATCGGCGTGTCAGTGCTAATTCTAGCTCTATTTCGTATTCGATTTCTCTTTCTTCTGTGCCAGTACTATAGCCGTAGTCTAAGAATAGTTTTCGCCCTGTGAAGGCTGTTTCTAGGGTAAGTGGGTGGATGAAAGGGGCTCCATTAGCGCTTTCATGTGCGTGGGCTACGGGGGCGAACCAGTCTTTGGTTAAATTTGATCCAAGGAGATCAGAACCATTTGTGAATGGTATGGCCGATAGTGTAGCGAGGGTGAAAATAAATTGTTTCATTGAAAATATTAGTTGGTGTTACAATTGTAAAAATAGTATTTTTTGGGCCTTTTAACGGGGCCCTAACAAGCTAAGTCTTTCTAAAACGTAGAGAAAAACAGGAGCTGAACAAAAAGAGGCATTTTGTAAAATGCCGTATATGAGAGGGAGATGAATATGTTCTGCTACCTTGGTGGAGGTGTGGGGGGCTCTATAGAGTGCATCGCCCATCGAAGCCTGTCGCTACAACCGTATTCTCCTGCAGCGATGATTGGAGGGGCGAAGAGAAGGATATCTTGTTCCAATGGCATGAAAAAGTTAGACAGCTTTTCAATGGGGAAGGCTGGGATGGGATGCTCTGTTTCGGTACTCCGTGCCTTAGCGATGGAGAGACAGAGAGAGCAGGGCTCTTCCCCGCTAGTGACGACTTCTATTGATTCTAATAGAGAGGCACTGCCATTGTATTGATGAAGCATATTAACTCAAGCCACTAGCTGAAATAAATTCAACGGGCCGATAGCAAGAATGAAACCAAAGGCGCTTAGAAAAATGATGCGAAGAATCTGCAAGGAATTTAAGTATGGCTAGGTTGAAGAACGGCAGTATGAGAAGGGTGATTTGATTTTATTCCGAGTAATGTGTGAATTTTTAACATGGACGGCTAAAACATTGAAAAACAGCCATGAGTACTGGGTGTAGACTGCCTAGCGACAAACTAGTATGTGGAACGATATGGGCAAAAAAAGCACCACGATTCTTTGGGAAACGACAAGACAACCTAGAGCGTAATTGGATTCCAATGCTGACGTGGATTCCAATGCCGAGGGGATCGCCTATATGCTTGTTTGCACTGCGAGAGTTGAACGCCAAAAGTGTTCTTTAGACGAGGCCGATCAGTTCAACTACGGTATAAGCGGCCCAGATAAATGAAAAGATATGTGATATGATAAAAAGGTAGATACAGGCAGTGATTGTTTTTTTCTTCATCATAACGCGTTTTAGGTGAGCTGTTGGCCATGCTGTGTAAATGGCAAAACTAAGGGGGTAAAGAGTAAAAGATATCTTTGAGAAATTTTTATGGCGGCCTTTTTTGGGGGGGAATCCGGAAACGCCGTGAAATACGAAGTCACTTTTTGCGAGAGGCTAGCTCGGCCTCCAAACAATCGAGAACAGCGCTGAACTTAGAGGTGTTATCCGTATCTGCCTCACAGAGCTTCTTGTGAGCATCAAAGATATGTTGCGTGCTATCTACTTGGTTTGTTTGTTTGGGGGGGGAGAGTCGGGAGCGAATGTCTTTGAGCTGATCTTCCCAAAAAGGGTGAAGCGGGTTGATATTCATGATGGAACTGAGCCCTAAGTCTTCGAGAGACTTTCTATTTTTATCATTTGCACTAGTGATTTGAAAGTGCCCTCCAGGGTCAGCTAATTTCATGGCAGCATTTGCTAATGCTCCCATAAAGGTGGAGTCCATGGCTGTACAGGATTCTAAATCAACAACGAGGTGCTTGGCTCCTTCCTTTAAACGGGCATCTACCCAATTCTTCATGTCTGGGCTATTATTAAACGAGCCTTTGCCGTTACATCTTACCCAGATGAATCCGTCGAATTGACCAACTTGAATGGAGTTTGAATCGCTCACGATAGGAGTAGTCAGCTATTACTGACTGAAGTTGATATAGAATATCATAATATGTACTAGAGTCAATGAGAATGAAGTGTGTGAGTTGTTCAAATTAAGGGAAAACTGTCTTGTGGGGATGGATGGGGGAGACTGGGCTGAGTAGAGGCCCTAGTGGATTAGCATAATTTGACAGTATGCTTTTTACTCAGGCGTAATATATCTCCTGCCTTTAATTGAACAGGTGCAGAAGGGTCCTGTAGCTTTTGACCATTGAGTTGAATGGCCCCCGGAGCAATAGATTGTTTTTTAAGCTCGCCGTTGGACTTATTGAGCCCGAATGCGATTTGAAATGCAGAGGAAGCTAATGTCAGGACATTCAAGTCATTAGGGAGATCTGCTAAAGCTAAATCTGTTGCTCCTGCTGATTGGTCACCTTGGCCGCGTTGGAGCCAGAGATCACAGGCTTGTTGAGCAAGCTCTGTATTGTGGTAACGCGTAGAGATGGCTTTGGCTAAAGCTAGTTTGGCGTCTCTTGGGTGCAGGTTATGGTCACGCTGTGTTCCTAAGAGTAAGGTGTAATAACGGTCCATAAGATCATCGGAGATACTCATGATTTTATTCACCATCTCTGTAGCGGGCTCGCTCACTCCGATGTAATTCTGTGAGGATTTCGACATTTTTTTCATGCCATCCAGCCCTTCGAGGAGTGGCATAAGGATCACGACTTGTTGGGGCATGCCCTCTTCTTTTTGTAGGCTTCTGCCTACGAGATTGTTGAATAGTTGATCTGTGCCTCCTAATTCGATATCAGATTTCACCATGACAGAATCCCAGCCTTGCATGATGGGGTATTGGATTTCATGGAGGCGGACTTCCGTGCCGTCATTGATTCGGTTTTTAAAGTCTTCACGTTGCATCATTTGCTGCATCGTTACCCTACTATTGAGCTTTAGAACGTCTTCGTAGGGCATGGTTCGAAACCAGTCACCATTATAGACAACCTCTGTTTGTTCAGGGTCTAAGATTTTGAAGGCTTGGTCCGTGTAGGTTTTGGCATTGGCTAAGACTTCATCACGTGTGATGGGGGGGCGTGCTGCTGATCTACCAGTAGGATCCCCTACTGTGGCAGTGAAATCACCAATAATGAGGACTGCGGTGTGGCCTAGTTCTTGGAATTGGCGGAGCTTTTCAATCGCTACTGTGTGGCCGAGATGGATATCCGGGGCGGTAGGGTCTACGCCAAGCTTCACGCGCAACGGGCGCTCAAGCTCGAGTTTTTCTTTGAGTTCTTTTGTACTGAGAACTTTAGCAGTTCCACTAGTGAGGAGTTGAAGGGCGTCGTCTACTGAATATGCCATAGCGACGCTTTTGATAAAGCATGATGCCTGTATTTCAAGTCTCTTTGTGAGTAGAGCAGGGCCTGTCTGTGTTTATGTCTCGTCTAGGGAATCACCACATTTACGGCAGAACTTGGCATCGAGTAAATGGCCATGGACACCGCAGGAGGGGCAGGCATCGGTTGTTTCATCTGCTTCTCTCTGGGCTTTGGTGAGCTCAGAGGAGACGATGCCTGTAGGAACTGCGATAATGGCATAGCCTCCGAGGATCAGAATCGTGGTAAGGAATTTACCCAAGGCGGTTTGCGCGGTGATATCTCCGTAGCCAACTGTGGTCATGGAGACGATAGCGTAGTAGATACTAATAGGAATGTTTGTGAATTGAGATTGGGGCACATCCTTCTCCACGAGATACATCAATGTTCCTGTGATGATCGCTAAGACGAGGAGGGTGAAGAAAAAGACTGTGATTTTAGCACTAGAGCTGAGGAGGCCTCTTAAGATAATTCGGGAACCTCGGATATGATGCACCATTTTCAACACGCGGAACATACGTAGTAATCTTAGAATACGTATGACCACAAGGGAGGTGCTAGCGCCTAGCCCCGGGAAGAGTAAGAGGTAACTGGGTAAGATAGATAAGAGATCGACGACACCAAAAAAACTTTTAGCATAGTGGCTAGGGTTCTTAGAGATCCAGAGCCTGAGCCCGTATTCTATCGTAAAAAGAATCGTGAATGTCCATTCCGCAATATAAAAGATCGTCTGATACCTATCCCCTATCCCAGCGACAGTCTCTAGCATGATGGCTAGGACGCTTAGCCCGATCAACCAGAGGAGTAAAACATCAAAGAGCTTACCCAATGGCGTTTCGGCCTCAAAGATGATATCTCGGAGGCGTTGTTTGAGGGGCGTGTTTGGAGCGCGTTCAGGCATGAGCCTATAACCTCGCCAGTTTTAGACCAGAAGTCAAATCATCACCCAGAGATTCTCTTTGTGATGAATGATGGATATAGGGAAACGTTAGTAGACTTGCTTCTAATGAGCGGCAGCGGTGAGCTCTTCTGCTTCTGAGGAATAGCCGACTGTGGAACCACGCCGATGGGTGCGGATGTCTCCTCGTAAGTGGGCTCTTTGCTCTAAGAAAGCGAGAAGGTGCTCTCTAAACTCGAAAAAGGCTGGATCACTAAAGATCTGTTCTCTGTTTCTAGGGCGTTCAAAATCAATTTCCAGAATTTCTCCTACTTTAGCCTTTGGCCCATTGGTCATCATGATGACACGGTCAGACATGAAAACAGATTCGTCGACATCGTGACTAACAAGAACAGTGGTGAGCTTTTCTCGATCAATGATTTCGATAAGCACATCTTGCAACTCCATACGTGTTAGGGAATCCAATCGGCCGAAAGGTTCGTCTAAAAGAAGAACACTAGGGCGCAGAGCAATCGCACGGGCTATACCTACCCGTTGTTGCATTCCGCCAGAAAGTTCTCTTGGGTATTTATTCATGGAGTCTTTCAGACCTACGGCACAAAGTGCATATTCGATAATCTGTTTCCGTTCACTTCGGTTTGCGTGAGGGTAGACGTTATTCACGCCCAGTTGTACATTTTGGTAAGCAGTCATCCATGGCATAAGGCAGGGGGACTGGAAGACGACGGCCCGATCAGGGCCTGGGCCTGAAATTTCTTTGGGGCCGACAATGATGCCACCGTCTGAGATTTCATTTAACCCAGCCAGCATAGTGAGTACGGTAGATTTACCGCAGCCACTATGGCCGATTAAGG
This sequence comes from uncultured Verrucomicrobiales bacterium, assembly GCA_964561965.1. GTDB lineage: Bacteria > Verrucomicrobiota > Verrucomicrobiia > Verrucomicrobiales > Akkermansiaceae > Rubritalea. The sequence goes on from CAZLQY010000034.1 coordinate 18,414, forward strand.
AGACAAATTCTCCTTTTTGAATATTGAGGTTGAATCCATCTACGACGCGGAAATCATCTCCAAAAGGATTCGGATATTCTTTGATCAGATTGTAGATTTCTACAAATTTATTGGTATTCATTGGGAACGTTCGTTAGAAGTTTATGCCTTAGGGTCAGGGGCCGATGGAGTCTGGAGATGTTTGAAACTGAGCCGTTTCGATGGTAGAGAAAAATCTTTCGGCGCAATTTGAGGCATTTCGATTTTAGCCTCAGTGTGTTTCTTTTCTTCTTTGCTGAGTCCCATCATGTAGGATGTGATATCTGTTTTAAGGCGGATGAATTCTTTATTGTTGTTCAGAGTGTATCTGTCTCTTGGCCGTTCCATCATGACGTCGAACGGTTTGTCTAGCGTAGCCTTAGGCCCGATCGTTAGAGGCACGATGCGATCAGTCATCAGTACAGCTTCATCGACATCATTGGTGATCATGACGACGGTTTTTTTATCTTCTCCCCAGATTTTTAAAATCTCATCTTGGAGATCCGCTCTTGTAAGGGCGTCGAGGGCGGAGAGAGGCTCATCAAGAAGTAGAACTTCTGGTTGGATAGAAAGCGTTCTAGCCAATGAGGCACGCTGGCGCATGCCTCCTGATAGTTCATGGGGCTTCTTATCGGGCGCGTGATCTAACTTTACCATTTCGATATAGCGCATGATGTAATCTTTCCGCTTAGAGCGAGAGACTTCGGGGCGTGCACTCCGTACTGCCATATCAATGTTTTCGTAAACACTCATCCAAGGAAGTAGAGAATAGTTTTGGAACATCATCCCCAGTTCAGGGCTGGGGCCTGTGATGGGTTTCCCCCGCAGTAATACTTCACCTTTATCGGGTTTTTCCAGACCTGATAATAAGTTCATGAGTGTTGACTTACCACTTCCTGAAAAGCCAATGACGGCGACAAATTCATTTTCCTTGATGGAGAGGTTGACGTCTTGGAGCACTTCGTAGCGATTACTAACAGGACCAAAGCCAACGGAAACATTGTTTAATTCTAAAAAAGACATATCCGAGATTGTATGGTTTGTTAAATAGTAGCGGAGTCTTCATCAAAGGAGACTAAGCGTTGGAGGCAAATCATGAGTCGATCGAGGAAGAAGCCGATGATTCCAACAATGAAACACGCCATGATAATATTCGCAAAAGAGAAGGATGACCCGTTTTGGTATTCATCCCAGACGAATTTCCCGAGACCATCTGAAGAGGAGAGCGCCTCTGCCGCGATAAGAACCATCCAACCAACTCCGAGAGAAATCCGTAAGCCTGCGAAGACTAAAGGAAGTGAGGAGGGGACAATGATTTTAAAGAGGCGATCAAAGAAGCTGAGCTTGAGAACACGAGCGACATTGAGGTGATCTTGCTCAATGGAGGAAACAGCTAGAGCTGTATTAACGAGAGCGGGCCACACCGCACACATGGCTACGGTACATGCAGAGAACACCATAGCTGGGTTTACGCCTAAGTCCTTAATGAAAGGGAGATTGGATGATAAGACGAAGAGAGGGTGAGTCTCTGGGTCTGGGAAGAACGCTCCAACAACAATTTGGAAAATAAGCAGCCATACCACTGGAGATACGGGCTTAAAGATAGAAATGATAGGAGTGAAACACGCCATGGCGATACGGTTTAGTCCACACATCATTCCTATAGGGATCGCGATGACTGCTGCGATAATGAAGCCGACAAAGACTGTGAAGATGCTTCGTTTGATTTGGTGCCAAAAGACGGTGGATGTGGGAGCATACTCGCGTTTTTGGACGTCGCTCACTTTACTGGTATTGCGGACTTGGTCCTTGGAGGCTTTTAGAATCTCCTTTGGGTCTTTTGAGCTAATAGCTAACGCATGGGCGTCACTTGCTTTCGTCTGTAATTCGGAAACGAGATGTTCTCTATTTTTCTTATTGAGGTGATCGATGACGCTTTGTGTATGCTGGATTTCGTTCGCGAGGGAATTGGTTTCCAGTCTGGCTTTTTTAAGTGAGTCAGGGTCTTCACGAGCGTCAGTTAGCTTTTTACTGAGTGCAGACCTTTGCTCAGACAGGCTTTCCTTTTCTTTATCGTATTGATCTAGGGCTTTGACTAAGGTCTCCTGCTTTTCTGAGCCTTGAGCAATGGCCTCGGCTAAGGCTGTCTGCTCTATCTTGGCATTATTATTGAGCTCTTTTAGTTTCTCAGCGATGCCGCTGATTTCTTTGTTGAGTGGTGCCAAGGTAGCATCGATCTCGGCCGTAGCTTTTGTTTCGACTTCTTTTAGTGTGATATCAGAAGCTTCGAATGCTTGCTTTAGTGATGCGAGTCGTTCTTCTGTGTCTTTGAGGAGAGCTTCTTTCTCTGAACCCGTTGCTAAAAACGCAGCTTCTTTTTCCTGCTCACGTTCATACTGGCGATAGTTCGTCTCTACAGTATCTAATACTAAAGAAGGTGTGGGTACTTGGCCCGACTTTGTTTTGTGAGTGGGGGCGATATTGGCCCAGAACCATATGCAGAAAAAGACAAAGAGAGTGGGTATGACAATATACTTGAGTATCTTGGAGACTTGTTTGTTTGGTTCTTCGCCAAACGCGAGACGTACTACGGGGTCGAAGATGGTGAAACCACTCACATCAATGATGCGAAGTAGTCCGTATTTAATATTGTCGATTGATTTGTTAGCCATTGATCTTGGTGCCTAATAAGTGGTTAAGGCTCCCTACGCCAGTGATACTGCGCAGGGAACCTTAGAATTCTGTATGAGAATGAGGGAGGGGGTTGTGAGTGTAGTTAGATTACTTACTGTCTAATTCGATAGGGTCTTTGATACCAATCTTGTGACTATTGATATAACTGATTGGCTTTTTGCCATCATAGGATACGCCATCGATGAATTCTGAAGTAGCCGCTTTATAACCATCTGTGTCCCATGGTACGTCTGCCTCTGTGATATGCCCTTCTTCGAGTAGGTGCTTGGCAGCAGCTTTATAGACAGAAGGAAGGTAGACGGACTTAGCCGTGTCTTGATACCAAGAAGAAGGCTTTGCCTCTGTGATTTGTCCCCAGCGGCGCATTTGTGTTAGGAACCATACACCGTCAGAATACCATGGATAGGAAGCGTGCCCTTTGAAGAACACATTGAATTCAGGCATTTCGCGTTTATCGGAACGTTGGAAGAAAAAGTGACCAGTCATAGAGTTCTTAAGAACATCGTAGTCAGCTCCTACGTAGTTTGGCTTAGAGAGTAAGCGGCAGGCTTCTTCTCTATTGATTAATTTACCAGATTCATCTGTCGCATCTAACCACTTGCCTGCTCGGATAAGAGCTTTCACAAGAGCGGTGTGTGTTCCAGGGTTTTCGTCCGCCCATTGTTTAGTGACGCCGAACACTTTTTCTGGATTGTTCTTCCAGATATCATAATTCGTGGTGACTGGGACTCCGATGCCCTTGGCGACAGCTTGCTGGTTCCATGGCTCACCCACACAGTATCCAGAGATATTTCCTGATTCGAGTGTTGCCGGCATTTGTGGAGGAGGAGTGACTGAGAGCTCTACTTGTGCATCTGTGAAGCCTTTGATGTCCTGAGATGTGTACATACCTGGGTGGATACCTGCTGAGGCCAGCCAGTAGCGGATCTCGTAGTTGTGAGTAGAAACGGGGAATACCATGCCCATTTGTAGTTTTTCTCCATCGGCTAATTTGTTTTCTACTACTGGGACGAGTGAATCTGCTGTAATCGGGTGCTTAGGCTGATCTACAGCTAACTCTGGATCGTTTTCCTGCATCTGCTCCCACACGGAATTAGAGACGGTAATGCCGTTTCCGTTGAGATCGAGTGTGTAGGCGGTAACGATGTGAGCTTTTGTTCCGAAGCCGATTGTGGCGGCGAGTGGTTGTCCGGAGAGCATGTGGGCTCCATCTAGTTCACCGTTGATGACGTTATCTAGAAGTTGTTTCCAGTTCGGCTGTGCGATGACTTCTACAGAAAGGCCTTCTTCATCAAAGAAACCTTTTTCTTTGGCGATGACTAGCGGAGCACAATCTGTTAGTTTAATGAATCCAAGCTTAAGTTCATCTTTTTCTAGATCGAGCTGCTCAGCGGAGAGGGAGGCTAGGCCGGCAAGGCCCAGTAGACTGCTTTTAAATATGGTATTCTTCATGTGAATTAGGATTGAAATTCAAAAGATATAATAGCACTTGGTATACCATGAGCTATTAATAGGCCTCATGAAGATCATGATGCTTAGTAATAATTCTGAATTGGAGTAAGGCATAAAAAACGCCCAAGCCGTTTATGCTTGAGCGCTTTCCACACCAAAATTTTGTATTGTCTAGAATGTGTAGTCTAGTTGTAATGATATTTGTGTGACGTCATTACTAAAGGCACTGCTGTCATCGGCAAAGAAGAACGCAGCTTTTCCTAAGAGAGTGAGATCATCAGTGAGCTTTTTCGCTACGACGCCATCGAGCTCCCAGCCATATGTTTCGCTAAAGCTGTCATCCCAGAATCCGTGGATGAAGCCTTTGAGAACAACTCCTTTGTACTTTGTTGATGCGGAGACATAGACATCGTTTATGCCATCAAAGGTTGCAGCAGCAGCTCCGATTCTGCCTCCTACAAACACATCTGCGAAACCGTTGAATGCGTGTGCAGTAGCTAATGGTGTCCGAAAGCCTTCTTCGAGGTATTCTGCGCCGAAGGTGTAGCTGACATTATTAACGGCTTTATTCCACGTAAAGTGGCCATAGAGTGCACCGTCGTTTGGAGCAGTATCGTGGCCAGATTGTGTAGCGACTTCAAAGTAAAATGCTCCGAGATCAGAAGTGTAATTTGCGGTGAGTCCGAAGGTGTCGGAGTTTGCAAACGTTCCTTGATCGAAATCTAGGAAATAAGCATAGGCTCCAGTTTTGAGAGCTTCGTTATGTGTATAGTCAATGTTGACAAGGTGACCTCCTGAACCGCCTTCGAATGTACCAAGAGCTCCGTTTGCATCGGACCCGAAGATTCGGTTGACTTGATCTAGATAGCTGTAGTGAGCGGAGAATTTATCTGATTTATAAGCGAGAGTGGTGGCATCAAAGGTTTGTTCGTTTTGGCGCCAACCGACGTTACCAATATGGGCCGCGTTATCGAGGATGATTCTCTGGCGTCCGACTCTGGCGTGAAATCCGCCTGTCTTATAGTCGAGGTAGAGTTGATTGAGCTCATTGCTTTCAGGATCTGCAATAACGGTGTTATTGGCAACATCTGGCTGGATGTCGCTACCTGGGCCTGCATCAAAATCATCAAAAAACGCGTAAGTGTGTTCTGTTTCTGCAAATAAACTGAGGCCGTTGAAGTCTCCCAGTGTGAAGCCTGGGCGTACTCTAAAAGTGCCAGCTATGGAGTTATCACTTCCTTGAATATCACGTGATTCTACTCTCGCGCGCGCATTTATGGAGGTTTTAAACCATGAGCTTGAAGAATCTTTTGTTTCAGTAACAATAGGGCTTTCAGGTGATCCAGCGAAAGCTGAACTAGTAACGGCTAGGGCTATGAATAGTTGAGTCTTAGATTTCATAATTGAAAATAGTATGAGCAAAAGACATGCCAGAATGAAAACGGGTACTTTAAAATGGTTACTGAAATAAATGAATGGCGCTCATTGATTGATTAAGGTTCGTGTCTGTTGTGTGAGACGAAGCTTGTCTTTGGTAGAGTGGTATACAGTAGGTGTACTTGGTTCGATGGATCGTGTTACACTCTGCGATGAGTAGTAGTAGCGTTTCTGGGGTACGGAGAGTTTGAGCTATTGATCAACGGTGTTTCATTTTTTGTCCGATCGAGTGACGTTATTGGCGGATTGGGAATCGTAGAGTTGGGGTATAAATAAAGAAAGCCCCAACCCCTTGTTAGAAGGGCTGGGGCTGAGGTTAAAATTTCTGATGTCTAATTTCTTGAATGAGGGCCGGGTGTCAGCCTGTGATCAAAGCCTTATCGGCTAGTCTCTGCCTGTTAAGGACATGATGATCTGCAGGATATACCAGAAGAGTAGGGCAACACTGGCGAAAAGACCAAGAGAAGCAGCAACATACTGGTGTGATCCATAATGATGAATGATGTTACTTGTGTCTCTTAAGATAGCTAAGGCTGCAAAGATGACCATAGCTCCAGAGAACCATAAGCCTAAGCTGACAGGAGTGAAAAAGCTTAAGGCAATGAGCCCTAATGCTACGAAGCCAGCGATTTTTAAGAAGCCATTGAGGAAGCTAAAATCTTTTTTTGTCGTAAAGGCGATCACAGAGAGACCAAAGGTAAGAGCTATAGTAAGGATGCCAGCTTGTAAGATGACGCCATTGTATTGGGCACTGGCAATCAACATGATGGGCATGAAGATGATAGCTTCTAGCACGATGTAGAGACCTAAACCTAAGTATTGTTTTCCCTGGGAAACAGAAGAGTTTGCCCATTTTTGAGCAAGGAAGCTGCCGCCCATAAAAAGGGCAAGAACGAGGAGCCAGCTCTGCATCATCATGCCAGCGAGGCCTCTCATGAAAGGCAGTTGGAGGAATATGGCTTCTAGAAATGCGAAGACAAAAATTGAGCCAGCTAAGTGAGCGTATGTTTTTTTAATAAATTCAGAGCGAACTTCTTGCGGCTGTGAGGCTACAGCATACGGTGAGGCATATGGATTGTTGTTCATAACGTTGTATGTGTTGGTTAGGTCGAAATGCTAGTCTATTTTGAAGGTAAGGCAAGTTACTAATTAGTCATTAAATTGTAGTTGCAGGAAGTTTTTGGAGGACAGTATAGATACGATTGGGCGTTTAGAATTTTGGCTTGGTTGACTCATGTCCACTCGCCAAATACGTTTGAGGAGGTATGAAAAACCAAATTTGGTTTTATAAGAGGCAGATAAGAGGCCGCCACAGTGTCATCCCTGTCGGGGATGCAACGGGGAATTTTGAATGTTCCTTCTTAAGATGCAGTTTGTCTACAAACTGATAGTTTACTGTCCAGCAGGCCGAGCACGGCCTGCGAAAATGCTTTTGTTAGGATTGAATTGATTCCCTTTGGTTCAAAAAAGGATGTTCCTCTCATCATAGATCAGCCAGAAAATGACCTAGACAATCATTTGATTACCGGTCTTGTGGTAAAGCAACTACAGGATAACAAAAGTCGGCGCCAAATCATCGTTGTAACTCACAATCCAAACATCGTCGTAAATGGAGATGCCGAAATGGTTCATGCGATGGGATTTAAAAATGGTCAATGCCATCCCGTCGCACAAGGAACTCTTCAGGAGCCTGAAGTGCGGCGAGATGTATGCGAAGTAATGGAAGGTGGAGAGCTCGCTCTATTAAAACGATATCGGCGACTGACATCAATGAAACAGGCGAAAGCTCTCTCCTTCTGAATACAATCGTGGGTGAACGGGCACCTATGCGGTGATATTATAAAAGAGGCCCTCCGCGATAAGGAGTAAAACTCAATATGTTAATCCCTATTGTACCATTTGGGATAAAGCGGCAGGCAAAGGCCTAAAAAGATTCTCAATCAGAAAATACAGTCAACTGATGTCATTTGGGGTCATTCTAGGACTAATGAAATCGATCAGCCACGCACTTTCGTAAAAACAAAAAGGGTTGCACCATTTGGTGCAACCCGTTAACAGCCAAAGCCATACCCCAGGCCGGAATCGAACCGGCACGTCCAGAAGGACAACAGATTTTAAGTCTGCAGCGTCTACCAATTCCGCCACTGGGGCATGCGCTTGTGGTTGCTGCGGGCGGAGACTACTGTTGAGAAAGCATCTCGTCAATAGTTGCTTTCATTACGCGGCGAGAATTTTTATCTCCGGTTTCTAAACTGGATTCCATAAGAGGGATGTCTTCGGAAGTTCCGAGTTCTCTGAGGATACTAGCGGCGCTGATCATTTGAGCGGCACTGAGCTCTGGAAATTGAAGTAAGATGGCTTTTCTACCTAGATCTCCTGTGGCGACAATAGCTGACTGCCATTGCACTGGGTTTGCGGCCCAGACTTTGGATAAAATTTGTTCTCTACCGGGCACAGTTTGTTCAATGAGGTACGCCATGGTGTTGATTTCAATGTTTCCAGAGGATGCTAGAAGCTTCTCAATGGCAAGAAAGACTTCCTCTTGTATATTATCTTCGGGGAAGCTCCAATGGTTTAGAGCTTGAATGATGAGGCCTGTGTCTTTATCAGATTGATCGTCCTCTAACATTTCTATGAGTTTTTCAACAAAGTCAGCACGTTTTTGATGAGAAGTCGTTTTAGATAAACGTGTGAGGGCGTTGATCCGTCTTTCGTGATCAATGTGGGAGAGTTCTCTGTAATTTGCTTCGAAGAAATTGGAGTTGTTCTCAGACATGTAGTGAGATTCTGGATCTCCTTGTATCTTGGTTGGATTGATTCTGACTTCAATGACTCTTAAGTCTCGATGAACTTTTTCAATATTGCCGAAGGGGGTGGCAATATTGGCTGCGTCGCTGAGGCTGTCGAGCTTCACTTGGCGAAGTACGACGAGTGTGATTTCTTCGTTTTCTATGTAGCGTTCTTTATAAAAAGAAGGGTAGTCGCGCTGGCCGAAGGCCTCATAGAGGTATCGAGTCAGGAGGTCTTGATCACTATCTTTATAGCCATAAAGAGCATAGGCGATTACGGAGTCCTTAGACTCTCCCTCTTCATTCATGGCTTCGAGTACTTTTCCATAGCCAAGGTCTTCTTTATTGAGCGCAGATGCTTTAAATACAGATTCTATGTCTGCGAGCTGAGATGGGATGGGGCCTTCTTGTTGGCGAGTAGGGGGAGCCTCGTGTTGGAAAAATAAGGGGGAGCTACAGAGGACTCCAATGAGGACTAGGCCGCTGAATATAGCGATTTTGATACGCCGCGCTCCATAGATGAGAAGGGCGAAGGCGATGAGGGATATGATCGCTGCTAAGAGGAAGCGGTTATTTGTAGTGATGTCACTGATGGAGGAGGCACCTATTGTGAAAAGAAGGGAGGAGATGATTAAGATGGTAAATGCTATCGCTATGGCCGTTTTACGGCGAGGGTTCATGGGTAGAACATCCTCTATTCTGGGATTGTTATTATAGTGAACGGTTTGAAAGGAAACGGGTTGTTCCGGAATAGTCCCTGAGGAGCGGAAGTTGCGATGGCCAGTTTTATATTTTTCGCCCGGGTAGACTCTGGTGTTTTTTGTTTGAATGTTTTCAGCGGAGACGCGGAAGTGTTGACCGCAGGAACCGCATTCAACCGTTTTACCCATAACTTCTGGCCCGGCACTAAAAAGTTGTTGGCATTTTGGGCATTGAATTTGAAGAGAGTCCATAGATGACAAAAGAAAGGAGGTGGTTAAATGTTATATGACCCTAACGAGCTGTGTCTATTCTGGCTAGCTTCAATTCTTGTTGATTTCACTTCGCTGAAATAAACGTCTGTGGTCTTGCTTCCTGGAAACGGAATGTTTAAGTATCAAGCATGTTACCAATTCTAGAGTCCTTACTTGTGGTTCAAAATAGAGATCAAGCGATTGAAAAATTGAATCAGGTTTTGGCTAAAATACCGCAGGATGCTAAGCGTGTGAAGGAGCGCTTGAATGCTGATAGGGGGCAGATGGAATCTACGAGGAAGGATCTTCAACAAAAAGAGCTGAGCGTGAAAGCTCTAGAGCTTGAAATCGCCACCCGCAAGGATACGGTTCTAAAGTTAAAGACGCAGCAGTTCGAAACAAAAAAGAATGAAGAGTATAATGCGATTGGGAATGAAATCGTCCGCTATACTAAGGATGTGGATGCTCTAGAGACGAAGGGGTTAGAAGAATTTGAGGAGATAGATTTGACGAAGGGCAAGCTGGCTCTCGCAACAGAAAAGTATGAGAAACACCGCTCTCTTGTGCAGTCTGAGCTCAATGAAATGAAAGCGAAGAAGCTGGAAAGTGAAGCGAGATTAGCGGAGTTAGCAGAAGAGAGAGAACGCCTCACTAAGGATGTAGACGAAGAGTCTTTAGCCCTTTACGAAAGGTTGTTAAACAATAAAGGGCCCAATGTCATAGTAGCTGTTCATAATGGGCAATGCTCTGGATGTCATATGAAAGTAGTGGCCAGTACGATCGTAGCGGTAACGAAGGAGAAGGAAATAGCTCATTGTGAAAACTGCGGCCGCATGCTCTATGCGGGGTAAGAGAAGTCTTTGGTGCTATTCCGTGATACGTAGTTCAAATGCGTTGAAATAGAGGTGCTTTTCTCGGAATGAAATTTGGTTAGGCTTGCGCATTGTGTGATCTGAGGCTAGGCATGCCTATGCTCCCTTGGTTTTCTGACGGTAAATTTCCTCTATTTCTGGCCCCTATGGCGGGGGTCACAGATGTCGTATTCCGTACGATCTGTAAGGAATTGGGGGCAGATGTGGTGGTGACAGAGTTTGTTTCTGCAGAAGGCATTGTCCGTAGGGATGATCGGACCCGCAAATACACTGAATTTCTAGAAGGGCAACGGCCTGTAGGGGTGCAACTTTTTGGGGCAGACGGGGAACGGATGGGGGAAGCGGCAAAGAAGATTTTAGATTGGAAGCGGCCGGACTTTATCGATATTAACTTTGGCTGCCCGGTGAATAAGGTTGTGTCAAAAAATGGAGGTTCTTCTTTACTCAGAGATTGCCCGCTACTTGCTACTGTAGCAAGTGGAGTGGTGAAGGCTGTAGGGGACCAAGTGCCAGTGACCGCCAAGATCCGAATTGGATGGGATGAAAAATCTGTGAATGCTCCTGAGGTGTGTCAGACGCTGGAGGACTGTGGGATGCAAGCTATTTCCATTCACGGGCGTACACGTTCACAAGGGTATAGGGGGGAGGCGAATTGGGATGTGATTGATTCCTGCACAGGAGTTGTTTCTGTCCCCATTATAGGGAATGGAGATATTAGTTCAGGAGAAGGCGTGCGGAAGCGGCGTGAAGAAACTGGTGTTAATGGAGTCATGATTGGCAGGGCTGCGATGCAGAATCCCTGGGTCTTTCAAGAGGCGAAGCATTACCTAGAAACAGGATTGCAGTCTGAGCCTGTCCCCATGGAAGAACGATGGAAGTTAATTGTTCGCCATTGCCAGCTAGCTGTGGAGAGCTCGCGCTATGGAGGAGTGGAGCGACAGACTATGATGGCGATGCGCTCTAGATTAATGGCATATTGTAAGGGGTTCCCTGGGGCAAAACCGCTACGCCAGAGGCTTTGTACCGTCAGTTCTTTGATGGAATTAGAGGATCTTTCCGCTGCTTATTTGTCGGGATCGTCAGTATTTCTTGCTGAGGGTGAGTGAAAGAATTAATTTATTGAGGAAGAAGAGAAACCCTTGGTCACTCTAAGAGATGATAGTTTTCTCCGTTGAAATTTTCTGCTGATAACTAGGTATGATGAATGCACTAAGACAATTTATAATCACAATATGCATCTTTCTCACGTGTATAGAAATGTCTAAGGCTTCTTCAGAATGGCCTCTGCAATCTACGGCTGAGGAGGGGGAGCAGTGTGATAAGCTGTGCGAAGGGGCAGGTTCTGAGGAGTGTGAAACAAAGTGTTCTGCTCAGAAGGTTTACTTTGTTGTGAAGGGGGAGGGAGAACGTGAAGCATTAGTGGGCTCTCTAAAGGAAGTGGGTGAGATCTCTATGGATCAGATCGATGGGCGCTCTGGCGAATTCGTGATCATTGCTAATGAGAGAGTATGTTACAAACTGCTGAATGAAGCTGTGGGCGCATCAGGCTTTGAGTTGCTTGGTGAGAAAGTCTCAGTCCCTGTTGTAGGGATGATGTGTGGAGGCTGTGAGGTGAAGCTTTCCAGAGCTTTGGCTGAGATCGAAGGCGTGATCGTCGAACGAGTGAATTCAAAGTCTGGCACCGTGACGATGGTGATTGATGCATTGAAAACCTCCAAAGAGCATGTTTTTGATGTGATACAAAAAACAGGATTCCAGAAAGGTGTTTGATGGGCTAACGTGTCATTCCTAGAACTATTAGATGTAAAGAACGTGACTTGATCTGACATTCCTGATTGAAAAGAGGAAAACC
>CAZLQY010000035.1:0-29900 GCA_964561965.1 uncultured Verrucomicrobiales bacterium
TTTTAGCATCAAATTTACATTTTTGAAATGTCTCCTATTTTGGGGTCAGGCCACCTTGTTTAAGCTCCGAGGAACTCAGGTATCACATCGTCGAGCGCAGCGATGAGTTCTGTCATCGATTGTTCTGTCTCATTGCCCATATTGGAGATACGGAAGGTTGTTCCTTTAATCTTTCCATAGCCTCCGTTGATGAGGATATTGTGCTTTGCTCGCACAGCTTTGACGAAGCCTGGGACATCTAGCTTACCTGCCTTGAAGGTGACGAGGGTCTTGGACTCAGCTCCTTCTGGTGCGAAGTTTTCCAGACCGTGTTTGGCACCCCATGCTTGAATCATGGCGTTGAGCTTGGCATGGCGTTCATAGCGGTTTTCTAGACCTTCTGCGATGATGCTATTGACCTTTTCTCGGAGGGCGTAGATGAGGGCTATTGCCGGGGTGGATGGTGTGTTGTTTGCTTTATCAGCTTTCGCGAATTCTAAGAAATCAAAGTAGTAACCGCGATCTGGAGTCGTCGCTGCACGCTCTAGAGCGGCTTCTGATACACCGAATACGGCGAGGCCTGGAGGTAGTGCGAGTGCCTTTTGAACACCGGCGAGGAGGACGTCGATGCCGAGCTCATCCATAGGAGTAGCGACAGCGGAGAAGGAGGAGACTGTATCGACTACGAGAAGAACACCTTCGAAGCTTTTGACGATCTCTGCGATTTCCTTCAATGGATTAAGAACGCCTGTTGATGTCTCATTATGAACGAGGGTGACGGTGTCAAACCCTCCTTCTTCCAGTTTCGCTTTAACAGTGGCAGGATCAATGGCTTCACCCCATTCGACTTGAATTTTCTCAGCATCCTTCCCGCAGGCCTTGGCGACAGAGAACCATTTGTCTGAAAATGCGCCACAGCAGAGGTTGAGCACTTTTTTCTGCACAAGATTACGAATAGAGGCTTCCATCACGCCCCAGGCAGATGATGTGGAGAGGAAGACGTTACTGGAAGTGCCAGCTACTTGCTTCAAAGCAGGCTGAACACTGGCGTAGAGAGCTTCGAAGTCACCTCCACGGTGACCAATCATTGGCTCGGCCATAGCAGCGTATGTTTCTGGAGAAATTTCGACTGGTCCTGGAATATATAGTTTTGGCAGACTCATTGTGGGTGTTGGCGTAGCCTAGCTGGGGCGATCTTGCAATACTGGAGTGATGTAAATTCGTTAAAAAGCAGGGTGCTTAGGGAGTGAGTGTTTCATTTGCGTCACGGTGATCTTTGATGCGTGCTAGAGTCCAGCGGTATTCTTCTGCCAGTTGGTCTGTAATGGGTTGTTGCATGGAGTCAGGTAGGACACCCCAAGTATAGGTCTCCATTTCGATATGGCGGCATAGTTCTGGAAGTATGCCGAGGATCTCGAAGACCTCTTCTGCATGGGAGCGTGTGGAGCCAAGCGGAGCACTAGGTTCCGCATAGAGTGGGATATGGAAATGAACTCTCGTTTCCGTGATTTCTTTCATCAGCTCTGGGATGGTTGAGCAGGTTTGAAAGAACTCGGGTAGATCGCGATAGCGTGTTATGGTTCCACAGTTACTCTTCGTAATCACTTGGTGCAAGTAAGTGGGTTCTTCGAACTGCTTAAGGAGAGAGAGGGCCTCGGGGTGATGCATATCAACCGATAAGGCATTGGATAAGTGAATCTTGGAAATTCGTAGCCCTGCATTGGCTATTGCGGCAAGTGCTTCTTTTGCGAGTTCGAATTCTAGGGCAAAGTGACAAGTGTCGTAATTGATACCGATGTGTTGGTAGATGATCTCTGTATCGGGGGCCCATGCGAGGAAACGTTGGAAGAAGGCGAGGGTTTCTTCTGTGTTTTCAAAATGGCCCAGAGGCTCTGGTTCCAAGCCTAAGTGGAGGTCTTTTCCTGTTTTTTTTGATAATTCAGCGATGTATTGGGCACAGCGGTAGAGGTTTTCGAAGATCGCCGTTTCATCCGCTTCAAATTCCTTAAATGAACCCGGTAGGGAGGAGACAGAGCCTCCGCAGTCCTGTGGGCATAGACGGGCGATGACTTGAAACATCTGGCAGGTATAGGTGAAGCGCTCCTCCGCCGTCCAATCAGGGAGATAAACGTTCTCTTTTACTTCTGTGCCGTGGAAGGCCCCGTAGGGGAAGCCATTGATGGTGAATACGTAGCAGTTTTCCTGCTCTAGCCATTGTTCAAAGCGAGTTAACTGTTCTCCTTCCAGAAGTTCGTTCACAGCCAAGGCGGATAACCGCAGGCCGATGGCAAAGGGTTGTGGAGTACGGTTGCTTAAAACGTTGTCTCGGACAGTTAATGTATGCAGTTTGAGAGCGTCCCATGTCTCAGCCCAGGTTTCTGCTGGATGGATATTTGTGCAGTAGGCGAGGTGATTGATATTGTTTAGTTTCATGGTGAACAGTCGGAGTACGAGATCCATTACAGGAGGAATAGCTTCGAAACGAGCGTTTATCATGGAAACTTAAAAAAAACACTAGGTTTAATGCTTTTTATGTAGACAAGAGTATTTATGTGGGTATGCTCTTCACCAGCCACCTTGAGGCTAATAAAGCAAAACGACACACACACTTGGGGGATGGAGGACTTCGGACTTCCATCCCTTTTGCTCTTTTGCTTCTTGTTTACTTCCTTTCTTTTTCTCTTACTTTGTTTCATAGCTATGTTCAGATCGTTTTCTATGGTTGGGGGGGGGTGCATGGTTGGGGGGTTTTGCATGGTTGGGTTTATCAAACTTTTGTATTTTCGCTCTTGCTTCTTGATGATCCTTGGTAGATCAGAATTATTTAGGATTCTTTAAACGACGATTATGATGAATCACCCATTAAAGCTGCAATACCCAGAACTGCCTGTTTCAAAGGAGCGCTCAACAATTCTCCATGCGATGGAGAGAAATCAAGTGGTCGTTGTCGTCGGTGATACAGGATCTGGGAAAACGACTCAATTGCCTAAAATGGCTCTAGAACTAGCCCAGATGCAGAAGGGGAAGAAAGGGAGAGTAGGTTGCACACAGCCAAGGCGAATAGCGGCCGCAAGTGTCTCTAAAAGGGTGGCGGAGGAATTAAAGGTGAAACTGGGGAGAGAAGTAGGCTTTCACGTGAGGTTTCAGGAAGAGTACTCGAAGCAGACGCAGCTGAAATTCATGACGGATGGTATTTTGCTCGCTGAGACGCAAGGCGATCCTATGCTGCTCCAGTACCATACGATCATTATCGATGAGGCCCATGAGAGGAGCCTGAATATTGATTTTCTACTAGGGTATTTAAAACAGCTGCTCACCAAACGAGCAGATCTAAAGATTGTCATCTCTTCTGCGACCTTGGATGCAGGAAGTTTTTCAGAATTCTTCGGTGGCGCTCCAGTCGTGGAAGTAGAGGGGCGGACTTTCCCTGTGGAAACGCATTATTTACCGAGAACGACAGAAGAGGATCTGGCTCGGCATGTCTGTTCGGCAGTCAACTGGATTTCTAAAACAGACCGCTTGGGAGATATCTTAGTATTTTTGCCTGGAGAGCGTGAGATCCGTGAGTGTGTCGATGTCTTGGAAGGTAGAGCCTTGTCTGGTACAGAGATCTTACCGTTGTTTGCACGATTAGGTTTACAGGAGCAACAGCGTGTCTTTCAGCCACAGGCCAATAGGCGGCGTATCGTGTTAGCGACCAATGTCGCTGAAACGTCTCTTACCATCCCCGGCATTATTTATGTGATCGACACAGGCATCGCGAGAATGAGCCGCTGGAACCCCTCTAGGCAGATCCAACGCTTACAAATCGAAAAGATATCTCAAGCCAGTGCACGCCAGCGCAAAGGGCGCTGTGGGCGTGTGACGGAGGGCATCTGTGTGCGGCTTTACGAGGAAGAAGATTTTCTAGAGCGCCCCGAGTATACGGATCCAGAAATCCGCAGATCTTCATTAGCGGGTGTCATCCTGCGAATGAAAGCTCTGAATCTCCCAGAAATCAGTCAGTTCCCATTCCTTAATCCTCCGTCTTCAAAACATGTCAATGAAGGTTATCGGACGTTACGAGAGATAGGTGCATTAGATGAGGTGGATGAGCTAACCACAATGGGAAGAGATGTCTCCCGCCTACCAGTAGAGCCCAGATTGGCTAGGATACTACTAGAAGCTTCTCAGCAGCGCTGTTTGCCAGAGATGCTCATCATCGTCTCAGGCCTCAGTGTGATGGATCCTAGGGAGAGACCGGCAGATAAACAGAAGGAAGCGGATGAGGCGCAGAAGATCTGGGCGGATGATGAGAGTGACTTCATGTCGATCCTGCTCCTATGGTCAAGCCTCACAGAGTGCCGGGATGGTAAAAAATGGCAGCGTAACCAACTGCGTAAATTATGTAGAAACCGTTATCTAAACTTCCGGAGGGTGTTAGAATGGGATAATCTTTTGCGCGAGTTAACTCAGCTGGGCAGGGATGTATTCCGTTGGCCGAAGCTAGATCTAGCAGAGAAATCCTCGCAATGGGCCAGTTATGAAGTCATTCATAAAACCTTGCTCACAGGTATTCCTCGGCAGATAGGAATGTTTGAGCGAAAGAATAAAAGCTATAAAGGCACCAAAGGTGGGGAGTTCTCTATCTTCCCGGGGTCAGGTGTCTTTGGTCAGAAGAAACTGGATTGGATTATTGCATACGAAATGGTGGATACCTCGCGATTATGGGCCCGCCGTGTCGCTAGGATGAAGCCAGAGTGGGTGGAAGAAGTCGCGCCACATTTATGCAGGAAGCGCTATCACAGTGCTCTGTGGGATAAATCTCAGGGCGCTGTGTACGGGAAGGAAGACGTCGTCTGTGGTAATTTAACCTTAATAACAGGGCGTAGAGTGCATTATGGTCATGTTGACCGTGCAGCAGCACGTGAGATCTTTATTCGGGAAGGTCTCTTAGGTGGAGGGATGAAAGGGAAACTCACCCTCTTACAGCGTGTAGAAGAGCTTCGAGAAGAAGTCAGAGAGATGGAGCAGAAGCTCCGTAGAGTCGATGGGATCTGGGGTGAAGAAGCGTTGATAGAATGTATAGAAAAGTGCATCCCTGACTTTGTTTGCACAGCGAAGTCGTATTTTAAGTGGTTATCTAAGGGGGATAATGAAGAAACCTTACTTCCTCGGTTAGCAGATGTTATTTATGAAGATCCGGCAGACTTAGCTTTAGAGGACTATCCAGATAAACTGTTCTACGGAGAAGAAGAATACGCACTTTACTATAAGGTGGCGCATGGAGAGGCCGATGATGGAGTGACTCTTGGGCTCCATGTAGATCAGTTAGGCAGTGTTCCGAGTTGGCTGCCGGACTGGGGCGTCATAGGCATGTTAGAAGAGCGAGCTTTCTTGCTGATTCGGAGTTTACCAAAGAGTCAAAGAATCGCCTGTAATCCCGCAGTGGATAGTGCAAAATCGTTTGTCGAGCATTGGCGAGAGAGGGCGCCTGAAGGAGAGTTGCTAACCCAGCTCGCCACTTTTCTGTCTAATCGTAGTGGAGTGGCCATTGATGCAGGAATGTTTCAAACAGATCGAGTGCCGGAAGAATTCAGGATGAAAATCTGGGTGGGTGATGACGAGGGGAATGAATTGGCGACAGGTACCTGTCTAGAGAGAATACAAGAAAAGCTGGGGCAGCTCATGACGGCTAGATTTGAGGAATTGGCCGGGCAGCAATGGGAGCAGAGTGGAATGAAAGGTTGGGAATGTGAGGCTCTGCCAGAAGTGCTAGAAGTCACAGGAGGTAATGCCTACCCTGCATTGGTAGATGAAGGTAGATCTGTTGGTGTCAAAGTGTTTGAGGATCAATCGATAGCGGCTGCCTCTCATAAAAAAGGAGTGATTCGTCTGTTCTTGTTAGAATGTGCGGATCATGTGAAATATATACTCAAGAATATGCCGCTTTCTGTAGAAACAAAAATGTATCTTCCCTTGTTAGGAGAGAAAGGAGTGGTGATGCAAGATGTCTTACAGGTAGCGATAGAAGGGGCCTTAGGTGTTCATTTACCAAGAGATCGTAATAGCTTTGCCAAAGCTTGTGATAGGGCAAGAGGAGAGCTGCACCCTGCACTGAGTGAACTATCAAATTGGTTAGACAAGACGGTAGCAATCTATAGGCGTGTCGAGCAGACGATCGAGGCTAATCGTGCTGATCAAAACCTCTCAGAAAGTATAGAAGATTTAGATGAGGAAATAAAATGGCTGTTGAGGGACGGTTTTCTACGGCAGGCAGGGTGGCAAAGAATCTGTCACTATCCACGTTACTTCGAGGCCATGGAAGAGCGTCTAGCTCGGCTCCACAGCCAACCAATCCTCAGAGACCTAGAAAAAATGGATAGAATCTGTGAACTTTGGCTACCATGGTATGATTTCTGGCAAGAACGGCCAAACAACCAAGAGGCGATCGATTTAGGCTTTGTCTTGGAAGAGCTAAGAATTACTCAATTTGCCCCAAGTATAGCTGTAGTAGGAAGAGCTTCTATGAAATCTGTGAGAAAGAGACTAGAAGGCCTGGGAGTGACAATGGGATAAAGAAAGGATTTTCTTATTTTGTTAGAATGATGGTTTTATTTGTTAGTAGATTGGAATAGCGTACTAAGCCCAGAAGGGCGGAGAATGGATTTGTTGATGATGGCTTGGAAGTGATTTTTATCCGTCCAGATAGTGGCGCTATGTTTAGCACGTGATAGTCCTGTGTAGAGAAGCTCTCTGGTGATGAAATCCTGTTGCTTACTCTCGCTAGAGCTAGGGGGGAGAATGAGTAAAATGTGATCGTATTCGCTGCCCTGTGTGCGGTGAATCGTCAGCGCCCAGGCCGTTTCTACATCAGGGAGGCGGGTGGGGCTAACCATACGGCTTGTGCCCTTTGGGCCGGGGAAGTGGACAGTGATTGCTTTGTCCTGGCCCTGTTGGGGCGATTGAGAGTGATCAGAGTGAGGAAGTACTAAGCCAGTGTCTCCGTTGAAGACTTTTGCAGAATAGTTATTTGAGGTGACAATGATACTACGGCCTATGAACCACGGGCTGCTGGTATCGAATCCATATTGGGTGAGTAAGCGATGAATCGTTTGGTTCATCGCATTGATACCGTATGGCCCATGGTGAGTAGGTGTTAAAATGCGGAATTGATCAATGGCGTTTAATTTTTCTTGGGGAGACTTCTGCGAATCTTGGAGTACAGGTAGCCAGTGGCGTAGAAAGAATGGCTCTAGTGCAGCATGGAGTGATAAAGGGAGCTCCTTTGTGAGTAAAGAGCCTGATTTTGAATGAATCGAGAGTGGAAGTTGTTGTTCAGCATGACTGTGCTCTGCTGCGATTTTCCACGCTTCGTTGCTATCACCTGCTCGGATTTGATCACAGCATTCTTTAATGGCACCTGTGGTGCGGAATGTTTGTTGGAGTACGGCAGAGCAGGGGCTAAGTAGAGATTGTTGATTCGCTGCCTGCATTAGATCTGCTAAGACAGAGCCTACTTGCACAGAAGCTAACTGATGTTGATCTCCTAGGAAGATGATTTGGCTATCGGGGAGTATGGCATCTAGTAATCGAGCCATCATCGGTAGATCAACCATAGAGGTTTCATCAATGATGACGAGCTTTGCGGACAGTGGGTTCTCTTTATGATGGCGGAATTCGATACTATCCGGGCGGTACCCGAGTGCACGGTGAATAGTGGAGGCTTCTCTAGGAAGAGAGCTTGTGATAATAGCGTCCTCGGGCATTTCGGTCATGAGACGTTCAATGCCTGCTTGGATCGATTGACTAAGGCGGTCCGCCGCTTTTCCTGTAGGGGCTAACAAAAGAGTGTCATGACTACCGTTTGTTCGACCTATGAGAGTGAGTAGGAATAGGATTTTGACAACTGTAGTCGTTTTCCCTGTTCCTGGGCCGCCAGAGATAATGCTGAAATTGTTAGTGAGAGCGATTTCAGCGGCACGGCGCTGATCGGAGGATGCTTCACCAGAGAATAATTGCTTAAGGAGAGGTCGGATTTGTTTCGGTAAGGTAGGAGAAGGCTGTGCAATGTGGTTTAAGAGAGAGTTGGCCACATTGATTTCGTGTTGGAAATAGCGCCTGAGGTAGAGGCGGTTAGATTTTAGCACAAGAGGGGAAAATCCATCTGGGCCATCGACGATACTATCCTCTTCTCCAGAGCGGAGCCATTGACTCCATTGCTCAGGAGAACGCTCCGCAAGGAATTCGTGAAGGTGGATGCAGGAGGCCCCTTGATTTGTCGCAAGGAGCAAATGCTGCACGAGAAGTTCGAACTCTTGTGCAGACTCTTGATCAGAGCTTGTGTGGTGTTTGAGTAAAAAATTCGCTAGCATGGCTCTTCTTCGGGTTCTAGATGAAATTTGTTAGATAGCCTAGCAAGGCGGATCGGGGAAAGACGGTCTGTGTAAACTCCGCTGCCTACTTGTCCGGGGGTCACCCCTCGTAGAAAGAGATAGAAAATTTCTCCGAGGTGCCGTTCTGGATCATAGTTTTTTATTCTTTTTCTGAGTAATGCATCGAGGGCTAAACTATAGAGGTGGTATTGTAGAAAGTAATGGTGGTATGCCATTAGATTGGCTAGGCCTTGAGGCGTGTTATCTTCGATCTGGTTTGTTTTCCAATCTAGTAGATGGTAGCGGCCACCGTGTTCGAAGATAAGGTCGATGATGCCATCAAGGAATCCAACAAATTGTTTTTTCGGCATCCTTCGCAACTTCTTTGTGTAGCCCTCTGGTAAATAGGGAGGGGGGGAATGATCGAGAATATTTGCGAATTCAACGAGGGAGAGATCATGAGTTGTTAGTAAAAAGGAAGCTTCGTTGAGCCTCTGGTAGTTCCCTATATCTGCCAAACGAATGGGCAAGGAAGGGTGTAATTGATGAGTGAGTACAGATGGTATCCATGCCGCTACTTGGCGAACTGTAGAGAATGGGACAGGCGTGTTTGTTCGGTATGGTTGGTATTTATCGAGCTTCGCTTTAAAGAGGTTTTCGTGTTGACTGGTGTCTTGGAAATCGGCCTCTTCAAAGAATTCATGAAAAACGAGGCCTAGGGAAGAGCCAGGTTGGAAGGCTGCCCAGAAGGTCTCTCCTTGATCATATTCATTCAGGCTATGGTGATGAGTTTCGTAGGGGTCGAGATCTTTTGGATCCGGTAAATTCCTCGTGAGGCCTGTGAAAGAGGATGTGCTGTGTTGGCGCTGTGGGCGCCGCTCAAGAGAAGGGGCACAGTGTAGATCGTTGAAGAAGGGGGAGCCGGTAGTTTCTGCTCGCTGCGTGTGCGTCGTGGGGATTTCTTCTGGAGAAATAGTGGTGAAACGCAGAGTGCCTTGAGATTGAAGTGCGATGTTGACCCAGTCTTCCTTTGTTGGCTTTGCTAACATTTCATGGAAGGCGATCTCCTTTTTACTCGATTGTTTTGGGATATCGACATGGAGAATACAGCGGGATTCAGCCCTTGTGAGTGCTACGTAGAGGAGCCTAGCTGAATCCGCTTTTTCTTCTGTGATTCGTTGCTCTATTGATGTTCGTTTATCACGGTATGGTGCGATGTGGGTTTGGCCGTCTTGATGGTAAATTAAGCCGTCTTTCTTTACTTGGCCGTAGGTGAAAGGGAGGAAAACGATAGGGAATTGGAGTCCTTTACTAGAGTGGATCGTCTGGATCTGTACGGCCTGTGCATCACTGGCGACTCTTAATTGATCTGTCTCTGCCTCTACATCACTTCGGTCTCCTTGTAGAGCGGCTTCTAACCAGTTGGTAATGGCCAGTGGGTATAGAGAGTCTTTCCGTGCCTTTGTATCTAGTAATTCAGCTAAATGAAAGTAATTGGTGACACGCCGCTCTCCGCCTGTTAGAGAAAGCAGTGCTCTACGTAAATGAAGTGCTTGGTCAAGTTGATTGACGGCTGGGAGCAATCCTCGGTGGTTCCACGTCTCATGAGCGTTTGTGAAATGCTCCATGATGGGGAGCAGCTCGTCATCGTCTTGGTGTAGGGATGTTCCTGATCCGAGGGCGGGAGTGAGGAGAGCGAGCTTTATCGGCCCTATGCGGTGCGGCTGCATCAGAGCATCTAATAAGATACGGAATTCCTGCGCTTCTTGGCTTTGGAATAAATTGGTATTGGTACGGATAGAGCAGGGAATATTGGCGAGTGTGAGGGCCTGGAATAGAGTTTGAGCTTGATGCCCATTACGCACGAGGATGCTGATGTCATTCGCCTGTATAGTCCCTGTTTGTTCTTGATAGAGGGCGTCCCAGTCTGCGCCTAGAAGTTGAGAGATCTGTGCAGTGACATCTTGAGCAATATCGGCCTCATGGTTCCCCTCGATATGCCTGACCTCGAGTGGTATTTGATTTGGAGTATCAAGGTTTGCGGCATTTGCCGGGTGGAATTTGATAGATTGTCCTGAGAAAAAGGGGTCTTCGCTTTGCTGGAATATATGATTGATTCCTTGAACCAGAGATTGGCTAGAGCGATGGTTGGTGAGTAACTCATAGCGATGGTCTGCTAAAGAGCGGGCATTGAGGTAGGCGAAGACATCGGCGCCTCGGAAACGGTAGATAGACTGCTTGGGATCACCGATGATGTGTAGGGTGCCTCCTGGGTGGTGGAATAATTTGAGAAAAATATCACATTGATAGGGAGAGGTGTCCTGAAACTCATCGATACTAACAGATTGATATTTGGCTCGGCAGCTATACCGAATTTTATCACCATTTCTGGTCTGTAAGAGGTCGTAGAGATTGTTCGTGATGTCATCGTAAGTCTGCACTTGCATCTCTGCTTTAATCTGAGGCAAGCGTTGCTGAACATAGGCCTCGATATTACCAAGCTGAAGGCATTGCTTCCATTGACTAGGAATGCTCAATAGAGGTGTGACTTTATGGAATAGGGGGAGAAGAGGGTGCTCCTCTATTGAAAAGGAGGCTCCTTTTTTTAGCAGGGAGGGGAGAGATAAGTGATGGACTGAGAGTAAATGAAGGAGATCAGGCTGTAGGTTTAGTTGATCGGGGTCCGCTAAGATTTCTTGGATGTATCCGAGGAGTTTGTCTTTTGTTCGATTAAAGGGCGGCTTGCCTCCATGGAAGCAGCCTGTTTGATTGGCTAAGAATTCTGTTAATTCTGTATGGCGAAGGAGAAGTTCAGAGAGAAAGGCGTCCCAAGGGATTTGATATTGTTCAAGATGAGTGGTGTAGGCAGGATCTAGCTGGGCATTGGGTGTCTGAAACCGTTGTTGCAGAAAAGATTCGGCGGTGTGGAAGGAGATTGAGAAATCAGCATATTCATCTGCCGTCATCGGATAAACGTGCTGACGCCAATAATCTCTGAGAGCCATTTGAATGAGAGGAGCACTTTGAGGCTCTATTTCCACACTGGATAGGGTGCGGCAGTCGAGTGAAAAATCTCGGGTGAGCCGCTGGAAAAAACTATCGATGGTATAGATGTTAGCCCGATCAAAGTTACAGAGAGCGATATGGAGCCGGTCGAGAGCCAATTTCAGAAAGTCCTCACCGCGGGATAGCCATTCAGTCGTGAGATCGAGCCTATTTTCAGCTGTAGGCTCTCGGAGTTCTCTGAATAATTGGTGTAGAAGTGCCTGTAGGCGGGTTTGAATTTCTGCCGTCGCCGCTTTGGTAAATGTGACGGTGAGGATGGCTTGAATGGGGATGGCTTGTTCGACAATTTGACGAGCGACGAGCCGAACTAAGCAGTAGGTTTTTCCTGTGCCCGCACCGGCTTCTAAAAGGGTGAGCCCAGATTGAATCGGTGTCTGAATAGGATGGAATGAAGACATAAAACGAAAAACTATTCGGTGTGAAGAGTGCGTAGGATAGGGGCCCAGATGAGTTCAGAAAGATGAATAAAATCTTCGTTGATAGGGTTTTGTTTGTCGTGAAGAAGGGTGTTGTCTATCTGAGAGGATTCTCCTGGGAGATTGACCCCTAATTGAGAGGAGTATTGATCGTTCCATGCTGCCTTAAGTGCACGTTGGGCGATGATTTTATGAGGAACTGGTACTTCCATCTGCTTCGATTTATGGACTTCCTTGGCATAGGCGAAGGAGGTTTTAGGAAAGTGAGGGATAGGGCGGAGATGCGCTTGGCGAAAGAGTTGAATAAGATTGGCGAGGTGCTCATTGGTCGATTCTTTTGAACCATCGAGCTTTTGAGGAGCCAAATCGTTAGGGCTGTAAAGCTCGGCATAGGCAGATTTTCCAGTTTGTTTGCTCAATAAAAGCAGCCAAAGCCAAGCCTTGAGGTAGTCATTCGCTTTGATGGAGCCAGGGCTGGTTATTTGGACAGTATCTGGTTGTTCTTTCTGTACGGAAATAGGGCCTAGGATATTGAGATCGCGAAGCTGAACATGGATGTGAAGTGATGTTGTTTCAGGTAGGTTTTCTAATAATTCATTAACCGTGTCCGTCGTTTTAGTTAAAACTTGGTGGCCGATTTCTGCGGGTGGGAGCTGAGAAAGAGATTGTTTGGCCAGAATTTGTTGGGTAGACAAGGGGCCTTGTTGAATGAGTTGTTGTTTGAGGGAGTAATTCTCTAGAGCGTTAAGCTCTATCGTTTCTTCTGTGAGGACGAGGCCTTTTAACCAGCGAGAGCTAGACTCCAAATTGTGTTTGAGAAAGAAAGTGGAGCTTTTGCTTAAACTAGCTAGGAGTTGAGAAATCGTTACTGTCCTTGGTTGATCAGTGGCTGTTATGTTAAATTTAGGTGTTGGAGGGTGAGTTGGTGTTTTTGATAGAGTTATCGATGTTTCTAACATAGATAGGTCTCTGCTCTGAATGAGGTGATTGGGCTCTGAATGATTTGGAGGGAGGAAGTAGGAGGGGGAAAAGGCGTGGATTTTCTCCTGCACGAGTGCTTGCTGTAAAGCTGGGTAGGCATCGAGTAATGTTTGGAGAGCAGAGGACGCAGGGAGGGGCGTGTTGTCTTTTATCGAAATACCGGTATAAGAGAGGTAGAGGGAGCTTCTAGCAGAGAGGATGGCTTCTAAGAAGAGATAATGATCATCATCTCTGTGGGAGCGATCTCCCGTTTTACGCTCTAGTTCTGTGAGATCAAAGGGGCTGGTGGTGTGTGAACGAGGGTAACTATCCGCATTGAGACCGAGGATACAGAGATGTTGGGTGGGGATAGCGCGCATTGGGCTCATTTCACAGAAGGTGATGGAGCCGCTTAGAAAACCATGAGAGGGGGCGGATTTATGGAGGGTGTTAGAGAGTTGATCGGCAAAGACACTGGCGTGGAGTGTTTCTTTACTGCGGAGTTGCTTCGCTGTATGAGAGAGCTCATCCAGAGCTAGCCGTACTGGCCGCATGGAGGTCTCTGATTCTTGAGTGGACGAGAAACCTGAGTGGATGAGTTGTTGACTCCACTCTACCCACTGCGTTAATGATTTTTGCTGTTGTAGATCTACCCGGAGAGTCTTTATCCAATGGATGAATTCTGTTAGTGAATCTAAGAGGGAAAGGGCGCTTCCCTCCATGTCAGGGAAGGGCGGAATGTTGTTCCAAAGGAGTTGTGCCGTAGGTTCTGTAGGGTTATTCCCCATCATAGTGATTCCTAACATGAGTTTCTCTAAGCCAGCTTCCCAGCTCCAGTCTGCAGAGTTATGGTGCCCGCTGTATTCTCGGACATGTTCACGGTCGATACCCCAGCGAATCCCTGTTTGGTTGATCCAGTGTTTGAGTGTCGGTAAATGTTGCTGTTGAATGTGAAAAGTCGCTGATATGGGATCAACCTCTAGTAAAGAAAGGGCTTCTTTACTGGTGAATCTTTGATTTGGGAGTTGGAACATTTCTAGGAATGCCGCGATGCTCGGCTCGCGAGCAGGAGTGCTGCGATCACTAATTTTAAAGGAGAGGTAGTGGGGATCGTCGTGAGGAATGGCGCCGAAGGTGGCTTCGATCGCTGGGGCGTAGTCTTCAATGTTAGGGCAAGTGATTAAGAAATCACTGAGATCGAGAGCCGGGTGCGATGCTAGAGTGTGCAGGAGGTGTTGGCGGAGAGATTCTACTTCTCTGAGAGGACTGTGGCAGGAGTGAATTCTGACGGTGTTATCGGGAAGAAGATGGGGTGCGTGGAGGTTCTGATGAATGTCAAACTGGATATGCTCTAGTGCAGTGCCTCGGTCATTAGGAGTGAGTTCATCTGGCTCGAAATCGGTCTCTTGCCAATCGTAATTAGAGTGTGTGCCACCATGTAGTGCTCCGATGAATTCACGCCCCATCCGGCCAAAGCTAGCGAGTAGGGGGTTAGCTAGTGTAATTTGATCGTGGTCTGTGAGTGCGTGCTCGAGTAACCAGTGGTAGTGGTTCGGCGCATCTTCCCAGTAGCCTTCGACAGGATTCATCCAATACACGTGTATTGGTAAAAAGTGGCTTAGTTGGTAGAGGAAGTCGACGTAGCAGGGGGGAAGGTTCGACATGCCGAAGACGTGTAGGGAGGAGGGCAGCTTGGTCAGATTTGGCTGGAGAGATTCGGGTTCCCGCCTCTGTAGTTGATCAATGAAATTCCCCCAGTGGGTAAGGTTCTCATCGTTGCTATGCAATTCTAACCACAGTTCTTTTTGCCAGATTTCATCGTCGTCTGAGGTGGCGGTTTGTCCTTTCTCCCAAGAGCGTATCCACTCAGGGCGATAGACTTGATAACGGTCAAATAGAGAAGCTAATGAGTCAGCAAGTTCTAATCGTTTTCTCTGAGAATGTTCGAGAGATGTTCCTTCTAAATAGCGACGTATGGTCTGGAAGCTGGGACGTTTGAGCAGTTTGGGAAGTGTGGTGTAGATCATCCATGTGAGCTGAGATGGACTAATCAAAGGTGGTGGATCTTGACCTAGTAGACGAGGTAAGTATTCATTGAGGAAGGTGCCTGGAAGAGGGAAATCGACGAGTATACAGAGGCCGTGCTGACTCGCGATTTTTTGGCGCAGCCAAGTGGCCATGCCTCGGTTTTGTACCAAGACGGAGGATTGATGAAATGGTTGCCCAGCGCCTTCATTCACTAAGGTTTCAATCATCAAGTCCGCGAGGGCTTCCTGGCGAGGATAGTGATGAAGGTAGAGGTGGGCATCGCGCATGCCGAAACGTTAGTGGATAGAGAGCTTTAGGTGAAATTGTTTTTCTAAAAAAAGGGATTGTGGTCTAATTCCTGGGCGACAGTGGTCAGAGGGCCGTGCCCAGGGCAGAGGATCGTGTCGTGAGGAAGGGTGAGGATGTTTTCTATGATGGTTCTCTTGGCTTGGGTGAATGTTGATTTCCCGGAGCATTTCCCCATTGACCCAGCAAAGAGGCTATCACCTAAGATACAGACAGGAGTTTGTAGCCCCTCAATGTAATAGGCTGTCGCCGGATTCGCGTGCCCTGGGACTTGGAGAGGGCTTATTTTTAGATTGTGGCGTGAGATAGGGGTGGAAATTTCCCCTGCACGATGGACGATGTTTGGGGAGAGCTCACTCTCACAGGCTGTGTGATCCGGGTGCTCATGAGTGAGGAAGAGCTCGCGCGGTTTGTCTTGTGTGAGTGCAAGGAGTTCTTGCGCATTTGTTCCGGTATCAAAAATGAACCAAGTATCTGGAGTTTCTATGGCGAAGGCATTCACCCCTAGATAGCCGAAAGGACTAGTGAATTGATGCAGGCCGTGAGGGGGGCTTACGCTCGGTTTATAATGGGGGTGGTTGAGCCATTTTTCGGTGTCGAGCTGGAGGAATGGCGCTAGTGCTATGAGTGATGGAGCATCAAATACTCCGTTCACTAGTTGTGTGAAAGAAGCTTCGCTCAGGCCGCTTTCTCTAGCGAGTTGAGCAGGCTTCCATTCTAATCCACACATCGCTTTACCAAGGACATCTTCAAAATCATCCTCTAGGGCTACGGCTTGTTTCTTGGTTTCAAAATGGGTCATAAACGAACATATTTGGAATGATTCAATAGTTTTGTTAGATTGTGAAGGTTAGGCTAGTATTTCAGAGATAGCCTTGTGTTTATTCGCGATGGTGAATGGCCGCCCTGAAGGTGAGGTGATGACCATGTTTCCGTCGATGCCCATGAGGTGAGCCATTGTGGCATTGACATTCTGGGGCTCAACGGGGTTGGCTTTGACTCGCATGCCTTTGGAATCAGTCGCCCCGTGGATCATACCGCCTTTAATGCCCCCACCGGCTAAGACAAAGGAGTAGCAGGAAGGGTGATGGTCTCTGCCATTCTGGTGTTCTGGTACGATCTGAGGGGAACGGCCAAATTCTGTGCCTATAATAATAAGGGTGGTTTCTAGTAGGCCTTTGCTTTTTAGGTCTTTGACAAGTGCGGAATATGCGGTGTCTAGAACAGCACATTTTTCTTCGACTTTCGTAAAGTTATCATAGTGTGTATCCCAGCCGTTGTAAGTGACTTCAATGTAGCGTACTCCATGTTCAACAAGGCGGCGCGCCAGTAGGCAGCCTTGACTGAAGTTACCTGACCCATAGCTTGTTTTCATGGCTGTAGACTCTTGTGTTAGATCAAAAGCTTTGAGATCTTTTGATTTCATTAATCGAACAGCTTCATCATAAAGTTTGTCGTACTCGGTGATGGTGGGATGGGGGAATTTATGACTAAAGTCTTGGTTTAATTTATTAGAGAGAGCGAGTCGCCGGTTGAAGTCTTTTTCTGTGACACTAGAGGCTCTTGTAGAGTTCTTAAGGCCATCAGAGGGGTTTCCGATTGGGACGCCCGAGTAGCGTGCACCAAAGAATCCCGCAGAGGAGGCTTTTGGTGATCCCCCTATAGCGACATAACCTGGAATGTCTGGGTTTTTACGTCCGCGGTAACGCTGCACCCATGATCCCATCGCGGGGTGGAGTACTGTCCCGCGTGGAGTGTAGGAGCTGTGTAAAAGGTATTGCCCTTGCTCGTGGGCTCCTTGTGTGGAGGTCATCGAGTGAATGACGCAGCAGTTGTCCATGATCTGGGCGGTTTTGGGCAGGAATTCGGAGATTTGAATGCCGTCTACGTTTGTGGGAATCGCTTCGACAGGGCCTTGGATTTCTTTGCGGCTAGGTTTTGGGTCAAAGGTGTCTAAGTGGCTCATTCCTCCCTGCATATTTAAGAAAATGACGGATTCGGCCTTGGCTCCAGTCGTTTTCTTTTCTTGAGCAAAGAGGGAACTCGTGGTGGAGATGCCAAGGCCTGCACCTAGAGAGACCCCTAGATAGGACTTCGCTGCACCTAGGATGAATTCACGACGAGTTTGTTCTTCTGATTTCATGGATTGGATGGTTTAGAGGTTATTGTATGAAGAGGAATTCACGGGAGCAGAGTAATGCGGACATGACGTTTTTAACACCGAGAGCTCCTGAGGTCTCAATTTCTTCTTTGAAGAGGGCGGCTTCTTCCTGAGAAGGGGGCCTGCCTAGGATCGAGAGAAAGAGAATGTTGACTTTATCTTCAGCAGATACGCCATTTGCGGTAGATGTGTGTAGATCGGCACTTGCATTTGATACGATGAGTTGTTCGACATGCCCGTTGAGGATGGAGAGCACTTGGTTGACGTTGGCTTCTTTCGAAGATCCCTCTAACAAAAGTCTGTCAGATTGACCAAACTCTCGTAAGAAGTGTCCTTCTGGGGCAGGAGTCGAAATCTCAGAGGCTCTTACTAAGCCTGTTAATGGCCCCGCAGTAGCGGCAGGATTAGATTTGGACATCATCGTAGAAGCTTTCCGTTTCCTGTTCGCTTTAGGGGCTTTCTTATATTCATTGAGCAGTTCTGTTGTGTATTCTTTCATTTCTGCTTCTGTGCTAATATTCAGCATTTCTTGAGCGAGTTGATTCATGTCTTTTTCACCAGAGAAGAGGGTTCTTCCTGAGTAATGAATCGGTCTTGCTGTACCGCGGCGAGGGAGGCTATTTGGATCTCCTGATGTTAGGGTGATTAAGGAGTCCCAGATTTGCTCGGCAGACATTCGTTGTAGTTGGCGGCCTTTAAGATTCTCGATATCAGATGTGGCGTGAACTTCTAAGGCGGATTTAAAATGATAGATACGTGTGAGTAATAGGACACGTTGGAACTCTTTCATATCATAATTTAAATCTTGAATGAGCTGTGTAATATATGAAGTGAGGGCTGGTGCCATCGTCTTGCTGGGATCGATATAGACATCGATAGGCTCATAAAGGCCCGATCCAAAAATGCGTTGCCATAATCTGTTGGCGATAGTGGCAGCAAAGCGAGGGTTCTCTGCTGATGTCATCCACTCGGAGAGCTGTTCGCGGCTGTCCTCTGTGTCTCTACGTGGACTGGTGCGGATGCTTTTTGAGAAAGGGGTTTTTCCTCCAATGGTTTCCCCGGGTTCTCCGTCTCGGTATTGATAATCTTGAGGTAGTTTGATTCTACCAGAGCCAGAGCCTTTTAGTGTGGCGGAGAAGACGTCGTAACTGAGATTGCGGAGGAAGTTAATTTCATTTGCTGAGTACGTATCGTTTTGATTAATTGTACGGTAGTATTGATTGAAAATCTGGGAGTTCATCTCTGGCTGGTGATGGGAGAATGCAGCAAGGTGAAAGAAGTCTTTTCGTTCCCAATCGTCGTTAGGGTGATCGTGGCATTGAGCACATTCCATATGTGTTCCCATAAATAAGCGCATAGAGTTAGCGGTGTTATCTAGGGGCATTCCTTTATCGCGGATGTAGTATCCTACGGCTCCGTTTTTCCAGATGGAGCCTTCTGCGGTGATGAGCTCGTGTGTGATGTCTTTCCACGATTTGTTGGTGTCGATGGCATCCCGCATCCATTCTATGTAGGGCTGTCCATTTCCTCGGTTTATGGTTTCTTGCGCACGGAGGAGGTCAAATAGCCAGTTTGTCATGGAGCTTTTATAGTCGTTGCTATTTAGCGCATAATCGATGAGGGCGGTTCGTTTTTCACTATCTGTGATGTCGAGAAATAGAGTAGATTCTTGCAACGTTGGTATCCGACCTGCGATGACGAGTAAGGTGCGGCGAAGAAACTGAGGATCGTCGACGTTTTCTGGAATGGAGAGGTTTTTCTTTTTAAAAAGAGCGGCGACGTGTTGATCAATGGTGAGGGCGGCCTGCTTGGCAAATTCTATAGAGCCAGGTTCCGCCTTAGTTGCGGATTGAGCGTAGATATTGGGTGTGATGATACCAATAGCGAGAGCGCCTAGGCTGAGAAGTCGAAGAATGTTTTTCATAAATGGCTGATAGGTAGTACGTACAAAGCCTCTACCTTATTACATTGTCTGAATAATGATTGCGACTCTAAATTCATGTTTTGGGTGCGTCAGGCCTTATGGGTTATGAACGATCTGCTGCGAGAATAGAGATTGTTGTTGAATGCTCGCCTAGATATTCTTATGAGTCCGTTGCAACCTCTACATCCCAATGGAATCTTTAAACAGTCTTCAGAAGAGTATGATTACACTTTTTGCCGATGGCACGAAGTTACTTGGATTGCCTAAATCTGTGGGAGAGGTTTATGGTCTGTTATATTCGTCAGAGCATTCGTTAGCCTTAGATGATTTGGTAGAGTTATTGGGGATGAGTAAGGGCTCTGCTAGCCAAGCTCTTAAGATGCTACGTGTTTTAGGGGCCGTGGTAGAGGCGGAAGGGCCAAAGAATTACGGGAGGAAGACTTATTATGAGGCAGATCTAGAGTTGAAGAGTCTAGTGGGTGGCTTTATTCAATATCAAGTAAGCCCCCATTTAGAGAGAGTAAAAGGCCAAGTAGAGGATATGTTAGAGCTGGATGGAGCGGAGACAGAATTTTATACTGAGAGGATTCAAAAACTGGAATCCTGGAGAAAGAAGGCCGGATTTGTTCTTCCTCTGATTCAACGTTTTTTAGGGTCAAAATGAGTGAGCAAGCTCATTGGTATTGTGTAAGGACGAAAACGAAGCGTGAACGAGTGGCTACGCAGAGTTTGAAGTTAGTCGAGGGTGTTGAGGTTCTTTGTCCTCGGTTGAAGTATCAAAAAGTAACAAAACGTGGCAAGGTCTGGTGGTCAGAAGCGATGTTCCCCGGTTATATTTTTGTTAAATTTGTGAGGGAGGAGCACGAGAGACTTGTCATGCACACGCAAGGAGTGATGTGTTTGGTCAAATTCGGTGCCGATGTACCCATCGTGCCTGAGGGGTTTATGGTTGAGCTTCAGAAGAGCCTATCAGAAGTAGAGAATGATGAGGTGCTCCTGCGACCAACAATGAACGAGGGTGATGATGTTGAAGTTGCCTTTGGTGCATTTGAGGGGGAAATGGGGACGGTGGTAGAAGTCTTGCCAGCGACAGACCGTGTGAAAATACTTATTGATTTGATGGGGAGCCCTCAGGTCGTTGACGTGGATCTATTTTCACTATTGCGAACAAACTAATCAAGAAACCTTGTTTTTGACGAGAAGCATGACGCATTCTAAGTGCTTCGTTTGAGGAAATAGATCAAATGGGCGCACCTTTGTAAGGTCGTAGCCGTGTTCGTGAAACAGGTTAAGGTCACGCATTTGAGTAGCAGGATTACAGGAAATGTAGACGACCTTATTTGGGGAGTACCGGAAGAGCTGCTCTAAGAATTTCTTGTCGCAACCTTTGCGTGGAGGATCAATGAGAACTGTCGTTTTCTCGGAAGGAAATTGTATGTTAGAGAATATATTCTCCGCGCTGCCTGCGGTAAAGGTCACATTGGTAATGTCGTTTTGCTTGGCATTATGCCGAGCCCAATCAGCAGCGGTTTGGACGATTTCGATACCTTGTACTTCTTCGAAATGCTTAGCCAAACAAAGAGCGAAAAGGCCTGATCCACAGTAGGTGTCGACTAAATAGTGGCTGCCTGCCCCTCGTGCTAAAGTGGCGACATAGTCTGTGAATTCTGGCAGGATGGAGGGGTTTGTTTGGAAAAAATCACCAGCTAAAAAATGGAATGTGAGCTCACCTACTTGTTCACTAATAGCAGTGGAAGCATTGGTTTCTACATAGTGGCCACTGGCACGTAGCAATAAAGTGGTATGCTCTTTATAGGAATTACCTTTTGCTCTTGTCGATTTTCTTAATGAAGGGAGAGCTTCATTGATGGCAGGCATGGCAATAGGGCACTGTTCGACATCGACAATGTCTCGAGAGTTACCGATAGATTGGAATCCGATGCTTTTAATTTTCCCCTTATGAGGTCGATTAAAGTGTGGGGTTATTTTGGAGCGATAATTCCATGGAAGGGGAGAAGGTGTGCAAGGTTCGACAGTGATGTTTAATCCTGCCATTCGGGTGAGTAACTCTTGAGTTTGGCGTGTTTTCCACTCTAGCTGGAGGTGGTAACTCATATGTTGATATTGGCAGCCCCCACAGGTGCCAAATAAATGACAAACAGCATTCTCCCTGTCCTTTGATATTTGCTCTAGCCTGACGACTTCTGCATGTGAGCAGTTCTTGTCATTTCGTAAGATTCGGCACAGCACTTGTTCACCTGGTATGGTATAAGGGATGAAGATAACCCAGCGTCTGGGATTCCCTTCTTTGTCTTGAATTTCTACTCGTGCTACTCCAGCTCCTTGATTCGTCAATGATTCAATAGAGACAGAAAGCTCTTGGAATTTTGAGAATGGGAAATCATGAAATTGTCGTTGTGGGCGAGCCATATTAAAAATCGGGTGCTTGATGTTGTAGAAGAGTGTGATATAACTTAGAGAACTCAATTACGAATCGATGAAAACGCTATATGCCCTAGTTCTTACTTCCTGTCTAGTCTCACCAATAGTCAACGCTGAGAAGAAGGCTGAGGTTTGGTACAATTCTTCCGGTGAGGCCGCCTTGGTGACATGGGAAGAGGTAACAGAAAGTCCCGAATCTGTGGTGGATGGGCAAGTGAATCCAATATTAAGTAGTACGACGAAGATCTCGACTTCGAGCCGCCGCAGCTTTCCCCGTTTTGCGTATAGTAATTTGAAATACAATAAGTTTGGAATAGGATTAAACCGTTCTTCTTTTAGCTCTGGTCTACGCTATTCAAGGGGGTCTAGGTCTTACCAATCGAGGTTTGGAACAAGCTACAACCGTTTTAGCAGCTATGGGAAGCGAGGTTTCTCATTCAGCCGCCCAAGGTTTTCTCTGCATTTGAGACGATAAATTTCATGCTTCGTAAAACCGATCATGATTCGGTATGAATGAAATGGTGTTGTTTTTTGCGTTCTAAGTGGGTGGTGACCGTTTTAATGTGATCAGCCTGTGTAGGACCAAACCGATGTAGGGTTCGAGGTGTCTCATTGCGTTTCATATTGCCAGAGTCATTCTTTGGGAAGATGGAGGAATGGAAAAAACCCAGGGTGGTGGAGTGACTAGGTGACTCCAATTGTAGCCTGAAGGGAAGGAAAGGAGGCGGCATAGAGGAGAAAAAGAATATCATTCTTCATAAATGTGACTTGCACTAGGCCATTCCTAAGGTGATGCTTGCGCCCTCCGTCAGGCTCTACTGAGCCTAATTATTCATTGAACATTTTACCAGATCCACACCTGTGCCACTTCAACGCATCCGCGAGCGTATTGACGCCATTGATGATCAACTTCTCAAACTTTTTTCTGAGCGTGCTGAGTGCGTGCATGAGGTAGGGGTGATTAAGAAGCGTGAAGGCCTACAAATATATGCTCCAGAGCGCGAAGAAGCTTTATTGAAGAAACTGGTCAAGAAGAGCGACGGGAAACTTCCTGAGAAATCAATTCGTGCGATTTATCGTGAGATTATGTCAGCGGCGCTAGCTTTGGAAGATGATCTTAAAATCGCATACTTAGGGCCTGAGGGGACATGGACGCACCAAGCTGCTATTAAGAAATTTGGCCATTCTGTGGAGTATTTGGCACAGCCGAATTTCTCGGAAGTATTTGATCAGGTAGCGCGGCGCAATGCGGACTATGGTGTTGTGCCTATCGAGAACTCTACAGAAGGGGCGATATCTCATACTCTGGATCTTTTTGTCGACTCCCCCTTGAAGATTTGTGCACAGATTCTCCTGCGTATTGAAAACGGGCTGATGGCTAGTATTCCGCGTGAAGAGATTAAGACCTTGTACTCTCACCCTCAAGTGTTTGGGCAATGTAAGAACTGGATTTTACGTGAGTTTCCACATGCAGATCTCGTCGAGGTTTCTTCTACGACGAAAGCGGCTCTACTTGCTAAAAAGAACGCAGCTGATGGTGCGGCAGCATTAGGTGGAGCACTGGCGGCTCAGATGAATGATCTCACTATGTTAGAGAACTCGATACAGGATAGAGCGACTAATACGACTCGTTTCTTAGTGATTGGCGAGGCAAGCT
Source organism: uncultured Verrucomicrobiales bacterium (assembly GCA_964561965.1). Taxonomy (GTDB): domain Bacteria; phylum Verrucomicrobiota; class Verrucomicrobiia; order Verrucomicrobiales; family Akkermansiaceae; genus Rubritalea. Next base: position 23,294 of record CAZLQY010000035.1, read on the forward strand.
GTCCTGCCACTGGAGATGATCGCACCTCATTGCTCTTTAGCATGAAAGATCAGCCAGGTTCTCTTGTCGGAGCATTGCAGGCGTTCGACTCCTTTGATATTAATATGTCTAAGATAGAATCCCGCCCATCGAAACAACGTGATTGGGAGTACGTCTTTTATGTTGATTTAGAGGGGCACCATTCTGATGAGCCTGTGACGAAGGCTCTAGAGAGCTTGGAGTCGCATTGTTCTCTTATCAAAACACTGGGCTCCTACCCCAATGTCATCTCATAAGAGAATACAGATCAAATAGATCACCTAATTGCATAGGTGGTGTCTGAAAGGTCTTCAGCCTTAACTTCGTGATGAGGTAGGCGTTGGGTGGTTTGAAGTAACGTTCAGTGAAAGCTCTTATGGTTTCACGCTTTTGACTAAGGCTTTCTTCCTGTTCAGTTTGACTTCGTCAGCGCTTAAGGTTTTGTAGTGTATATTGAGCTGTTGGAAGCTGCCAATGAAAGAGGGTGAACTTGCATAAGAGTCTTGGCCGATGAAAAAGACAAGGCCATCTTGAGAGAGGGAAGCAAGATTGAGCTGTTTTGTTTTGAGCTCCATAGCTAAATCTCCATCAAGATAAACTTGGCAGAGTTTTTTGGAGGGAGATAGATTCACGACGATGTGGTGGCTTCCTCCTGTGGGGAAAGGGAGAGCTTGATCGTTTTCATCAGTGTGAAATACCGTAATGGGCTCTTGGTTCGGCTGTCTGTTTATTTTTGCTCGGAGAGCAAAAGAACCTTGATAATTTGGGTATAAGTTAATCGATCTAGCTGTGATAGCATCTTTGGTTTTTCCTTGTTTGGAAGAAATGCTGAAGAAGTACTCTGGGTCTTGATGGTCATAGTCATCTCGCCAAGTGACCCAGAACTCGAAAGCTACTTCAGAAGCTTCTTGCCAGACTTTTTTGTCGATGAGAACTCGAGGGGCACGCTTCGTTGCTTTGCTAAAGAAGACTCTGCCGTTTCTGTAAGAAACTCCTTCACCATCTAAGATTCTCGCTTTTCCTAAAGAGTCTTTCAGCTTCTTAGGGCCATCTGAGAAACGAAACTGATGCATCGGTAAAATTGTATTTTCATCGATGGCTAAGTCAGCAATTTGTGTATCTTCTTTCGATGTGTTACTTTGAGATTCAGCCGGAGAAGCTTCGTTGTTCTTTTGCGTGTAATCCCAATAGAGATAACCTCCGATACCCGCTATGCCTAAGAGTAAGAGAATGCTCAGAGTTCCATTTCCTTTCGAGGATTTTAGGGGAGTGATGGGTTGTGGAGCGATCGGGGCTTTTGTCGGGTTAGAAGCCGCCGTCATTAGTCTTGGTCCCGTGTGAACTGGAGTTTCCTCTTTAGGCTCTTCTGTGAAATTTCGGATTAAAGAGTCCAGCTCTGTTATGAGGGCCTCAGCTGATTCTGTTCTTAGTTGAGGATCTGGTTGCAGAGCTCTGGCTACGATAATGTCAAAGCGTGTATCGCACCCACTGGCATCAGAAGGAGAAACATAAGGGTCTTTTGGTAGTGTCCCTGTAAGCAGCTCATAGAGCATCGCTCCGATAGAGTAGAGGTCTGACTTCTGATCAACAGCATGTGGGTTCGTGATGACTTCAGGCGCTGTGTAGCCTGGTGTTCCGAAAATGACACCTTCTCCAGCATCATCACCATGAGGCTTCGCCAAACCAAAGTCTACGATCTTAGGGGAGCCTTTATCATCGATTAAGACATTAGCGGGTTTGATATCACGGTGGATAATGCCAGCTTTGTGTGCCTGAGCGAGGCCACGGCTCATTTCGATAATGAGGTGTGCAGCTTCCAGCTCTTCAACCGCCTTTCCATTAGCAACATCAAAAAGGGCTCTTCCTGGAACGAATTCCATAATAATATAGAGCATCCCATCAACATTACCGAAATCAAATATTCCAACTAGATTGGAGTGACTGACTTTGGCCATGGCCTTGGCCTCTGAGTGAAAAGAAGTGACATAGTCGGGGTCGCCACTGAATTCTCGAGGGAGTATTTTAATGGCGACAGGTCGCTCCAGAGAGGTTTGTTCTCCTAAATAGACCGCACCCATTCCTCCTTGGGCGATAAAGGACGTAATGGTATGACTTGGAAATAAACAATCAAGTTCTTCCACTGTGGGGGGTATGAAGCGCGGCGCGTGCGTAGTATGAGACATCGGGAATGTACGTTACTAAGTTAGGTTAAATAGCTGAAACATTATAAATAGAATTTTTAACACCGATAATCAATAGTGATATCGCATATGGCAATGTCTAATTTATTCAAAAAAATGATGAAAAGTATAGGGTGTTTTTGTGGGAAGGATGGAAAACATTGTGGGGATCATTGTTGGTGGGGTTTATTTTGCGCGGAACTAATTGATCAGTAAAGTGTTAGATCTTTCGTGTAGATGGAATGACTACTGATCACTGTGCGGCTAAGGTGAGCAACTGAGAATATCGGGAGGCATCATTTCAGATGGTATTGAAATGGAATATTGGCACCTTAGGGCACCGTAGGTTTTAGCAATACATTCTCAATGAGAAATTGCTGTGACAGATTTCTAGAATGTTGTTGGAACTCTACGAAACGAAGAACGTGGGGGATATGATGTTGCATTGAGTCTGGGAGGGCAGAATGGAGTAGGTTGTTTAGGAGAAGTACTCTACACCTGCCTTAAAGAGTGGTTGGTGCTTATTGCCAGGGATGTTTCGAGCTATGTCTGTACCTCTGCGCTCGGTATGGCCCATTTTTCCAAAGACATTCCCACATGGGGAGGTGATACCTTCTATGGCGTAGAGGGAGCCGTTTGGATTGAAGGCATTGTTCATACTTGGGGCGCCTGCTAAATCTGTGTACTGAGTGGCTATCTGGCCATTTTGCGCGAGAGCTTGAATGTCTTGCTCAGAGGCAAAGAATTTCCCTTCACCATGGGAGAATGGGATGTTGTGCGTATCACCTACATTGGTATTGGCTAACCAAGGTGATTTTGTGGAAGCGATTCTGGTGGTGGCATAGCAGGCGATGTGACGCCCGATATCATTGAAGGTGAGTGTGGGCGCCCCTGGCTGTGGATCTCGGATTTCACCGTGTGGAACGAGACCTGTTTTAATGAGAGCTTGGAAACCGTTACAGATACCGAGGATGAGCCCGTCACGATTCTTAATGAGATCCATGACGGCATCGGCTACTTGAGGATTACGAAGTACAGTGGCGATGAATTTACCGGAGCCATCAGGTTCATCACCAGCGGAAAATCCTCCAGGTAGCATGAGAATTTGTGATTCTTTAATCGAGGAGGCGAGGGCGGAAAGTGATTCTTCGACAGCAGAAGATGTGAGATTGCGGAAAATCAGTGTTTCTACACTGGCCCCTGCTTGATCAAAGATTTTTGCTGTGTCGTATTCACAATTTGTACCCGGGAATACGGGTATAATGACCTTTGGCTTGATGATGGAGCTTCCTTGGTAGGTTTTACTTGTTCCTTTGTATTGGAAGGTCTGGATCGCTGTGTTTTGGGGCTCTGTACGTGAAGGGTAGATGCTTTCTAAAGTACCTGTCCATGCTGCGAGTAGATCGTTAAGAGGGAGAGTTTCACCCTGAAGGATAAGATGCTCTTCCGCTGTAGTCTGGCCAATGGTTTGTGACCGAAGAGATGTGGGGAGTGTTAAGCCGGCTGGAGTTTCCAGTAAGAACTGGAAATAGCGTTCTTGGAAGAGATCATTGTCACACGGTACAGTCTCTATGGTGGCTCCGATCGTATTACCAAATGCCATTTTGGCTAAACCAACAGCTATACCACCTTCTCCTAAACTGTGTGCTGCTAGAAGCTGCCCCTCAGCATTCATCGCGTAGATGATATCTGCAATTTCCTGGAGCGCCTCGAAGTCTGGTAAACCATTGGCATCGCGAGGAACAGAAACAAGGGAGATGTCACTACCTGCTTTCTTAAAATCAGGAGAAATAGCGCGATTGGCTAGGCCAGGCGCTACAGCAAAGGAGACCAAGGTGGGTGGCACATCAATGTCATTGAAGCTGCCAGACATGGAGTCCTTGCCGCCAATGGCCCCTAGGCGGAGCTCATGCTGGACTGTGAAGGCGCCGAGGAGGGCGGCGAAGGGCTTACCCCAGCGTGCTGGGTCTGTGCCAAGTCTCTCAAAGTATTCTTGTAGTGTTAGGCGGATATCACTGAGGTGGGCCCCTGAGGAAACGATGCGGCAAACAGATTCTGTCAGTGCATAAACAGCTCCGTGATAGGGGGACCATGAGGCAATGTTAGGATTGAAACCCCAGCTCATGAACGTAGCCGTATTGGTCTCGCCTTTAAGAAGAGGAATCTTGGCGACCATGGCATCAGTTGGAGTGAGTTGATGTTTTCCTCCATAGGGATTGAGGACAGAGCCTGCCCCGATAGAAGAGTCAAACGTTTCCATCAGCCCTTTTTGAGAGGCCGAGTTGAGGTCGCTAAGAGCAGTGGTGATTTTCGATGTGATAGAGCTGGCTGCCGCTACACTTGGAATAGGTTGATTAAGAGGGCTGTTAGGGGCCGGGGCATTTACGCTGACTGCTGTGGATTGGACGACTCCGTTGGTGTCGAGGAACGCGCGGGAGAAGTTAACGATCGTCTTTCCTTTATAGCTGATAACTAAACGTCCTGTCTCTGTAACGTCAGCAACGTAAGTGCATTCGAGGTTTTCTATATCACATTCTGCTTTGAGGAAGGCGACATCACTAGGATCGATACAAATAGCCATCCGTTCCTGAGATTCAGAAATCGCGAGTTCTGTCCCATCGAGGCCATCGTACTTCTTAGGGACATCATCGAGCCTGATATCGAGTGAGGGAGCGATTTCACCAATGGCGACGGACACACCTCCTGCTCCGAAGTCATTACAGACTTTAATTTTTTTCGCGAATTCAGGCCTGCGGAACAGACGTTGTATTTTACGCTCCGTAGGGGCATTTCCTTTTTGCACTTCCGCCGAGTTCTCAAGAGCAGTATCGGTGTGTTCCTTGGAGGAACCTGTAGCACCGCCTACTCCATCACGGCCCGTGCGCCCACCAATAAGGAGGATCACATCGCCAGTAGCAGGGCTGCCGCGGAACACATTTTCTTTAGGAGCAGCTGCGACAACAGCGCCGATCTCCATGCGTTTAGCGACGTAGTTAGGGTGATAGACTTCGGAAACTTGGCCTGTCGCTAGGCCGATCTGGTTTCCATAGGAAGAGTAGCCATTGGCGGCACCTTGGCAGATGACACGCTGTGGTAGTTTTCCTGGAAGAGTTTCGGAGAACGGCGTACGTGGATCTGCCGCTCCAGTGACTCGCATGGCCTGGTACACGTAAGAACGGCCAGAGAGAGGATCGCGAATACAGCCACCTAGGCAGGTAGCGGCACCTCCAAAAGGTTCGATTTCAGTAGGGTGGTTGTGCGTCTCGTTTTTAAACATGACTAGCCAGTCCTGCTCTGCTCCGTCGACGTCAACGGTGATTTCGATAGAGGCCGCATTGATCTCCTCAGAGACTTCCACGTTATCGAGCTCCCCAGTCTTACGTAGCTCTTTCATGCCGATGAGGGCAATGTCCATGAGCGTCTCTGGGCGAGTGCTGATCGTTTCTCCATAGACGTGTTCACGAGTTTCTTGGTAAGCTTGGTAAGCTTGTTCAATGTACTCAGTTCCTTCTGAGAATTGGATGTTTTCTAACTTGGTGGCGAAGGTGGTGTGGCGGCAGTGATCAGACCAATATGTATCGAGCATTTTGATCTCGGTAATCGTAGGGTCACGCTGTTCTTCCTCGCGGAAATAAGCTTGTGTGAATTCTAGATCTTGTTGGCTCATAGCGAGCCCGAGCTCGGAGCGGCGCTTTGAGAGTAAGGAAGGAGAATCGTCGATAAATCCGGTAAGGATCGCGACATCGGCGGGAGTGTCAGTGTTTAGCTGCAGCGTCTTCGGCTGCTCCATAGATGCCTCGCGAGAGTCGACTGCGTTGATGCAGAAGTCTTTAATGGCAGAGAATTGCTCATCGCTGATCTCTCCTTCAAGGAGAATGACTTGGGCGGAAGCAACGGTAGGTTGCTCCTGTTGAGTGAGAATCTGCACACATTGAGCGGCGGAATCTGCACGCTGATCAAATTGACCAGGCAGGAACTCGATGGCAAAGGCCCGTGCAGTTTCAGGGATTTCAATGGAATCAGAAGCTGTTGCGATTTGAGGCTCAGAGAGAATCAGTTGTGAAGCCTGAGAGAATTGCTCAGAGCTGAGACCTTCGACATCGTAGCGCTGAATGAAGCGAACACTGGTAAGATGGAGATTGAGGCTTTCTTGGAGGTCGGCAAGTAGACCTCGAGCATCAGAATTGAATTCAGGGTGTTTCTCTACGAAGACGCGGTACATGGAAATGGAGTAGAGTAAACTGGCGGCTGAGGCAATGGTTTTTGAAGTAGCGATTGGATTTATTCAGGGATGCTATGGGGGAGCTGATCTAGCTCTGAAAATGTTTGTCAGATTTAGCGGAAACGATAGGGTTCTGTAAAAAAAGGAACTTGATCTGACAGACGGTTAAAATCAGGCAGTAGCTAGA
>CAZLQY010000036.1:0-29851 GCA_964561965.1 uncultured Verrucomicrobiales bacterium
CCTTAGGTTAATGCGTATGCCAAAACACATAGAATCTAAAGACAATATAGCTAACCATGAGTATACCCATACTAGCCAAAAATTCTTTACCCCTTTCGCTCCTCTCATCTCTTCATTCCATCGATTACCCTCTAAAATGGGTAAAGCTTTTGTCCCTGTTCAACAAGTTTCAAATCGTAATTTGTCTCTCCCTTTTTTCGCGCACACGATGACAAAGCAATCTAACAATATGATGACATTTCGAGCGTTAACACTTAAACAAAACACTGGGTTAGAGAAGATTCAAAGACCCCTTAGCTAGGACAGCCCCTAATACTTTACTCAATCAACTTCAGCAAACACTAAGCATCTTAGATGTTTTAAATCATCATAAGGCTTATCACTCGCCACTATTTGAACATTAGAGCTATTCAAATCAACAAAATCGCCTTCTATTTGGCTTGCAAGACTATAAACACAATCTTTCTGTTCAGAATTAACAGGAGCATTTACATAAACTAAAATATCTAAAACGCCTTCTTCTAAAACTTCTATAGATACATACCTAAGACCTTTCCATACACTAAAAAGTAAAGCACTTTGTGCAGATAGCAACAATCTACTTTTTTCGTAATCTTTCACTTCTTTTTAGCTTTTTCTGGATATACTTTAGGTGCTTTTTCTGATTCTATTACAAATACATTAGAAGGTACATCTATATCTACACTTTCAGGATTATTTTTGTCAGCATGCCCATCTCTGCCCAAAAGGCCGTTCTAGCTCAGGAACAACTTAAAATACACAGTTACGATTTGCAGACCATTCCTCCTTCCTTCCGGCAACAACCAGGGGAGAGATCATAACCTCACGAAGCACTCAACATTCAAATATCAAGGACCGAACCCTTCCAATAGATGCAATAGAGAGTTCTACAGAGAAGTTCATAGTCAATATTCGATCTCTTATTTTATCCATCCACAGTCGCCTTTTTCTCGGTAGCGATATTTTAAGGATGTTCTCCCGGGCGTGTGCACTTGTCTAAGGTCCTATTGCAAAGTATTTAGACCCTAGTGTGGCTAAGGTGTGTCATGTCTTCTTTTGGGCTGGATTTTGGCGATTTATGATAAACTTGAATGAAGAAAAGTCTTTAATTCCTCAACTTCTCAAAACCGGAGAGGTCAAACTCTGTTAGTTGATAGCCTCCTCCTAGCTGTCTCATCATATCGTTTATTATCAGCTTATTATCTACAACAGAAGACCCTGAGCCAGCGCCTCCGCGTGTCCATACGTTGAGTAAAATCAATTCAGATTGTATGATGAAAAATGCAGGGCTCCCAGAATCTCCCGGAACCAAACCTTCATAGTATGCGAGACGAGCCGGTGAGTCTGGAATATTATATGAAAATTTTCCATTTTCAATAGAGTGCAAATTCCGTAATGTAGCTTTCTTTTGCTGATCTAGCCCCAATACGGGCAAATTATTATTAATATCAATATACTCTTGATAGTTATCAGGAAGGACTTTTACGAATTCCACTTCAGGTGGTAGAGGTTCATTGAGAAGTTCAATATTGATATCACCACTTGATAAATTAAAGACTGGATGACGGAGTCTATCTACAATAGTCCTTTCATGAAGATTGTTTGCCATATCAACAAAACGTACTGTTTGCCCTACGCGAATCGGAGCATGAGCAGAGACTATAATGTGTATAGGGCTAATGAGTGTTCCTCCTCTTCTTCTTCTTTCCTGACTATTCCACGGGCTTATACTGGTAATGCCATCAATGTCACTAACCCAAACATCGGGGTTACGCGTGTACACTGCGTTTAAATCGTCTGCAAAACTGAATAGCTTAATGGAAGGATTTGTTTCCGTGGAGGAAATCCTAGTCTCTACAGATAAAACGATATTTTCGGAGGCGTATGCTCTTAGAGGATCGGCTCCCTCAAATAGCAATTCTTGAGAATTCGTAAACCCATCATGATCAAAATCACTATTTGCATTCAAATTGGAGGAGAAATGCTCTTCCCAATCAGGAATGCTATTTGAATTAGAATCTAGAGAGAGGTAGTTACTAATATCCCACGAAAAGAGATGCTTTGCCTGACCTAGCGATGCAGTATTATAGTTAGTCGGTGTTTGCTCATAGTCCCAAGGATAATTGGGAAATTTATCTTCTGGCCCGTTGTTTAGTATAATAGAATTATTTTCGCTGGGTTCTTCTGGATTATATCCTATTTCCTCTAATTTGTCATAAAACTTGCTAGAGATAAATTTGAGTTGCCCTTGATTGACGGGTGTATAGTTGTGAGTTGAAGTAATTGGATGGGCTAAGTCCATGATACTAAAGCCAGCCCCCCCAATCACTTGCAGTTTAGAATCAAGCTCCCGAATCCCAGCCTCTGCTATATTTAGTAATTGCCCTTGTAGCAGTGGACTTTTATTTGAAGGCTCTGATACTCTATCTAAATCTATGACACTTAGTGCATTATCTCTATGGAACCACCAAGAAGGATAATTCGGCGGCCAATCTTGAGGAACACTTTCCGCATAAGAAACAATGTTTCCAATGAGGAATAAGCATGAACAGAGACCACATTTCATCAACCCATAGAAGGGTTTCCAATCATTCATATTCACCCGTCTATAGGTTTAATTCTTTAATTATATTACTTAAAGTTCCCCATAGATATGTCTCCTTGAGCCTTCTCCATAGTCACGTCACCACTAATTAATAAATTGCCATCAATGGCTGTATTCTGGTGAATACGAAAACCACGTACCATCCCATACTCTGGGTGATCCCGGTCACCTGTAAAGTTCTCTACAGTTGCGACAACTTCCTCTAATGAATTTAGCTGAGCATCTGTAGGATTAACGAAGCGATGAAAGCTTTCGTCCCCAGCTGCATATCGAATGTTCACAATATTAGATGATGGAGCCCCGTTCGTGTATTTCAAAACAAGAGCACCCCAACCATTACTCCATTTGTACTGATACAATGTAAATTTTCTTTCTGAAATAAATTGGTCATAAGACAATCCATTTATCTCACCGTTCCAACCTAAGCTGAACTTAAATTTTGCACTAGAGGTGGCCGTATGAAGATCTGTATTAATTGTGATTTCATGAAGTTTCCCATGTTTAAATCGGCCTAAAGGGATATAAACTGTTTCTTGAGAAGGTATGTTAGATGTGAACATCTTAACGACAGCACCGTTTACATCGGAGACATCACTGAATATAGCTGGTCGACGAAGAGATGGGGTACTCTCAGCTTCTTCAGCTGTCTGAGCTGTAACGGTTGTAATGATTGAGCTGTAAAGAGCAATCAAAGAAAGACACATATTAGTTTTAATTAACACTTTCATATTACCATGTAGAAAATCAGATTAAGGATAAATGTGCAATCCTAAAAAAATCTAATTCAGACAGCAAACTAGACACACACATTCCCATCAAAACCACACAATTCCTAGACCATACTACAGAAGCACCCTGTATCTTGACTAGATTCGCTAGGACAGCCCCTTAAAGAATAGATTTAGATCATCAATATTCAGCAGTTTATTCTCATTAAGAATACTCATTTATTTTTTCAACCTAATGATATGTCTAGCGTGGAAAAGAAAACGCAATCGGCCTCTATAAGGCAGATCACAACAGGTTAAATTTTGGATCATTCCACATTCAAGTTGGACTACTTTATAGCGCAAAACTCATCAAAGCGGGCGAAAGTAAGTTTTGATGAGTAGAGCAAATTTTTCGCCCCGAACCAATGCTTCATCACGCTCCGATGACTTGGTCTCCACAAAAAAAGACGGTACCGAGTATTCGGAACCGTCTTCTAAAAAATCTCGAGTGAAATCGTAACGATTACTTGAGGGTGACTTTAGCACCAGCGTCTTCGAGGCCTTTCTTAGCAGCTTCTGCTGCATCTTTATCAAGACCTTCAGCAAGGACAACTGGAGCAGACTCCACAAGCTTCTTAGCTTCAGCAAGACCAAGTCCTGAAACAACACCGCGAACAGCTTTGATGACAGCGATCTTGTTGCCACCAGCTTCAGTGAGTTCTACATTGAAATCTGTCTTTTCTTCAGCAGCTTCTCCACCACCACCTGCAGCAGGTGCGGCAACAGCAGCAGCAGCAGCGGCAGATACGCCCCAAGCTTCTTCAAGGTTCTTTACGAGTTCAGCAGCTTCAAGAACAGTAAGTGTTCCGAGCTCTTCAGCAATTTTAGCAATATCAGCCATTTTCTTTATTTTCTATTAGTTAGGTTTCGTCGTGACCGGAGCACCCGGTCGTTTCAGTTCTTCAGCCGAAGTTCCGACGAGGAACCAGGGTTGGTTATCAAGCAGCTAAAGTTACCTTTAGCTGCCATCTATTCAGATTGTTTATTCTCCTTGGAACTTTGCCTGTACTACTCTTGCAAGTGAAGCAGCAGGTTCGTTGATTGTGCGTACAAGCTTGGTCGCAGGTGCATTGATCACAGAAAGAAGCTGTGAAAGAAGTACTTCGCGTGATGGGAGGTCTGCAAGAGCTGCTACCTGGGTGGCGTCGAGAACGTCACCGTCTAAGATACCTGCTTTAAATCCTGCTTTCTCTTTCCCTTTCGCAAAATCTTTGACTGCCTTTGCAGCTGCACATACATCGTTTTCCCCTGTGACAAATGCTGTTTGTCCTTTGAGTACATCGCTAATATCTGGAAGCCCTGCTTCTTTTATTGCGTTGCGCATGTATGTATTCTTAGCAACGTGGCACTCTGCGCCGTTTTCTCTGAGATTCTTACGTAATTCTTCGAATTCCGTCACTGTCATTCCGTTGTAATCCACAACAAGAACGAATGGAGAGGCGTTTACGCGCTCTAAAAGCTCGTCGATGATGATCTTTTTATCTGGATTCATTAGTTTCTCCTTCGTGTAAAATTAAGCCTTAGAATACACACCGCTCTCAAGGGTGACCCCTGGATTCATTGTCGATGCGATGGTGACATTTTGGATATAGTTCCCTTTTGCTGTTGGCGGTTTCGCCTTCACTACACTCTCGATGAGTGCATTGACATTATCAGTAAGTTTGTCTGCTTCGAACGAACTCTTCCCAATAGCGGCAGATACGTTACCGTTTTTATCAAGTTTGTAATCGATACGACCGGCTTTCACTTCACCAATTGCCTTCGCTGTATCATCTGTGACAGTACCTGTCTTTGGGTTAGGCATGAGGCCACGAGGACCGAGGACACGAGCGATCTTACGCACAGAAGCCATTGCATCTGGTGTGGCGATGGCAACATCGAAGTCTGTCCAGCCTCCCTGAACCTCTTTGATAAGCTCATCAAGGCCGACTTTATCAGCTCCTGCTGCTTCCGCTGCAGCTGCAGCATCACCAGTAGCAAAAACGATCACGCGTACTTCTTTCCCTGTACCGTGCGGAAGTGCTACTGAGCCACGAACCATTTGGTCACTCTTACGGGGATCGACACCGAGATTAAAAGAAAGAGTGACTGTTGGGTCAAACTTAGGCGCTGGGAAACCTTTTAGGATTCCGATAGCGTCAGAGAGTGCATACTGCTTGTTGGTATCAACCATTGCAGCTGCAGCGATGTAACGTTTACTTGCTTTTCTAGCCATTCGATTAAGTTGGTTGCAGTCAAACGGATCGGCTAAGACCCTCCTGCGATTGTATTTCTTTATTCCACTCATGACTGAATCCGTGAGCGGGCTGGGAACATGTCTACATTCCCTTTAAAGTCAATTATTTTCCATATTTCATTCTATTTCTAGAACGAGCTTGAAGAAAATAAGGATTGAGACATCCAAGCTCCAAATAAGAAGCTTGGATTATATCAAAGATGTTCTCGTAAGATGTCGTTGAATTAGTCTGCAATGAGAACACCCATCTGGCGGCATGATCCTTCGATAATACGAGCGGCTGCCTCTGGAGTGTTTGCATTAAGATCTGGCATCTTCAAGTTAACAATCTCCATGAGTTGATCACGTGTGATTGTCGCTACCTTTTTCTTATTCGGCTCATCTGATCCTGATGCAATTTTTGCGATCTTTTTGATGAGAACAGCAGCTGGTGGCTGCTTTGTGACGAAGGTAAAAGAAGCGTCCTTGAACACTGTGATTACCACAGGGAGGAGATCGCCAGCTTGTTTCTGTGTAGCTGCATTGAAGTCCTTACAGAACGCCATGATGTTAACGCCAGCCTGACCGAGTGCAGGACCTACTGGTGGAGACGGATTTGCCTGACCCGCTTGGATCTGTAGTTTTAGGATTTGTTTTACTTCCTTAGCCATAATTCACTAATTGTTATGTTAATTGTTATTTGTCGAGCCGCGGTAGCGAATAGTTGCTACCCATACCAGCGATTTTTATAAAAATGTTTACTCTTCGAACTCTTCTACTTGCCAGAATTCAAGATCTACAGGTGTTGAACGCCCAAAGATGGAGACTGCTACACGGAGTTTCCCTTTCTCAGGATCTATCTCTTCTACAACACCGCTCTGGCTTTCAAATGGCCCATCTGCCACTTTGACTGTATCCCCCACTTGGAATGTTACTGCTGGGCGGACACTTTCTTCACGCTCTTTAATCTGGGCTAGCATAGCATCTACTTCACGCTGGCGCATAGGGATTGGGCGATCTTTCGTACCGGCGAAGCCTATCACCCCGTCTGTTTCTTTAATGAAATACCAGACGTCTTCTACAAGGCGATTATCCCGCGTGAAGAGATTCATGTTGATGATTATATAACCTGGATAGAATTTCTTCTTCATCTCAGATTTTTTGCCCTTTTTGACTTCAGAAACAATTTCTGTAGGCATGAGGACTTCATAGATCTTATCACTCATTTCTTCCGCCTCGATCATGCGCTCGATACGCTGGCGCACGCGGTTCTCTTGACCGGAGAGGACGTGAACAACATACCATTGATTCTTAGGTTCTGGAATAGTCGGCATCGGATATAGATTCTATAGTTATTAGAGTTTATTGGAGGGGATTGAATACAGCATTTCTTTTGCGAAGTATTTCGCTATGGTGAGCTTTCTTAGCCGAAGGTTTATCTACCCAACTGGGAAATAAAAGAAAGCGCTTCTTTAAGAACAACATCACCCGCTGCGACGTAACCTGCAAGAAGTAGCATCGCGATGACAACGACGACGGTGGAGTCTACCAGTTCTTTATACTTCTTAAAACCTTTTGCCTTAGGATCGGAGTCCCATGGCCAAGTTGCTTTACGAAGCTCACCTTTGACTTCACCAATAAACGTTACGATTTTTTGGAACATGCTTTACAGTTTGTTATTCTTAATTGAGAAAATTTACAGATGGCAGGGGCACAGAGACTCGAACTCTGAACCAACGGTTTTGGAGACCGCTACTCTACCAATTGAGCTACACCCCTATTATTCTGCAATTCTGAGGCGAATGAAGGGTGCTCTGTTTATAAGAGCACCCTTTGATTGTCACCTCTTATAATTGACTCGAGCGAGTCGAGTCAATCTGAGCTTGATCTTACGATCAAAAATTAGTCAAGAATGTCAGCTACGCGACCAGCACCTACTGTGCGACCACCCTCACGGATAGCGAAGCGCATTGCTTTCTCCATCGCGATTGAAGTGATAAGCTCAACTTCCATAGTAACATTATCACCAGGCATTACCATCTCTACTCCTTCTGGGAGTTTGATAGAACCGGTAACGTCTGTCGTACGGAAATAGAACTGTGGACGGTAGTTTGAGAAGAATGGAGTGTGACGGCCACCTTCATCCTTTGAAAGGACGTAAACTTCAGCATTGAATTTCTTGTGAGGAGTTACTGAACCTGGCTTGGCGATGACCTGGCCACGCTCAACATCTTCCTTCTTAAGACCACGGATAAGGAGACCTACGTTCTCACCAGCGCGACCTTCGTCAAGAAGCTTACGGAACATTTCGATGTCTGTGATGGTTGTCTTAGTGGTCTCACGAATACCAACGATTTCAACTTCTTCCATCTTCTTCACAACTCCACGCTCGATACGTCCTGTACATACAGTTCCGCGGCCAGAGATTGAGAATACATCTTCCACAGGCATCAAGAAGTCTTGATCCACTGGACGAGCTGGCTCTGGGATGTAGGAATCAACCGCATCCATAAGTTTGAAGATGTTTGCTTTGTGAGTATCATCACCTTCAAGAGCCTTAAGAGCAGAACCCATGATTACTGGGATATCATCACCAGGGAAATCATACGCAGAAAGAAGTTCGCGGATTTCCATTTCAACAAGCTCAAGAAGCTCATCATCATCCACCTGATCTACTTTATTTAGGAAAACTACGATTGCTGGAACACCAACCTGACGTGCAAGCAAGATGTGCTCCCGAGTCTGAGGCATAGGGCCATCAGCTGCGGAACAAACAAGGATAGCACCGTCCATCTGGGCAGCACCTGTAATCATGTTCTTCACATAGTCTGCGTGACCCGGGCAGTCAACGTGTGCATAGTGACGCGGCTCTGTCTCATACTCAACGTGTGCTGTTGAGATTGTAATACCACGCTCACGCTCTTCAGGAGCGCCGTCAATTTCATCGTAAGCCTTCGCCACAGCACCGCCTTTTTCAGCAAGTGTGTTTGTGATTGCAGCTGTGAGTGTTGTTTTACCATGGTCAACGTGTCCGATGGTGCCAACGTTCACGTGAGGCTTATTACGTTCGAATGCTTCTTTAGCCATTGTCTTATTAGTTCGTATATTTCATAGGATTTGCGCTTTTGGCACAAATTAGGATTTCGGTCTGCATACTGGAGCTCCTGGGCGGAATTGAACCGCCGACCTCATCCTTACCAAGGATGCGCTCTACCCCTGAGCTACAGGAGCACCTAGCATTAAGTATGAAACCCAGCCTCACCTCCACCGAAGCGGGAAAGGCGGGGCGGAAATTAGCAGAGGGGGACTCACTGTCAAAATAAAACGGCCACCTTCTTTATTTTTTTTACTTTTTTCTAAAAAAAATCGTTATTCCGAGATGAAACAACTCTCATTAAGAACTAGTTAGATACACATTATCTCTATGTATTACACGAATTTCACTATGATTAAAATGATTAGCTAGTCTTTAATAAAAGAGCTCATTTCACCATATTTGGCTCTTGGCATGACAAACTGATGGTTCACGGAGGGCCTGCTTTAGCGAATTTCAAGATCGCTGGCTGGCCAGATCCATTTCGTCAGTTTACCATTATGAATGATCGCTTGAGCACGAATTTCCTTTTTCCCAAAAAGGGTATCTGCGGAATAGATAATGTTCCCTGTCTGCACTTCTAGTCCTTGGTATTCGATAGAGTCTTCACCTGGCTTCCAAGAGATAACTTGATCCATTTTAAATTCGTTCAAGTTTTTCGCCGAGGCTTTCATGAGGTCCAAGAGTTCATCATGCCCTAGAGGTTGATGAGACATTTGCTTTACTACTGGAGCTTCCTCTGGCTCTGGGTCTTCCTCTGGTTCTGGATCTTCGGACTTTCCCTCGATTTCAGAAGCGGCAGCTACCGCAGCGGCGGCATTTTTACGAGCGGTCTCTTCTACCTTCCGACCTGCGATCGCATCCTTTAGAACATCCACAATGTCTGTATGCCCTACATGAATATCTCCTGACGTTCCCTGCAAACCTTCGAAATAAACCGTATGGCCATGATGGTGGTCATATCGCCACTCACTGCCTGCTTCTACTGACATCAAACTCCCTTTTCTCGTAGAAACTACCCAATCTTCCTTTAAGGTGAAGTACTTTGGAAAGTCTTCTGATTGAACCAAAGACATTTCAAAATCAAGTTCAGGGTCTTCTAGATCGGGTTTTACAATCTCTTCTACATCCGTCACCTCTACATCTATCTTATCATTTTTAATAAGATAAGGCGTAACTCTGGGCCCAATAATGGCGCCCAGCCCTACACATGCTATTAGCATTAACCATGAATTTCCAGTCATCGCACAAAAGGGAATATCATCTCCTCCTTCGGACACCAGAGATTTTTACTAAATCAATCTACTTTTTAACTCCATATTCGTTGCAAGAACCATATGAGACCGGAAAATGCGACTAGGGATGAAGCAGATATTCTAAGAATATTGTACCATTTCCGGTCTCTCGCCCACCAAAATAAAAGCCCTGCGATACTGAGGATGAAAAGCTGGGCTAACTCAATCCCAACATTCGCTAAGAGAACTCCTATCAAAGGACTATCAACATTCTCAAAATAGCCCCGAAGGACTGATGCATAGCCCAGGCCATGAATAAGCCCCATGCAGAAGACAACGATTCTCCGCGTTAACCCTATTTTCTTTACCCACAGATTCTCGGCACCTATCCACAAAATAGTTATGGCAATTAAGGGCTCTACCCAACGCCCGGGTACAACTAGATCTAAGGTAATGACAGCGAATAAGGTACAAGTATGACCTATGGTAAACAGTAATGACTGCTCTACTAGATGGCGCCAATTCGTGGAAAGAAAAAACAAACCCAATAAAAAAAGCACATGGTCTAGCCCTTTCGGTAAAACATGTTCAAACCCATAGACTACAAAGCTTTGCCAACCTGTAGAAATACGTACTTGGCCTTTTACCTTGGGCTCTGCAGATATTTCTTGAGCGATTTGTTCTTCCACTTCCCAAAGCTCAAATCCTCGTTCCTTTGGCAGGGTGGCAACTGCCTCACCACCGTCCTGAGTATGTACAATGAGCGCTAAGTCAGGAAAATCTCCATCTAGGGGGACTAACTCCAATATCCCTTTTTCTTTGGGTATCATCCCAGAGTATTTCACTCTAAAATATGCCACACCCGCATCTCCAAAATCACGTTTAAACTCAGGTGGCTCTGTTTCCCACTCGGGGAAACTTATCTCTATTTCTAAATCCGAATTCCCCGTCCAATCTATTTGAAACCATTCTCCTAAATACTGTACGGCTGCATGGCGCAACGCCGAATGTTGATCTACACTTAAACTAGCTAGCCACTCTTGTGTCGGAGCTTCTTCCTCGGTATCTCCGCGTGTTTCTGGAATCGCGTACCCTGCATCAAATTTGACTTCCAGACTCCATTGTTCTTCAGAAAGCATAATTTCAGCTACCATCTGATTCACCACATGGGCTTGGGCTTGTGGTGCCACTACCCCAATCAAGAGTAAGAATAAGAGAACCTTCATTTGCAGAAGAATCGCTCGCATTAGAAGTGCTCCCAGCCTCCAGATAAACCTTCATCACCTTTCAGGCAGAGTGATCCAATTTTTGTAAAACCGGCAGGTAAATTCAACCATGATTTATCTCTCATTAGCTGATCTGCCTGATCCCTCGGCAATGTAAATAAGAGTTCATAGTCCTCACCATCCTCAATCGCTTGCTGGACTAAGACTCCATGATGACACGGTACTTTTGAATAATCCAGCTCATAGCTAAGGCCACTTGCCTTTGCCAGCCTGGGTAAATCTTTCCCCAATCCATCCGAAATATCCATCATGGAGGTAGGGTTATAATGCGTTACTAACCAGCGCATATTTTCCATTCTTGGCTGGAAATCTAGGTGCCAGCCTTCCATCGAGCCGCCTAAGTTCCCTGTTACCATCACAGCATCGCCCTCTTGCCCAGTCGAGCGTAGAACCGCTTCTGCACCGATCACCTTTCCCATACCCGCCACAGAGATCATTAATCCTACTGGTAATTTTGAGGTCTCCCCTCCCACGATGGAAAAATCATATACAGAAGCACAACGCTGCATCCCTCTATAGAGTGCCTCTAGCCACTCCACTGTGTAACTACTCTCCTCTAATGCCAGTGTGATCAGCATAGCCTCAGGCCGCCCGCCCATAGCCACAAAATCACTCACTACTCTAGCCACCGCCTTCCAACCGACACGCTCTCCATCTTCTTGGGGTAGAAAGTGAACACCTTCTACCACGCAGTCTGTTTTTAGCAGGACACCACCAGCCAGAACAGCACAGTCATCTCCGGGCCCTACTTCTACAGTATTGCCTTGTTTCAGCTGCGCCACTAATCGCTCAATCAGCCCATCTTCACCTAAGTCCTTTACTGTCATGACCCAAATATCGCAATAACCGTCAAAGAATTAAAAATAGCATGCCCGAAAATAGGAGCCCAAATACTCCCAGAACTCTCATAAGCTAGGGCAAGAATGATACCGAAGATAGACAAGGGAACGACCACCCATACATGATTGTGTACGACACCAAAAAGCACCCCTGAAAGAATAGCAGCAAAGTAAGGGTCAGAATATTTCTTTAAAATCGGATAGATGTAACCTCTAAATAAGAATTCCTCACCCACTGGAGCTAAAATACAAACCCCTACAACCATTGCCAACTTCTGGGCGTTGCTCCCTTCTGCTCTGAGCATTTGTACAGCCAATTGCTCCTCCCTCTCTCCAAAATGATCCGTCATCCACCCTCCAAAGCCTATCCATTCTAATCCATACAATAATAGAAAAACTAATAACATCATCAATACTACGACGACCGCAGTCCTACCCCAGTGAGGCACCAAACCTAAAAAGTCTCGATAATGCACCCTCCCTGCCAAGCTAGCATATGCCATGAGAGCTATGATGATGAATGTAAAACCGGGAAATAACAAAGCCAGCACATTAGGGAGCGCCACCACCTCCGCCCTCTCAGATGCAGTCGCCATAAAAACTCCGGAACCTAATAAAAGCATTAGGAGAAATACTCCAAACAGATCAAACCACCGCAGGCCTAATACAGAAACTTTTCCTGCCCCTCTCCACTCAATTTCCAAACCACTTTTACGTAGAAGCCCGTAACTGGGTATCATCAAAGCAAAAGCAGCAAAGCACCATAATACGATGTCAGTGAGAATGTTAATTTGGAAAGGTGTCATTGATCGATATTACGTTAGTCACTCCTTAACAAAACCTATCCACATCGGAGATTTTATAGAAGCACTTAGAGATACAGGAGTTAGTTTACCCGTCTCAACATTTCGACGTAAAATTGATAAGGAATCTGCACGTTGCCCAGCCACTACGACACATTTCCCATCAGGGGTAATATCAAAGTGGCGAGGTATCCAAACCCCTACTGGAACGACCTGAATCCTTTGTAACGATCCATCTTCTTTCACCTTAAAGACAGAAATAGAATCTCTCCCTTTATCTGCTAAATCACGATTTGCGGTATATAGAAAGCGATTATCATCAGAGACACGAATCTCAGAGCAACTCATTTCTTCTTCTGCCTTTGCTAGTACTCTATGACTACCTAGTTTACTGATCGTGCCTGTCAGAACATCACGCTCCATGACATCAACAGTCATCGCCAATTCATTGAGCAAAAAAGCTCTCTTTCCGTCATTGGAAAAATCCATATGCCGAGGGCCAGCGCCTGGAGTGATTTTCGTAGAGCCGACAACTCTTAATTTCGCTGTTTCTTCATCCAAAGTATATGTTAACACTTCATCTATCCCTAGATCACACACGTACAAGAACCGATTATCAGCGCTCATGTAGGAAGAATGGGCATGTGGTGATTTCTGTCGTTTTGGGTGAATACTAGATCCCACATGTTTTATCACGCTCACGGGAGTACCAATACTTTTATCTTCGGATAATTTGTAGCTTGTGATCCCACCACCTGCGTAATTAGCCACAAAAAGGCATGTTCCTGTTTGATCTAAGTTAACATGGCAAGGCCCGGCTCCCATCGATGGCTGGGTATTCAAAAGAGTGAGAGCACCTGTCTCAGCATCTCTCTGATAAGAAGCAACTAGCCCTTTCTTCTTCATACTCTTTTCTGTCGGATCACTCGCTGTAGAATACCAGAATTCTCCACCTTTATTCTTCACGACGAAAGACGGAGAAACTTGCTCTACGGCTAATTGTAGATCGCCCAGTTGACAAGTCTCCGTATCTAATTCTGCCTGCCAAATCCCCTCTGTCGCCGATGTCCCTACGTAAAGGTTCACAGTTTCTGCAAAAACCGGTAACACACCCATACTAATCAATAATCCCAATCGTCTTTTCATTCGTTTTACTCGTTCGTCTCAATCTTACTCTTACCTCGAACCGACCACAAGGCTATCACCCCATCATCGTAATATCCAATACTCCTCTTCTATAGGACTACTGTACTCACCCCTCTATTTTTTCTTCTATAAGGCAGAATTTAGCATGATAGTTACCTCCATTGTGGAGTTTACAACAGGAATAACATGCTTGCTTCCCTTGCATTCTTCTCACTCGTTCCACCTTCTCAAGGCACACAGGGCAATGGTACGCCCAATGTCGGCGCTGTTTCTGCCTAGGTAAGGGTAAGTTATGAGTCACCTTCTCCCCCGGAATACCGAGATCGACACAAGCAAGCCTCCACTCTTGCCCATGAGGTTGAATTCTCCGCCCCTTTGCACGGTGATAGGCTAATAAATGGGCTAACTCATGAAGTAACGTCCTTCGAACCTGCTCTAAATCGACTAAGAGTAACTTCGGGTTAAGCTCTATTCGACAAGTGGGCCAATGCGCTCTTCCCGCTGTAGAACGCATTCTGGCATTCCATACCACTTTTATCTTAGCCGCAAACGGCCTCCCGCCCAGATCAAGCGCCAGGTCCATAGCTCCCTTTAAAATATCTTCCAGTGCGGATTCTACGCTATTCATTGTACCGAAGCACCTAACCAATTAGCTGACAAAACTTCCCGAACCTTCAAGACCTTCTCACCTTTCACATTCTCCTCAAAGGCTAATCGAACCCTCACTCTCGCCATACCAAGCGGATCCTTCCGCCGTATCAAATAGTCAGGAAATATATTACCGTCTTCATCAAAATATTTCTGTAATGTCTCCAGAGATTCAAGCATAGCCTGACCTTCCGGAGAATTGACCTTCATTAACACCTCGGGTGATGCGACCCCTTCTCCATCAGCAATATTTTGTTTTGGCTCATAAAATTGAACACTTAACATACTCGGGTCCTTTTCTCGGTTCACCTTTCGCTCCCTCACATATAGCCTAAACTCCTCAGCTTTTGTCGGTTTTTGCGCTAAAAAAGCAATCCAAGAAGTCTCCGCATAACGGACATAAGATTCCCAATCCAACATCCATCCCTCATCTTTATCGTACACGAATCTAGCTTCCACTTCCGTTTCTCCATCTGTCCACAAAGAGTCAAGAACTCGTTCATTCCTCTCTGGAGAAAACTTTGCATCAATCATATAGAAATTGACAGGCCCTCCTGGTCGGAAAAACTGATGGCTCTCATAAAATTGTGGTAGAATAGTCGCAATACGCGAGCTCTCTGCCACATGCTCGATTCTAGTATCATCATCGGGCGAGTCTAGAAACCGAAATAATCTCTTCTGACAAAAAATCGACGCTTCATTCAGCGCACCCAAAATTCTTTTTTCTTCTTTTTCTTTTCTTAAATCAGCTACATCTGGCGTGGCCATGGTGGCGTGATAATACTTTAGCCCTACTGCGACTAGAAGGGAAACTAACAGACCTGAAATCATAATAACCACTGCCCATTGGAAGCGCCGTTTGCTCTTAGCGCGCTGAACACCAATAAAGTCAGCTTGATCAACAGGCCCAGAATGTTTCGATCTAGATCTCTTCTCTCTATGTAACGCTTTTGGAAGAGCTTTAGGAGCACGCCCTCTCTGCCGAGCAGCTAGACTTCCTGCATTTTGTGAAGACACGGGGTTCCGCCCACACTGCGGGCACTTGTTACCTTCTATCGAAGTCACAACTCCTAAAAAGAGCGCGTTACATTCCTCACAGTGATAATAACCTTCCATACCCTCTACATCTTATCTGGTTTCTTCCTCCACAGGGGCCACCCATCCTTCAAAAGGAACTTCATTAATAATGAGCTGATTCTTAGCACAACGCTTAGGATCAATACTAACATCTAGCGAGACTAATACCTTCTCTTTCAAGTCTAGATTAAACATCCCATAGTTCATTAATTTCTTTAGCTTAGAATCTAAATTAGAGTGAAGAGCGACATACCCCCATAACACACAATCTCCCACCCCGTCTCTAGGTGTGAGCATGAAGCAGGAATAGTCCTTTTCAGGAAACAAGTCATTATATAACTGCCCTTTACTTAAGACGCAGCGGACAAAAGCAGAATCTAGAGAACTTAGAAGCCCTATTTCCTCCATTTTCTTAGAGCTCCAGCCCACACTGGCCTCCCAATCAATAAGAAATTCACCTTCTGAGCGCACAAAAATCAATTTAAAATCCTTGAAGCTCTTTGTTCTCCCTTGAAAGGAAAGAAACTTCGACACTCCATTTTCTTCCACAGCCCATACGTGCTCATGAGCTTCATCCAAGCGGCAATCTTCAAACTGAAACCAATCTTTGGAAGCGTTCAGAAAATTTACCTTCGTTCGCAAAAACTTCGCCTTCTCCTCTTTCGTTTCTGCCTGAATGAACTCCTTGAGCAAAGTTAATGCCTGCTCTTGTATCTCCACCCCTCCTCCTGCAAACCAGGAAATAGAAGAATCCTCTGGTTCTATAGGGCTCACCAAGCGCTTTACCGCCACTTCTGATCCAGTGAAATGCCCAAACCGATTTGGAAACAATTTTGGTAAAAATAAATAACAAGACACCATCAACAATAAACCGAGCCCGAGCCCTATCGCACTGCGAAATACCCACCGACCATTCGATAATCGATTCACTTGCCACTTCTCTTCATGTCTACCCCTCCGAACCACACCCTTCTCCTCCATTTTCACTAGAGGGGCTGCTTTCGCCTTATCAGCAAATCCTTCTGTTGACTCTATTTTATCTCTAGATGAATTTTCTAGAGGCCTCCCCCCTATATCCTCTCTCACGTTCTCTTCTTGTGGCGTACTTGATTCCATTACAATACGTTGCTTTAAAGGCGTAGTCCCTTGTTCAATCTCTTGGGCTACTCTCTCTTTTTCTAAAGGTTGTTTGGACTCGAGTACTTCCGATGACTCCGCCAAGGAACGAGGAGGGTTTCCCTCCTGATTTAACTTCTCAATTTTTAATTTTTTGGAATGTTTCAAGACTAGTATCATCAGCCCTCCTATAACACCTAACATACAATAGGCCTTCATGCCTAAACTATTTCCGCCCTTGGCCGCTTCAAAATCTTTAATATCACAGCTGACCTTATTCTCCATAATGATTTGTATATTTTCAATCTAAGAAAATCTACTCTGTCAGATTTACATTTGCGCCTCCATCACAGCGCTCATTGCTTTCTCGACCAAAAGAGCTGCCATATTTTCTGTAGCTTTATCTAGAGCCTGCACAGCCAGTTTTAGCTGATTAGCTTGTCCCCCATCAAGGGCCTCAATGACAGCACCTCTGGCACTTACAATCTCCACCCTACTTGGTTCATCCAATTCATCTTGTAACTGAGCAAGTCCCATATCTACAGCTGGAAGAAGTTCTTCCGCTTTTAACTTAGCTTCGACAAAAACTCGTTCTGCCATATCCTCAAACGCATGCTCCACAGATTCGGACACCATCGTCTCCACCTGATCATCAGTCACATCCACCGCAGCAGATGATATCCGCTCTATGACATCTTTTCCTGTCGATGTATCTCGCGCCAGCACTTCAAGGATCCCGTTTTCATCTATACTAAATTGTACTCCGACCCTGGCTTGCCCTTTCTTAGCTGGCTGGAATGCGACAGAAAATTTGCCAAGATCCCAATTATCTTTCGCCATTTCTCGCTCGCCCTGTAACACCCTCAGAACCATTCCCCGTTGGTTTGCTTCTGCATTCGTAAACATTTCCCCGGCCTTACAGGGAATCGTCGTGTTCCTAGGAATAAGCACATTCATCAGCCCTCCAAATGTCTCCAAACCAAGACTAAGAGGCGTCACATCCAACAAAACCATGTTTTTCATCGCACCGCTTAGAATCCCACCTTGTATCACAGCTCCCAGAGCCACTGCTTCATCTGGATTCTGACTAGTATCAGGTTCTTTCCCAAAAACATGTCTCACTAACTGCCGAACAGCGGGAATACGAGTAGAGCCCCCGACGAGGATGGCCGCGTCCACATCATCAAGACCCGCATCCAACATCACTTGACGGCAATATCTCTCCGTTTTCTTTAATACAGGTTCAATCAATTCTTCGAATACAACCTTGGTCAATAGGCACTCCAAATGTCTCTCCCCTTCAAAAAGCGGTAACTTTAGCTCTACACTCTCTTCACTGGACAAATTCTCCTTCGCACACTGGCAAGCCTTTAATAAACACTCCCTCTGTACAGAATCCATATCTGCCAAATCGCCCAAATCTAATTCACGTAACACCCAGTCTACTAAAAGAGCATCCACATCATCCCCCCCAAGCTCAGTATCTCCAGCAGTAGCCAGCACTTGGAACACTCCTTCTCTTAACTCTAGAACTGAGATATCAAAGGTGCCTCCCCCTAAATCATAAACAGCAATTTTAGAGGATTCCTCTAGTTTATCTAAGCCGTATGCCAAAGCAGCAGCCGTAGGCTCACTGACGATCCTCTCTACTGTGAGACCTGCCATCTCACCAGCCTTTTTCGTCGCAGCCCGTTGGCCATCATTAAAATATGCGGGAACAGTAATCACAGCGCGGTGCACCTTCCTTTCCAGCCTCATTTCTGCGACCTCTTTCATGGACTTTAATATCTCACTACTAACTTCTATCGGAGACACCTTTCTATCGCCCAAATCGATTACAAGCCCACCATTCTCATCCGCCTCAATCGGTTGACAAAAATCATTCACCTCAGAAAGCCGCTTACCGATGAGGCGCTTCACACTCCGTATCGTATCATCTGGGTGACAGCCTTCCGCAACACTACCCACCTTCGGTTCCTCATCTCTGGGGTAAGCGACAACGCTAGGAGAAATTCTCTCTCCCATCGTATTCGCCAGTAATATAGGAAATCCACTCTCCACAACACCTACAGCAGAATTTGTCGTACCCAAATCAATCCCTATAACATCATCGCTCATTCCTATCTTTCTTCTTATCTAATCTATGTTCTTCAACAATCCCCAGTCCGACTGTTAATGCCATCAATATGAGGCTGGAGTAAAGAGTATATATTCTCCCCAAAGGAAAACCTCCCATTAACTAGATCTAAATGACCATGATTATAACTCCCCAAAGAAAGATAAATAAACAATGTAAACTTTAAACATAATGCTGCGATTTACCCCAGAGCGGAGTCGAACCGCTATCTAAACTTTAGGAGAGTCTTGTTCTATCCATTGAACTACTGGGGCGAAGAGTCATCACACTCAAACCAAAATACTTCTTTCACCATGAGCAGAATGGAAAATCTATGGTTATTCCCTATACTGGTCAACGCCTTAAACAACTATTTCTACTCTTCTTCTAGCCTCTCCCTTAGATCTGCATGTTCCTCCAGCTTCTCCACAGATCTCTGTAAATCTTCATCGCTCACAGCCCAGCCAGCACTGACAACTCGATCGATAGAGAACTGACGTAAACGATAACTATCTTCTACACTAGAGAGGCTAAGTACCACTCTGGGCTTCTTTGCTTTTCTCAATAGCGTTTCCATAATGCGATACATCCGGCTAGAGCGATCGGCATAGGCATAGACTGTGACTTCTCCTAAATCAGGCGAGTTTAAGGCATATGAAGCATACTTCTCTTCCTCAAATTCTCCATTATAATATGAAACAGCAGAGACTGTCGCCCGGCTTTCTTCACTTGATCCTCCCTCTTTCAGGAGAGAATCCCAAGGCACAGCATTCAAACGGGCATAGGAGGCAAAATCAACAAACTTGCCAGAAATCCCTTCTACCACACTCGCAATACGAGTATTACCACTCTCAAAAGTGACTTTCACATCAATATGCTTGTCACCCTTCACACTGACCATACCCACTATATCGATATCATAAATCGGATCGGAAGAATGTTCAGCTAATTCAAAAAATGAGCGAATCGCCTCTGAGTTCTTTTCTGGGAAACGAACATAATTTAACCTCTCTTCGTGTATATCCGTCTCCACAAATCTACGCACTAAATCCTTATGCGTTATTACCAGATTTTTATAAGATTTTTTACTTCGTTCCAGCTCTTCCCTAGATAAGCGCTGAACTTCTTCCAAGGAAACAACCCCCTTGTTGTCTCTAAATACGAGATATCCAAATACACAGACAACAGCCAATGTCACTAACCCAATCATCGCCAAAAATGCTGTATTGAAACGAGATGCCCTCCCCTCCATACTCCACTGAGATTCCGCACTCATTGCATCCTTAATAATCAACGCAATATCTTTGCCTGAGACGGGGCCTTCTGGCTTAATGTCCGCACTGTAAGTCCTCTTGAAATCAGCTTCTTTCAACAACTCATTTCGCTCTAGGCTACGTACCTGCTTTAACGCACTGACGCCTTCAGGTTTAAGCACCGCGACCCTATCAACCTCTACACTTGACGGATCATAAATGACAGAAATCGTAACAGAATTCTCCACAACTAGCACTAAACCCTGAGCGCCCAGTTCATCGTGAATAATTTTAACTACTTTTTGAACCCCGTTCTTCTGCTCTTTCTCTAAAATTTCACAAAATTGAACAATCTCAAGGGTATTTGGAATCCTATCCCCCATCCCAAGATCCAAAAACTTTATAAAACTTAAACGATCACGGATAGAAAGAGCTACCTCTTCATGATTTAATTCAAATACACTCTCAAGCACCACAATCTTACATAGCAAGATGGGATCATAGGGCATCACCAATCCAGACTTCCAATCACTCAGGCTATAACCTGTAAACCCTTCCAATAAAGGCTCGAAATCGCCCCAATTCACCAAAGTCTCTAAAACTTCAACCCCGCCTAATCTATCACCATTTTTATAAGATTTTTCAACAGTAAACCGTGGTTTTAGTGCTTTGGGAGGAGGTTGCATCGTCATAATGATATGACAATAATACAATTTCCATAAAATAAAAGACGATACTGCTATAATAAATGACCACCCTCTTAAAATTGCTCTGGAACACCCCCCACCTTCTGGTCTAACTTCACCAGCAGCAGCACAACCTAATGGATTTCTGGAATACTACTAAAAATCAATTTCTACAACTATGGGACTCACCCCATGATTATTGGCAATGGGGATTTATCGCTACTAGCCTACTCGTTTCTTGGCTAGCAAATCATCTGCTCAAAAAAAGCTTTTTAGCGCCCTCTAGTCCCACATCTAAGTTCCTTAAGAAATTTTTCCACATCCACCGCCCCATCAACTGGGCCACTTTCTTCCTAGCCTCCTTCCTATGGATCATATGGGGCACCTATCATGAGCAAGATATCACAGCCAATACCATTCACGCTGTCGCCCTACTAGCTAGTGCCAGTTCACTCTACCAGATCGCTCATGCCGTTACAAATGGAATGGCAATACCAAGAATCATCGGAGGTGGTATTTTCACCCTCTTCGTACTCCACCTCCTAGGCTGGCTATCACCGTTACGTGAAAGTTTAACAAACATTCAATTCAGCGCGGGTAACCTTGATGTCAATATCTGGAAAATCGCCTCCGGAATCATCGCTCTATTCATCTTTCTCTGGATTGTCAGTTTATCCAATAAGTTCATAGAAAACACCCTCCAACGGCAAGCATCCATCCCTCCCTCTATTAAGGTACTTCTGATTAAGACCTCCCGATTGCTCTTATATATTACCGCATTCTTATGGGCCTTAACCATATCAGGTGTTCCTCTAGGTGGTTTAGCTGTCTTCTCTGGAGCTCTAGGTCTAGGGCTTGGTTTCGGGCTCCAAAAAGTCATTTCTAACCTCGTATCAGGCATCATCATACTTTTAGACAAATCGATCAAACCAGGAGATGTCATAGAAATCGACGGCACATACGGATGGATCAACACGCTCAATACTCGCTACGTCTCTGTCCTAACAAGAGATAAAAAAGAAATTCTAATCCCAAATGAAGACTTCGTCACCAATAAAGTCATCAATTGGTCATTCTCAGATACCAATGTAAGAATACGAACCAACATCGGAGTCGCCTACAGCACGGATCTAGAAAAAGCACTTGAACTTTGCATCCTCGCAGCAAACAAGGTCCCCAGAGTGCTCAGCCAACCTGCACCCACATGCTTACTCACTGGCTTTGCCGATTCCTCGATCGAATTACAACTCCGTTTCTGGATCAACGACGCCAACCGAGGCGTCGGAAATATTCGATCAGAAGTCTTGCTAGGGGTCTGGAAACTCTTTCAAGAACATAACATTGAGATCCCTTTCCCGCAAAGAGAGATCCGCATCAAAAACGACACACCCTCCACGCCTATCATCCCTGCCACCCCTCCCGTGTAATGATAGAGCCCATCTCTCCATCCCCCCCTCGCACTTGGGCAGAGATCTCGCTTTCCGCCCTTAAGCACAATTTAACGATAGCCTCGCAACGATCCGGCAATGCCATCATGGCCATCCTCAAAGCAGGAGCCTACGGACACGGTATAGAGCAAATAGCACTCTCTTTAGATACAGAAAAACTCCCTTTTTTCGGCGTTGCCAGCGTCATAGAAGCCAGAAAGTTGCAATTGGTAAACATCAGAACCCCACTATACTTACTAGGCCCCACTTTTCCCGAAGAACGAGAAGAAATAGTCCAGCATCAATGGATCCCCAGCCTCTCGACCTATGAAGAGATTGAACACTTCCAACAACTAGCGGCACGATTAAAGAAAACGCTCAGAGTCCACCTCACCCTAGATACAGGAATGGGCCGCGGAGGCTTCCTACCAAAACAATTCCATGACGCTATGAACACAATCATAGCAACCCCAAATCTACTTCTAGAAGGCATCGGCTCTCACCTACCTTCCGCAGATGAAGACAGAGACTTTACTCTCCACCAGATAGACCTCTTCCAAAAAACAGTCCAACCACACCCTCTACCATACATCCACTTATTGAACAGTGCCGGTATACTCGGCTATACAACAACCGCCACATCCTTAGCACGCCCAGGTCTCATGCTCTACGGCCTATCTCCACTCCCCCAATACCAATCGGTTCTACAACCCGTAATGACCTTAAAAAGCAGAATCTCCCTCATACGCACACTGCCAAAAGGCCACGGGATATCCTACGGCAGAAGCACCATCCTGCAGAACGAAACCAAAGTAGCGACCATTGGTGCCGGCTATGGGGATGGCTACCCCCGTGCTCTCTCTAACCGAGGCGCCAGTGTCATGATTCGAGGGAAACGCTGCCCCCTCTTAGGGCGAGTCACGATGGATCAAATCATGGTAGATATCTCCAACCTGCCCCACAGTGCTGTCGGTGATGAAGTCGAACTATTCGGCCCCAACATCCTGATCAGCGAATTATCAGAAAAAACAGACCTCATCCCTTGGGAAATTCTGACTGGAATTACCCCAAGAGTCGCACGGCTCCACCTTTAACTGTCGTTCACAAGCAACAGCCATACACAATGACGCCTCACTCCGTTCTTCTCAGGAACGGGGTCTAGAAAGCATGATTTGATTTCCCTCTGTGTCTTCACACATGGCTAAGTGGGCGGGCTCACCGTCTTCTGGCTGAGGCTCTTTTTCACATTTCCCTCCTGCTGCTCGTACTAATGAGGCTCCTTCGACGACATCGTCTACAGAAAATGTTAATCCCGTCCATGTCTTCTTACCTTCCCCTCCACCGTGAATGGAGAGTACGCCTCCTGCGATTTCTAGTTCCGTGATGTGCGGATTTCGTTTCACCTCTTCTGCGCCAAACACACTTTTATAAAATTCGACGACACGGTCTGTATCTGCCGCCCATATTGTATACTTCAATCCCTTAATTTGCATCGTTTCATTTTCTACATTTTCAACTAAATAAGAAGCACTTACAAAAGATGTCTCCCTTTCTCATAGCTATCTCCCCAAATTTCTATTAGACCTACTCCCAACAGGGTGAAAAGACACCTGCACTCTCCTCTAACTCACACACTAACACAACCATGGAATCTCAGAAAAAACTAATAGCAGCGGCTGTTGTCATCGTTCCCATCTTGATGCTACTTGCCATTTTCACCCCATTTACAGCTGTACCAGCTGGCCACGTAGGAGTGACTAGCTTATTTGGAAGCGTCGATGAAACAGAGCTGCAAGAAGGCTTTCATATCATCAACCCTCTCAAGACTGTCTACGCTATCGATTGTAGAAATAAGGAACATACGCTCAAGGGAGTCGGCGTCCCTTCTAGAGATCAGTTAACTACGGAAGTGGATATCACGGTGAAATGGCGAGTCGATAAGACTATGGCAGCGAAAGCGATCCAAGAAACAGGGGAAGCGGAAGCTCTCGAAAGAGTGCACCTCATCCCTAAATTCCGCTCACTGACTCGGGAAGCCGGAAAATCTGTGGAAAAAGCGGAAGATTTCTACCAAAGTGAAGTCCAGGGCGCTCTACAACAATACATCTTCAACGGGTTACAGGAGCTCAATCAAAAAGGTATCTTAGTCGACGATGTCCTCATGCGCCGCGTAGACCTGCCACAAACTATTGTCGCTGGTGTGCATGAGAAAAAACGTAGAGAACAGCTAGCAGAACAACAAAAAGCTGAGTTTGACCGCTTTAAGACAGAGCAACAGCAGACCATTGCGAAGGCAGAAGCAGACCGTGAAGCGGCCATTCAAGAGGCAGAACAGCGCAAGGCCCTCGCCGATGCCAAAGCGTATGAAATCACCTCTGAAGCCAATGCCCGTGCTGAAGCCATCAAAATTGAGGGAGCTGCACTTAAAAACAACTCAGACGTTATCCGCCTACGCGGTATCGAGCAGTGGGACGGCACAGTGCCAAAGGTCTCAATGGGTGGAGCAAGCAATCTCATTCCTATGCTCAACATTAAAGATTTTAGCGAATAATCGCCCTTCCCCTATCCCCCACCTCACCTCACGAATGCGGCCACTTTCTTCCTAGGAATGTGGCCGTACTACTTTTCCGCCTTTATCCTCCCAAAGCTCGGGCGCTAATACGGCTAAAATCCTTCTGGCTCGCCCTCAAGAAAGCCTTGTTCACATAGAAATCCGTCTGCTGACTCCAATGTTGTCAAAAAATGCTCTTGGCTAACATTGAAATTAAAGAAGCTATGCGTCGCTCTAGCAAAAGGGAAAAACCGACAAACATTTCTCTTCCCTTGCATTCGCTTCACAAATCTCTCTACTCCAGCAATGGAGATAATAGTATCTTCTCTACCGTGAAAAAAGATACTCGGGGGGAGTTTTTTCCGAATAAATCGCAGGGGGTTTGTTTGTCTCGAGTCCCGTGGGTGTATGAATCGATCTAGCCCTATTCCTTTCTTCGAGGTATCTGTAATCGCGCTATATAGCACTAGGGCATTTGGCCGGGCATCGTAAAACCCGTCATTTTCTACATTCTTATGTAGCGCGGCACAAAGAGCGAGATGCGCACCACTGCCAGCACCACTCGCAACGACCTTTTCAGGGTCTACCC
Organism: uncultured Verrucomicrobiales bacterium; assembly: GCA_964561965.1. Lineage (GTDB taxonomy): Bacteria > Verrucomicrobiota > Verrucomicrobiia > Verrucomicrobiales > Akkermansiaceae > Rubritalea. Next base: position 25,478 of record CAZLQY010000036.1, read on the forward strand.
CAAGAAAGGCATGATTCTTCCGAATCCAAACGAGGGCGCTCTGAGCATCTCGGATGGCCTCGAGCGGTGATGTCCCATGCTTCTGAGAAACACGGTATTCTACCACCGCGCCCACTGCACCACGCGTCGCAAAATGTAAGGCTTGCGGAACAAACTGAGTAACCATTTGTTGATCCCACATTCCACTATGAAAAAATACGACAGCGGTGCAGAGCTTACCCTGCTGATGATCAGGGGGATAAAAAAAATGAGCAACTAGCTCTCCATGGTCTGTGGACTTGTATACAAAGGAATGAGCATCCTTTAATAACTCTCGATCATGCTCTGGTCCTATGGGGGCTGGTTGTAAATTCTCCATTTTGTATAGAAATGGTTTGATCTGTTGAGGAATTCTTGTCCAATGGTTTTCGTGAATTTTTTCAAAAAACTGCTAACCCTACTCGCCGTCACTATCTCGTACTCGAGTTCCCTCCCCGCAGAGACAATTGCCTCCGAAATCGCAAAAGCTCATTTGGCCCAACTTCAAAATGATCTAGCCCATTCTTACCAACAATGGCGAGATTCCATGATATTGGGTAACTTTAATCAATGGAGCGCATCGACAGCAAAACATCGAAAGGTGGCGATTAAAAACCGAATCATGTCTGAAAAGAGACCTTTCCCCCAGTCCCTATTTTTAATTCCTACACCACCTCCCAGTATAGAGGGTTTGAAGTGCCTTGCTTCTAGGCAACAGGGAGCTACGGCCCTTGCTATCTACTTTGGTAAAGTTGACTTTGGCGTAGGGGGATCACCTCAGGATAACCTCCTTTTACTCTCCTTTCTCCATCAAAATGGTGGTTGGAAGTATGATACGGCAGACTATCTCAGCCTTGCCGCACTGCCTGATGTCCGCAAGCAACTCAAGGAGGGAAATCTCGATTACATCTCTCATAAAGATTTCTACCCTTCTGGCGTTAGCCCTCGGATTCCTTTAGAGGTCCCACCAGCAAAATGGATTGCCAAAGTCTTTGTCTTCTCACCAGGGAGAGAAGTCCGCGTTAGCGTCAACGGAAATAGCCGGCACAGATTTCAGGACAATAAGGCGGCGGAAGTCGTTATTGGCGGTGCGGTAGATCGAGGAAATCAAATTCAGTTCACCACAAAGAGTTTAGAAGGAAGCTCGGGGAAAGAGCCTCTCAGAATCAGTGTGTTCCTGATGTCTCAAGTACCTGGCGTAAACCCCGTCAACATCTATGAATATAAAGTGGAAGAAGGGGGAGAGGTGACGGCTCTTGGGAAAGGGACCTTTGATGTCTCTCCTGCAAACGCTGCTCATTTATTAGGAAAGTAATGGCTCCTTCTAAGAGCTCATTTTAATATTCTCTTTCTAACATGTAACGACCGATTTGCTCTAAGCGTTCTCCCTCTTTCTCAAAGATATTCAGTGCGTTTAAAGCAATCTTGGTTAACCGAGCGGCCTCTCTCTTTGATTCTTCTAACCCCAAAATCGCTGGATACGTGGATTTATCCACAGCTTCATCCTTACCGGCAGTCTTCCCAAGCAACTCTGTCGTCTGTGTCACATCCAGAATATCATCTATCACTTGAAACGCTAGCCCCAGATGGTAACCAAATGTTGTGAGGGCCTCTAGCTTTTCTGGAGATACATCTGCGGTCATCCCACCGAGGCGAACGGAACTCACAAGCAACGCAGCTGTTTTCGCCTCATGAATCTGAACGAGCTGTGCTTTCGTTAAGTCCTTACCTTCTCCCTCAAGATCCATAATCTGCCCACCAATGAGCTGCTGGCTTCCTCCTCTCTCAGCTAATTCCTCTACATAATGCTTCACACCATAGCGGCCTGTCTCAGGCGTGCGTGCGAGCAGCAGAAATGCTTCTGTCAAAAGGGCATCTCCAGTTAATACAGCTGTACCTTCTCCATAAACTTTATGGCTCGTTGGCCGGCCTCGGCGGAGGTCATCATCATCCATACAAGGCAGATCATCATGCACGAGAGAATAGGTATGCAAGATTTCCAGAGCGCAGGCTGGGCCCATGGCATTTGCCGCAGTTCCTCCACAGGCCTCTGCCGCAGCCAAGCAAAGAATTGGGCGGATCCTCTTCCCCCCTGCAAATACACTGTAGCGCATCGCCTGATGCAGTGTAGCAGGTCGCGCATCTTCTGCCGGCAAACGTCTATCCAATTCCTCATCAACCAGGTTTTGTTGATGTTTGAGCCAACGTTTAAGATCAGACATAATGCCTAAAAAATGGTGAATGTTTGGTGAATGTCTCGGCTAAAGTATCTCTGCAATTTGAACAGCATTAAGCGCTGCCCCTTTACGGACCTGATCACCAACAACCCACAACGCTAAGGCATTTCCTACCACCATATCTTTCCGGATGCGTCCTACCAGACAATCATCTTTATTGGTCGTATCTAATGGCACAGGATAAAGCTCTTTCTCAGGGCAATCGACAACCTTCACGCCTGGGTAACCATGAAAGGTTGCGCGAGCATCTTCCACATCCACAGCATTCTCAAACTGGGCAGTAATAGAAACGGAATGTGAACGGTAAACGGGCACGCGCACGCAAGTGCATGTCACGGCAAGCTCTGGTAATTCCAAAATCTTCCGTCCCTCATTCCGCATCTTTAACTCTTCCTTCGTGTATCCACCTTCTTGAAACACATCGACATGAGGTATCACATTAAAGGCGATCTGCTTTGGATAAACCTTCTGTTCAATCGCCTCATCATTCGCTATAGCCTTCACTTGCTGTTCCAGTTCAGCAATACCAGCGGCCCCACTGCCGGAAACGGCTTGATATGAGGAAGCGATGATACTCTTAAGCCCGTACTTTTTATGCAACGGAAATAAAGCCATTAATGAAATAATTGTCGTACAATTCGGATTTGCGATGATCCCCTTGTTTGCGCTTTTCACGGCTTCTGGGTTAATCTCTGGTACGACTAAGGGCACATCGGGATCCATCCGAAATGCGGAGGAATTATCCACCACGATCGCCCCCGCCTCTGCGGCAAAGGGAGCAAACTTCTCTGAAATACCACCACCAGCAGAAAATAAGGCGACATCTATCCCCTCAAAGCTTTCAGGAGTAAGTTCTTTAATAACAATTTCCTCACCACGGAAGATGCGTGTCTGCCCAGCGGAGCGAGCAGATGCCAAAAGGGTAAGCTTACCCAGGGGAAATGCACGCTCTTCTAAGCATTTGAGCATTTCCTCACCAACAGCACCAGTAGCGCCTACAATAGCAATGTGTTTATCCTTACTCATAATGATTTATAGAGATTGATCTGAAGCGGCAACATACCTAGAAGTCTATCTATAGCAACTCTCATTCTTCTCAATTTTTGTCTTACTCCCTCTTCCTTTTCTCCTCATTTTTCTTAATGCTATTTTCTCAACATTCTGACTTGTCACAGGATTTGAGACTGCTAGATTCAGCCACAACGTTTTAGGGGGCCTTTATTCAAAGCCTTTCTTCCCAACCCAACCAATAATTAACCATTTACTATGAAATTTGTAAAACTTATCGCTCTCGTAGCTGCTGCTACAGGCCTCGCTCTATCAGCTTCTTGTAACTGCAGCTCAGCTCCTCAGGCTCCACAGGCTCCTGTCTATAGCAAATAACTCCTACAAAAGCTCTCTTTTAAATCATCGCGACTCTATCAACAGTAGATTGATTTCCGCTGTGCTCGCTATTATTGACTTCCCAATTAGAACGCTTTACTGAAAAACTTTGCCTCCCCTATTTGGATGGCAACTATAAACCAAAACATACAAAAAAATACTATGAAAATTGTAAAAATCATCGCTCTCGTAGCTGCTGCTGCTGGTATTGCTCTTAGCACTTCATGTGGTTCTGCACCACAGCCACAGTCTGTTCCTCCAGTGAACGTTAGCTTCAGCAAGTAATTTTACACTACTGAGTTTATACGGGCTCTTTCTTTCTGGAAAGAGTCCGTTTCTTTTTCCTTGCCTGGGCCTTTGATCACGTCAAGATGGTGAGAGAACTTAAAATTCATTAAACTAACTATTATGAAAGCACTCCGTATCATCGCTGCTCTTGGCACCCTAGTAGGTGCATCTTTTCTCACTTCATGTGGCTGCTGCACAGGTGAAGAAGCTCCTATTGGTCTTCGCCCGCTCCCTCAATTCGGCCCGCTCCCTACAATCGAGCCGTCTAAGTAGACATATTACGATATTCTATCGCCCAAAGCCGCTAGATCACTGGCGGCTTTTTCTATGCCCCGTCTATGCCCCGGCATTGCTCGCCCATTACTCATTCTCCAAAAAGAAATAATGGTTCTAATATGTAAAAAAAGGAACTTGATCTGACAGACGGTTAAAATCAGGCAGTAGCTAG
>CAZLQY010000037.1:0-28732 GCA_964561965.1 uncultured Verrucomicrobiales bacterium
CTTATCACCCTCTCAAAACAGTCGAGAAAGTCGATATTCGAGGAAAACAACAAAAACGTCGAGCGATCACGGATGACGAATTTCGCCGTTTACTCAAGGTGTCTCAGGACTATTATTTGCTGTATCTGAGTGCTGTTTATACTGGACTGCGTTTGGGCGAATTGTCTGGTTTAACGTGGTTTGACGTGAAGTCAGAAGATGATCGTCCTCATATCCATGTTCCTGCCCATCTTACAAAAAATCGCACTCAAGCTATTGTTCCTCTACATCCTCGATTGGTCACAGCCTTTAACAAAGAGCGTAAGGGCAAAGAACGAACTGAGGCAGTTTTCCCTTACTATAAAAATCCAGATCGTAGATTTCAGCGGCACCGTAAAGAAGCTGGTATTGAGACCATTGATGACACAGGACGTAAGCTCGACTTTCATTCCTTTCGTTACACGTTCGCGACGAAATTAGCCCGTAAGGGTATTTCTCAGCGTCTCACACAGGAACTTATGCGTCACAGTGATCCAAGGCTTACAGCAAACCTCTACACGGATGTTTCACATCTTCCTACATTCGAGGCTGTACAGGATTTGGATTGGATTGAATCTGAGCCTAAAAAGGAGGAAGGCAGCGAAAACCTAACACGTCCACAAATACGTCCACAAACCACAGACACAGAGGGTCATTCCCTGTCACAACCCGACATCGCTAGCAACTCATCACTAAAACCTGAAAACCCTTATGAAATCAAAGAAAAGACCGCCATATCTTGCGAAAATGGCGGTCATTTAAATGGTCGGGGAGACAGGATTCGAACCTGCGACATCTGGCTCCCAAAGCCAGCGCTCTACCAAGCTGAGCTACTCCCCGTCCCTCTTGGTTTGCCGTACGGCGGCGGATATATAACCCGTTTATCAGAGAAGACAAGATCTCTTTTCAATTTTCCAAAAAAATCATATATCATCTAATGACATAGCTTGGGCCACTCCATCTCCAATATGTATGACCATCGGGCAACAACAAACTTCACAATCGTAATCAACTGCTGCCCCTTCAACCTCTGCCTGCACTAAGGAAACCTCAAAGTATTCAAAACAATGAGGACATTGCACCTCATACAACTCATTATTCATGGGCTTAAAATACTAGCCCCCCTACGACCAAAACAATTTAATTCTGGAATTTTGTGACTTTATCCTGCAATCTTCTGTCTATAATCACGAAATCAGCTACCAACAAAACGCTACAACTATAAGCGGAAATGCCCGCTAACCGATTTCGGATCAATCCATTACCACAACAGAACAAATGAAACTTAAATTCACATTATTAGCTCTTACCCCCGCCGCAATGCTCTTCACTTCATGTGATAAAGCGAAGGAGATCTCAGATAAAACAACTGAAAGCGTCGAAATGGCTGCGAAAGGTGCTGAGAACGCAGTAACAGAAACAGCCTCCTCAGCAGCTGATGCAACAAGCAACGCAGCGTCCTCTGTAGCAGAAGTTGTAGAAGAAACCGTAGATAGCGCAGCTACTGCAGGTGGAAATGCATTAGACGCGACAAAGCAAGCTGGTGAAGAAATGGTGAAATCTACAAAAGATGCCGCACAGGCCATCACCGAAACAGCAGGTAATACTGTCGATTCCGCAGTAACCGGCGCAGCAAATGCAGCGACAGCTACTAAAGACGCGATGACAAAAACCGCTTCTGACGCCATGGACAAGACAAAGGGTGCTGCTACAGCAACTAAAGACGCGATGACAAAAACTGCTTCCGACGCCATGGACAAGACGAAGGATGCTGCTACAGCAACTAAAGACGCGATGAAAAAAACCGCTTCCGACGCCATGGAAAAGACGAAGGATGCTGCAAAAAATACCGCGACAAAAGCTGTTGACACGACGACTAACGCTACAAAGGCGACAACTGACACCATTAAAAAAACAACTGACGCTGCTGCTGACAAAGTCAAAGACGCAACGAATCTCTTAAAGAAATAACCTCCAAATTTCACCTAACACACACAACATAAGTCGTTGGCGAGACTTTCTCGCCAACGACTTTATTTTTTTCATCACCGTAAAAAACCTTCCTTCTTCTTTCCCAACTAAAAAAAAGGGGGCACAGTGAACTTCATTATTGCCACCATGCTTCAATTTGATGAGAATAAGGCCCTGAACCATTGATATGAGCGCAGAAAGATACGAAATTAGGGGGAAAATTGGCCAAGGCGGCGTAGGTGCTGTATACCGTGCTTACGACACTCAACTTAGACGTGAGGTCGCTATTAAACGAGTCTTAGCAGAAGGAGAAGGGCTGGAGTCCGAAGAAGCAGCGACTAAGAGTCTACTTAAAGAGGCCACAGCTCTATCCTCTGTTCAACATCCACATATTTGCACAGTCTACGATGCTGGCATTGACACAGAAGGCCCTTATGTCGTCATGGAGCTCATCAACGGGAAGACTCTTGATGAAATGGTCGAGCGAGGCACTCTGACTTTTGATGATTTCAGAGAAGTCGCTATCCAATCTCAAGAGGCTATGATTGCCGCTCAAGATTTAGATCTCATTCACCGTGATCTAAAGCCTAGTAACGTGATGGTGTGCTGGCTACCTTCTGGCCGCTTTCAGGTAAAACTTGTGGATTTCGGTTTAGCTAAGTTCTCCGCAAAACCATCACTTCAAACAATTGATCACGGAGATGCCGTGTTTGGATCCATTTTCTTCATGGCCCCAGAGCAATTTGAGCGCACACCACTCGACCGCCGCACCGATATGTATTCCCTCGGTGCCATGTATTATTACTCTCTCGCAGGAACTTATCCATTCAATGGAGACACGGCGCCGCAAGTAATGGCAAGCCACCTCCAAGGAAGTGTACAACCACTAGCCGAAGTCCGCCCTGATCTTCCCGCTTGGGTGTGCGACTGGGTCATGTGGCACATTGCAAGGAATGTCGATGATCGTCCTGACTCTGCACGCACTGCTCTAGAACGATTTTTAGCCTTAGAAAGCGCAGCTTCACAAGGCTTCAATACAGCTCCAACTACAGCCTCCGCTCCACAGTTAATTATTCCTCAAACCGGTGTTCAACCAGCCACTCCGGCCACTGCCTCTCATTCTAACGAATTGAGCGACAATACAGCACCACAACCAATCATCCCCCCCAGCGGCCCCAGCTCACTTACTAGCTCACAGCGCCTAGTCGCGGCACCTAGTGCAGCAGCAGCTGCACAAGCTACACAAGCAGCACAAGCAGCAGCACAAGCTGGCATCGCAGTCAAAGCAGCACCTACCTTATCTCCAGCTTCATCGACCCAAAGCGTCCAACCAGCCGTTGGAGCAGGAGCACAAGCTGGCAGCCCACAAACGACTAGCCTCGATCCTCACTCTGAAGAAACTACAGAGCCATCAGAAAAACCACCGATGAATCCTGCTAAAAAGATGGCCCTCGCCGCCATAGTAGGAGTAGCGATCGTCATTCTAGGTATCATCATCGTTTCCAAAAAAGGAAAAGCAGACGATCAACAAGTCTATCTTGATCTATTAAATAAAGGGAAACAAAGCAATGTTACCGCGATCAAGCTAACAGACTATGAATTGGGTTTGCTTCTCGAAAAGGCTGTCCAAACAGGTAAAAAGCCTATGGCAGAACAAGCTTTACTCAATGTCACATTAAGCAAAGCTCAGGCAAACGATTCCAGCTTCAATGCTGATGAAGTAATTGCCAATACCATCATTTCAGCCCCCAGCCACGTCCAAGAAAACCTCTTTAAGTATATCTTGCGTAACCGGCGCACAGAAAAAACAGCGGCGATTCTTCTCAATTTCATTAAGAAATCAAACGACGCGACACCCAACGTTACGACAGCTTTAGGTGTACTAAGCCTCTGTGCCACTGGTGACCAATTTGATGATGTACTGAGCCTCGCAAAATTCACTCAAGACAACTCCTACAGAGCGGAAGTCTCCAAAGTCCTGAGCCAAGTCATCAAGAAATCCAACCAAATCTCCGTTGTGAATGAAACACTGGCATCGGAGTTTGCTAATTCTGATGACACAGAATATCGTTCCATGTGCCTTAGCTTATTAGGAGAAAGTTCAGACCAAAATTACATCAACCTACTAGTGAGCCAACTCAATCATTCTGAAACAGCCATACGCCGTGGAGCTATTAATGGATTAGAAAAATGGACGAATGATGACCCACTTGACGCACTCATCGAAGCAGCAGAACAAGAAGAGGACCGAACGATTCATGAAAAAATCTTCTTCGCAGCTCACAACATCGCACGGGCCCCTCATGCTCACAAAACTCCGGAGGCTCACTGGACAGCTCTCGCAAACGTCGCCAAAACATTTGGAGAAAAGAAAAAAGTCATTGATTCTTTAGTCATCGGTAAACACGCCTTTGGTCAACAAATCCTTCAAGACTTTATAGACACAGACAGTGATGATGCCGTCGTCCGGCATGCTAAAAAAGCCTCTGCAGCACTCAAAAAGAAACTTGCAGGAAAGAACAGTTAATTTCCTTTTCTAGCTCTCACTGATTTTAATCATTGCCATACCACCATATCACGATACAACTATACTTATTATGAAGAAACTCTTAACTATTGCTACTGCTATTACAGTCACTGTGGTTACAGCCCACGCTGACATTCAAGCCCCTCCAGGAGCTGCTTTCACTTCCAACAGAAAGTTAGGTAGAGCGATTAGCAATATTTTCTACGGTATTTCTGAAATTCCTGAGTCTATCGTACGTCGTGGTGAGACCCACGGTAGTAAAGCGGCTTGGTCATATGGCCTCGTAGACGGTACTCACCGCATGTTTCGCCGTATGGGATATGGGTTTTATGAACTTTTCACATTCCGCTGCCCTACCCATCACGGCACATTTAAGCCGCCTTACGAAAAGTGCGGACAAGATGGCCGTATTGAGTTAAACCCTACAGATGGATTCCACGAATTCCCACCTGAACTAGGTGCTGAATCTCACTTCCGCCATAATCGTACTAATTCGTACTAAATTATCGCGATCTTGTTTTTTTAACACCCTGTTGCTTCACGTAAGCTGCAGGGTGTTTGCTTTCTCTCCCATTCCTTTATTGGACACTCGACAACTTTTTTCTATTTCGTGGCTCAAATCATCCGTAACATTCGTCAAATCGCAGCTGTTTCACTAGACACATGGGAGGAAGGCCATGTTTATGCAGAGACTCTTATTGAGCAAGGCGCTAAAGATAATCAGCTTTCTGGCCCCGACAGAAACTTACTCAATGCTCTTGTCATGGGTGCCATTCGCCACCAAAGAGCGCTCGACCATATTATTGATAGTATGCGGGAAGGGCGCTTGGACCCTCTCGCTCGCCAAGTACTAAGGATCGGTATTTTCCAGCTTCTCTGGATGGAATTACCTGTTCACGCAGCTGTCAATGAGACTGTAAACTCCGCACGAAAAGGAGTACGTGGTCTCATCAATGCCATCTTAAGAAGAACGGATAGAGAGCGAGAAACAATACTCGACTCTCTTAAAACGTTACCAGCCGATATCAAACTGTCGCACCCGGCATGGCTCTATAACCACTGGGTATCATCTTTTGGTGAACAGGACACAGCTTCACTCATGAAGTGGAACCAGCAACCTGCGCCTACATTCTTCCGAGTGAATCGACTACGATGTAAGGATACCACAATGTTTGACTCTGACGAGCGCTCCGTGGCGCTCGATCTACCTGATTACTATCAATACAAAGGGATTCCTCCAAAGGAATGGCTCTCACAAGGCCTTATTTATATTCAAGACCCTGCAACGCGACATTCCATAGAGCTCCTATCCCCTTCTAAAGGAGAGGATATTTTAGATGCCTGTGCTGCACCTGGCGGGAAAGCAGCTCAAATCGGTAGCTACCTCAATAACAGTGGCTCCATTCTCTGTACTGACTCAAACAAACGTAGGCTGCCCCGCCTCCAGAAAAATTTAGAAAACTTAGGCATTACCTGTGCTTCCACAGAACAACACGACTGGACCAAACCTGCACCGCAACAATGGCACGGTCAATTTGATGGCATCCTTTTAGATGTACCTTGCTCAAACACTGGTGTGCTCCGTCGCCGTGTGGATGCTCGTTGGAGAATGACTCCTGAATCCATCCATGCACTCACGAATATTCAGAATGAAATTCTGACAAACACTCTACCTTGCTTAAAGCCTAAAGGAAGAATTGTCTATTCAACTTGCTCTATCGAGTCTGTTGAAAACTCAGAAATCATCCAAGCCTTTCTCAATAAACACCCCAAACTAGAGCTTATAAAAGAAGTCTCCATCTTGCCTCATATCGCGCAGACCGACGGGGCCTATAGCGCTCTCCTTCAGCTAAAACAATAAGCTAGACTGATTCTATGAAATCTTGCTTGGCTATTCTTATCACTTTTATCGCCATCACAGTTTTTTTACTATCTACTGGTCTCGTTTTTTACGGTAGCCAAACTACTTTTTTTGAAAGAAATCAGCCCGTACCAGAACTATAATGTCGATCTTTTAAAACCAACGTCTAAATCATATCGATTAGGCTTGAGCATTCAATCACAGTAAGAAACTGTTCTACTTCATATGACTCAAGCACAACTAGGCATACTCATCGGAGGCATCATCCCTGCCCTCCTCTTTGGCACAGCAGGTGTGTTTCAGAAAGTCAGTTCACAGCAAAATATCGCTTCTGGAATTTTCTTGGCCTCTGTTGGCGTCGGAGCTTTTTTCACAGGGCTAGCTGTAATGATCCAGCAGGGTACTTTTGATATTCAATGGAAGCAATGCTGGCCCGCTCTCTCTATGGGCCTTACATGGGGAATAGGCACGATGTTAGTCGTCTATGCCATCTCTCACTATCAAATGCCTATCGCTAAATTGGCACCTCTCTACAATATGAATACCCTTGTCACTGTCCTCGTAGCTCTGGTCATTTTCAACGAGTGGAAGGATGTCAATACGGTAAAACTCATTATTGGTTCTATTCTCATTATTGGTGGGGGTATCCTTGTCTCATCCTGAATGAACATGACTTTATCCATTCTCTAGACTACGCATTCATCCGCATTGTCCTCCTTTCGATTCTTGTTCACACCTCCCTATCAAAGCTCGCAGAGAAAGCCTCCGCAACTAGTCAACGTTACCGATACGGGTCTATAAATTCACCTTCATGAATTAAAGAAACTCTCTCTCCGCCTTCCGTCACAGCATCAACACTTAAATGAGAAGCTCCAATCATGAAGTCCGTATGGACTAGGGAAACATTGGCACCTAATGCCAATAATTCAGATTTGGATAAATCCGGCCCTCCTGACAAAGCTAGTGCATACCCGTTCCCCAATGCAATATGGCTCGTTGCATTCTCGTCATATAAGATAGAATGAAAGGTTAACCCGCTTTCATACACAAGAGAATGAGCGCTGACTAGGGCGACTTCTCCGATAAAACAGGCCTGAGGGCACAGCTCAAAATAACGCTTTAAGGCATCTTCCCCCGACTCTGCTCCGTAAAGAACGACTTTCCCTTCTTCAAACTCAAACCAAGCGCCTTTTACCTCTACTCCTAGGACTTCCACCGGCTTAACAACCATTGCCTTCCCTCTAGTCTTTCGGAAATCAGGAGTCGTAAACACTTCTTCCGTTGGTAAATTAGGGACAAAGCAAACCCCATTCGGAGCTACAATCCCACCACCAATCCAGCGCGACTGAGGTAGACAAGTCACAGTCAAATCTGTGCCGCCTCCATAAAACCGAAGTTCTTTCATATTCAATGCATTCAGTTGCTCCCCCCTTCGGGCAATTCGCTCTGTATGACTTTTCCATCCAGCTATGAAGTCTTCTTGATCTAGTCTAAGAATTTTAGCCATGACACTCCACAATCTTTCTTCTGCTTCCTTTTCATCAAGATCAGGAAATACTTTTTTAGCCCAAGCAGGTGTTGGCAATGCGGCTCTACACCATACGACTTCCCCAGCGGCACAGGCATCAGACAGAGCTTTCGAATGTTGTTTTAAGGCCTTTTGAACCAGCCCCATACGCATCGGATCTGCATCTTCAAATGCATCTGGGGATTCAGGCCCAAAGAATGATAAATTCGCCCAGCCTTCATCAATCATAGCCCTCTGTTTCATACTAAACCAAGAAGGAACATATTCTAAGGACTCTACCCCTGCTTTTTCTAACCTGGCCTTAGAAACACCGATATGTTGAGATTCTACCATCACATAATTGGCTCCCATTTCATAAGCCACACGCGTCAGTTTTGATAAGAACTCCCAATGGAGCGGCTCTGCAGAAATAACAATATTTTGCCCTTTCTGCAGATTAATTCCCACTTTTAAAAGTAATTCTATATACCTATCTTGAATTTCTACCCTATTCATCGTCACCCATATAAACTCAACATCAGATGATAGAATACAATCTAAAAACTCAGCTTGTCAGCCGTCATTAGAACAGCTAAACCACGCCACATGAATACTACAGAGGTTCGCACTCGTTTCGCCCCTTCACCTACAGGCTACTTGCATGTGGGTGGTGCCCGCACAGCTATGTTCAACTGGCTATTCGCTCGGAAACACGGCGGAACATTCATCCTCCGTATAGAGGATACAGATAAAGAAAGAAATACAGAAGAAGCTCTGGCAGCAATCTTTCAAGGGCTCCATTGGTTAGAGATGGACTGGGATGAAGGCCCTAATCAAGGAGGAGAATTTGGCCCATACAGCCAAAGTGAGCGTCTAGAAATCTACGATCAATGGTTCGAGAAACTAATCTCTGCTGATAGAGTCTATGAAGAAGATGGTGCATGGCGATTCCGGTTTGATCGCAAATTAATGACTATCAATGATTTAGTCTGCGGAGAAGTTTCTATCGATTATACCGATGAATCTATCAACCCCGACATGGTTGTGAAACGTTCCGATGGGTCCTACACCTTCCATTTTGTCAATGTTGTAGACGATATTGAAATGAAACTGACCCACGTCATCCGCGGTGAAGATCACCTAATGAATACCCCTAAGCACCTTCAGCTTTTTGAAGCCTTCAACATCACCCCTCCCATCTACGCCCATATACCATTGATTCTCAATATGGATGGCTCTAAAATGTCCAAACGAGATCAAGGAGCTGCTATTGCAGAATATAGCTCATCTGGTTATTTAGCAGAAAGTACATTCAACTTTTTAGCTCTACTCGGGTGGTCTCCTAAAGATGATCAAGAAATCTTTTCTATCCAAGAACTCATCGCAGTATTCGATATTAACCATATTAACCGTGCTCCTGCAAAGTTTGATCCAGACAAATGCAAGTGGTTCAACCAACAGCATATAGCGAAACTTGATTCACAAGAGTTCGCAAAAGCGATTCTACCTCACGTCACAGAAGCAGGCATTCAAATCTCAGATAATTTTGAAGACGTTGCTGCATCTGTTCAAGAGAAAGTTAGCCTTCTTACCGAAGCGGCAGATATCCTTCACTTCTTTTACAACTCTGAATACCCCATTGAAGAGCAGGCAAAAGAAAAGGTTCTAAACAACGTAAACGCGCTAGATCTCCTCACGGAGCTAGAAACATCTTGGGCATCTTTAGAGGATTGGTCCAAGGCGAAAGAGACCATTGGCTCTACGGCTAAAGCAAATGGATCAAAACCTGGCCAACTGATGTTTCCCACCCGCGTTGCCTTAAGTGGTATGGCAGGTGGCCCTGATTTAGGAGAAATCATTCGTATTCTAGGCCAAGAAGAGTGCATCAAACGCATCAGGCGCTTTATAACCCTTAGCTCTTAGGTAACAATGAAGAGAAATGTGACGTGAACCACATAAGGTATCAAAAAAGTCACTCTTTAGCGAATATGACCGTAATTTGGGCTTTCCATTCTACGAGATTACCATTCAAGGAAAGAAATAGTTGAAATTTCCCAACATTTTCTTTAATCATAGTGACTTCCTCCGTACTTCCGAAAGTTACTCCGGCCTAAACATTGTCAGCATATAGACTTGATTATAGTATCATATCTACTTATGCACACGATATCAAAAAAACCATTACATCACACTTTACAGCATGAACCTACCTTGGCTCACTTTACAAACCTGTATGCTCTCTATTTTAGCCGGATTCGTAGTCGGCATAGTTTTTGCTGCACTTAAACTGCCCAGCCCTTCTCCTCCTGCTATTGCCGGCATTCTCGGAATTTTCGGAGTCTACCTAGGTGGTCATACCTGGGTCTACATCATGTCTAAGTTCCTTCAATAATTTTACTATCGCTTAACGTCAAAAAGTCTATGAACCGTTCAGACAACCCCCCTCCTAAAAAAGCAAAGCTTACTAACCAAAGCGAACAACAAGCCCCCTTTACCTTCCCCTCAGATAAGCCAAAAACCGAACCCTCTGACAGTGTAGCACTGCCATCTAAGCCCTCTCAGAGAATACCACTTAAGGCACGACCATCCTTTCCAAAAGGAAGTACCCCTCCACCTATTACTCAACCCTTCCAACCGGCCCCCATCACCCCTAATCCCACAAACCGTCCAAAAACACCACGCAAAGTCGCACCACCCGAACCTATTGGAAATGGGCCTACTGCGACCACTCAACCCCTCAGGACCACTCCTATCACATCCAGTCTTTCAAAAAAACCAACGTCCCATCAAAGAACGGCACCCCTACGCCCCCCCGCAAAGCTTCAACCAACTTCAATCACACAGCCGATACATTATACAGGGCCTACAAATAAAGAGACGTCCTCTCTTCTCCCAAAAGCTCAAATTACAGAAGCAGTACAAGCGGCAAAGCCAATGTCGCCCTTTACAAACGATACGCCAGATAGTGAACCTCAGACAAGTGATCAGTCATTACCGACTAGTGATCTTGACAAGGCCTCCATCAATCTAGCAACCGCAGTTATTGACGAGCCAGCTGCTACAATAACATCAACCCCTTTTGACCCTGCTCACTTTTCACCTCAAGAAACCATCCGGAAGCAACGCGAAGGAGAAGAAATTTCAGATGAAGAAATTTCAATGTTCGTGCAGGGCATCGCTAATCACTCTGTCAGCGACGCTCAATGTGCTGCTTACGCCATGGCCGTCTGTTTATGCGGCATGACCGGAGGAGAGCTTGTTAGTCTAACCAAGTGCATGCGAGATAGTGGCGAGGTTTTATCATGGGATCTGGATGGCCCCATTCTTGATCAAGACACCATAGGAGGAACTGGAGATATTTCCCCCATCCTTCTTGCCCCAATGTTAGCCGCATGTGGCGCCTACGCCCCCATGATCATAGATAGGAACTTCAAAGAAACTTTAGATCAATTACATTGCATCCCTGGTTACCAATTTACACCTGAAACCCAGCTATTCCAAGACGTAGTCAAAGAAATCGGTTGTGCCATTGTAGGCAATGAGGGAAACCTCACCCCAGCTGATCAGCGCCTCCATGAGATCCGAGAGACAACCGCGACACTCGAAACAACCCCTCTCCTCACAGCTTCTATAATTTCAAAAAAATTAGCCAGAGGGATCAAATCCTTTGTCCTAAATATCAAAATCGGCGATGGAACGTTTATCCAAGATATCACTAGTGCTCAAAAGTTAGCCAGAAAAGTAAGCAATGTCGCCCATGCTTGTGGCCTAAAGTGCTCCTCTATTATCACAGATACCAGTCAGCCTCTAGCCCACTCTAAGGGAAGTTCTCTAGAGCTCAAAGAAGCTATCCGCTTCATCCACACGAGCAGAGGGAGAAACAAACATCTCTACGAATTAGTGATGGCACAAGGAGAAGAACTCTTAATTCATTCAGGCATCGCACAAAATGCGGCAGAGGCCAGAGAAAAGCTCGATTACTCTCTAGATAGTGGTTCAGCTGCGGAGCAGCTGGGTAAAATGATCCGAGCTTTAGGTGGCCCTGCTGACTTTGTAGAACGGCCCAACAACTATTTAAAGGAAGCAGCCGTCATCAAACCTATCTTTTTAAAGCAATCAGGAGTTATTCACAAAATCAACACTCAGGAAATTGATCTAGCACTGGACTCTATTCGCTCAGTTCATTTTAAAACAAAAAATATGGCCTACCACTCTATTGGACTCACTGAAATACGTGGAATCTCCAAAACGATTGATAGCCGAACTCCCGTTGCGATATTACACGCCTCATCAGAAGACGACTGGGAACACGCCGCTAAACAAATCCAGCAAGCCTATCAAATCGATAAAACAAAGATAGAGGCCTCCCAACCAATTATCGAACGCATCAAGCCAATCTAATTAGAACTCACGGAGGATATCTTCACCTACAGCTCTTTCACTCCCCAAGTTCTAGGCGGAACGTGCATTCTACCTTCTACGCCAATAACTTACCTTTGAAAACACCAGTTGATATTTTCTCGCGTGTTCACGGATAAGAAAGGGCTCGTCATTTGTTTCGATAAGTTCAAACGATCTATCTAAACCATTTGTTAGCCATTGAAAAGAATCACCTTTTGGCCAATGATCCTTCGAAGTATATTCCTCCAGCCAACTAAAGGGAGTGGCTAAAACAAGCTCTCCACCAGATTCAACAAGCTCCGGAAGGCGCTTCAACAATAATTCAGGCTGAGGTAATCTACAAATCAGGTTACTCGCATGAACTCGCCGAAAAGAGCCTAGATCAGGCCGAAGGTTCATAGCATCTCCTTGCTCAAAATGTAGAGTTTCAGCATTTCCCCTCGGGGCCTCTAGAACTAACTCCTCCATTTCTCGGCCTTCATTCTGCCACGCGATAGACACTCGGCCTTCGTCCCTCATTTTATGGGCAGCGTTAATAAATATATGAGAAAAATCAATGCCAATGACAGAATCTGAAACTAAACTGAGTTCCCAACTAGACCTGCCTACAGCACAGCCTAAATCGAGACTACGCCCCCCCTTCTCCTGCTCAAAATAACGCGTCGTCCGCACTGGAAAGTCAGCTAGCTCCTGCAAAGAGTCCTGCCAAGGCATAACCTTCGATGCAGAGGCAAAGTGGAAGCCTAAATAATCAGACAACATCTGATCCGTTTCATACCCTTCATTTTTCATACACACAATCAACACCATCTTGAGAACTTAGGCAAGTGGCAGTCCTTACTATTCTAAGATACCCTAATGACCTCATAAACCTCTCTCCTCTTCCATCGATTAGACTATTATATCTCACCATCTAACACACCTAGAGCATCTTCCACAAAAATTAAAACAACCCCTATAAAATATAAGCGAGTCGACTAAAACCCTTCTGGAAAAACCCAAAACCAAGAAGAGATTCGATCGACCCGCCTACAATTATCGCGACGGGAGACAACTACTCCTTCTAACTATTGCCGTCAACGCCTTTCTCAGCTCTCTCAGAAAAAAACAAAAACACTTGTTTAAGTTCTATTGGAAACCTTTTTCCTCTTAAACCTTAGAACTCTTAAAGCCGCTCTTTCTTTATAAAAAGAGCTCTATCAAACCAACTATCCTTTCCAACAAACGTGAAACACTGCACGATAACCCTTCTTTTAAGAGCTATATACCTCAAGAAACCATTACTCAACCTAAGACCCCGCTCAACTATGATATTTCGCACTAGCCGATCTCCAAAATGACTGATATATGCCCACACATGGAAAATGAAGACCCTTTAGAAATCCGCGTTTTTGCCCCCGCTTCGGTGGCCAACGTTGCCTGTGGATATGATGTCCTAGGGTTTGCTATAGACGCACCTGGCGATGAAGTCGTTGTCAGATTTTCTAAGAAACCAGGCTTACGTATTACCAAAATTACCGGTGATGGCGGAAAGCTTCCGAAAAATCCAGAAAAGAACACAGCAGGTGTAGCCGCGCTAGATTACCTCACACATTTAGGTAAACTAGAGATCGGCATAGAAATGGAAATACATAAGAAAATGCCCTTTGGCAGTGGCCTTGGTTCAAGCGCCGCTTCTTCCGTCGCTGGCGTATTTGCTGTCAACGAGTTACTAGGCCGCCCTCTTAATAGAAAACAGCTTCTTCCTTTTGCTATGTCAGGAGAAGTCAGTGCAGATGGGGCCTACCACGCAGACAATGTCGGGCCATCTCTCCTTGGTGGGATTGTCTTCATCCGTGATAATCTCGAACTAGACACAGCCCAACTCCCTGTTCCCAAAGAACTCTATGCCGCTGTCATCCACCCAGATATCGAAATCCTAACCAAAGTGGCACGTGATATACTCCCCACTAAGATCGAAGTCTCTAAAGCCACTCAACAATGTGGTAATCTAGGTGGTCTTATCTGTGGTTTAATCCAAGAAGACTTTGGCCTCATCTCACGCTCCATTCACGATGTCATCGCTGAGCCATATCGCCAAAAACTCATTCCTGAATTTTATAATGCCAAGCGTGCAGCCATTGCTCAAGGAGCACTTGGATTCTCCATCTCCGGCGCAGGCCCCTCTGTCTTCGCCCTCTGTGAAGGCAAAGAATCCGCCCAGCGCGTAGGGGATGCCATTTCAGCTGTTTTCACTGAGATTGACCTTTCCAACCAACTCTACGTCTCAGCGATTAACACCACAGGAGCTTACGTTATCTCTTAAAATTTCAATATCAAAAGGAATCATGCAATTCTATTCTACCAACGACGCGGAACTCAGAGTCGACCTCAAAGAAGCCGTCATTCGCTCACTCCCTGCAGATAATGGGCTCTATATGCCTGAGCAAATCACTCCTCTTCCTCAGAGTTTCTGGGATAACTGGCATACCATGTCCTTTACTGAAATGGGCTTTCATATCGCTCATCAGATTCTCGGTGACAGTATCCCGGAGGATGCGCTCCGCACCATCGTAAACGAAGCGATCACCTTTGATGCGCCAGTCATAACCATTGAGGAAAACACTAGTATTTTAGAACTTTTCCACGGGCCCACTCTGGCGTTCAAAGACTTTGGAGCACGCTTCATGGCGCGCACCATGGCTTATTTAACACAAGATGATACGCAAGAGCTGACCGTCTTAGTCGCCACTTCAGGTGACACCGGCGGAGCAGTCGCCAGCGCCTTCCACAATGTAGCGGGTACTCGCGTCATCATCCTTTATCCAAAGGGAGGCGTCAGTGCTCTACAGGAGAAACAACTCACTACCTTAAACGGTAATATTAGCGCACTCGAAGTTGAGGGTTCCTTTGATGATTGTCAGGCTATGGTGAAATCTTGCTTCCTTGATCGTGAGTTTTCTCAGAAGTACAATCTCACTTCAGCAAACAGCATCAACATTTCCCGCCTCATTCCCCAGATGTTCTATTACTTCCACGCAGCTCGCCAATTACCCAAAGGAGTAGAGCCTACCTTCGTCATTCCTAGTGGAAACTTTGGTAATCTCACGGCGGGATTACTTGCACAGCGCCTTGGACTACCCATCGCGCACTTTGTCGCCGCAACAAATATCAACGATGTCGTCCCTCAATACCTCGCTGACGGTGACTACAAGCCGCGCCCTTCCGAAGCCACCATTTCTAACGCTATGGATGTAGGAGCACCAAGTAACTTCGCGCGGATGCAAAATCTCTTCTCAGATAGCTGGGACGCGATCCGAGAAACCATCAGCGGAATCGCTGTGGATGATGATGAAACACGCACAGCCATTCGCGACGTCAAAGCCAACACTGGCTACACCATTGATCCTCATGGAGCAGTCGGCTACGTAGCTGCTAAGCTCTGGTTAGAAGCCTCACCTGAGAGCCACGCCGTCATCTTAGAAACCGCTCACCCCTCTAAGTTCCTCGATACGATGGAACAAGAACTAGGAGTGGATAGTATCCAGATACCTGAACGTCTCGCCTGCCTCTCTAAAGAAATAAAAGTAGCTACGCTTATTAAGGCAGATGTCCAGCTTGTACGCGATTATTTGACTCAATAATCTATCCATGTGACAGTATGATGGAAACTTTTGGATCAAGTGATTGATGCTCGAAGCTCTATAAACTGGCCCCTCATCATCCTCAGGTATTGGCCATAATAGGATCAAGCAAGCCATAATAGGATCTCGATATGGCCCACCTTACAAGCTAGTTTCTATAACTCAGCTCATCAGTTTTCAATTCCAAAGGAGGCGGTAACATACCACTGTCTTTATAATACCCAGGAACATTATGCCTGGGGAGTAGATCAATCCACTGGAGCTCTCGACCGGCTGATTCTGCATGAGCCAATACTCGGCGCAATCGGTCCAGAGCTTTCTCGTGCTCATACATCCCAATTCGAGCCTCCATGGAATCTATCATTCGCAAACGTAAGCTATAGAAATTTTCTACAATTAATCGGTCTACAGGCAATTCTACAGCCTTATCTCTTACTAAGTTAATGAAACTCAGTGCGCGTAAGGTATCAGCATGTTTCACCAACTTGCCTACTTCGAAGTCAGAACTCTGCACATCATAGACCTCAATCACAGGTAGATCTTGTGCTATATTCCATAGCTGCCCTGCACAGTTAAAGGCGAATCCATCTTCATCTACCAACATACCTCCATAAGGGTTCCTCCCTGCTAATGCTAAAGAACGAGAGGCGATCCAGGCCACAGGCACTCTCTCCACCATTTTCACCCTAACAGTAGAAGGCATTTCACGGCTCATTTCGACGCTTACGACCTCAGGTAACTTAGCGAGTTCACTTTGCGCTTCTTGTAAATCAACAGAAAAAATGGTGGATTCCATATCGATCCCCGTCAACTCCATCAAACGTTCATGAGACATAAATCCATTCGTCTCTAATTCCATTTTTTTAATCAAAAACTCTTCATTACAGACAAAATGTTTCTGAATCGCTCCTACACCTAACCAACCTAAATAGGAGACGAACGCTAGCAACAAAAAGCCCTGTACTAGCCCTTTCATTGCGCTGAAGGATTGAAACAACAAGATACGAGGGCTATTCACCTTAAGGTGTAGCATTCGGTCGTCCTCTCTACGCCGGGGCGTTCTTGTTGTCTTCTTCTTAAACATATTATCTCTGTATCTGCAGTGAGATCTCTGCAACCTTAAGGCATAATTCTCCAAAAGAATAACCAGCTTCTTTCGCAGCTTTAGGCAGTAAACTAGACTCCGTCATCCCTGGAATCGTATTTGCCTCTAGTACATATGGATCTCCCTCTTCTGTTAATAGTACATCAACTCGACTATAGACTTCAATCCCCAAAGCTCTATGCGCTTCTATCGCAACGTCCTGCACCTTTTTTGTAAGTTCCTCAGAGAGCTCGGCTGGACAAAAATAGTCTGTCCCTCCATCCCCCGTCATCCACGGATATTTATTACTAATATCATAAAACCCATCTTTTGGCACGATATGTACAACAGGAAAAACCTCCCCATCTAGAACTCCCACTGTCAGCTCTTTTCCTTCGACAAATTGTTCCACTAACACCTCATCACCGTACTTCGCCGCTTCAATCATCGCCTCACGCGCTTCACTCTCATTGCGTACAATGCTTACACCTACACTTGAGCCTTCACGTGGTGGTTTAACAACGTAAGGCAAAGCCATCGTCGGCATAAGCACCTCATTCGAGCAATCAATGATTTCACTAGCAGGTGTAGAAACGCCTAACTCTACAAACCGTTTTTTACTCTCTACCTTATTAAAGGCTAAGCGGCTGCTCTTAGAGCCAGCTCCGGTATATGGAACTCCTTGTTGTTCTAAAATTTCTTGTAACGATCCGTCTTCACCAAAGGTTCCATGAATGACATTGATTGCTAGAGAAACGCCCTCAGGCAATTCTATATCACGTGTGGTCACATCAACACCTACAGCATTGACGCCTTCACCTAGAAGAGCCTCTAACACAGCCCTACCAGAAGCTAATGAAACTTCACGCTCAGAGCCTGGGCCACCCATCAGCACTGCTACTAATTTTTTCTTATCCATCATTTCCTTTTCGTTGAATTCATTGTTCTAATCATACTCCTTAGAACTGAGACTCATCCTCCCCGATGATTTGCACTTCCGTATCTAGTGTGATCCCCCGTTCCTCTCTCGCCTTCACTTTAATTTGTTCAATGAGATTTAGAACATCACTCGCAGAAGCCTTACCCTCATTCACTATAAAATTACCATGAACCGAGGACACTCTAGCTTTCCCAACAGCTTGATTTTTCATTCCTAGCTCGTCGACAAGTTGCCCAGCTGGAATCTCTGCCGGATTCTTAAAAATACAGCCTGCACTCGCAGCAACAGGTTGGCTACTCTGGCGCTTACTCTTAGAAGTTTCCATCTTCTCTTTAATCAAATCCACCTCTGCGGGTTTGCCTTTAAAGGTTGCACTTAGAGCGAAGTTCCTACGTAACTCAGGTACGTTTCTATAAAACGTCTCAATCTCCTCTTTCGTCCTCTTACGGATTTCACCATCTTCATCTAGAAAGGTGACATCAACGACTTGATCAAACGTTTCCCAGCCTAAGGCACCTGCATTCATACGCAGGCCTCCACCCACATTCCCAGGAATACCTTCCATCCATTCAAAGCCGGTCAAACCAGCGCTTTGCGCTACGCTTGCCACTTTTTTAAATCGTGCCCCAGCTCCTGCGCTTACAGTATCTCCTTGCACAAGAACTTCAGCAAACGCTCCATTACGAGGATGAATCACTGCTCCTCGGATTCCACCCTGACGAACTAACAGATTTGAACCCCGCCCGACTACCCGAATAGGTATCCCCCGATCACGGCAGAATTTCACCGCCTTTGCAAAGGCCTCAAACGTTAATGGTTCAATCCAATACTGCGCCGCTCCTCCCACGAGAATCGTCGTGTGTTTACTCATCGGCTCATACATCTTCCATGAGACATCTCCTGAATACCTTTCCAATTCTCCTAACACAGTCACATCACGGGCAATCTTTGTCCCTATTTCATGAACGTTGCCAGCCCCTAGAGTGATTAACATATCCCCACTCCTCAGCGCATTCCCTACTACGTGATGTGCTGACGCCACAGGCCCAACACACTCCACCTTCGTGCGACCATGCTCAGACATCGCATCTGCTATCGTCTGAGAACTAACACCATCAATCGGCAATTCACTAGCGGGGTAAATATCTGTCAAAAATACCTGATCTGCCCCTTGTAGCACCTTCCCAAAATCACTCGCTAATTTCTGCGTGCGGCTATAGCGATGAGGCTGGAATACGACGACTAAGCGATTTGGTTTTAGAGAAGTAGCCGTCTGAATCGTCGCAGCCACTTCTGTAGGGTGGTGCCCATAATCATCAATAATTCGCAAATGCTCACTCAAGTGCTTCGTCTCGAAACGACGCCGTGCACCCGCAAAAGAAGATAATGCTAACAGTGTATGACCAAAGCCCACACCATGGATATCTGCCACAGCAATAGCAGCCAATGCATTCAAAGCATTATGCCGCCCGGGAACGCCTAGTTCTACTCGCCCTAGAAACTCACCACGTTTATGGACATCAAAGGCAACAACACCTCCACTCTCTAATAAATCAGAGGCAGTGTAATCTGCATCACTCCAGCCATAAGAAACTCCTTGATCACTGTCACTACAAAGTGCCGAAGCGACAGGGCATTCCTTACAATAAATCCAACTACCTGACGTTTGGCTCAAGAGAGTCCGAAACACCTCCTTAATGTGATCAAGCCCCGAATAGAAATCCAGATGTTCCTCTTCTACATTAAGAACCACCGCGTGCTTCGGTTGATAAAGTGCCAGTGTACCGTCACTCTCATCTCCTTCTGCCACCATCACCTCTCCCTGCTCATCCCACTTCGCATTAGAACCTAACACAGGGATTTCGGCCCCTACGTAGTGGCTTGGGTGAATTCCTCCTCTACGTAGCACGTGGGCACACATAGCAGAAGTCGTCGTCTTTCCATGCGTCCCAGAAATCACGATCCCATCCTTTGCTCTTAAAATAGCGGCCAAACATTCCGCACGGCGAATAGAAAGAATTCCTAAACTCTCCGCCTCTTTCCGAGCAGGATTAGTCAACCGAATCACCGAAGAATACACCACCACATCCACACCGTGTACACTTTCTGCGGAGTGTGGGCTAGAAAACTTCAACCCCAGACTCTGCATGCGCTGAGTCTCCCCACTAGTCACCTTATCAGAACCACTCACCTCATGCCCCATCCCTAATAAGATGGAAGCTAGACCACTCATGCCCGATCCTGCCACACCGATAAGATGCAGCTTCAGTGGTTTATCTCTCCTCAATAATCGCTGGCTTAACTCCTCTATCATACCTCTTCTATTATTTTACAAATTTGCTCAGCAGCATCACGCACTGCCAGATCTCCCGCTGCCTTAGCCATCTGCTCCATCCCTTCATCACCATCCAACAAATAGGTCAAATCAGCCAACAAAACACCCGCTTCTAAGTCCGCTTCCTGCCGCAAAATCGCGGCACCCTTCTTTTCAAACACTTCCGCATTCCGTGTTTGATGGTCATCCGCTGCAAATGGGTATGGGACTAAAATCGACGGCATGCCAATGTAAGCCAGCTCTGTCATACTAGACGCTCCACTCCGGCAAACGACGAGATCACAAGCGGCATAAGCAGCTGCCATATCATCACAGAAGGCTACGACCTTATGCCCCACTGTATCACCCACTTCTTGCACCACTCGTTCGTAATCAAAATTCCCAGTAATATGAAGAAATTGAACTTCTGGCATCGCCTTCGAGGCCTCTACTACTAAACTATTTAACTTCTTGGCCCCCTGGCTCCCTCCCATCACTAACACCGTAGCTTTTTCCGAAGAAAGAGTAAACTTAGCAAGAGCATCCTCACGGCTCGGTAACCTTTCGATTTCTTCTCTCACAGGTGTCCCCGTCACAGCCACCTCACTCTGAGGGAAAAATTTGACAGCTTCCTCAAGGCCAACCATGACTTTCGAGCAAAACTTTGCCGTAAGCCGGTTCGCCTTTCCAGGTAGAGCATTCGAGTCATGCACATAAGTCCTCAATCCCAATTGTTTCCCAGCCAACACTGGAGGCAGGGAAGTAAATCCCCCCATCCCCATAATGGCATCGGCGCCACAGCTCTTCAATAGACTCTTACACTGCCGCGTCGTACTCCACAATTTCCATAGAAACGGAATCATTTTAGGAGACAGCGTGGCAGGTTTAGCCACTGCGGGAACTGTGTCAAATTCAAGGTCTCCGTATTTCTTCGAAGCCTGAGCATCCACACTTTTCTCTGAAATTAATAGTCTCACAGAATGACCCCGAGATCTCAGCTCTTGGGCTACAGCCACCCCAGGAAAAAGGTGCCCTCCTGTTCCACCACATGCTATTACCACATTTTTACTCATTTCTGTCATGTTCCTCTCATCTCTCGCCCCCCAAAACGTATCAACAAAAACTAAATGTCAGCTATTTGGAGGCTCTAGCGCAGTATGTGAGAATTATAGATTATCAGCAAATATAAAATAGCCCAAATCCACCTAAAGTGAGAAAGAGAACAAGACACCTAACGTTACTCAGCTTAAATGGGTTTCCTCTATTCCTAGTGATCGTAAAACCTATTCGATCACCTTCTGAACATGTGGAGCAAGTAGCCTGCTCCATTCCTGATCATACGCATGAACGCGTTTAGTCAATGTATGCCTTCCACGCTTCAGTGGTCGCTCTTCATTCGCCCACGCAAAAATACCACCATACAAATTTCTCACGTTCCGATACCCAGCATCATTTAATCTCTCCCCAATTTTCTCGCTACGATAACCAATCGAACAATAGACAACAATCAAACTATCCTTTGGCAGCATCTCCACCCTCTTTAAATCAAAATCTTTATAACCAATCCAAACAGAGCCGGGCAAATGGCTAACAGAAAATTCCACCTTTTCACGAGCATCGAGCAGAACCAATTCATTCTCTTTTTCTAACTCTAAAGCGAGCTGCTCTGTCGAAATAACAAGAACCGATTTACTGATAGCCTTTTCAACAGCTACCACCAATTCATTTGCTCTCGCCTGCGAAAAGAATCCGATGGAAACAGACAATAAAGAAACAGCCAGTCGTAGAGCCTTCATTTCTTTTTACGCCTAAAGCCATAAATGATTTGCCCAAAAAAAGCTTTCGGAAACCGCTTCATCCCACCAAAGCCCAATTCAATATCTCTACCGTCATGAGGAATACAGGCCGTGCCAAACAAATAATCCCAAACACTCAAGGTAAGACCAAAGTTAACACCGTAATGATGATCTTTAGGGAGCTTCTTCGCATGATGCCAAATATGCATCTGAGGATTATTAAAAATATATTTCAATGGCCCAAGAGGTATCCTCAAATTTGAATGGTTAAAGTGACCGACGACGATAGAAAAAGCATGCACAATAAAAAATTCATTTATTCCAAAACCTATTAAAGCTAAAGGAATGTATTCCAATACTCGATAGACAACATTCTCCATCCAGTGAAACCGTAAATGCGCTGCAAACCCCATTTGTTCAACAGAATGATGTACCTTATGAAACTCCCACAGAAAAGGAACCCGGTGTAGTAAGCGGTGAATATTCCAATGAACAAAATCACGAATCACAAAAAGAAGGAACAGCTGAAACCACACTGGGAAACCACCCACCTCGAGAGCCACCAAATTCGTGATCCCAACGACACCTAACACTTGGTGAAACCAATTAACCACTACTTCTGATGCCGCGTTGTAAACGATCAAGGAGAAGAGGAAAAAGTTAAAAAACATATAAAAGCCATCTAGCCAAAAATCCTTACGAAATCTCGCTTGCCCCTTCCGCCACGGGCAAACAACCTCAAGAAGGAAGAAGAAGAGAGAAACTCCAATCAACCAGTAAACATAGTTGCTCACACTAGGAGTCGTAACTTCTCTCCAGAGATACTGAGCATAGCTTACATAAGCATGTTTTGCGATTTCGATTGTTTCCTGCATAGAAAATACATGGCCCCTTCTCGTTCGTGAGACTCGTACACATTCCTCTTTATTCCATAAACCCTACGGTATTGATCCAAATAGAATGGCTTTTCATTCTCTATTTTTACTTCCTCTGAAATAATTGACCGCAGGTATCAACCTTGCTCAACAGCGTCCTTCACAGGCCCTCGCTCCAATTTATGAACGCTATGATATTTCGGCGCAAATGCGTGAATCACTTCTCGGTAAATACCCTCAGCCACTTCACCTTCTCCACAAGTAAAAACATCAACAGCAGCGTAATCTAACTCTGGCCAAGTATGGATGGCTAAATGGCTTTCTTCAATGACGACGACCCCGCTAAGCCCCTGAGGGTTAAATTGATGAATGATACTCTTCACAACCGTCCCCCCTCCACGCTTCACACAGTCTTCCAAAACCTGCTCTAAGCCACCTGCATCAAGTAAAAATACTGAGGAAACTCCAGAGAGCTCGATCAAATAATGTAATCCTGGACTATGGTTCGAATGATCAACTAGCATAGCTATGATAAGCTCCAACTATTCTGCCAAATAGGCTTTTCCCAGCCTGACAATGGCGGTGGCAAGGTCTCATCATTCACACCATGGCGAGGATACCACGCTTGAAGATTCGCATGAATGTCTTGATCACTTTCATTCAGTCGACGTAACCATTCAAATCCTTGCTCCGCAATATCGTCTAGCACAGATTCTGCAGAAACCGCTCCCTTTTCATCTTCAAAATGAAATTCGTGAGGCTGGATTGCGGATTCACAAATCTCGACGACTTGTTCCCAAAACACCCCATGCGCTAACTCCGTC
Organism: uncultured Verrucomicrobiales bacterium; assembly: GCA_964561965.1. GTDB lineage: Bacteria > Verrucomicrobiota > Verrucomicrobiia > Verrucomicrobiales > Akkermansiaceae > Rubritalea. The sequence continues at coordinate 23,742 of CAZLQY010000037.1, forward strand.
TGCCAACCCGAAGTTTCTCGATCAAATCGGTATTCACTGACAAAATGGAAAAAAATTAACTCTGTAGCATGCCCTCCTAAATGCTCGATCAACGGCACACGAAGGTCTTCCCAACGCTCTTCTGCAAGATAACGCTGCCACTCGGCCGTCGAGCTATAATCATAGTAATGCGCCCAAGCAAACTCTCCTGCCTCCAAATCCACATAAGCAAAGATATCAAAATAGGTAAGTAGAGTACGGTAACGAGCCTCAAATGCCCTTGCCTTTCCAAGCCCTTGCTGATTCACCTTATAGTGGTGGTTCTTTGTCAGCTCAATATAGCCCTTCGTTTGCAACAACTCCAGAACGGGTTGCAGACTTGCATCCTCACCATCTAGCAGCACATCATAAGTGATATCATGCTTCCACATATCAAATAATAAAAACGAAGCTGCGGCCTCCTTCTTATCTTTCTCTGAAATTTCGTATTGTAACTGACGAACCATAATCAACGATTTATTCTATGTTTTACCAAAAAGCCCCTACTAGAACTAATGCCACACCGATAGCTACCACAGCTTCAATTAAGCCTGCTCCCCAATTACGATCAACCGAGATTTCCTCATCCACTTTGGCATAAGGTAACATCAACCAATCTACTAGCTTCCTTGCTACAGCAAGTAAAATGGCGGAAACACAGCCCCATAAAAATAAGCCCAACAAACTAACATCTGACCTAACATAAAAAGCCAATAGAATACCGAAACCAACTAAGTTCCCACCCAACGCAGCACCTGCAGCAGGGTTATCCGATTCTAACTCTGCATGAATATCAAATGTAGTCCCCCACTGATATACAAACGAACATAAGATCAACAAGATTTGGCTTACCACAAACAACACCAAGGATAGCAATAACTCTTCGCCAAAATTGCCGACTTCGCCTCCACTTAAAGAGGCCCTAATCACTAGTGCTGTCGCAATATAAGAGCCCGCCTGTACAGCCCCCAAACCGACATTTTCATCCTGAATTAATTCTTTTTTATTCGAAAACTTTGGTAAGATAAAACGATCATTCACTACTCTAGAGAGAAGTAATAGTACCATTCCTATCCCACACCATAAGAATGTGTTTATGAGATCATTCATCCAACCTAACCAACCCGTCTCATACACATTCAGACCAGAAGGAGAAATCAACACTCCGTGGAATACAAGACACAACGCGAACACATACCCTGCAAAGGAAACGGCTACTGCCTTATTGTCTTTCTCCGTTAATTCATGATCTAAATTGTATCCAGCTAAGCACTGATTCACTTTCTTACCAATGAGCAACAGTACCATGACAATCACAAGGTACAAGAGAGCTCTCCAGTCCATCAGGTCTAAAAATCCACGTAATGAGATTATTTCGTTCATAACTTTTCTTTCTATTTCCCTCCTCCAAATGAACTACCTGAGCGCGAAGAACTCCACCCTCCAAAACGAGACGATGAATTACGGGATGATGAGCTACTTGATCCAAAAGGACTTGCCTTAGACTTTGATGTCCGACCAAAGCCTCCTCTACTCACAGTCTTAGAAGGGTTGCGTTTTTGAAATGATCTTTGAGAGCTTGTAGGGTTCTTCAGAGGGGCTTTAATGTTTGTTGCCGTTTTATTAAAATTGGGAGATTTCATTTTCTGTTTCGCCTGGCTAACAGATGTCTTCTTTATCGTATTTCCATAGTTTTTCCCTTTATGTTGAGAGCGATATTGTTGATAAGATTTCGTTCGAGAACGTTGATAGTTACTCGGGTAGCGATTCCAGCCCCACCCAGATACATAGGGAGAGTGAGCATTCCACAAATAACTCCAGAGTAACACATCTGTCAGGCTAGTGCGATAATGGTAGTGATGGTTAGCTCCGTAGAGGCTACTATTACCTTGTGTATTCACACTTGCCCCTCCTTCCTCCTCTTCGAACTGAATCGTGCAGAGCTCTTGTTCATCACCTGGCCCCAGCTCTGTTGTCAGAGAAAATCCACGCGAAGCGTTATCATGTATTTCTGTCACCTTAATGAAATCCACAACGTCATCCTCATTCAAATCAAGATTATTGACAGAGTTCCCTGGAGAATTGAGTTTCGTTTCAAAGTCTTTTGCATTTTTTGACTTGGTTGAAAGATCCGTTACAGCCTGAAGGTCTAATCCATCCGCCGCAGTCTGTACAATCGTCGTCACATATTCTGTACGGTTCTCGCTACAGCCCGTCAATAACCAGCATACTCCAAGTAGAGAGAGCATAACTACACTCCACGATTTATTTTTACTTCTTTTCATCTTCATTATTCTCTCCACCCCGAAAGGTAATGATTCAACACGGCAGGATGTGAAATAGTTGTAATATCTGTGTACTCTGTGTCCAGCCCTGCTTTTCCAAAAACCAAATTTCCGCGCAATCGAGCAGCAGTAAGATAGCTCGTTTGCTCAATAAGAGATTCAATCCCACGTAAACTCTCTTTTACTTCCTCTTTACTACTTCGCTCATCATGCTGCCCTATCCACCAGCCCCACTCACCGAAAGAAGGGACATGATCATGGTAAGGCACCGTAGAAAATCCCGCGGCCTCCAGAGTCCTCCCAATACATAGATATGCTTCTTTAGCGCGGTCTGGCGATGTCGCTTGCTGTACGATACAGCCATCCGCAGAGAGCTTTGCTTTCAGAGCTCCATAAAAATGCTCACTATACAGCTTCGCCAACTCTGGGCCTGAGGGATCTGGGAAATCTAGAATAATCACATCGAATAAACCGCTGGGCTCTCGAACAAACGCAGCAGCATCAATATTTCGAACTGATAATTCGGCGCCCTCCTCCCAAACTTGCTTTCGTTGAATTCTACGTTGATGAGGTTCCTGAAGCCTATGCTTATCTCCAGCTGTAACAGCTTTGGACGCTTCTATAGAGACGATCGCATTCTTCATACTGCCCTCGTTCAGTTTTACAAATAGAGGGTGCTCCATTGCTAGCCGAGTCATCTCAGAATCTAAATCCACCAACACAATTTCCTCGACCTCAGGGTACTTCAACACCTCTCGCACAGCTAACCCGTCCCCTCCTCCTAAAATCAGGACTCGTCTAGCATGTTTCACAAGGCTCATAGCAGGGTGCACGAGGTTCTCATGATAAATCGCCTCATCATGCGATGAAAACTGGATATGCCCATTAATATAGCAACGGGTATGACCACTCAAACTCTCCGTAACAACAATATGCTGATAACGAGTCGTCTCCGCAAATACGACTCGATCACTGTATAACCTCTGCTCCGCAATTTCTGACCAATCATTCGTTTTCCAAAACCCAAAACCCAGACAAGCGGTGACAAAGACAAGACCCAATATCAATGCCACTGGCTTACGCTCCTCTCTACGAAAGTAAACTAAGCAAAGCAGTACGGCAAAGAGACTGAAAAAACCCAGAATATACGCAATTTGATGAATTGTAAAAAACCTGGGCAGCACAAACATCCAAACAATTGCTCCTGCTAACGCTCCGATATAGTCCATCTTTAGCACTCGTGCTAAATTACTTTGAATATCCTGACTATAGCTCTCATTCAATCTGGAAATGAGCGGGATTTCAAACCCTATAAGCACCCCTAATATGCTGACAATACCGTAATAAATTAATCCAAAATAATATGGATCATAGGCGAAGCTCAACAACATAAATAAAGGGCCAAAACCTCCTAAAAGAGCCAGAGCTAATTGAGACAATACAAGAACATTTAAAACCTGCCCTTTCTTCACTAATCTCTGAAGCTCCGCCCCCATTCCCATACAAAATAACATCACCCCAATCACTACCGCCCACTGCTGCACCGAATTCCCTAATAAATCTGAAGCAAATTTAGAAAATGTATATTCATAGGCGAGGCCACACCCTCCCATCACAAAGATGACAAGCCCCAAGAGTAGGCCTTCTCTTCTCTTTTCTCCTTCTTCTTTAGCTGAGTGATTCTCCATTATAACGGCACCCCCACTTAATAAACGAAAGAAGCAGAGGTCAACTAATTAGGTATGACCATTAGAACCAATAGATTCTTCACTGTTCCTGCTCTTGCTTATCTTGATATTCCATAGGAACGACAAGGCCTTGCTCTTTCGCTAACTCCATCGGAACAGGTTTAGCTCGGCATTCTTTTTGCCAACCCTCAAAATTCCAATAATTAGGAAAGCCCTTACATTGCAACGGTTTCACCTCATGAATCCTACACCCCCCATTTTCCAACATAATACATTCGTGGTTGGGTTTTTCTATCAAAGAAAGGCCATTACGCCTCGTCCTTAACCTTGTATATTGATCTAAAAAGTCTTGTAGATCCATATTAAGAAATGCCGCAATCGTATCAATTTCGGAATCCGTCACCTTCACATCGCCCGGCCATTTACAGCACGCTGTACAACGATCACACTGGTACCAAATATCGGAATGTAATGACATAATCTATTCTTTCCATGTAGTCATTCTTTCACCTCAAGAGCTCTATCTCTATGCTCTTGAGAGAGAAAATAAAAAGCTCCAGCGCCTTGAGAAAAACTCTCTCGGCACTGGAGCCATCTTATCCCCCAATAAGAATTTATAAAATTTTTGCTGCAACGTCACCCCTAAGAAGGGGGTAATGCGCTAGCACGTGCTCACTTTACCTTGTATGAGATGGAGCACAAGAGAATTCTACTATTTTTTAAAAAAATTTCTATCCACAAGCATCACATTCCATAAGCGGTTCTTTATAATAGAACAACTCTCCCCCCTTAAAACGCGTAGTCCAAGTAGAAATTAAACTGAGACCCATTATCAGCCTCTTCGTCTGGACTCTCCACAGGAATCGCGAAATCTACTGCTATAGGGCCGAAGGGTAAATTCAACCTAAGACCTACACCAAAGTTTGAGTAAAGATCAGACGCATCAAAATCCCATGAATCTTCATTCACAAATCCGAAATCAGCAAAGACGGCTCCTCGA
>CAZLQY010000038.1:0-26488 GCA_964561965.1 uncultured Verrucomicrobiales bacterium
AACACGCTCAGGAGACCACTCGCGCTGTGAAGGAGTATATTCAAGCCGTGCAATTCTCATAGCTTTTCCCTTAAGGGTTTCAAATTTATCTTTCTCCCCACTCGTCATTACATTTTCTTTTTTTGCTCCAGTTTTTGTTGGTCGTCAAAACCACCTTGGCAGCCATTCACTCAAACTAACGTAAAGACAATGTTCTCTGTTTTCATTTTTGCCACCATTCCCTCTAAAACTAAAAGTGCGCAGTATCGTGACACAAAAGCGAATAAAGCTAAATGATACAACTACTTGGATAAATGTCGCCATTCACCTTTGAGGTTGCCTTCCCTCAACAAATTTTATAGTTATCTACGCCTTGTGAATACAATCCGTTTTCTAACTATCATTACTCTCGCTCTCAACAGCCTTAGCTGTGAGGACATCCTTACCGAGAAGTTTACTAAAAACACACAAGAATCTCAGCAAGAGAAAATAGCGTTAAGTCAACACTTAGCTCCTGAGGTTCTCACGGCCTTCCAAGAGATCGAAAAATCAACTAGAAAACACAATGAGGTCATCGTCCAAGGCCTAGAGCAAAATAAGAGCTCCAATGGCAGTGCTTACTCGGCAAGGCTTATTGATGCTAGAGAAATCAGCAAATCAGCACAGCGGAATCACGAAACAAATCATCGGGTCTATAGCGAAAACACGCGTTTATGAAAAAGGAATCTTCTCTGTATTCGACACCATCGACCAACAATTCGAAGGATTAACTTCTTGGGGCGATAATTCACAAACTAAAATCCGGGGGTACATCCAGATTGTTGATAGCAGTATTCGCACTTATGATCGTGCCATACGGCACCTAGAAAGTGGCAGGGATTCTCTCCTCAGAAGAAATTTCAAAAAACAACGTGTCCCTCAAGAAACAATAGACGAATTTTTTCGTCTATCTAATTTAACGAATGAGGGTTCTCTTGAGATTGAGCTCCAAATGTTCCAAGCAGAGAGAAACTCACTCAAAGCAGCACGTGACGCCTTCGCCCACTACCAGAACAAGCCTCTCCACGAGGAACTTCTCGCTCAATCAAAAAAATACGCGAATGAGGCCGACCAATTCCAGAAGGAACTTCTCTCTATCTTAAAAGAGAGATTACATTCTGATCCCATTCTCTAAAATCAGGAACTAACCTATTCTCTCCCTTCCTCTCATTCATATAGAGAGAGGGCTAATACAAGGAAACCTAGCTAAGCCATCCTGTGCCCCCCTCCTTTAATCTCTTCATACAGGGCCACATATTCACCTAAATCATAGGTTGGCCAGAGCAGGAAGGTCCTTCTCCAGTTTAGCAGACGACTCTACGGCTCCGCTGCGCCTACTCCGGCGCGATTTTAAACCGATGAGCAGAATTCCTATCATTGGGATCTGTCACGACTGTTTCAGCAGGCACATCTCTCACATCCACGGGGTTTCCTGTGAAAGGATTAAACACATAACCTCGCCAGCCCGGTACAGGAACTGCATAAGGCATGTTAACTCCGATTTCTGGGGTTACCCAAGGAACAATTAGTTTCTTAGCCAGTTCATCAGAAACATCAATAATAGCTAGCCCGGGCCTCTTCCCGCGCACATCCAGTTCCTTCCCGGTATAAGGGCTATAAATATAGCCTGCCTTCCCCGGGATAGGCTCTGCTGTCGGAATAGGGGCATGCTCATCCTCTTCTCCACATGCACAGAGAAGAAGTGAAGCACAGGGTACCAGCATCCTCTTCATCATGAGCGGTATATTAGAATGAAATCTTCATGAAACAGAGGAAAATCGACCTTCGTTACAACAAAGAAAACTTGCGTTCTCTAAAAAGGTTTGATTCGCACCTCCTAACAAACTCCTCTAACCGGTCGTACGAAGCCCACTCGAAATAGCATTAATCGATAGTAATATCTGAGGGAAAAACATCTCTGCTTCTTCCACTTTACCGGCTTTATTCAATGCACGCCATTCTTTAAGTAGACTCACTTGCTGAAGATGTAGAACGCGGAGCGGAGCCTCACGGATATCAAGTGTTTTGCTCATGCGTGGGCGTCGATTACAAATCTCACGATCAAACAGCTCTCCTAATAAACGTTGTGTGAGGTCATACTCCTCCAAAATAATACCCATCATGCGTTCACGCAGCGCATCATCTGTCACCAAGCCAGCATAAACTTCCATCAATTCACGGTTCGCTGAAATCAAGTTCGTTTCCACATTGGTGAGAACATATTTTAGGAAGACGGACTGTTTCAAATCTTCCTTCAACGCAGCAAACTCCTCAGGGGATTCTTCTTTAATCATCTTCAGAGCAGTACCTGCACCATACCAACCTGGAAGATAAAAGCGGGCTTGCGTCCAGGAAAAGACCCATGGAATGGCACGCAGATCATCTAAAGTGAATTCCTTCTTTCCTTTACGGCGAGAAGGGCGAGAGCCTATACGAGAGTTCTCAAGAGCATCAATAGGAGTCACTTCCCGGAAAAAAGGAATGAACCCTTCTGTACGGAGTAAGGCTTGATATGCTGATTCCGATCCATGGGAAAGGCGATCCATAAAGGCGATACAAGAATCCTCTGTCGCTTCTCCAAATTTATGCTTCGCGGCAGTACTTGCTGCACTCGCCACTAACATTTCCAAGTTAAAAGTAGCATTCGAAAGGTTGGCATACTTCTGGGCAATGGTTTCCCCCTGCTCTGTCATACGGAAGTGCCCAGAAAGTGATCCATGGGGCATTGCTGACATAAACCAATTAATTGGGCCTGCTCCACGAGAAATCGTCCCACCCCTACCGTGGAAATAGCGCAACTCTATTCCACGCTCTCCAGCCATCGTAGCCATATTCTTCTCGGCACGGTAAAGAGCCCACTGTGCCGTCAAAATACCACAATCCTTATTAGAATCAGAATATCCTAACATTACCTGTTGGATAACAGGATCTGAACCAAACCGTAGACGATAACTCCGCTTCGTCACCTCATGATCTAGAAAGCCTACGAGTAATCTTGTAGAAGCATCTAGGTCTTCTTTTGTTTCATACAGAGGGACTACTTCTATGGGAGAGGCCAATCCTTCTTCTGTCTGTACGAGAATGCCAGCTTCACGCTGTAATACATATACGACGAGGAGATCAGAGACCGAGCGTGTCATGGATACGATGAAGGAACCTATGCCGTTATGACCAAATTCACGTATTTGCGCTGCAATCACTCGGTAACAATTCAGCACTGCATCTGCCTCTTCTCCAGCTGAAGCCTGATCGTGTAAAAATGGTCGGTTTGAGTGTAGCTCTGAGGAAAGAAACTCACAGCGCTTTTCCTCAGACCAATGCTCGAAATCCGCTCCATCTTCTATACCTGCCGCGACTAAAAGCTGTGAAACAGCTTTGTCATGAAACTCTGAATTCTGACGGATATCGATGGTTGCTAAGTGGAACCCGAAAACATCTAACTTATGACGGACAGGCTTAACATAGCGCTCTACCAATAGCTTACAGCCCACTTCCTCTAGAGTGCTCTCTAGTAGCGCAAGATCGGCATCTAGTTCGCAAGGGCGAACATAACCGCCCGTATCCTGTATCACATCAAAGAGTTTCCCTCTCATCAAATACACTAATTGGCGCCACGGTTCTTTTGAATTTTGGGCCACAACGCTCTGAGCCCACTGTTGATTGGAGAGTTCTCCAATGATTTCATCAATTCTAGTACTCAGAACAGCCGGGATCTGTTGCACCTGATCAGACATGGTTAGATGAAATGCTAGGTTCTTCAGTTCTTTGCGTTGCAGTACAATCGCGTGATAACGAAGGTCTTTTAATGTACTCTCCGTCACCTCAGGAGTTACTAATGGGTGGCCATCGCGGTCTCCTCCGATCCAGGTTCCAAAAGTAAGGCGTGGTAAAAAACCAGTTTCACTTAGTTTACTCATACTGAATCCAGCATCACGCCAGGCTTCTGTCAGATGTAAATCTAGGCTATTCATTGCCGCGGGATAGACTTCTCGAAGGTAGTAAAGTGCATTGCGTAACTCCTGCTTCAAGTTCGGGCGAGTCATGTGAATCTCCCCTGTTGTCCAAAGAGTCTCTAATACCGCTGTGATATTATCTTTAATCCGTCGTAACTCACGGCTGGTCAGGCGCTCGTTTTCACTCTCTACGAGAAGTTCATACACAGCACGGTGACGTTCACGCACAGTGACTCGCTTGGCCTCAGTGGGGTGAGCGGTCAGCACTGGTTCGACATGGACGCCGGCAAGGACTTCGATCACCTTATCCTCGCCTAAGCCTAAGCCCTTCATTTCTGTGAAAGCACGGGCCCAAAGACCACGAATAGAATCAGCGCCCAGTTCTTGCTCACGACGTCCTCGAATCGCAGTAGAAGCACGCTCTTCCACCATATTAAGCAGCTGAAAACCAATAGAGTACAGCTGTTGAATACCTTCTGGAGGATCGGACTTCGGCACATCACTGCGCCAAGGGATAAAGGCCAAAAGCTCTGTCTCTCCAAGATTTGTAAGTGCTTCAGAAAGGCTATCAATAAGTAGATCGAGTGTCTTATCAATCATCTCAAATCCTTGCTGTCTCAACTGTTCGCGAATTGGTGTATCAGTCACGCGAGAGGTTATGGCGTATTTAAGCCTCTAGGGGAATCGATTTTTTATCCATTCTTTCACTTAAAAACCGTAGGTTTTCTCCACTTCTCTACTTTACCCAGCTTCAAAATTACTCATTACGTACTATCTCGATAAAAAAGCACCCTACTTCTAATGAGGTAGGGTGCTCGTACCAATGAAATGTTTCAGCGATCCGTTAAACCATGATAGAATCTATCATTCCATCACTGTCACCAAAACTCTTCTGATCGAGCTGGTTCGAATTCAGCAGGCTTAACCATAAATTACACAAAGGCGTCCCGCTAGGTAGCTTGATGTGCTCCCCAAGGCGTAGATGCTTCGAGTTCCCTGCCACGATCACGGGGCAATTATTCAGCGTATGAGCATGTAATATATTAGATCCATAACTTAAAGTCGTTGTCTCCAACAGACTACGGCCATCACTGTCTTTTGTGGATTTCATTTTATCGAGGAGGTAACTAAGCAGCTCACTCTGCTTTTTATCTCTCAGTTCAGAGACAGCGCGGCGGCTTCCTCCTCCATAGTGGCTCATATTATGTGCCGTAATCCCTACATCTAAGCTCTTTAACAAAGAGTTCACAGGCTGACGATAGGTAATCACCCTTGTACTATTCGTTTGTAGTGCGGCCACCATGAGATCGTACATCAGCTTGATTTCATCATACCCTTTAAGGCTAGCTGAAGGTTCATCTAAAGGAGCTTCAGGTTTCTCACGCCCTAACCAAGCTTCCTCTTTCGCTAGCTGTAACTCAATCTCACGAACAGATTCAAAATATTCATCCAGCTTATCCTTATCTACAGTATTCAGCTTCCCCTGCAGGCCCTTGGCATCACTAAGAATAGCGTCTAATGAACTCCCTTTTTTACGGATCAAATTCTGGCGATCTTCGATACTCATGGAACCATTGCCGAAAAGCTTCTGATACACATCAAATGGATTCTGAATACCAGCCATTGGCTTACCACTTTGGTTCCAAGAGAGAGAAAGCCCCGGGCCATGCCCTGAGGCTGAAGCTCGTGCTGTATCAAACTGAAGAGAGCTGTAGCGGTTATTCGCTCCCCAAGCTTGAGCAGCAATTTGATCTGCTGAGACGGTATTGGTAAAGCTCTTCCCAGGAACAGCATAGCGATTGGCCCCTGTGAGATAGACAGTACTGCCCCAATGCCCCTCTAGGTTAAACTGGTGCTGTGCACCCATGATAAGGCTGAAATCTTTCTTGTGCTTCTGTAGAGGCTTCAATCCCTCCGGCAATGTATAATTAGGCCCTACGTCCCCTTTTTTTGGCAACCAGGTCTCTTTCGTCACACCCCAGCCAAAGGAGATGAAGATCATACGCTGTGTGGCCTGCCTCAGAGCTTCGTCACCTAATAGGGAGGGCAGATAGGGGAGAGCCATCGTGGTACCGAGGCCCTTTAAAAATCGTCTTCTACTATGGTATTGCATACTAATCTCCTGGTTATTTTTTAGTTTGGAAGGCCTCTGATGTCACGATGCCATGGATAACTGAACGTAAACTATTACCCTCTTTTTTCATTTCCGCATGTAATTTTTCAATCATTTCTTGGTCGGCAAAGCCTGCTTTCCGCCCCAGACTATAGCCTAATAGGTGCTCAATAAGCCCTAAATTAAAGTCGTCCACCTTCGTTGCGAAATAGTCCTGCAACTCTGAATAATCCTTAAACTTTGGACCACGGTGAATTTTACCAGCTGGTTTTACTTCGTACTTCAATTTCTTAAGAACCTTTTGAGTCCGCCACTTTCCAGTGGCATCAAAGTTTTCCAGACCTAGGCCTATCGGATCCATCTTCTTATGGCAGTGGGCACACTGGGGCTCTTCCTGATGTATCTTTAACAGTTCTACTTCCGTGAGTTTTTTTCCTTTCAACCGGCTAAGCATCGGAACATTAGCTGGAGCTGGAGGTGGTGGATCATTCAACAGTTTACGTAATACCCATGCTCCCCGCTCCACTGGCGAGGTATGAATGCCATCGGAACCCATCGCTAGAATCGCAGCCATTCCTGTGAGCCCTCCACGCACAGAGTCCTTTGGGAGAGATACTTTACGGTAGTGATCTCCGTGGATCCCTTCCATCCCGTAATGATCCGCCATTAGCGCATTTATTACGACAAATTCACTCTTTAATAAGTTTGCCGTATCCAGATCTTCGTCCACTAAAGTTCTCACAGTCTTGTAGACCTCTTGTGCGGCGGCGTCTTTCAGATTGTCATTAAATCTCGGATACTTATCTACATCAAATTGGAAAAACGCCAGACGCTCCATATCTAACCATTGATAGAGGAATGATTCATAAAATCTATCTGCTTCTGGGCTAGCTAATAGGCGGTCCACTTGTTTGAGGATATGATCTCCTCTTAACTCTCCCATCTCAGCATAGCCCCGTAGCTCTGCATCTGGTGCGCTACTGGTTAAAAGGTAAGCTAACCGTACTGCTAGTTCACGTTGGCTTAAAAGCTTCTCTTCCATCTCCCCTGTTGGTTCGCTCAGATAAAGAAACGTAGGGGTTGAGAGAAGGATCGCCATAGGCTCCACAATGGCCTCGAGTGGCTCTGCTCCTTCCATGCGAGTTTCTTTGTAAATGGCATATAGTAGCTCTAGTAACTCTGATTTTGGTGCCTGCCCTCGGTACGCACTCTCACCAAAACGTTTTAGCATACTCACTACTTCCTCTTTGCTCGAAGAGGCATTTAATTTCTCTTGGATTTGCCCCAAGGATTTAGATCTTGTCGACTCTAATGGCCCTTCAATCTCCACCCAATCAACCCATATACGATGGCCTGCTCCTCGCTCATGTTTATCATTAGCAAGGTCAAAGAGGTGATCGTGCCGGGCCTTATCTGTTTCCTCTGAAAAAACAAATTCTCGGTCTCGATCTGAAATATAGATCTCCGTCTCGATCAGCTGCCCTTCTTCCGCGGAAGCTCTGACTTCAAAAGAATTCAATCGGACAAAGTCCCCTGCATTTCTGCGAATCCCAAATTCCATGAAATATTGTTTCTCTTTCTCAAGAGCTTCATCTGTCAAACCCACACGGGCTCGTACTTTATACCGGCCATTTGGGTATCTCCCCTCAATGGCCTTCTCTTTTGTCCCTACCTTTTCCCCGTTATCATCCAGAATAGCCTCTTGGATCTTGGTCTCATATCGATAAAGTTTTAATGTCAATTCCCTAATCGGAAACAAGATAGACATTAAATGGCCGGTCTCAGATAATGGGTGGTTAAAAAACGTTTGGAATATGTTGTCTCTCTCTTCGTATCGATCCCTCGCAATATCCACATCCTTCACATCAACAAAACCGTATTTTGTCGCATCTGGCTTTTCTGCAGGGTCGGCATCAAAAAGCGCCGCCCTTTCCCCTTTATCTACTAATTCGTTATAAACCTTTCTTATCCAAGTAATCGAAATATCTTCACCTTCCAAACGGTTTAAAATAGTCGGCCCATCATAATCTAATTTGAATGTAGATTTCACTGATTTTCTTGCCACTGCGAGATATTGTTCGATCTGATCAGGAGAAAGAAATAACGCCCCGCCATCCGTATCAAACGTTTCCCCTGTGTTATCAACGGGAAGTGTGCTCACATCTACAGGGGTGCCCAGTAAGGACTCTAAAGTGTTTTTGTACTCTCTGTGGTTCAGGCGCCTCATCACAATTTGCCCCCCAGAGTCTGTCAATAGCTCGCGCGCCTCAACTAATTTACCAGAAAGCATTCCTAGAAAGTCGGCCTTCTCTTCCGCTGTCGGTTGCAGCTCATCTTCCGGTGGCATATCTTGAGCGTTCAGAGCGCCTAAAATCTTTTGCCAGTGATCCGCAGACTTAATGGAATCAATATAAAATGGAAATGCCTCTTCATCAAGGCGCACCTTACCTTCTGTCCTTTCTGCATTATGGCAATCTACACAATAAGATTCAAAAAACTGGCGGTGCTTATTATCTACAGTTACACGACTCTCTTCCGCCACACCAATTAGGGTGAAGAAAGAAAGAAGGATCATTGCTATGAAGGAACATTTCATCATGTTATTTTACTCGGTCTCTATCACTACAAAATTCCAAACAGCTTTATTTCAAAATCTATTGAAATTGACTGTGATATACTCTTGGGCGCCTATTTTATTCCATTTTACCAACTATGACCACTCTATTTCTATTTGAGCCCCCGCCGCGAGCGCTCCACTATCAATAAAAAAGACCCAGTTTCCAGAGAAACAGGGCCTTTCGATCCATAGTAACAATAAGTCCTTATGAAAGACTAACTATATATTACGCTCCGACGCTATAACGTGAATAACGTGCCAGTGTGAGGGTATCACCGATTTCTTTTCCTTTCGCAGCAAGTAGCTGTGTAATCGTGACATCTCCATCTTTCACAAATGCTTGCTCTAGAAGGCACTGCTCGCCGTAAAATTTATTAATCTTACCTACGAGGACTTTTTCAATGATCTGCTCTGGTTTCCCTTCAGCAAGAAGTTGTTTGCGATTGATTTCGTTCTCGTCTTCTACCACAGAAGCATCGATTCCATCACGGTTTAGGCCTGTAGGATTCGCTGCTGCTATATGTAAGCAAAGGTCTTTCAGAAGCTCGTTGAAGGTCGCATTTGACTTCGTATCTGCATTCTCAGCAGTGACTTCAACAAGAACTCCCACTTTACCACCCATATGGATGTAAGAGCCAACGGCACCAGACCCGGCAACAAAACGAACAATACGTTTGATTTTAATGAGTTCACCAAGTTCTGTGAATTTAGCTCCGAGAGCTTCTTGAACTGTGCTCTCACCGTGAGCAAGATTAACAGCAGCGTCAGCTTCTGACACATCAGAATTAGCAATCGTCGCTGTAATTTCAGAGGCAAATGCCTGGAAGTTATCATTTTTAGCAACGAAGTCTGTCTCACAGTTGAATTCCACGAGAACACCGTTCCCAGCACAATCAGAAACCTGAGCGGTAACAATACCTTCTGAAGTCTCACGGTCAGAACGACCGGCTGATTTTACAATACCCTTCTCACGAAGAAGTTTCACGGCAGCATCGAGATCACCTTCTGTTTCAGTAAGTGCTTTTTTACAGGCCATCATGCCTGCATTGGTGATTTTACGAAGCTCGGATACAGCAGATGCAGTAATAGCCATAGTTTTAGTAAATTATATGTTTATGAAATAAGATTGAAATTATTCCGTGTCCTTAGAACCCACAACGATAGAGTCAACGAGGTTTTGAAGAAGAATACGAATAGAGCGGATGGCATCATCATTCCCAGGGATCGGGAAATCTACCACGGAAGGATCTGCATTCGAATCCACAATAGAGATCACAGGGATATTAAGGCGGCGAGCTTCTGCTACGGCAATCGTCTCACGAGCAGAATCAACAATCACTATGGCATCAGGAAGCTTCTCCATATCACGAATACCGCGAAGGTTACGGAAAAGCTTTTCTCTCTCCCGATTAAGAGCTGCAAGCTCTTTCTTTGACATGGCTTTAAACTCCGCAGATTTTTCGATACCCTCAAGGTATTTGAGGCGCTCGACAGAACGGCGGATTGTAGAAAGATTGGTAAGTGTGCCACCTAACCAACGGTGATTCACGAAGTACTGACCACAGGCTTCCGCAGCTTCCGCTACGGCATCTTGTGCCTGGCGCTTACAACCAACGAAAAGAATTTTCTTACCCTTACCAGCAACATCACTAAGAAAGTCTGAAGCTTTATCAAGGCAGCGCACAGTCTGCTCAAGATCGATAATGTAGATACCACCTTTATCCTTCATGAGGAAAGGCTTCATCTTCGGATTCCACTTGCGAGTCTGGTGTCCATAATGAACGCCAGCGTCTACCATTTCTGTAATGAGTTCGTTAATCATTGTATTCTTATGTCTTCCCTTAATTCAGAGAAGCTCTGTGTTGGTGGAACATACGCCGCAAAGATTGTAATAACCCCTCTCATGTTCCTTTGTTTTATAGCAGCGTCAGTAAGAGGGTCGCGGGAATACACATTTTTTAAACTTTTGACAAGTCATAGTTTCATTCCATTCCTATTTTTTTAAATTCCACTACCACTTCAAATCCCCTCGCCCTGCCCCCCCGTTTCAAACCCCTCAAATTCCGCCCAGAGATCTGTAGCTTCTCCTGCGCGAATATGAGGGTGAGCAAAGTCAGCCAGAGGCTCATCCACATGCGCCCCCCCTGCTCCCTCTACTTTGAGTTCCCGCACTTGAGTTTCCACCTGCTCCGGAGATTGGATATCCGCTAGCTCCGCGGCCACACCGAGTTCCTCAAGCTTACGAGCACCACCAATAAGGCGACTTTCCAGTGACCCAATCGCCTGATTGTAGCTCTTTACTGAGCCATCCAATGAACGCCCCAATTTGTCTAAATGGCCGACAAACGTAAGAATTCTTCTATAGAACTCCCCTCCAACTTCAGAAATCTCTCTCGCATTCTGAGCTAAAGACTCCTGCTTCCACCCGTGAGCCACTGCGCGTAATAATGCAATTAACGTCGTAGGAGTCGCTAAGATAACACCCATCTTCGTGCTCTTTTCTATCAAAGTAGCATCTTGCTCTAACGCCGCAGAAAAGAAGGCCTCACTGGGTAAAAATAAAACGACAAACTCCGGGCTTTCTGCAAATTGCTCATGATAGCGTTTTTGGCTCAATCGTTTCATTTGCGTCCTCACCTGCTCCACATGGCGTAGCAGAGCGACCTTCCGAATATCTTCAGACACGGCCTCCGTCGCATCCAGATACGCATCCATCGTCGCCTTCGCATCCACAACAATCTGTTGCCCACCTGGGAGCTGGACTAGAAGATCAGGCCTCAACAAGCCGTTATCACCCTTCACACTCACTTGTGTCTGAAAATCACAATACTCCAGCATACCGGCCATTTCTACGACACGCCGTAATTGTAGCTCACCCCACTGGCCTCGCCCTGCCGGCTGCCGCAAGGCCTTCACTAACTGAGCTGTCTCACGCTGTAGACCATCATTCACTCTCCCCATCTGCTTCACCTGTTGGGACAAACCTGCATAGGCGCCTTCTCTCTCCTTCTCCATTTCGCCCATCTTCCCCTCCATTTTCACCAAACTATCGCCCAAAGGTTTCACCAATTGAGCTACCGCTTGCTGCTGTTTCTCCAGCTCACCAGTAGCAACATCTTGCTGCCCCTTCAGTGTGGATTGAGCCATGACCAAGAATTGCTCTTGAGAATGTTTTAATGCTTCGGAAGACAAGGCTCTAAACGTCTGCGTTAGCTTCTCTTCCGCCTTCTCTAGCAGTAATACGTTCTCTTTCCCCCTCCGTTGCTCCGCCGCTAATTCTGCACCCAGCCTTGCCACAGAGGCCTGCGCTTCGGCAGACTCCAGCTGCATCTCCGCCTGTACATCCATCAGCTCCCGTTGCCCCTCCTTCGACCTATCAACCATCGCAGAAATCTCAGTTTGCTTACGGATAAGTTCCGCCTTCGCCACCTCCAGCTCCGCACTCACTCTCGCTATCGTAGCCTTTGCTCTAGCAGACATCACCCCCCATACCATA
Source organism: uncultured Verrucomicrobiales bacterium (assembly GCA_964561965.1). Taxonomy (GTDB): domain Bacteria; phylum Verrucomicrobiota; class Verrucomicrobiia; order Verrucomicrobiales; family Akkermansiaceae; genus Rubritalea. The sequence continues at coordinate 12,198 of CAZLQY010000038.1, forward strand.
CCGCCCGAAACCGCGGCGAATACGCCACCTACCATCCAATGCTCTAATCCAAAATTCATATGCCTTCTATTTTGTGTCTTATCTCCCTACCAACCATCATCTCCACATTTCCTCAAATGCCTTTTCCATAACATCGCCTGTTTTATCAGAAGAAAGTGCTCTGTCCAAAATTTGTTCGTTCGTCGTTCGTTTTCTTTTCTATCATCACCTCAAACAGTGATCTTCTTCGTCACTTTAAGGCGATCAGGCTGCTGGGACTAGATGAAACCACTAATCCTCTACTTTAAGAATTCAGAGCACTCATGCCCCTATGAACATTTCTTTCTAAAAACTCATTAGCCAGCCCCCTCTTTTAAGCTCATAAATAATACTGATCCGCTCTTGCGAATTCTTCTCAACACGCCATAGTCCCCTTGATTCTAATTCTCTACTCTCGCCATTTCCCACGCTCTGATTCCAGAGCTTCGAAAGGCGCTAGGGGATGAACTGACCTTAAATAAAAACAAAGCACTATGGCACACGAACTTCCAGAACTAGGATATGCTTATGACGCTCTCGAGCCTCACTTTGATGCACGTACAATGGAGATCCACCACTCCAAGCACCACAACGCATATGTAACCAATCTTAATAACGCCATCGCAGGCACCGAATTCGCAGACAAAACACTCTGTGAACTCATCGGTGGTCTCGGCTCTCTTCCAGAGTCTATCCGTGGCGCAGTACGCAACAATGGGGGAGGACACGCTAACCACTCTTTTTTCTGGAAAGTGATCTCACCAGGCGGAGCTTCTACACCATCTGGTGAACTCGCAGCCGCTATCGATGCAGAATTCGGCTCACTCGAGGCCTTTCAAGAAGCTTTCGCTAAAGCAGGTGCCACACGCTTCGGCTCAGGCTGGGCATGGCTCGTCATCACAGCAGAAGGCAAACTCGCAGTCACATCTACACCGAACCAAGACTGCCCATGCATGGGAGAAGCCGCAGACACTTGTGGTGCACGCCCTCTCCTCGGCCTCGATGTCTGGGAACACGCATACTACCTCAATTACCAAAACCGCCGCCCAGATTACATCGGCGCATTTTGGAATGTTGTTAACTGGGATGTCGTCGCAGAAAACTTCGCTGCTGCGAAGACCTGCAAAGGCTAATTCTGAAGCAACTCACAAAATCACACAAAATCATGCGCAGCCTGCTAACCCGAGCTGCGTATTTTTTTGTGTGATTTTGTTCAATTCCTAACGGCGGCGAATTCCAAAGGTGAATCCCGCCATCAAAATAAAGCACATTGTCGATGGCTCTGGCACCAAGATTGTCGTCGTTGAGAGATTAAAATCAATAGCGTCCCCAATGAAAAATGTGCGTGCAGAATCTGGATCAGCAGCTGGAGGAGTCCCTCCCACCTCAAGCCCCAATGTGAACCCTGTACTATCCACAATATCAAATTGTACCGTTTTCAACTCCTGCTCAGATGTTAAATTCGATAAATCTGTTGGATTATCTGCCTGATTCCCTTCTACACCTGATGAGAAAACCGGAGCGACAGAGTTTGATGTGTCGATATTAATTAATCCTGCTGTAGCATAAGTAAATGAACCTGTATCTGCTGGACTGACCTCTGAAAACGTAACGATTTCATCTACTGTGACGCCATCACCAGTCCTAGTTGTTTCATCAAAATCAAATAGAGCAAAACTTGTTGTCACTTCCACAGCATTTCCGTTTCCATCAAAGAAATTGAAATCAAATATCACTTCCGTACCCACAGCAAGCTTAAGCCGAGTGGCTCCAGATGCCACTCCATTACTTCCGTTTCCCTGTAAATTTGGAGGCCCTCCCCCAAAATCGTAGTTAGAACCTGCTGCAACAGTTGCTACTAAATCAATCCGCCCTGCTCGACCAGTTTTTGATGGATCACGGGCGATGTTGTTCCATCGTATTTGGCCGTCCACGGTGTTTGTTCCCGGATCAGTAAAGTGATCCAAAAAATTCGCCCCAGCAAAGTCTAAGGAAACAGAAACAGCGGACACGGATGGCATACTACAAATGGAAATAAATGTAGTCATTGTGATGCAAGATAATATGTTCATGGGGAATAAATGTTACCATTTAACAAATGGATTAAGTTCGATCATAAAGACAAAACGCATTGAAAGTCAATATCATCTTTCACAAGCCTCAAAACTAACCGAATAAACCTCGCTACTCCTAACCAAGCATACAGACACATATGCTCTAGTTAATATTATCTACATCTTAACTAGAGCACACCAAGAGAACCCTTAATGACTACGATCTCTAGCTCATTAACAGTTTTCACAAAAAAGTCGAATAATGCTAGATCGTCCCTCTATTCCTCTGCAGCTTCTTTTTAGCGAAGCTTCTAGGCAATGGATAGAGGCCCTCGCGCAACCAGGGAACCCACTTTCGCACCTTTTGTTTTAAATATGTACTTCTACTCTCTTATTGAAGAGCCGATCCAGGGAGGAAACGGTAGTAAACCTCTAGCATAAGAGTGGCTAGAGCTGCTCGGTAGTGCTGATTCCAGCCTTCCCCTCCATAGCTACCTGAGGTCTCTTGAGCATTCAGTAATGGATCTCTAAATTTATCATTGTATGCCCCCCATTCATCTCCTCCAGCATTGATCATCGCCTGTGTGGCGTAATAACCTCGATAAAGTGCACCGTCACCCCCTTTTGGGTATTCAAACACCTCTGCTTTATGGAGGTGTTCCACTCCTTCTTTTGTATAGCCTTTTTTCGATTCCCCCCACTGCTGCCAACAAAGAACTGCACCACCGGTCATAGAATCATGGCCAGCGTGACCTTTCGTTCCATCTTCATTGTAACCAACTGCACCATCTTTCTGTTGACTATCTTTTAATAAATCCAAGCCTTTATTGGCAGAGGAGGATAGGCTTGTCACTTTGATTCCAGATTGCTTCACCGCTTTAAGTGCTTGAAGGTTCCAGCAGTTTACAGAGTTATCAACACGATTACTTTTCTGTTTATAGAAATAATCCCACCCTCCTTTTTCTGTCTGGTGGGACACAATGTACTTTGCAGAGTTTTTCACGGTTTCTTCCAAATTCGGGATATCAATGTTTAGCTCCTTACAAAAGGTGTACGCTTCTGCTAAAGCATACGTCGCGATAGCGTGTTCATAGCATGAGCTCCTATCTAAAGGGTCATCGGTCATCAATCCTTGATTGGCGTTTGATGCATTGATTAGAAACATAATGCCATCTGTGACGGTATCGCCAAATTCACGCGATGTTGGAGTTTCACAGTGCCCTAAGTAACAAAGGAGAGCTAGACCTGTCATACTTACTTTCCTGTCCGTCCAAGAACCATCAGGCTGTTGCGTCTCTTTCATCCACCGCAGAGTTTTAATCACCGCAGATTCGCATTTTCTATTGCCTCCATTTTCCACGAGACGAGAGACTCTTTCCTCCTGACTGCAGCGACCTTTCATACTTGCTGGAATATTCGCAAAAGCACTGCTGCCAAAATCCCCAGCCACTGCTCCTTCTCCTGCGCCCCACGTACCACCAAAGTCATTGTCATTGCCATATTCGAGAGCGGGTTGGGCGACATCCACGTCCGGTACAGGCACAGACAAGTCAGATGGTGCATTACTCGCTAGGACCTTCGCCATCGAAGAAGGAGGCGCGGCTGGCTTCCGCTGGACATCCTCTGTCACTTCTTTCACTTCATGGACGACTTCATCTGCTTGTGGAGGTAATTGATAATTAACGACTTTAGGAACATCCTTAAATACAGAGCTTAAGACGATTACTGTAAGAAGCATACCTAATAAGACACAAACCAGAATAGCGATGAAGATTGATGTAATAGAAGAGTTCCTCCGCTGTGCTGCTAAACGTGCTGAGGCTTCGGGGGATAGTTGCGCATGTAAGCTCATAGTCTTAAGTTCTAAGTAGTTTTGTAGTGGAATAGACAGATGTCGTTCATCGCTGCCACCGGAAACAACGATACTCTGCCCACTATTATTAGAGAAAGTGTATTTTTTTTGAAGGGAAAAATCTCTTATCCTTCGGAATACTATGAAATGCACCTAGTTAGAACCTGTTTCCTTGTTTTTCATCATTCCAAAGTTTCAAAGAAAAATGACCGAACTTCAGGGCTTAGGTGGTTGTGACGTAACTTGGCATTTTAAAAACAGTTTCTTGCTTCGGTGACGCCTGTTTTATAGATATGTCTTGTCCGTGCAGGTTTAGCCCTTGCAGCGGGGCTTGTATTTTTTATGAAAACTTACTTTATACGCCGCCTCATTCTCCTCCCAGTTACTTTACTGGGAATTACGTTTATGGTCTTTATGATCACACGGTTCGCTCCAGGAGGCCCTCTCCAGCAAATGATTATGGCTAATCAGGCAGAGGGCGGAAGCCAAGGAAATGGCAAATCGGAGAATGGAGGGCTATCTGTCGAAGAGCTTGAGGCAGCTGAGGAGGAGTTCGGCATGGATAAACCGGCTGTTTACGCTTACGGCCAGTGGTTAGGAATGCTGCCAAGGGAAGATTTTATTTCTAAATTAGAGTTTAGTGAAGAATTCGGGGTGCAGCGTGATGAAGAGGCCGGCACTGAGACAATACGTTTGGTTCTAAGAGGAGAAGACCGAGTCGCCCTAGTCAAACGAAAGGGAGATGAACTAGTATTTGCCCGTTATGAGGATAACGGGCAAGACGTAACGGAGGGGGGCTGGCAAGTACGCCTCGAAAACTCAGAAATGCGTAACGAAAGGCGGCGGCGGAGAGAGGGTGCTGATACAGAAGATAGTAACTACCATCACCGTGCCGTGATTTTTAAAGAAAACTTCTCGGGCATGCTACAAGGTGATATGAGGAAATCCCGCACCTACCAAGATGATGTGTGGTTAATGATTTTAAAGCGAGTGCCAATAGCTTTATACTTTGGCCTTCTTGCTGCGGTGATCACCTACGGTATTTCTCTCCCCTTAGGTGTAGTGAAGGCAATACGACACCGTACATTCGTGGATAATGCGTCCTCCATTCTCATTTTTATAGGTTATGCTATCCCGGGCTTTGCTCTAGGAGGAGTGCTCTTGGTATGGCTGGGAGCGAATCATCAAATATTCCCTCTCATCGGATTAACGGACCCGGACTTTGATTCTTTGAGTTTGTGGGGGAAATTTATAGATGTGGCCCATCATACCGTATTGCCTCTAATCTGTTATGTCATTGGCGGCTTTGCCTATACGACGATGATGATGAAAAATAACCTGATGGATAACCTCGCCGCAGATTATGTGCGCACGGCTATGGCGAAGGGGGTCAGCTTCCGGAGGGCAGTGTTTGGCCATGCATTCCGTAACTCTATGATTCCGATTGCTACGAGCTTAGGCCAGTTAATCACTTTATTTGTAGGCGGCTCCATACTTATTGAAAGAGTCTTTGATATCAACGGCTTTGGGCAATTACAGTTACAATCTGTGGAGAATAAAGACATCCCTCTTGTCATGGGGCTGTTAACAATCTCCGCGGGTTTGATGTTACTGGGTAATATCATTTCAGATTTCATTGTAGCGTGGATTGATCCTAGAATTAAATTCAACTAATTTGTAATGAAAAAACTAGGACTATTGTTCATCATTCTGGGTTTATTAGCTGCTGTAGGCTGGTGGTTCGAATTACAGCTACCTACTCTAAGCTGGTTCTTTGGTATCAGTGAGGCCTTCGGCTACACTTGTTCTGGATTAGCCATACTGCTGGGAGGCTGGTGTATCAGAAAAAAACATAAACCTCTTACTCCGATGACCCAGAGGCGTATTGCTCGCTTCAAAGGAATCAGCCGCGGGTATATCTCCCTATTAATTTTATCAGGTTTGTTAGGCATCGCCGCTCTAGACCAGCTCGTCGTAGGAAAGCGCGCTCTAATCGTGAAGCATGATGGAGATTGGTATTTCCCTGCACTCATGCAGCGTTCTTATAAAGGCTCCGTCTTCGGTAGAGAAGGAGAAGACGCTGTGGTGGAAACAAACTACCGCGACCTTCAGCGAGTGTACCGTGAAACAGAAAGTGAGAACTGGCTACTGCTGCCACTGATACCGTATGACCCTACTCATGATTCCATTACATCCATTACCAGACCCTTGGATGAAGTCGACGGGATCGTGATCGATACTCGCTCTGGCAAACCATACTCCGGACTAGCCTCTACACTTTATGATGTGCATGACCCTACCTCAGTCCACGTCCGCTATAAATTCCGCCGCGGCTTACGCCAAGGTGAAGCGAAAGGGCGAAGCGCCGAGCGAATACCGATTTATACTGCCGTGTATGAGGCGGGAAAACTTTTGAAACAAACCTACGATGGAGAAGGCCCTGTGGAAGATTTCCTCAATCAAGAAGTCAGTAATCTACGAGAAATTGACCACAAACCTTGCTATCCCGCTCTAACGGAGAAGCACTATTTAGGAACAGATTCGAAAGGGAATGATATTGCTGCATATTTATTCGGTGGTTTACAAGTCAACTTTAAAGCAGCCATCCTCTATATCCCTTGTGTGTATCTTATCGGAATTACTGTAGGTTTATTAATGGGATACTTTGGAGGCTGGTTTGATATCATTGCACAGCGCCTGATCGAAATCTTCTCAAACATCCCCTTCCTCTTTGTCATCATTATTCTGAGTGGTATGATCGAGGATCAATTCCGCGGGCTAGGGCTGATCCTTGTCATTCTCGTTCTCTTTGGGTGGATGGGAATGACGTATTTAATGCGGACTGCTGCACTACGCGAAAAGGCGCGGGACTACGTGGCTGCTGCTCGCGTCATGGGCTCTTCGACATCTCGTATTCTCTTCAGGCATATATTACCCAACACGGTCGCCATTATTGTCACCTTAGTCCCATTCAGTGTCTCAGGTGTCATCATGTCACTGCTTTCACTAGATTACTTAGGGTACGGGCTTCCTACAAGCTATCCTACTTGGGGAAGACTACTGTCCAATGGATTAGACAACCTCTCGTCACCTTGGATCGTCAGTTCTGCATTTTTCATGCTAGTTCTCCTGTTGGTTTTGGTCACCTTCATTGGAGAAGCCGTGCGAGAAGCCTTCGACCCTAAGAAATTTACGACTTATCGTTAGAATGAAGATTAGAAAACGACAAATTTTAAGAATCTGCTTACTCTCATTAGTTGGGTTACTGGGCTCTTGCTCAAGTGATCACAACAATCGAGAAAAAGAAGTAAAATTATCCAATTTCAAAGAGCATGTTACTTACTACAATGACAAAAATAAGACTTATGTAGAGAAGCGTTTAAATAAAGCGAAGACTCTGTTAGCCGACCTCAACAAAAAGATCACAGAATCTAACACGGAGAAAAAGGCTTCTTTAGAAAAAGAGGTCGCCATCGCACAAAGAGATGTCTCCAAATGGCAACAACGCCAGTCCCTTGGTGATTACTTTGCGTTTAAAACGATAGAAGACATTCCAGAAAATCTAATCTGGGAGACTGGGATGGATGAAGAAGAAATCGGAGATCCCGCAGCGAAGAAGGGCGGAGCCCTACGAATCGCGATTAACTACTTCCCACCCACCCTACGGCCCATAGGCCCAGAGTCTAACCATATGTTCCGCGATAAGATGTATTTGGACACGGAAATAGGCCTCATAGGTATACACCCTGATACCTATAAGCCCTTACCGGGCATCGCTCACACATGGGCCGTAAGTGAAGACCGGAGAACGATTTATTATAAGATCAATCCGAAAGCCACCTATTCAGACGGAGTACCCATTAAGGCAAACGACTTTCTTTTTGGTGTGTATTTAAGAACTTCCGATAATATCTTTGCCCCTTTCTCAAAGCAATATTTCAGAGATCAATTTGCTCAGTTTGCAATATATGATGATTACACGCTCTCTGTGACGCTTCCTGAGGAAAAGCCTAACCCCTATCTCTACGCCTCTGTCTCTTGTTCCGCTCCACACTTCTATAAGGAATTCGGCCCAGACTATAAAGAACGGTATCAATGGAGAGTCCCCCCCTCTACTGGAGCTTATCAAGTCCACCCAGAAGGCATTGTGAAAGGCCGTTCTATTACGATGGAGCGAGTCAAAGACTGGTGGGCGAAGGATATGAAATACTATCGCTATCGATTTAATCCCGATAAGCTTCATTATAAGGTAATCGCATCTAACGATAAAGCCTACGAATTGTTTAAACTAGGTCAGATTGATTTCATCGATCTCGAGAACGTCAAAAATCTAGCATATTGGTATGAAAAGAGCGAAATCGAACCAGTTTACAAAGGCTACATTCATAAAACAAAGTTTTACAGAAACTGGCCAACCATTCCTTTTGGAATGTATATGAATATGGATGAAGGACTACTCAAGGAACGAGATATCCGAGTAGGCATCCAACATTCACTTAACTTTCAACGAGTGAATGACTCCGTTTACCGCGGAGACTATACTCGTATTAATACTTATGGGGACGGGTATGGGCGCTTCACAAATACATCCATTAAAGCACGCGAATATTCTCCAAAAACTGCTCGAGAATACTTCGCGAAAGCAGGGTTCACAAAAGAAGGCAAAGATGGCATTTTAATGAGGGAAGATGGCACACGGCTTTCTATTTCTTGTAGTATTAGAAACGACCCTAGCAGAGAAGAACAATTAGCAATTCTAGCATCTGAGACCAAAAAGTGTGGATTCGAGCTTCGCATCGACTCTCAGGCATTAGGAGTCTGGGGAGCTAAAATTAATAAGAAAGAACATGAAATCACATTCCTAGGCTGGGGCGTAGGCCCACCATATCCTCAGTTCCGCCAAGGGTTTCATAGTGATCAGGCCTTCGATGAAAAAGGGGAGCGTAAGATGCTAACAAATAATTTATGCTCTTTTGCTGACCCTAGAATGGATGTCGTCTCTGAAAACATCCGCTATGCACGGACCGAAGAAGAAATAGAAGTGGCCGCTCACGAAGCCGCTCAGATAGTGCATGACTCCGCAGCCTATGCTCCAGGAGTGGCGAAGCCCTTCACCGTCGTTATTTATTGGCGCTGGATGTGCTGGCCAGACACAGAGGAAATGCAGTTTTGTTACGGCCGAGTGTTTGAACTAGGAGATAGCCACGTATTTTGGATTGATGAAGAGAAGCAAAAGGAGACGTTAGCAGCGCGTAAGGCTGGCCAATCCTTCCCTGAGACAGAGCAGGTGTATGATCAATTCCGAGTCAACGTGAAAGGAAAAAAGGATGAATAAGAGTGCCTTAAGTGTGAACAATTTGAGCGTCGCCTTTGATACAGAGGCCGGCCGTGTCACCGCCGTCGATGGAATAAGCTTTGATGTACCAAAAGGCAAGACTCTCGGCATAGTGGGTGAATCTGGTTGTGGTAAATCTGTCACAGCCATGTCCATTGTCGGCCTACTACCTCAACCCACAGGAGTAGTAACAGGGGGAGAGGTGAATCTAGGAAATGAGGATTTACTCCAAGTAGAACAAGAGCGCATGTACTCCGTACGAGGGAAGGAAATCGGAGTGATCTTTCAAGAACCTATGACAGCACTGAACCCTGTGCATAGAATAGGTAAACAAATTAGTGAATCCCTTATCTTACACCGTGGGCTATCTAAAAAAGAAGCTTGGAAAGAAGCTGTGCAGTTACTTGAAATGGTTGGTATCCCATCCCCAGAACACCGTGTCAGTGATTACCCACACCAACTTTCTGGTGGGATGCGCCAACGTGTCGTCATAGCGATTGCGTTAGCCTGCCAGCCGCAGCTACTCATAGCGGATGAACCCACCACAGCGTTAGATGTGACAGTGCAGGCTCAGATCTTAGAGCTTCTCAATCAACTTCAGAAGGAGAAAGGCATGAGTGTCATACTCATCACTCACGACCTAGGAGTTATCGCAGAAACTTGTGATGATGTCGTCGTGATGTATGCCGGCAGAATTGTAGAAAAAGCTCCTGTCAAAGAGCTCTTCACCCAGCCCAGGCATGCCTACACACAGGGGCTATTAAACTCTATCCCCCGCTTAGAAACACCTCGGAAAACGCAGTTAAATACAATTCCAAACACAGTCGCTTCCATTCGAGATTATGTACAAGGCTGTCGATTCTGTCAACGTATGGAAAGAGAGGGAGAGACGCTAGAGCAGCGGCCTCCATTTGTGGAAATAGCACCGAACCATTGGGTAGAAGATTGCCCAATTTGTCATACCAAAGAAACGAAGAGCACTAGAGAGGGTACTTCATGAAAGATGATATTCTATTAGATATTCAAGGATTAAAAATGCACTTCCCTGTGCGAGGAGGAGTACTCGCTCGCAAAGTCAATGATGTGAAAGCAGTCGATCATGTTTCTCTTCAAATCCGCCGCGGAGAAACGCTAGGCTTAGTCGGAGAATCTGGCTGTGGGAAGTCCACCTTAGGGAAATGCGCTGTCCGGTTAGAGAAACCCACAGCAGGCAAAGTACTCTATCATGGGCAAGACTTATCAAGGATGTCTGCTAGTCAACTCCGGCCACTGAGAAAAGGATTTCAAATGATGTTTCAAGATCCTGCCAGCTCTCTCAACCCAAGAATGAGTGTCGGCGAGATCATTACAGAGCCTCTATTAGTTCAAAAGATAGGAACACCAGCAAGCCGCCGTGAAGAGGCCATTCAGTTATTAGAACGGGTAGGGCTGCCCAAGGCGGCAATCGATAAATTTTCGTTTGAATTTTCTGGCGGACAGCGGCAGAGAATCGGCGTTGCCAGAGCCATTGCCTTAAAGCCAGAACTACTAGTGTTAGATGAGCCCGTTTCTGCATTGGATGTTTCCGTACAGAGCCAAGTGCTCAATCTTTTAATGGAATTACAAGAAGAGTTAAGTATGGCCTATCTCTTCATTGCTCATGACTTAGCCGTCGTGAAACATATTTCCGATCGAGTCGCCGTCATGTATCTCGGGAAGATCGTAGAAGTCGCAGGGGCAGATGACATTTACCAAGATCCACGCCACGCTTATACAAAGTCACTCCTCTCAGCCATTCCTCTGCCTGATCCAGAAATAGAACGTGACCGTATGATTTTAGATGGGGATGTACCCTCACCTATTAACCCACCTGAGGGCAGCGCCTTTGGTCACAGATTAAACCACCCCCGATATAACGAGACCATAGGGAAAGAGTTCCCCCTCAAGAAAATAGCCCCAGATCACTGGGTTGCTCATGATTTATGCTGTTTGAGTGATAAAGACTACACAGCTTTACTATAATCTGAAGTAGAGACTTCCATATCGTGATGCAGCTATCAGGGCTATCATCACTCAAATGCCAGTAAGAACTAAGGGCTTCTTCATTAGTCATCACCCTAGCATCAAATAGCTGATTGATTCCTTCATATCTATAAGAAGTTTACTCTCTCAAGTATTAATATGTCATAGATTTCACAATTAAAGAGTCGATCATCATATAAAAACTCTATTTTATAGAATTCAGGTTTTTAATATTTCCATGATCTATGAAATTCTTCGCTCACTCTACCCCCAATCAACTCATAACATACTGGGAACCTCTCTTTACACCTTTTGGCGAAGTTGACATCAACAACCCCTCATCCGCCTGCTCTGGCAAAAACGCCGACCCTTGCCCTCACTGTGAAAACCTCGACCCTCAACACGGGCACCTCAACAAAGTCGCTTATCTAACAGCGAAGTTCGCAGGAAACATGTTCCCAAAAGGCCCAGATCAAGATTTGGCAAAACAATGGGGTTATCTGGCAGGACTATGGCATGACCTCGGGAAATTCGCACCAAAGTGGCAAGAATATTTAATTTCCAAAGCAGACCCCCACATAGCAGACACAACAGGAAAACTAGACCACTCTTCCGCAGGAGCACAACACGCTATTTCCTCTCACCCACTACTCGGCCACCTGCTCGCCTACCCAATAGCAGGGCATCACTCTGGCTTGTTAGATGGAATTTCATCTCACACATGCCAGATAAACCGACTCCAAAAAAAAGATCTCCCTGACTGGAGTGCTGCACCAGAAACACTCACTCAACTCCCCTGCCCAAAACCTCCTCCATTTCTGAATCAAGAAGCTTCCTCCTTAAGCTTATTTACTCGCATGCTCTTCTCCTGCCTTGTCGATGCTGACTTTCTCGCCACAGAGAGCTTCATGAACCCGAAACAACAAGTGGCGAGGAACCTCATCCCCCATCAAATACTCCAACGCATACAAACCCTCGTCGATGAGAGAATTGATTCCTTCCCTACACCGACGACCGAGGTCAACAGACAACGCAGAATTGTTGTAGAAAACTGCCGAGATGCTGCCAAACTATCTCCTGGGGTATTCTCTCTCACCGTTCCTACAGGCGGGGGGAAAACACTTTCTTCTCTCAGTTTTGCCCTAAACCATGCTCTGAAACATAAGCTCCAACGAATCATCTACGTTGTACCTTTCACCTCCATCATAGAACAAAATGCTGAAATCATTCGAGACATCGTATCTTCTCTGGAAACAGCAACATTCACCCCACTCATCGAACACCATTCCTCCCTTGATCCAAAAAAAGAAACGACACAATCCCGCCTAGCGACAGAAAACTGGGATGCACCAATCATCATCACCACATCCGTTCAATTCTACGAATCTATCTACTCAGCAAAAACATCACGAAGCAGAAAACTACACAATATCGCGAATTCTGTCGTTATTCTAGACGAAGCTCAAAGCCTCCCTGTCGACTATTTAGCACCATGTCTCACTGCACTTCAGGAATTAGCCAATAATTATAACACATCATCCGTACTCTGCACAGCCACTCAGCCAGCCATTCATTACCACAAAGAGGACTTCAATATTGGCCTAAAGCATTGCAGAGAAATCATTACAGACACCTCCTCCTTGTTCCGCTCCCTCAAAAGAGTCCAGCTCAAACACATCGGCAATGTATCGAACTCCTCACTCGCTCATTCGCTACTCACACACTCTCAATCTCTCTGTATTGTCAATCGACGAAAGCACGCACAAGAAATCTTTAAACTGCTCGGAGAAAATAAGGCTCACTTCCACCTTTCCGCCCTCATGTGCCCTGAACACAGAAGCCAGATTTTAGAACAAATAAGAAATCGGTTAGATCACAACCTCCCTACCACAGTCATCTCTACCCAGTTAATCGAAGCAGGAGTCGATGTTGATTTCCCTATCGTCTACCGAGCTCTCGCTGGATTAGACTCTATCGCGCAAGCCGTTGGGCGGTGTAACCGAAATGGACGAGGCCAAACCATGGGTACAACCTATATCTTCGAACCAGAGGATCAACCCGCCGAGACCTACTTTCGAGAAACAGCCCAAATCGCAAAACAACTCCTTAGCCTTCACTCAGACCTACTCAGCCAAGACGCGATTTATCATTACTTCGATCTCTATTATTACCAACAAAATAAGCGCTGGGATCACAAAGGTATTTTAGAAGAATTTCGCCTAGCCCCTCATGAGCCCAACTTCCCCTTCGTCTTCGGCTTCCAATCTGCTGCTGAGAAATTCAACCTTATAGAAAACTGGCAAATTCCCGTCATCATCCCCTTTGATAAGGCAGCAAAAACCCTCATCGCAGATCTTCGTAACCCCTCAATACCACTCAACCGCAACCTTCTACGTGGACTCCAGCGCTATACAGTACAAATAGCTCCACACTTATGGCAGGCCCAAAAACACTCCTTCGAATCTCTCCGCGAAGAGCAGTTCCACGTCCTAATAACCAATCAGCTCAACTACTCTCAAGATTTTGGGCTCACATTCGATGAAGATCACACTAATTCACAACATCTAATTGTCTCTAACTAATCTATGAATTACGGAATTACACTCCACGTCTCTGGCGATTACGCCTTATTCTGCCGACCTGAAATGAAAGTTGAACGTGTCTCCTATGACGTCATTACCCCTTCAGCGGCACGTGGCATTTTAGAAGCTATTTATTGGAAGCCTCAAATGCGCTGGATCATTGATGAAATCCAAGTGCTCAACCCTATTCGCTTTACCAATATCCGCCGCAATGAAATTTCTTCTATAGTCTCTGTAAAAGGAGCCAAAGGAGTCAATGCTGCCATGAAAAACGATAGTGTCCGCCCCTCTATCGACATCACAGCCCACCGGCAACAACGCGCCTCTCTTCTCCTCAAAGACGTCCGCTATATCATCAAAGCCCACATCCATATCTTTGACACACAGCCTATTGGACATACGCATTAACCTAAGGTGTAAGTCTTTTAAAATAAATGAACTAAATTGCA
>CAZLQY010000039.1:0-26118 GCA_964561965.1 uncultured Verrucomicrobiales bacterium
AACCCGTAACTGCCAAATGATCAGCATGATGAAACTCTTAGGTTAATGCGTATGCTCTGTTCTCTCTGAAAGTAGGAGCCCATTTTGGGGATCCTCACTTCTTTGAGGACCTTAACGTTGAGGAACAAGGCATTCCTGGAAACTTAGCGTATGTATTGGCCTACTCTGATGCAGTCGTTGTGGTAGAGCATAAACCACATGATCGGGCTCCTTTCCTCACTGTGGATAAAATCATGTATGCTAGACCTGAAATTACCCTTGAAGAAGGTTCGAAAATCTATATCGATGGGGATAGTAGTAATTATTTTGATAATAAACGAATTATTGAGTATGACCTTACGACATCGCGTTCTGAGTCTGAGGGGCAAATCACCTATTTGGCTCCTTATCCAATTGCCAAAAGTTTTAGGAAAAGTTTGTTTTTTATAAGGGCGAGTTCAGTAAAACAAGAAATACTAGATCGCCGGAGGTTGAAAGGTATCCCCGCATTCAAGGCATCAAATGGAGAAGAAGGCCAGATAATGTTTGAGGAAATCAATGAGGAACCTGATGATCAAAAATATTCCGATTTCTCGAATTTTTCAGAACAAGATAGGCTCAAGGAAATTGCCTACGGGCTTGAATTTATCGATGAGCAGAAGAAGCGCTGGGGGATTGAATCTAGTGCTGAGTTTGTCGACTTTGTGGCCGCTTTTTATTCGGAAGAGGGGCTCACCGAAGAGCAAATACTCAGCCCTCTAGGGAAGCGACTTCAAAAAGATTCTGTTGAGTTAGTCAAGGAGCTGAGTAAAGACGAATTGCTCAATCTGCCTAACATGAAGAAGAAATAGTATAAAATCATTATTGTGATTTCTATGAAATAAACAACGTCGCCAAATGAAGACATGGATTATAATTCTAGTTACTTTGTTCTCCCTGAAAGCAGGAGCTTATTTTGGGGATCCTCACTTCTTTGAGGACCTTAATGTTGAGGAACAAGGGATCCCTGGGAACTTAGCGTATGTATTGGCCTACTCTGATGCAGTCGTTGTGGTAGAGCATCACCCACATGATGTGTTTCATCTGTTGACTGTAGATAAAATCATGTATGCTAGACCTGAAATCACCCTTGAAAAAGGTTCGAAAATCTATATCGATGGGGATAGTAGTAATTATTTTGATAATAAACGAATCATTGAATATGACCTTGAGACAGTGCGCTCTGTGTCTGAGGGGCAGATCACCTATTATGCTCCTTACGCAGTTGCTGAAAGTTTTAGGAAGAGTTTGTTTTTTATAAGAGCGAGTTCAGTGAAACAAGAGATACGAGATGATTTGAGGTTAGGGCATATTCCCGCATTTAAGGTGTCCAATGGTAGAGAGGGTCAAATAGTGTTTGAGGAAATTAATGAAGAACCTGATGATCAAAAATATTCCGATTTTTATAATTTTTCAGAGCAAGATAAACTCAAGCGAATTGCCTATGGGCTTCAATTTATCGATAAGCAGAAGAAACGTTGGGGGATTGAATCTAGTGCTGAGTTTGTCGACTTTGTGGCCGCTTTTTATTCGGAAGAGGGGCTCACCGAAGAGCAAATGCTCAGTACTCTAGGGAAGCGACTTCAAAAAGATTCTGTTGAGCTAGTCAAGGAGCTGAGTAAGGACGAATTGCTCAATCTACCTAAGATGAAGAAGAAATAGTATAAAATCATTATTGTGATTTCTATGAAATAAACAACACAGTCAAATGAAGACATGGATTATAATTCTAGTTACTCTGTTCTCTCTGAAAGCAGGAGCTTATTTCGGGGATCCTCACTTCTTTGAGGACCTTAATGTTGAGGAACAGGGCATCCCTGGAAACTTAGCGTATGTATTGGCCTACTCTGATGCAGTGGTTGTGGTAGAGCATCACCCACATGATGTATTTCATTTGCTGACTGTGGATAAAATCATGTATGCTAGACCTGAAATCACCCTTGAGGAAGGATTGAAAATTTATATAGATAGACATATTGGTAATTACTTTGATAATAAACGAATCATTGAATATAGCATTGAGTCGGGGCGTTCTGTGTCTGAGGGGCAAATCACCTATTTTGCTCCTACTCGGGTTTCTAGAAGTTTTAGGAAAAGTTTGTTTTTTTTAAGAGTGAGTTCAGTGAAACAAGAAATAATAGATCGTCGGAGATTGGAAGGGATTCCCGCATTTAAGGCGTTAAATGGAGAAGAAGGTCAGATAGTGTTTGAGGAAATTAATGAGGAACCTGATGACCAAAAATATTCCGATTTCTATAATTTTTCAGAACAAGATAGGCTCAAGGAAATTGCCTACGGGCTTGAATTTATCGATGAGCAGAAGAAGCGCTGGGGGATTGAATCTAGTGCTGAGTTTGTCGACTTTGTGGCCGCTTTTTATTCGGAAGAGGGGCTCACCGAAGAGCAAATGCTCAGCCCTCTAGGGAAGCGACTTCAAAAAGATTCTGTTGAGCTAACCAAGGAGCTGAGTAAGGACGAATTGCTCAATCTGCCTAATATGAAGAAGAAATAGTATAGCCTCATAGAAACCCCATCATTGTACTTTCTATGAAATAAACAACGTCGCCAAATGAAGACATGGATTATAATTTTAGTTACTTTGTTCTCCCTGAAAGCAGGAGCTTATTTCGGGGATCCTCACTTCTTTGAGGACCTTAATGTTGAGGAACAGGGCATCCCTGGAAACTTAGCGTATGTATTGGCCTACTCTGATGCAGTGGTTGTGGTAGAGCATCACCCACATGATGTATCCCATTTTTTGACTGTGGATAAAATTATGTATGCTAGACCTGAAATCACCCTCGAGGAAGGATCGAAAATCTATATCGATGGGGATAGTAGTAATTATTTTGATAATAAACGAATCATTGAATATGACCTTGAGACAGTGCGCTCTGTGTCTGAGGGGCAGATCACCTATTATGCTCCTTACGCAGTTGCTGAAAGTTTTAGGAAGAGTTTGTTTTTTATAAGAGCGAGTTCAGTGAAACAAGAGATACGAGATGATTTGAGGTTAGGGCATATTCCCGCATTTAAGGTGTCCAATGGTAGAGAGGGTCAAATAGTGTTTGAGGAAATTAATGAAGAACCTGATGATCAAAAATATTCCGATTTTTATAATTTTTCAGAGCAAGATAAACTCAAGCGAATTGCCTATGGGCTTCAATTTATCGATAAGCAGAAGAAACGTTGGGGGATTGAATCTAGTGCTGAGTTTGTCGACTTTGTGGCCGCTTTTTATTCGGAAGGGGGACTCACCGAAGAGCAAATGCTCAGCCCTCTGGGGAAGCGACTTCAAAAAGATTCTGTTGAGCTAGTCAAGGAGCTGAGTAAAGACGAATTGCTTAATCTTCCTGATATGGAGAGTAAATAGCATAACTTAGAAAGACTCTTATAAGTCCTGTCATTGTGATTCCTGTGAAATAAGAAACTATGGTTAGGTGGTCTTTGGAGGATCTTCCAATACTTGCTTTTAGAGATATAGGAAGAGTAATGCAGTAATGCCGCTGTAGCGTTTTTTATGAAGTGACATATGTCGCTCTGAAACGGATGAAATAGCGTCCACTAAGTTTTAATACGGGCTTTTCATTGAGGGGTTTTTGTGTTCATCTATAGAGCTGGTAAGTAAAGCGTAGTGGACGCTAAAAGTGTTTTAGTTTTGTGGGAAGAGTGAATCCTTTTCGGAGAGTTTCGTGGAATGGTTTTGGCGTTTCATGAAGGATGCAAACGGGTTTGTAGATGATGATGGCTTTCTATTAAGAAGCGAATTTGAGAGAAATGTTATCGATGTTAGTGATTATGATGGGTTCAAAATCTTCGTCCATATGAAGCTTTTGTAGTAGAATTTATTTTCTCGTAAAGAAAAATTGTTCGAGTTTTTTTATTTGGGCGCGATGTTCTAAAATCTAATGAATTTATATTATTTGTTCTTACTTAATATTCAGTTAGTTATATCTATTCGTAAGAGAGGAGTTGTGTTTTTATAATGAGAATATTTTTTGTAAAGCAAAGTATGGACTGGACAAATTTTTTTTATTACTCTTAATGGTAATGAAGAAATTAGCTGCAGCTTTTGCTCGAGCAATACGTGAATCTGGCGTCGAGAGACCCCAGTTATTGAAGAAGACAGGGATAGGTGCTCCAGCCTTATCTAGATATTTAAATGCTAAAGCTACACCGAATCCGGAATCGCTAGCTAGAATCATGTCTGAATTTCCCGAAAAACACGCCTTAGAGTTATTTACTGCTTATCTGCAAGAAGTGTTTCCTGCTGAGTTATGTAGAAAAATACAGTTAACGGAGGATTCGGGTTCTGATTCGCTGAGTGAGGACTCTTCTAGTTATGGTGTTGGTCTGGAGACTCATCACGATGAACTTGAAGATTCTCTGATTTTACTGAAGGAGTTAGCAGCTCAAAGAGAAGATATTAGGCAGATGTTGATCCAGCTAACAGATGTGCTTCGAGGGAAGTAAGAAGAGTGGGAACTAGGGTGGATGTTCCATGGGTGTGTGTGGAGTCGTGCTAATAAGAGGAAACGAGAAGTTTTCGGCAAGATTGTCTCTGTGTGACAATCTTGCACACTTGAAGAGGGGTTGTGTGGGACAAAGTGTCCCAATTTGATACTTAGATTACTCTCTTGCAGAATGATTTTTTTCTGTATTTTGCTTATTATAAGTAAGTTGCGTTTTCTTTCCGGGTGTTGGCATGAGAACTGCGATAAGAGTGAAAACACATTCGTGTGGATCATTTTAAAAACAAAACGAAAGAATAATAATTATGGGTAAAATACTCGGAATCGATCTAGGAACCACTAACTCCTGCATGGCTGTCATGGAAGGCGGGGAACCTGTGGTATTAGAAAACTCAGAAGGAGCGCGTACGACTCCATCTGTGGTAGCCTTCGCTAAAGGAGGAGAACGTCTGGTAGGGCAGGCTGCAAAGCGCCAGGCTGTTACGAACCCTGCGAATACTATCTTCTCAGCGAAACGCTTAATCGGGCGTAAGTTCGATGAATTGACGGATGCGGATAAGGCGATGCCTTATGATATTGTAAAAGCGGATAATGGAGACGCCCACATTCAGGTGGAAGTGGATGGCGAAAAGAAGGTGTATAGCCCTCAGGAAATCGCGGCAATGGTACTCGGCAAATTGAAGGTGGATGCAGAGACCAAGCTTGGTGAAACTGTGACAGAGGCTGTGATCACTGTGCCAGCTTACTTCAATGATTCTCAGCGTTCTGCGACGAAGGCTGCTGGTGAGATAGCGGGTCTAAAAGTTCGCCGTATTATCAATGAGCCTACTGCTGCCGCACTGGCGTATGGCATCGATAAGAAGAGTGAAGAAAAAGTAGCGGTGTACGACTTAGGTGGTGGTACTTTCGATATTTCTGTACTCGATATTGATGATGGAGTTTTTGAGGTTCTCTCTACAGATGGTGATACTCAGCTTGGTGGTGATGACTGGGATAATACGATCATCCAGTGGATTATCGATGAGTTTAAATCAGCAGAAGGAATGGATCTTTCTAAGCAAGCTGATGCTCTGCAACGTATTAAAGAAGAAGCGGAGAAGGCGAAGATTGCTCTATCCTCTTCACAGTCTTATGACCTTTCCCTTCCTTTCATTACGATGAATGAGACTGGGCCGAAGCATATTCAGACAACACTGACTCGTTCAAAATTAGAGCAAATTACAGATCACCTCTTTGAACGGACGAAGAAGCCTGTTCTGGATTGTTTGAGAGAAGCTGGTTTATCTACCGATGAAGTTGATGAGCTTGTTCTTGTGGGTGGTATGACACGCATGCCTAAGGTGGTGGAAACTGCTGAGGGGCTTGCTGGTAAGAAGCCTAACCAAGGAGTGAATCCGGATGAGGTCGTAGCGATCGGTGCTGGTATTCAGGGTGGAGTTCTTCAAGGTGATGTTTCTGATGTCCTCCTTCTTGATGTTGCACCTCTTACGCTCTCTATTGAAACTTCGGGCCAGATCGCGACAGCGATGATTGAACGAAACACGACGATCCCGGCGAAAAAATCTCAGGTTTTCTCAACTGCTGCGGATAATCAACCTGCGGTAGACATTCGTATCTGTCAGGGTGAGCGTAAGATGTTTGATGACAATAAGGTGCTTGGTAATTTCCGTCTCGACGGGATTGAGGCCGCTCCGCGTGGTGTTCCTCAAATCGAAGTAACGTTTGATATCGATTCGAACGGTATTTTGCATGTTTCTGCCAAGGATAAGAAGAGTGGCAAAGAACAGAAGATCTCTATTGAAGGCTCATCCGGCCTTTCTGATGAAGAGATCGAAAAAGCAAAGCGTGAGGCGGAAGAGCATGCGGAAGAAGATGCGAAGCGTGCGGAGGAGATTCAGACCAAGAATGAAGCCGATAGTATGGTGCATCAGGTTGAGAAGCAAATAGAAGAGCTGGGTGACCAAGTTCCAGAAGAGCTTAAGACAGAGCTTCAGAGCAAGGTCGATGCTGTGAAGGAGGCACTGAAGGAAGATGACTTTGAGAAGATCAAGTCTGCCAAAGGTGAGCTGGAAGCAACGATGTCTCAGCTAGCACAGGCTTCTCAGGCCGCAGCAGGTGCCGGTGGCCCTATGCCAGATATGGCAGGTGAAGCGGCAGGTGCTGCCCCAGCGGATGAAAATCCTGAGCCTAAACAGGCAAAAGGGAAGGTTGTTGACGCTGAGGTGGTGGACTAACAAGACTTTTCTACTTTTAAGGGGGTGACTCACCATGAGATTTACCCTCTTTTTTAAAAGACATTTTAATTACAACATATAACTAAATAATAAACTAACAAACATATGGCTACTATTAAACCACTTGGTCAGCGCGTTCTCGTGAAGCGTGTTGAAACAGAAACTGTCAGCGCAGGCGGCATCGTTCTTGTTGATTCAGCACAGGAAAAACCACAAGAGGCGACAATTGTTTCTCTTGGAACTGGCGGCAAGCTTGATGATGGTTCTTCTTTTGAATTCGCTGTGAAGGAGGGTGACACTGTTCTCATTTCTAAATATGGCGGAACAGAAGTGAAGGTGAATGGAGAAGAGCACCTTATTCTTAACGAGGCAGATATCCTCGGCATCGTAGGTTAATTTTATAGATAAATATTCACTAATTTTTACAAATCAATACAATGGCAAAACAATTACAATTTGACGAAAAGGCCCGCCAATCACTACTTCGTGGTGTAGAGCATCTCGCACGCGCTGTGAAAGCAACACTTGGACCTTCCGGTCGTAACGTGATCTTGGATAAAAAATTCGGTTCACCCACAGTCACCAAAGACGGTGTTTCTGTTGCTAAAGAAATCGAACTTGAAGATCCATATGAGAACATGGGTGCTCAACTGATCCGTGAGGTATCCTCCAAGACTTCTGACGTAGCAGGTGATGGTACGACAACGGCGACAGTCCTTGCTGAGGCGATCTATAAAGAAGGTCTTCGCAATGTGACTGCGGGAGCTAACCCTATCTCACTACAACGTGGTATTCTTAAAGCTTCTGAAGCGATCGTAGGGCGCCTTGCTGAAATTTCTAAGGAAGTTTCTGACACAAAGGAAATCGCACAAGTAGCGACAGTTTCTGCAAACTGGGACATCGAAATCGGTGGCATCATTGCTGAAGCGATGGATAAAGTGGGTAAGGACGGTACGATTACTGTTGAAGAAGCCAAGGGAATTGAAACAACACTCGATGTTGTCGAAGGTATGCAGTTCGATAAAGGATATCTTTCTCCTTACTTCGTAACAGATACAGAAAGCATGGAGTGTTCACTCGACAATGCTTTGATCCTTATCCATGAGAAGAAGATCTCTAACCTTAAGGATATGCTTCCTCTTCTTGAGAAGGCAGCGAAGACTGGTCGTCCACTTCTTATCATTGCAGAGGATGTCGAAGGCGAAGCTCTTGCCACACTCGTTGTGAATAAGCTCCGTGGTACTCTTAATATCGCAGCTGTCAAAGCTCCTGGTTTTGGTGACCGCCGTAAGGCAATGCTAGAAGATATCGCTGTGCTTACAGGTGGTAAAGTGATCACGGAAGAACTCGGCATCAAGCTTGAGGCTGTTGAAATCGAAGATCTCGGTTCAGCTAAGCGTGTTTCCATTGGTAAGGATAGCACGACAATCGTTGAAGGTGAAGGCGCTTCTGAAGCAATCACAGGTCGCGTGAACCTTATCCGTCGTCAGATCGAAGATACTACCTCTGATTATGATCGTGAGAAGCTTCAAGAGCGTCTTGCTAAACTCGCTGGTGGTGTTGCTGTCATCAATGTTGGCGCAGCCACTGAGACAGAGATGAAAGAGAAGAAAGCTCGTGTAGAAGATGCACTTCATGCAACGCGTGCTGCTGTTGAAGAAGGTATTGTACCAGGAGGTGGAACTGCTCTACTTCGTGCACAAGCTGTTCTTGATACTGTCACTCTTGAAGGTGATGAGCAGACAGGTCTTGAGATCGTTTGCCGCGCTGTAGAAGCACCTCTCCGTCAGCTCGCTACCAATGCGGGCCGTGAGGGAGCTCTCATCGTTGATAAGGTGAAAGATTCTGATGGCATGATCGGCTACAATGTCGCTTCTGATGAATACGAAGACCTCATTGTAGCAGGTGTGGTAGACCCGACTAAGGTAACCCGTTCTGCTCTGCAGCACGCAGCCTCTATTTCAGGTCTTCTTCTTACCACAGAATGTCTCATCACAGATATTCCTGAGCCAGAAGCAGCGGCAGCAGCTGGTGGCCATGACCACGGTATGGGTGGCATGGGCGGCATGATGTAATCGCTCACTTCTTGTAATAAAGAATAAAGTATTTCAGCCGATCGTAGGAAACTGCGATCGGCTTTATTGTGGGTGGTGTTGTGATCGTTCTTGAGGGCTCAAACAGCGTTTAAGCTATGCTAAACTATAGCCCTTGAAGATGGCTTCAAGAAGCTCTAACGAGGAATGGACAACAAGGAGTGGTGTTCTATTACTGATCGTACTTGAGTTTGCCGGCGTTTTTTGTAGTTTAGACATGTTCCACCGTTTCAGAGCTGGTTTGTCATTTCGATCAGTGGTGAGTGGGTTTTGACGTGTTATTTAAAAATGAGCATACTAAGCATTACATTTCTTCTTTCAGGGATTTTGATATTCGTTACTCGGCATGCTATACAGCCAAGGTGGAAGAAAGTACGGCTGACAATTCACTATCCGCTCAGTAATACCGCTGTGTGGTCTCAGAATGTTTAGTCCCTTTGTTGAATTTAGAGATTTAGTTAAATATGTTACGTAAATTATCTATCACATTTAATAGTATCGTAGTCGTGATTTCACTTTCACTATTGACGTATACATTTTTTGCCAAACCCCATTTAGAGTCCCATGCTGAAAAATTTCTCGTTGAGAAGACTCTGGAACGTTCAAAGTCAGTTATTGATTTAGCCAAATCTGGTTTGAGTCATCCAATTGCTTCCAAGTTACTTTCCTCTGATCATAAGTCTAAGGTTGAAGAAGAGATTCTAACATACGAGTCTAGCCCCGTTGATTATATACGAGATCTTACAGGCCAGAACGGTAAGGTTGAAGGAAGTAGCAAGATGGGAAAGGCGAAGAATAAGATCATTGACTATTATCAGTCGGTGCTAAGTGAGCTGATCACGGACCTTCGCATATTCTCTGCCTCTAATCTTGTAGCTGGTCTTTTTTGTTTATGGTTGGTCTTCCATCCAAAGTTTAGAGCGAATCCTAAAGTCATCGCTTTCTCAATGATTGTCTTGATATCTGTCGCATTGAGTTCCTACGGATACATCGAAGGTTTTTCCTTCTTTAAGATACTATTCAAGTGGAACTTAGGTTGGTGGTATCCTGTTGGTATCGCCCTTACCATTGGGGTAATCTATGTTGATTATCGTCGTCAGGTTAGGATGCTAGAAGATATGATAGATAAAGAGGCTAACCTTGCAGAATAAGATGGTGTATCGAATCAGAGCCCGTGCCTTAATTTACGGAAATTGTTAGGAGGTTGTTTTGAAGTAGCTTCTACTCTACATCATGCGGTAGTATAAATTTGTTAGGATTAGTCGAGTATCTCCACGCAGAATTGTGACCAGCTTTCGAGGCTGCTGTTCATCTGTCCCTGTAATTCTTCTTTGCTGAAGAACTGGAGGTCTGCAATGGAGTCTTCGGCCGAGCTAACTTCGTCAGACTCTAATTCGACGAGATGCACGACGCCTAGATGCACTTTACCTACCTCATTTGCATCGTCATTGAGTAAGGCGACGATTTTTTGTTGGAAGCCGCCTTGGATGTTTAGTTCTTCGCGGATTTCACGCTCTACACCAGCCATATAGGTATCGAGGCCCCGGTTCCCTTCGCGTGTGTCTATAGGGTTGATGTGCCCTCCGATGCCTAGAGATCGTTTTGCGTGTAGGCGGCTTTCTCCTCCGGCTTTCCCTCTTTGGTAACAAAGATAGCGGGAGCCGTGGCGGAAGATGGCGTAGGGGATGAGTTGTTTATGAGTGGGGTCGTTTTCGGCTAGGCCCCGGTCCATGAAAAAGTTGTTTTCTGGATTGATGAGGGCAGATAGGTAGTTGTCGACATCTGTCTGGATCCCTTGAAAGGAGCCGAGTTGATCGAAGAGGTCTCGAGTGACGACGAGGATTTGTTCGCCTTTGTAGTCTTTAGACATAGTGTGAACTGTGAAATTAAGCTTTGGATGCTTTGAATAAAGATAGGATTTTTGTGGTGTCTCCGTCTGCAGCCCATACGTGACGAAGAAAGTCTGCGAGGGGGATATTCCCATGGTCTTGGAGGAACTTCCGGTCTCCTCCACAGCCATACATAATATCAGGGTCTAATTCACCGCGCAGTTTATGTGTCGCTTTTTTAAGTATTCTGGGGAGGTAGTAAATTCCCTCTAAGGCATCGCCAAAGGTGGGAAGTTCATTTTTTTGTATTTCATGGGAGCTTGTCTGGCCATTCTGCATGACCTTGAGAAAGTCGCGCCGTACGGCTGCGACTAGTAGTGCCGTTGACTCTGAAAGATCAGCTCCGTCCCCGAGATCCTCTACAAAGTCGAAGAATTCGCGCGGCTTGTAACCGATGGAGGTGAGAAATGCGAGATCTTCGTCAGAATAGTAGCTAGTGAAGTTTGTATTACCGCTTTGGTATTCCGCTAGGCAGTGGCGGAAAAGTCTAAGAAATTGATCATTCCATGTCATATCCACACCATGCGGAGATCTACTGAATTTGCAAGAGCTCAGTGCGCAAAGCCTTCCATAGAGTTAGGAGTGGATGCTGAGATATCTTTTGTGCTTAGAGTGTTTCTAAGTATGCCGCTAAATCTGCTAGCTGTTGGGCAGTGAAGCCCATTTGAGTAGCGGAGAGCATGAGAGACCTATTGCGGTTTGTTTTGGTTCGCTTCACACGTTTCTTGGGGACGAGTTGTTTGAGTCCTCCAGTGGAGACGATGATCATGGGATCTAACTCGCTATAGATGAGGCCGTCGATCTGCTCATTGTTATCCAATGTGATGGTGGAGCCGACGTATCCGTGGGCAAGGCTGCGTGATGGGTAGAGGACGGCTTCGTAGAAGGCGTTTTTCCCTTGGTTGGCGACCCATCCGTCGAGGCTAGGGCCGTAATCGACTCCTATCCCACCGATGTTGTGGCACATGATGCAGCGTGAGGCTTGTATTTTCCCTTGAACGGGATCGCCAGCTAGTTTTTCGATTTCCTCGGGCTCTGGTAAGGTGTTGAGTGGCGCGCGAGGTATCGTAACTGGGATGAGCTGATGGTTTTCTGCATCATAGGCCCCGGATTGTTTGAGTAGTTCTTGCGTGCCATATTTGACCCATTCGTCATTGCCTCTGTTGATGAGCCACCATGTGGCGGTGTCGCCGAGCAGGCCTGTTTCAGTGGTATGTTGTGCGATGGCTTCGACGGCTTCTTTAGAGCCGATAAAGGCAAGGGTATTGAGGGCTTGTAGTCTGTCCTCTTTACTCAAGGTGGTGCTGGATAGTCGCGTAATAAGGGCAGGGACAGCCTTGGCCGGAGTGAGGCGCCAGGTGCTCCAAGTGAAGGCTGGGCTCCATTGGAGTGGGTCTGCCGGAGCTGTTTTGGAGAGTTCTGCCCAGACTTCTTCTGTGATGTCTTCACTAGCGGTACCACATGCTTCTAAGTAGTGCCGGTCTGATCCGTCAAATTTCTGGAAGAGTTCGACACAAATAGGGAGTTTCTTCGTCGCATCAAGGTCGCGCAGAGCGACAGCGAATTCACGGCGAACGGCAGGATGAGAGTCACTGAGCATTTGCTGGGCCATTGCAAAGACATCATGATCTGCACGCCGCAGCGCACGGAAGGCTAAGATGCGCTGAGCAGGATCTGTATCACTGAGTCTGGATTGGCAAAGGCTGATGCCTTCTTGGCCAAGGTAGGGTAGTAGCCAGACTGCCCGTGCCCGTTGCCAATGGCTGTCAGCATCTAGAAGGGCTTTCACTTTTGGAAAGGCTTCTGCGCCGAGGGCTTTGAGTTGTGTGAAGCCGGTGAATCTGACGTTGATGGATGGATTCTTGAGGAGCTGAATGGCATCATCGATAGGGGAGTCTAGCTTGTTTGGAATCTTTGGTGTGAATCCTTTTGGCGCTATTCTGTAGATGGTTCCAGAGTGGCTGGAATCTGCGGCATTATGGCCACCTACTCCGTTATCAAACCAGTCTGCGACGTAGAGAGCGCCATCGGCTCCTACCATAATGTCACTTGGTCGGAAAAGAGGGTTTTCGTCGCATGTGATGAGGTTGGTACGTTCACCTAGCTCTACAGCACTTCCATTTGTTGAGAGTTTAGGGTGGTAGCGTTGGATGATTCTTGCGCGTGCTTCACAGCTGAGGAGCATGCCTTCATATTTGGCAGGTAGTGCTCCTTCTTCATAGAAGGTGATGCCTGTGGGGGAGCCTGGGCCGTATATATCACCTGCCGGGAGGCTGCCGGGGTCGTCTTGTCTCCAGTGGGCTGTGGCGATGCTTTGGCCGGGCCGGCGATCTGATTTCCAGTGGCGTGTGCCGTCGTTGGAGAAAAAGCCTAGGTTTCCACCTTCCATGAGCCATGTGTTGCGGCATGCTGGCGGATCATCATTATCGTTTTGGAAGATGTCACCATAGGAAGAGAGGCAGTGTTCGTAGCTGTTACGGAATCCACAGCCAAGAATCTGCATGCCAGAGGCGTCTGGATTCATGAGTCCGATGAATCCTCCTTGATAAATATTACCATCCGATGAGGGCTTCCCTGCGTATTCTCTAGTGTCGTTGAACCACTCTGGATTGCCGCCACCTTTTTTGTAATAAGTTCCGCCTGACTGGAAGACGTTGCCGTCTTTGTCTTTAATCTGTGCGCCACAGTTGCCTTGGTTGAAATACCATTTGCCATCTGGCCCTGCTATGACGGCGTGGAGTGAATGATCGTGGTTTTTCCCGTTGAATCCAGAAACTAGTTCTTCGCGTAGGTCAGTGCCGGGAGTGAATTTTAAGTCGCGATCGACATCGGTGTAGACGATGATGTGAGGGGGCTGGGCAACGACAATTTTGTTGTCAAATACGCTGATTCCCAGAGGGGCGACGAGTTCGGGGTCTTGGTGGAAGACTCTAGAAGAGTCTGCCTTTCCGTCTTTATCCGTGTCTTCAAGGATGACAATACGATCACCCTCTGGGCGTGAAAGGGTGCGCCGGTAGTTGACTCCTTCTGTGACCCAGATCCGGCCATGGCGGTCTGTATCCATGTTTGTTGGGTTCAGGAGTTTGGGAGAGGTGGCCCAGACTGTGACTTCTAGATCATCTGGCACTTGTAAGTCAGCAGCTGGTACTAAATCATGTTTGGCAGGCAAGATGTCATAGATAGGCTCGAATGGGAGCTTAGGGGCGCTATCGTAGATGTGAAACCGGATGACTCCTCCACCAGCCGAATCTGCTGCGGCGATCCCTGAGAGGTGAGTAACGCCTTCTGGGAGTTTGTAATGGATGATGGAGTTAGAGGTGACGCCTAGTCCGCTAGGGAGGATTGTCCCTTCTGCTGTCATAGGTGTGCCCTTGGCGGAAATATCTTTGGAGACCTTGGAGCCCTTAGGGAGAGAGCTTTGCCATGTCAGTTCTGTGAGTGGTTTTGTGCTGCCGTCTTTAAAGTGTAGAGTAGGGATTGCCCAGTCCCCACAATCGCGGAGGGGGTCTCCTTGGTCGTCAACAACGAGATAGAGATCGGGTTTACTCAGCTCTACGTGGAATTTGCTAAGGAATGGGCCACTGAAAGAGTTCATTTTCGGGCTGGACCAGATAGGCGCAGCTTCTTCCGCTAATACGGCAGTTGCGGTGGATGCTAGAAGGAAGCAGGTTGATAGACGAATTAAGTTCATAATGAAATGTTACTAGTGTTGTAGGCTTGAGTTTTCAGGTAAGGGAGCTTTGTTGGTTTTTCTCCATTGCACGAGTTCAGAAAGCAGGGATTGAGTTAATTCTGGCTCTTGTTTTGCAAGGTTGTGCTTTTCGAGAGGGTCAGTCTCTAGATTGTAGAGCTCTACCTTCCCGTCTTTTAAGAATTGGATGAGTTTATAGTTTTGTTTACGCATCGCACTGCAAGTGCCGTGCTTCCATCGGCTGGCGATATGCCAGAATACTGGGCGGTTTTCAAATGTTGGGTGATCTGTTTGGAAGAGTGGAGTTAGAGATTGGCCATCCATGATGCCGGTGGTGGTGGTTTCTGCTAGTTCGAGAAATGTAGGATAGTAATCGAGTACGGAGGTGGGGAGGGAGGATCTTCTGGAGTGGATTGTCCCTTTCCAGTGTATGAATGTGGGGACTTTGACTCCGCCTTCGTAGATTTCACCTTTGGCGCCTCGTAGCCTGTGGTTGATGCTTTGGCTTTTGTTCTGCCCGTTGTCAGAGGTGAATACGATGAGTGTGTTTTCTTCTAAACCGTTGTCTCTTAAATATGCGATGATTTTTCCAATATTGTCATCGAGAGACTCGATCATGGTGGCAAATGCCGCGTGTTCTTCCCTGCGTTTACCGGTGCCTTGCCCTGTTTCTTCGTCGCCTTGTTTAGAGAGATATTTTTGGTAGCTTTCTTCACTGCGCTTTCTTGTAGGGCGGTGGACGGTGTAGTAATTGAGATTGACGAAGAAGGGTTTATGTTTGTTTTCGTCGATAAATTGTATGGCCTCGTCTGTCAATCTGTCTGTTAGCCAGTGATCGTCAGACTTTTGCTCGATGAATGGATTCACGAAAGGGGCAAAATATCCTCCAATGGGAGGGTCTGATTTATAGCCATCCTTTTGGAGCGCTGGATCCCCACGGTATGTGCCCCCGACGTTTTTCTTAAAGCCCCTACCTTCGGGGTAGTAGGCTAGAATGTTGGGTTTGCGGTGGGTTTCTACCCAGCTGAAATCTCCAGGAGAGGGTTGTGAGAGTTTTTCCTGGAGAGGAAAAGAGCTGCTGAGTTCCTCGTTCGGATAGGGGCCTACCACGTGCCATTTGCCAAGGTGGATGCCTTGATAACCGACGTCCTCGAGTTCTTGAGAAAAGAAACGGTGCTTTTGCTCTACAGTCCAGCGGGAGAATATATTTTCTTTGGCATCGCCTGTTTCAAGAACAGGAACTGTGTAGACTCCTGTTCGGAAGGATTGTTTCCCCGTGAAATAAGCTGTTCTGGATGGTGAACAGCTAGGGTACATATAGGATGAATCTAAAATAAGGCTTTGACGAGCTAGAGCATCAATATGGGGTGTTTCGTAATACTTGGAGCCATTAAAGCCAACATCTCCGTAACCGAGGTCGTCGACTAAGATGAAGAGGATATTGGGCTTTGCTGTGGCGATTAGGCTTGTGGAGACAATGCAGAACAGTGTGTGTAAGATGGAATGTTTCAAGGTGAGATATCAGAGAATGTGTTTCGTAGTGCGAGTATGATGATGAGGAGATAGGCTTTAATGACAAGGTTTGGTTACTATGCGAATAGGCTCGTTGTTTGGGCTCGTTGTGCGAATGCGCTCGTGATCAAGCTGTATTTGAGATCTCTATACGATGTCCTCAATGGAGATCTAATACAGTAAATTGATATGCAAAAGTAAATATTCGAGGGAATGGTAGTCAATGTATTATCGTGGTTAGCCGGGAAGGAGATGGATATCTGCAGGAAAAGAACTCAGTTTCTCATGGACAAAGTTGAGAGGGATGCGATTTTCTGCGCAGTTTTATGCAGAGTTTTTCCATGATGTTGGCTTTGAGGTACCTGAACCCTAAGAGGGCTCATGTATCTTGGATCACTGTAATTTCCCTATTGGGTGTAGCCTTGGGCGTTGCTGTACTAGTGATCACTCTTGGAGTGATGAATGGCTTTGAAGATTTGGTGAAAAAGCAGATATTAGGGTTTTCTCCACATATTAAAGTGCAGCGTGTACAGCCTTGGGATGTCGATGAAAATGGGGATTCTTTAGCTGGGGAGCAATGGCGAAAGCTACAGAGCAGACTGGAGAAGGAGTCCGATGTGCGGAGTGTTTATGCCATGGTGGAAGATTTTGTGCTTTTGGATTCACGCGGGCTAGTGCGGCCTGCTTCCATGAGAGGGATTGATACGGAAAACAAGGCGCAAATAGAGTCCCTCAATCGCCTTTTAGTGGCGGGGTCCGCCGATATGGGCTTAGGAGATGTCGTCGTGATCTCTGCGGTCATTCAATCGCAATTTGGGCTGGGAGTGGGTGATACCTTGCAGGTGGTGAGTAATCGTAATCTCAAAGGCTTTCAAAAAATGAGAGAGAGGAGAGAGCTGGGGCGAGCTACAGAGCGTTTTGCTGAAATCTTTACTGGGGCGAATGATTTGTTGAACCATTACTGGCTCAATGTAGACGGGAAGGAGAGGGTGGAGTACGAGGCGCTTCAGAGGTGGCGCCATGAAATGAATTTAGTGATGGCGGAGAATATACGCCTGGGAGAGCGGGAGATGATTGAGACGATTGTGGATCTCACTCGTACAGAGGAGTATGATGATACGTATAATTTCTATTCTGCGGGGAGGAAGGCTGAGATGATGGAGGCGTTCCATAAACTTTCAGAAGTGGATCTAGCTGCTCTGGATGAGGAAGAACGCTCAGAGATGGAAGAAGTCATCTTACCAAGAGATCTGGAGATTGTGGGTATTTATCAGACTGCGAAGCAGTATGCGGCAGGGCCAGAACTATTTGTGCCACTTCCTGTTGGTCAGGAGTTAAAAGATGTCGATCAGGGGATTGACGGTTTAGCCCTGAGAGTCACGAACCCTGATTTAGCTGGTGTGGTAGCAGATGACTTGATGGTGGATATCGTTGACTTTGGTTGGGAACCTCAGACTTGGATGCAGGCCCATTCTCAGCAATTTGGATTGATTCAGATGCAGAAGTTTATGATGATTATTGTTCTTTCTGCTATCGTATTAGTCGCCGCATTTTGTATTATGGCAGTGATGTTTACAGTGACGGTACAGAAGAAGAGAGAGATAGGGGTGATGAAGGCCCTGGGTGCGCGCCCTTCTCAGGTGATTGGAGTGTTTGCATCGCAGGGAGTGATTGTCGGCATCGGTGGAGGGCTATTGGGTCTAGGAGTGGGGCTGTTAGTATTGAAGAATCTTAGAGGAATTCAAGGAGGGCTGGAGAAAATGGGAGTAAATCCTTTTCCTAAGTCCTTCTATGCATTTGACTTTTTACCACATAAAATTATCTGGATTGAAGTCGTCATTATTCTCTTAGGTTCCTTTATTCTTTGTACCTTGGCGGCGTTTTTACCAGCGTGGCTAGCTAGCAGGCAGGATACTGCGCGTTCGCTACGTAATCTGTAAATGAGCTGTAAATGAGAATGGTAACAAAATGAGAATTTGGATTGTAAAAGAGGGTGAGAAAGAAGGCCCTTTTGAGGAGTATCAGCTACGTGGCCGTATACAAAGCGGCGATTTAGATGCAGATACACCTGCTTGGTATGAAGGGATGGAGAAATGGGGGTGTTTAAGAGATATCACTGTTTTTGCTGGTGAGTTTGATGCGAAGAAGGGGGCAGATGTAGAAGAGCTGCTAGAGGCGCTGGAGCCTTTTCTTGAAAAAGGGAAGGAAGAAGAGCTGCCCACTCCCTATCGAGGATTAAAGAGAAGGTTTTTTGCGAGGTGGGTAGAAATTTTAGTATATCAGACGCTATTATTCGCTCTATTCGTATTAACGGGAAAAGATCTGTATGATTTTATAGGAAATCAGAGCTTTTTGATTTTTCATTTAATTCCTTTGTTCCTACTGGAAGCGTGGATACTTAGCCAGTGGGGGACGACGCCTGGTAAGGCCCTTATGAGGCTGAAGGTAGAGACGGGTGATGGTGCTTCTCTCAGCTATTTAAAGGCGCTGCTGCGGACTGCGAGGGTTTGGTTTTTGGGCGTTGGAGCGTTGATGCCACTGTTGCTTCTGATTGGGCATGTCTTGGGCGCTATTTCTGTGAAGAAATTTGGGGCGGCCCTATGGGATTTCCGTTCGAAACAATATGTCGTAAAGACAGGGAAAGTGAGTGGCCGCTCTTGGGGCACGGTGGCCCTTTTAATTGTAGTGAGCTTGTTTCTTCAGCTGAATCTATGGTTTGAGCCGATGGTCAGGTTTTTAAATGCCAATAAAGAACAGTTATCTATCGAACAACGGCAACAATTAGAAGAGCTTAATCAGAAGCTTGAGCAGCACTAACTCTTGCCTTCTTCTGGAAGGCTGGCATAAACAAACGAACCTATGCGTGATATTGTATATTTTGATCTTGAAACTCAGCGAAGCTTTAGTGCTGTCGGGGGAGCGAAACATAAAGATAAAATGGGTGTTTCTGTAGGAGTTCTCTATTCCACCAAAGATGAAAGCTACCATATCTATGGAGAGCCTCAGATGGATGAAATGGTGAATAAGCTACTGAAGGCGGACCTAGTAGTGGGCTACAATCATATCCAATTTGATTACCCGGTACTCCAGGGCTACACCATTTATGATATGGTGAATCAGACGATTAATTTAGATATGATGTTAGACCTCGAAGAGAAGCTAGGCTTTCGGCCAAAGCTGGATAGTCTAGCGGCAGCCTCTCTAGGAATGGGGAAGACAGCGGATGGTCTCGACGCCTTACGTTGGTATACGGAATATAAAAATACTGGTAATATTGAACCGATGATGAAGATTGCCGAGTATTGTTGTTTTGATGTGAAAGTGACTAAATGCGTTCACGAATACGGGCTAGAGCATGGTTTCATTAAGTACGATGATCGCAGTACGGGGGAGCTCACAGAACAAGAAGTGAGTTGGGGCTAGCTCCATAGAGATTACGGCTTGGGGAGATCCACAATAACAGTGATGAACTTCATCGTGTGATTAAAAGCCACTCTGCGAAGAAGCGCAAAGTGGCTAGAGGTAGCGTATGTTAACGTAGACTCTTGGAGGCTATGATTTTCTCTAGATGCTCTTGCATCGCCTTCGCTTGTTCAGGGTGGGAGTCGATTAAATTGATCTTTTCTGCCTTGTCTTCATCAAGGTTGTAGAGAGATTGAGGAATGGTGCCTTTTTTTGTTTTCTTCGCAGGGATGTATTTCCAAGGGCCTTCTCGTAGAGCAATCGCTCCTAGGGCTTCTTCCACTGTATAACTGAGGCCTTTTGGGTCTTTCCCCAGAAAAGCATCCAGAGAATTCCGGCTATCGATGGCCTCGGAGTCAGCCAACTCTACTCCTGTTAGTTCGGCAAAGCTCGCAATAAAGTCGATTTGATTGACTAGAGCATCAGAGGTCGATCCCGCTGTGATGTTGTTAGGCCAACGAATGATGAAGGGCACGCGTGTTCCTCCTTCGAAGATTTGATATTTACCGCCGGAGAAGATGCCAGACCCATCGTGGCCATTATCGGATTCTTTGGTCGATTTTCTCACCGTAGTGCCGTCATCATAGCCATCATCGTAGACAGGGCCGTTATCGCTAGAGACGATGACGATGGTGTTCTCTCGAAAGCCGTGCTTCTCTAAAGCGTTGACGACAGCTCCAACAGTCCAGTCGAACTGCACCATGGCGTCTCCTCGTTTTCCGAGTTCTGTTTTTCCTTGGAATCGAGGGTGTGGTGCACGCGGTACGTGAATGTCTTGGGACGCAAAATAGAGGAAGAAAGGAGTATTGCTGTCTTGTTTTGCGATGAATGCGCTAGCTTTATCAACGAATTCATCTGCCATAGTCTCATCGTTCCATAACGCAGATTTACCACCCCACATCTTACCAATGCGGGCGATGCCTCCAATGACGCTTTCACTGTGCTGCTCATCCGCTGCATAGTAGGTTTCAGCCTCAGGGTTAGTACGCCCATAGGGATAAGATGTGCTGGTATGCCCCTCTGGTGCAGTGCCTACATAAAGTGGGTCTGCCGGATCCAAGTTCACTACGCGGTGATTTTCTACATAGACACATGGTACGCGATCGTTGGTAGAAGGCAGGAGAAAAGAATAGTCGAATCCTACCTCGAGTGGCCCTGGTTTGACATCACCATTCCAGTCTACTGGAGTTTTCCCATCACCGATGCCTAAGTGCCATTTCCCGACTACAGCAGTGTTGTAACCTGCTTTTTTGAGCATTTTAGGTAGAGTGATATCTTCTGTGGAGATACAGATTGGGGCATTGGGAGGGAGCACGGCAACGCCTTCACGGAAGCCGTAAAGACCTGTGAGCATAGAGTAGCGGGATGGTGTGCAGGTGGCGGAAGAGCAGTGACCGTCTGTGAAGCGTAATCCTTCTGACGCAAGTTTATCGATGAAAGGAGTCGGGATTTTAGTCGCGCCATAGCAGCCGACATCTCCATACCCCACATCATCGCCGTAAATAATGACAATGTTTGGCTTTGTTTCGGCCAAACTGAAGCTTGATAAGGTTGTGATGAGGCTAAGGCTAGAAATGAAATGTTTCATGGTGTAATCTACTTGTGAAAATATAGAAAGGGAACTAGTTGACCGTATCTAAAGAGTATTTGGTGTTATTGATTGGTTTGCTTATGATCACAGGCGAGATAATTGATGGTGTTGGCTATGACTTTTTGGAAGGGAGCTTCATGCCACTCCGGGGTGCTATGCCCCATGGTGTAGGAAACTACTTTTGCCAGAGGATGTTGTTTTTCCCATAGAATGTAGGCTTGCTCCTCACCTGTCTTACCGAGGAGTATGCCGACTGTGTCTTCGGCCTCTTCTTCAGAAATAAAGTTATAGTAAAGCTCCGCCCCTTCGACAGAGGCGTACTCTGGAACATCGGCAATGATGGGGTGGTCTTTGAGTTTTTTAATGGATTGGACTGAAGTCTTATGACTGTGGCGCGTGGAGGCGATGCCCGTGTAATTAGGCCACGCCGGGAAGGCTTTATCACCATGGTCCGCTTGCCACTTTGCTATGGTTTCTGGCAGGCTGTGTGCTTTTGCGTGAGCTCCTGGAGAGTGCACAGCTCCTTGATTGGGGTCTCCCTTATAAGTTGCCCAGAAGCTATGCAGAGCGCAGTGGATGAGCATTGCTGGCTTACCGTGGACCTCTGTTTGGCGCTTGATATTATGTGGTACCAAGAGGTTGAGCTCTTTTGCCATGCAGATATTATAAACAATGACATCCGAGTCTTTCGCAAAGTCTTGATCGCCAGCGATGATTTCGACGAGTTCATCATGCGTTGCACTGAGTACAGTGACATCCCAGGGCTGATCCTTCGCGATTTCTTTGAAAATAGAGCGCTGGGCCGTGTAATCGTGAAACTTACCTGGCTCGTGTGTGACGTAGAGGACTTTCGTGCGGGCTTCTTGCTGAACGTCTTGTTGGTCTGAGTTCTCCTTGTCCCCACAGCTAATAAGGAGGCTGCTAGAGAGCGCGCCCAGTAGAGCTAATGGAATGAGGTGGCGTAATGATGCTTTCATGCAATGGAGTCAAACATAGCTTGCTTGTTATTGGCGAGGGTGATTTTTGAGTAGATAGACTTTGCTGGAGTTTTAGAAGTGGTTGTGAAGCTTGGAGAAAAGATAATTCAGAAAACTTGATGCCCCATGTCACAATTAACCTGACTCAGGTCTATAGGAGGTGAATGATGACAGCAGTAGTGATAGAAAAACCAAATAACCGACGAGAGCAGTTCTCTGTCTTAGTTCGTGAGCATCACCTAGATCTCTTGGTCTATGCTCGTGTACTGAGTAAGGAAGAGCATGTATCCCGTGATCTAGTTCAAGAGTCTTTTGTGGCGGCGTGGAATCATTGGGGGAAATTCGATGTGACGAAGGATTTTGGCTCCTGGATGCGAGGGATCATCCGCAATAAATGGAGAGAATGGATTCGTAGAGAGAAGCGGACTGTCTCTATGGATGAGGAAGGTCTGGAGGCCTTGGAACAAGAACTGGCCGATTGGCAGAGCTTGCGCCAAGATGGAGGCCCCTCGGTCTTTGTGCGTTTAGAAGGGTGTCTGAAGTTGTTACCTGAAGCGTTAGGCCATGCTGTGAGCGAATGCTATTACAATGGCTATGCCTCTGGGGAAGCCGCTCATCGCTTAGGTGTGAATAGTGCGACAGTTAGAAAACGTTTGGAGCGAGCAAGAGGGGCGCTCAAGCAGTGTTTGGAGAATGAGGAGAATGAGGAGAATGTATAATTAGAAGTAAGGTATGAAAGAATTAGGAGATCAAGTGGTAGAGGAGCTATTGAAGGAACACGCTCGTCACAATGGAAATGTGGATGACGATTTTTTAAAAGAGTTAGAATCCAAAATCGATATGCTGGAGGCAGGCCAAGCTGAGTTGCCGGTGACGAAGCCTAGAGTATGGCAACCTTGGGTAGGTCTAGCCGCTGCTGTGGTGATCGGTGGTCTAACATTTTATGTGTATGATAGGAATAAGCCCGAGGGAGAGGTGATAGCGGACTATGAAGTAACTAGTGACTTTGAGTTGCCTCAGGATGAAACTGCCTTAGCGTCTAGGGAGAATAAGGTAGGTAAGGGAGCGCCAAAAAGAAAGCAACCTTTTACTAGGAAACCTCCCCCCCCTAGCTCTAGCATGACCAAGGTGATAGCCTCATCTCCAGCTAGTGAGAAACCTGTTGCTGTTCCTGCTCTTGAAGTTAGTGAAGAAATTATAGATTTTAGAGGTTTTGGAGGTTCAGCAGATGTTGGAGACGCCTTTGTTGGAAGGTCTGAAATGAAGAGACCTAAAGCTAAGGGATACGAGGATAATCGTAGGCTTCAGCAAGGTAGGACATCCATCGAGAATCGATTTCAAAACCCATCCCTAGAAACTCAGAAATTTTCCACATTTGCTGTGGATGTTGATACTGCCTCATATGCGAATGTGAGGCGCATGATCCAGACTGGTATAAAGATAGACCCTAGTGCTGTGCGGTTAGAGGAAATGGTGAATTATTTTGATTACACATATGCCCAGCCAACGGGAAAGCATCCGTTTTCCGTACATACAGAAATCGCTTCTAGCCCCTGGAATGAGAAACACCGCTTGGTCCGTATTGGGATACAAGGTAAAGATATTGTTAGGGAAGAGAGGCCGGCTACGAACTTGGTATTCCTTCTTGATGTCTCTGGCTCTATGAGCAGTACAGATAAATTACCACTGTTGAAGCAGTCGATGGCTTATTTGCTTGAGGCGTTGAACTCTGAGGACACGGTCAGTATTGTTGTTTACTCAGGAGCAGAGGGAGTGGCGTTGGAGCCGACGAAGGCTTCGGAACTGGGAAAGGAGAAGATTCTGGAAGCGATGAGTCAACTGTCATCAGGTGGCTCTACAGCAGGCGGGGCAGGCATCAAATTAGCTTACAGCATAGCCAAACAGAACTTTGTCCAAGGAGGAGTAAATCGTATTATTCTCGGCACAGATGGAGATTTCAATGTGGGTGTATCGGATACAGGTGAGCTAACGAGATTAGTAAAACAGGAAGCAAAGTTAGGAACGTATCTTTCCGTGTTAGGAGTCGGGCAGGGGAACCTTAATGATGCGATGCTGGAGAGTATTACGAACAATGGGAATGGAAATTATTTCTATATTGATAGTTTAAAAGAAGGTCGAAAAGTATTGTTAGAAGATATGATGGGGACGGTGGTAACTATTGCGAAAGACGTCAAAGTACAGGTCGCGTTTAATCCGAAGCAAGTCAAAGCGTATCGCCTATTAGGTTATTCGAATCGTATGTTAAAGGCGGAGGATTTTCGTGATAAAAAGATTGATGCTGGAGAGATAGGTGCTGGCCATAGTGTGACGGCGTTTTACGAAGTCATTCCTGCTGATGGCTCAGCCTTTGGCCCTCAAATTGATCTGTCTCCCTTTGAAGATAAGAAGGAAGAGAGCGCTTCTGCAAAGACTGGGTTGAAAGAGTTAGAGGAAATGATGTTTGTAAAGCTAGCTTATAAAACACCAGAGGCGATGGAGAATGATGAAAGTATATATTTGCAGATAGGGGCTAAAGATAACGGTGCGGATTGGGAAGAGAGCTCGGAGGACTTTAAGTTTTCTTCCTCTGTTGCTCTATCCAGTATGCTTCTGCGTCAAAGCCAATATGTAGGTGATGGGAACTGGGCGCTAGCTCGTCAGCTAGCACGAGAAGGCAAGGGCGACGATGAGGAAGCGTTGCGGCAGGAGTTTATTCATCTTATTGAACTTGTGTCGAAGTGAGTTCTTAGACTGTACCCTCTAAACCGGCCTTAAGCATGAGGCCGCAGGGAATGGGATAAGTTGGGGCCACTAGTCTTTATTTCACCAAGCATAGGATATGCGGTAGTGAAAGAGGAGATTGGTGGTTTCTTGCGTTTTTTTCCATTGGCTGGAGAGCGTGTGTTTTGAGGGTTGTGGCGTTTGTGTCACCATTCCTAAAGAATTTCCTCGATTTTACTCTCTGCTCTATCCTTGAATCTGTTTCGTTGTACGAAAACTCCTTTGTCGCAGCTTCTCTGCCATTTGTTGCTTAAGTTCATCACTCAAACAGCTTCTCTGGCCACTTTGGCTAGATTTTCTTTCTAACAATGAAATGATTCATGGTTGGTGAAGGACAAACGGGTGGTCTCAATGATATATCTTCTCGCGGAAGTTAGTAAAAGTTATCTTGCTTCGATGAATTATAGATGTTAGTAAAACAAAACCGTGAAACAATACTTAATACGAATTCTACTTTGTTTTAGCATGATTGTATGTTCATGTGACAAGGCAGATAATAATTCAGATGATGAAAAAACCAACTCTCACAAGGTTGAGGAACCTATAAAAGAGAGGTTGCGAACAACGGTGTACACCACACCACTCTCCTCACAGCAATTCAGAGCTATTGCTGACTACACGCTTGCTGATGGTAGCCCAGCCATTAATGTAGTTTGTATTTTTGCTGGCAATTATGCCGCTAGTACTCCTCCTTACCTTCGAGCTAACAATAATAAACCGCCGACATCGAAACCCTTTAATGACAACATACAGCAGGTGTTGGACGATGGTTCCGTGCAATATCTGCAATCGAAAGGGATCATCGTGTTACTTTCTATTTTAAACGGTCATCAATCAGTAGGTTGGTCACAATTCACTTCGCAAAGCGAA
Source organism: uncultured Verrucomicrobiales bacterium (assembly GCA_964561965.1). Taxonomy (GTDB): domain Bacteria; phylum Verrucomicrobiota; class Verrucomicrobiia; order Verrucomicrobiales; family Akkermansiaceae; genus Rubritalea. The sequence continues at coordinate 25,591 of CAZLQY010000039.1, forward strand.
GTAAATGATTTTGTACAATATTTAAAAAAGGATGTAGTGGATAAATACGGGTTAGACGGTATCGACATTGATGATGAATATAGTCTCGGTAAGCCCAATGACACATCACTAAGTATGGTGTCGACATTGATGCAAGAGGCCATGCCGGATAAAATGATCACCAAAGCACTATTTGCAGACTTGCCATATTTTCAATTGGGCTCTGGCAATGATCGATTGGCTAATAATTTTAAATACGGGTGGGAGATGTCGTACGGGGGCAGTGCATCGCGCCGGATTGAACCATATACGCAATATGGTTTGAAGAAGGATCAGCTCTCACTCGGCTTCTGGGCTACAGCGCCGCCAGCCGCTCTGGAGGAGGATGTCAAATGGTTGAAAGATAGTGGCTATGCTGGAGTCATGGTTTTTGAATTTGAGAAACAAGCCAACAGAGATTTAATGGGTACCTTAGTGAATTCTTGGCTCGGCCCAGGCATACGCATTAACCTAAGGTGTAAGTCTTTTAAAATAAATGAACTAAATTGC
>CAZLQY010000040.1:0-25760 GCA_964561965.1 uncultured Verrucomicrobiales bacterium
ATTGGTCATAATCTGACATTTTGGTTTTCCTCTTTTCAATCAGGAATGTCAGATAAAGTCACGCTCTTTACATCTAACTTCTATGAAGTAATTCCGAGGCGGCACACCCTCTCGAATATTATTCGGAACTATTTGAGGCTGCGAAAATTCAATTTTCATTCACTCACAACAGAATCCAACTCAACCAATTTATTATAAAGCTCCTGATTATTTTTTTTCGCCCAATCCAAAAGCATTGATGGGTTTGGTGTTCATTCTCACGTCTAGATTCAGAATATCATAAGATAGCTCTTAACGCGTTGGTTTAAGTCCACTACCAGCGGGACTGGGTTTATCGAATTCCATATATGTAATCCCAGTGACTTTTTTGTTCCTCGGATCAATCGTGCTTACTTCCATTTTTTTCAGCGTATGAACATCTCCCGATTTCTGGAGAGATGAGACGATAAATTTTTTCAGTGGCTTACCTGCGGCGTTATAGCCCACCACTTGCATTAAAGCTCCATATTTTTTATGAACCCAGGCATATACAATTCTGTATTGCCCCGAGTTTTTATCAGGATTAATGAGACGTATTTTATAACAATCTTGAGATTTGATTTTCTCTTCTCCCACTACCTCATTATTCTTCCAATACAAAAAACGCATTGCAAGGTCCTCATAAGTCACATCAGTCCCTTTAATACCATCATCCAATTTGGCTAATGGCATAGGGATGGGCTTGCGCTGCACGATATCAAATAAATCAAATTTTTCATTCCCCATTCGCATATGAAATCCGTTTTGATTTTCACCTTCCTCAAAGAGAAATTGAATATTCTCACCTCTTAAAAATAGATGAATTGGATAACGTTTTCCATTTTTCTTCAATGCACCTGTCATGTCATTACTCTGCAAGATTGCTCCGTGACGAACCCCTGTCAAAATTCGCTCAGCTTGTTGATCAGCTGATACGGTTACAAGTGAAAAACCATAGATTAATAGGGCGAATAGGCTGCTAATTTTCATAAATTTCATTATCCTCTATAGGACGACTGAAATAGACAATGTATTCAGACATAAATCTAGCTCACAATGACATTATATCGCCCAATATCCTAAAATAGGATACATTTCGTGCGACGTTTAATACTTTAATACCACATCATCTTCAGTCCACGCCAATTTATCGGGGCCCTTAGAACGAATATCTGGACATTCCGCTGTTTCAAAATGAAAGATAAGAGGGCTATCCCAGCGGTCGACTATTTCGCCGTTACTATTGATAAATTTAAAATTACTCGATATAAACCGTTGGCCGTATCGATTATTACCCCTCAAGGCATCTACCAGTTCTTTGTTCCCTGCTGTCGGTAGAGCGTCTTCATATTTAGAATAAATCTGATACGTCTCGATAAGGTTTTGAACCAAGCCTAGATCGCCAAAAACACCATCGGCCGTTTCTCCATATTCGGCCAATTCATCAAATTCAGAATCCAATTCTTTCTTTTCAGAAGGAACCTGCTCAACCTTTGATTTTGATGTTTCGAGTTGCGGTGATCTACCCTGAACCCGATCCGAGGCTTGCTCGGTGGAATCAGACTGATTCCACGCTAATTTCCAATAACCTAATAATAGAAGTACTACGACTCCAACAATAAGTAACCCGCCCAGTTTCGACTTCAATTTTTAAATCTAATACGTTAGAATTTGCCTTTAAATCGGTAAGAACCCTAGAGGATTTTCAGTGGAACTTGTTGAATAAAAGCTCTCAATATTAGGTAATACTTCGGATAGCTGAGACTTCGGTAAACCTAACCATAGAGACAATTCCGCGAAGTACTCATCGATCGAAGTCGTCGGCAACATTCTACCATTGCTACCGACATCTAAACCGTCGCCAATTCGCAATTCACTTTCATCAGGGTAATTTCCGTATAATCTAGAGCCACTGTTAATGCCGTCTGCAACCAATTGCTCCCTAACAGGCCCTCCCATTACTATGGAGTTTCCTCCCCATGCGTGGTCTGTACCCGCTCCATTCGAACGCAACGTTCTACCAAAATCAGAACAGGTGAAGGTAACAACATTATCCCGTGCCTGAAGTTCACCTAATGCATTCCAAAAACCAGCTAAGGCTTCATCCAATATCCCCAGTAGGCGGCGTTGACTGTTTGGTAACTCAGAGTGATGATCAAAACCACCGAGCTCTACGAAGAAAATCTGGCGTCTTAGCCCTAAACCACGGCTAGAACCAATCGTTCTTGCTACAGCCTCGAGCTCTGCACCGAAACTGCTTGAACCAAAATCCGCTGCGATACTGACATTGTTAAACTGATTGGTAAATGCCTCAGAGCTATCAAAAGCTAGTTGCTTTTCTCTAGCGAAAGCTCTCATTAAGAGGTGTTGGTCTGACCCTTCTACAATCGATCTGGCAGCAGCGACTCTTTCTGAATCAAAAATATTGGATGAGCCTGTTCCATCTAAAACCTCAGCGCCATTTGGGCCAATGGCATATGAAATCGCGTTGTCTCCCACTAAAAATGATCTATTTCCTGCTAGGGAAATATTCATAGAAACTTCATTAGAAAGATTACTGGCTAACATTCTGTCTGCCAAGCGCCCTCCCCAACCAGTGTTTGATCTCGATCTAGCTACTGATGTTTGCCAAATCATCTGTTGATTATTATGAGAAAATAACGCCAGAGGTAACCTTCCCCCTAATCCTGCTGCACCTGAACGTACAGAGGCTGCATCCACTCTTTCAACTAGAGATCCCAAATTAGCAATAAAGGTGGCCTCACCTTGGTTCACTCGTGTTCTAAGCCTAGGCATGGCACCATGTAAACCGTAAGATCTGCCTCCAGTTCTTCTTAGATTTAGAGGTAACAACTCGTCCTGACCACCTGTCCCAGGAAAAGGTAACGCTAGATTACTGCGAATGCGACTATAGTTTTGATATTCTCCAGACGTGGCACTCCCTGATGTAGGAACTAGCATATTAAAGGAATCATTTCCTCCTGCTAAGAAGACACACACCAAAGCTCGGTAATCATCCTCTACTGGTGCAGCTACTGCATTCGACATCATCTTCAAATTTAGAAGAACATTGGCTAAACTTGTTGAGCCCAAAGCGGCCAAACCACTTTTTCCTAAAAAACTACGGCGTTTCATATATTTAATTTAGTTAAGTTATGGTTCGCTATCTCAAAATAGCACTATCAGGAGATGAAAGAACAAGGTAAACAGCGTGCTCAGCTATCCTTCTAGCTGATCTTCCTCTAAGACGATCTAAACTTGTTTTTATAATGCCTCTAGTTTTAGCACTTAATCTGCCGTGGCATAACAATAAGTTGAGACGATCCAAAAGGCTATCGTGATCGTTTGCAGCATCACTTAGGAAGTCGTCTAGGTTAATGGCAAAATTAGGTGTGTGAGATCTCGTAATCGTATGAAACCTTTCATCAATGAAGTCCCAAAGCTGATTAGGAGTATTCACTGCTGTTAATGAATTTAAAATTTGGAACTCCGGGCTCGTCAAATTAGCTTCCCTGATTTCACCAGGATGTGAGTAACCAGGCTCGTAGAAGTTAAAGACAGAGGAGTTATGGAAAGGATATTCGCCTAAGGACTCAAACGCTCTTCCATTTGGATGGACAAAAAATTGAATTCCTGAGAGGTCGTGCAAAGCAGGAGTTTCTTCCCCTGCTCGGAATGCTTTGGCAAGTGATGTGACTCGTAACATCGGCGCCTTTAATCTTCCTGGCTCTGTTGCAAGTTGGAAGTTGAGAGATCTCGCTTCATCATCCAGTAAAATAGCTTTAATTACTGCAGCTAAGTTACCACGGGCTCCGCTACCATCATCTACAAATACTTCTGCGACTCTTCTTACATAGCTAGGGCTAGGATTAGAGGTCACAAGGTGTTGTATTAAATTTCTGGAAATGAATGGCGGGCAAGTTGGGTGATTTACTAAGATACTGACAGTATCTCTGATATCATCCAAGCCTGAACGACCTGTCGAACCAAAGGCAGGAAGGGCTGCTGGAGTATATCTAAAGCTCTGTAGAAATTCTTTTTCCCTAGCTCCATACACACTCAAACTGATATTATCACCAGTATCATGACGATTTTCGATCATCTGCATTGGGTGCGCTGCCAAGCGTAATGGAAACCGACCTCCCCTAGAAAACTCTAAGCCCGTAAACACTCGTGCGACTTGAACAATATCGTCATTGGAATAGGTCGGTATTGGGTTACCATTGGAATCTAGTATCCTAGTGCCATCCATATCCAATTCCCAAAGGCCAATTGAAAACAGCTGCATAATTTCACGTGCATAGTTTTCATCTGGCATGATTCCTCGTGAAGGATCGGCTGTCCGATTACCTAGACTTGATAAAAAATTCCCCATTTGAGGGTTAACAGAGACTTCATAGAGAAGTTCCTCATAACTACCCAAAGCTCCTTCAATTAACAAATCGTAATATACTGACTGCGCTTCTCCTCTTCTCGAATTTGAATCATTCGAGACAAGAATCTGGCTCAATACCCAAGCAACACGTTGGCGTAAACGATCAGGAGCAAACAGAGCGTGTCTCATCCATGCTGTTTCAAAGTTCCTTGTATCGACGTCTTCAAAAGTATTTGCGAAATGCGGGACATTACTATTCACAAACCCAGAAGAAGGAGAATCTCCTTCAATACGTGCGGCAAGAAAAGTTCTATACGGCTCCGTCAATGTAGGCGCTGTATCTATTTGTTCATCAATCCATTTACTAAAGGCATTATTTCCAAGAGAGCGTACATAACGAATTAACTCTTCATTTGGCCCAAATGAGGCTTGAGCTAAAAAGCGGCTTGTTTGCTCAGGAGAAGGTACACCTCTAGAGTCCGTATTAAAATCTCCTCCTCCAGTACTAGCTCCGTTTATTAGTCTATGAAACTGGGCAAAATCGCCACCTCTTGAGGCGCTGTTAACACTATTAGCGTTATCGGGATCGAAACCTAAATATAGCTCTAAATTATCCTCAATACCATCAGAGTCGGAATCTGCGGCATCTAATACTCTAGCACGGAAAAAGTTTTCCTCTAAGTTTAAACCAGTTAATGGGATATCTACTGTCGTTTCTGCACTGGATGCAGTTAATGACTGAAGACCTCTCCAAGTACCTCCTTCGAGTGAATCAGAGTATTGAACTTGGTAGCGTACCCCTGGCACACTAGCAAAAGAGAATAAAACGGAATTCCCTGACAATGCCGCTCTTGAGAAATTTCTTGTCCGGAAGAATGAACTTGAATCAAAAGGGTCTGTTCCCGCACGAGCTTCTCCTATATTGCTTATACCGTCTCCGTCTGAATCAGCCTCTCTGGGTAACTGGGCTATTGTAGGGGCCGTCAGTTCTGCGAAATCGGCAATGTCATTCCCATTGATATCTAAAGAGCCAAATGTCTGAGTAACACTTGGGATACTTACATCAAAGCCACGCCCAGTCCGGCTAAATTGAAATTCATTGATGAAGCGATTCCCAATACCTGCATTTGCATTAGACTGACCACTCCCAAAACCAGCTCTCAGCGTATCTGTTGTTTCATAAAACAAGCCAGAAACATTCACAGAAGCAATGACGTCCCCACCACCACTTAAGTTATTAAGAAGTTCGCCCGTCACTCTCCATTCCCTCTGCCCTACTCCTTTCGTCACTATAATTCTTAACCGCAGTGGGTCTGTTTGAAGATTCGAATCACGAACGATACCTAAAGAAGAGGCGTCTATTGCAGAGCTCCGAATCGCCCCACCAGTAAATTCAAGACCACCAGCATTCGAATTCCATGTATCTTGTACAGAAATCGCATACTCAGATGCAACACGAGACAGTCCAATTTTCAATCGATTTTCTGTGATGACATTATCCCCGTATAAAGAAACATTTATAATACTCCTATTGGGTGCATTAGTCACACTATTCTGATCACCAGCTCTAAAACTAAAATCAATCTGAGCTGTATAAATATCACCAGTATTCAATGGTTCACCCTCAGAATGTACCGCATCAACAAAGCCATTTAACTCCAATCTCCCTTCTGGTCCATTCATGTTCACTCGATTGGTAGAAAGCCATTGAGGGTGCGACCCCAAATTCCCAGAAGTATAACCTTCTCCTGTGCTAAAGGTAACAGTATCGGCATAACAGCCAGCAGAAAAGCCCAAAAGAATACCTACTGAAATGGATATCTTTTGAACAAGGTTCCTCTTTAAGAAAATTTGACGATTCATCATTTTTTACAAAATTTTAGAATTTATGTATTTTATAGTTACAATAACATTGAGGGAAACCATAGGTATCATGAGCATTAACACTATGCAATGTCTATTTCAACTTATTAGTTTGATCTACACATCATAATGTCACAACAAATACAAAAAAAGATTAAACATTATCATATTAATCATTAAATTAACACTATCTACTGAATGATAACAAGTTATAGAAACCCACACACTCTCTCTCCATATTTGTCACGCATTTGTCACAATTCTTCAATAAACGACTCTAGGTCCTAAATCTAGTTTAGAATCTAGAAAAAACCTCTAATATTTCACTAGAAATACCATATTTGGTACAGCAGGAGCACCGTATTCTCACTCTTCTCGATCAATCCGTTACCGTTCTTTATAGCGCCAAAAAAACGAGGCAGGAAAACTCTAGGAGATTGAAAATATCTAGCAAAAATAGGGCGCCATTCAGAAGAGTGAAATAGTCTCCTTTTCACTCTTCATATACGAATCCCATAGACTCTATTCGCTTAGAGCCTTCATTCCATCTCCTCAATCTACCCTAAAAGCTCTAGAAACGTCGGTAGTATTTTACGAAATAGTGAATTTTTACCTCCTCGGCTTAACTGGTCCGTCACTAATTCCGATATAGAGTCACTATCAGCTGGAGCCATCCGCTCTATTTTATGCTCATTTGCGATTAATCTCTGAACCAAATACTTAGAATCTTTCTCTCGGTGAACAGAGAGGGTCATCTTAGGTGCTTGGATTTCCACTAAACTAAGAGGGGCTGCATCTGCCGCCTCTACCAACTGAGCTGCGATCTTGCGAGAACCAGCCTTTAACGTGTACGTATCCAAGTCCGTATCAACTAAAGACCATCCCGCTTGCTCTGAAAGCCACGCCAACATTAATAACGCTGTTACTTTCTGTACGGGTTGATGAACTATTTTTACCTTTTCGATGGCCTTAAAATTATCCTGGGCAGTAAGGTCGTCAAATAACGCGGCTATTCCCAAACGGTAATGAAACGTTCTAGTCCAAGCCAGATCTTGAATGACTAGGCCTGTTTTAAGCACTTGTGATAGCTTGCTGTACCCTTCACTCGTGTTTACCCAATCAACACTATCGATGACTAATCGATCCAAAATAGAATAAAAGGGTTCATCAAAAATGAATGATAACTCCCCCTGCCACCAAAAGACCAATGGCAAATCGCTATTCAAATGAGAAAAGACGGTATGCCGCATACGGCCTCGTACTTTCCCTGTAAGGTGAAATGCTAGTTGCTCACAGCAAACCGATTTTTGACCATTCGATAAATTACAATGAGCTGTCACCCAAGCTTTTGTCTCTTGCTCAGGTTGATCTTTATCAATCCCGATCAAAATAGCTCTACAAGCGTGCTCACGAGTAATCTCACTGACAATCTTTGAGTTTCTAGCAAGGGCCGCAGAATCCTCGGCATAAATTGCAAAATTCATTAAGGAGGCATTGGTAGAAGCTTCATCAGCTTCCCACAAAAGACGCAATTCTTTATCAATTTGATTAAGAGGCACTTCCTTACCTAATACGGCGGTGTTTTCTGGAATGCTCATTATAGTCTTCTCCACTTATAATCACCGAGTAATGCGTCCGCTTCCTTAGGCCCCCAAGAGCCAGCCTCAAATTCTGCCATAGCAGGAGGATCTTCACTAGCGTGCCACGCTTTCTCAATATGATCGATAAACTTCCAGGCCTCTTCTACCTCATCACGGCGTGCAAAAAGCGTAGCATCACCGGCCATAGCATCTAGCAATAAGCGCTCATAAGCCTCAGGACTACCTTTCCCAAAACTTGTCGCATAATGGAAATCCATCTTCACAGGCTCCAAACGTAAGCTTGTTCCGGGTAGCTTAGAAACCATGCGTAGAGAGATACCTTCATCTGGCTGAATACGAATAACGAGAACGTTTCCTCCCGGAGTGACTCCTGGCAAAGCGTTAAATAATACGTTGGGTGCATCTTTAAAATGAATCGATATTTCCGTCGCCTTCTTAGGGAGACGTTTTCCTACTCGCATAAAGAATGGCACCCCACTCCAACGCCAAGTATCAATTTTAATTTTCAAAGCAACATAGGCTTCGGTTTGCGATTCCGGGTTCACCCGATCTTCTTCCCGGTAACCAACGACTTTCTGCCCGCCTACATACCCCTCTACATATTGAGCTCTGACTGTGTTTTCCCGAACAAGTTCTGGAGTGTCATATTGTTGCATTGAGCGCAACACCTTTACTTTTTCATCTCGAACGCCGTCGGCACTAAGGTCAGTAGGTGGCTCCATCGCGACCAAACTGAGAAGTTGTAACAAATGGTTTTGCACCATATCGCGTAGGGCTCCTGCATTATCATAGTAGCCTCCTCGGCCACCTTCCATACCCAAGTGCTCAGCACAGGTGATCTGGACTTGATCAATATAGCGGCTATTCCACAGGGGCTCAAATATTGCATTAGCAAACCTCAAGACCATGATATTCTGGGCAGTTTCTTTCCCTAAATAATGATCAATACGATACGTGTCTTTCTCTTCGAAAGTCTCATTCACCACTTTATTTAAACGTTGGGCCGTTGCCAAATCCGTTCCAAATGGTTTTTCCACTATCACACGTGACCAACAACCATCTTTCGATTCATTTAATTTCGACTTTTTCAGATTAATTAAAATATCATCAAAAAACTCAGGGGCACTTGCGATATAAAATAATCGATTCCCTTTACCTCCACGCTCAAGGTCAATGGCATCGAGTTTTTCCGCTAAGGACACATAGCCTGATTCATCATTAAAGGTACTCTGGTGATACGAGATAGATGGAGCGAAATCATCCCAAAGAGTATCATCATGTCCTCCTCTAGAAACTTGTTTATTCAGTTCTTCCAAGCCTTCTCGAAATACTTCATCAGATTTTTCACGGCGCGCAAAACCAATAATCTTCACATCAGGCGGAGATTCACCGTCCAATTTCAGATTATAGATAGCCGGTACAAGCTTACGGTGCGTTAAATCACCAGTGGCACCAAAGATAACTATGGTACAAGGTTCTGGACGTGACCGGGCGACTAAATTTTCTCGAAAAGGATTGCTCATAGCACCGTTCTTATGATGCAGCTAAGAGCATCAGCCAAGTGATAATTACGTCAGTTAGGTAATTTTTTTCATCCAGCACCCACAATTTGATTAATTCCGTCAACAATCAATCATTATAAATAAACCATTTTACCTCTGATTTCATATTCATATTTAAGGACTGGTGTGCTTTACCAACCATCGTAATAGCAAACACCATTACCACGGTTACCCTATAGGGTCTATCAGATCAAACGAGTTCTATTTTACTTGATGCGATCATCAGGGGAAGGCTTCCACATTAACAGAGATTTTAAAACATCACCTACTCCTCCAGCCTCATGCATCTCCTCTTCAATCTCTAATACAGCTTTCTGATAATCCGAGCTCTGTTCGATGCGGTCACCAAACTCACTCAGTTTACCCTGAGCTTCCTGAACACAATCTCCCTCAAGTTTTAATCTAGCAAGCCGAGCATATCGCCTCAGAGCATTAATTTCATCCCGCAAATTCTGAAACTCTTCATAAAGCTCTTCATTCTCAATCCTTTGCTCAAATTCATCCATGTGCGAACACAGGGTTCCATCCTTTGACATCACTTTTTCCATTGCATGAGCAACAGACTCATCAAGATCACTTTCAAGATCCCTACATAATTGAACTACATTCGCCTTCATACTACTTTAAACCTATCAGAAATAAATTTACGCCGCAATAGTTTTCGAACACAACAACATCACCTCTAAAATGGTAATTCAGAAAAATCTAAGAAATATGACCCATTTCTCGACTGGCACTTGATCATTCTATAAATATCCCCTATCCAAGTGCCCGCTCACCGCACTCACCACGTTCATGAACATAGCAAACTTCTCTATCTGCCAATTTTGGAACTCTTCCATCGGCAAGAAACTCCTCGTCGCATCCACAGGAATCATTCTTATCTCATTTCTAATCGGGCACCTTTCTGGTAATTTGCTCATTTTTCTTGGTGCCGAGGCCTTTAACGAATACGCACATTTCCTTCACAATATGCTCAACGGTGCAGGAGTCTGGATCGCACGGATTCTTCTGCTAAAAGCTCTCATTATTCACGTCGTTGCCACAATCAGCCTTGTTAAACTGAATAAGGAGGCAAAAATACAAAACTACGAGAACAAAGCGACCATACAGGCCTCTCGCTCATCTCGACTCATGATCTGGAGTGGCCTCACCATCTTATCCTTTATCGTTTATCATATTCTACACTTCACTGTTCGGTTTGGCAAAACGGCCGAATTAGGTGAGGAAAGCCCCTATCACATGGTCATTTATGGGTTTCAGCAGCCACTCAACGTTATTTTTTACTTAATCGCCATGATCTGTCTTTGTAGTCACCTTCATCATGGGGTCGCTTCCATTTTTCAGACACTAGGTCTTCGTAGTAAAAATAATGCAACTCTCATCAATGGGGCAGCTAAAGCTTTTTCTGCCATCATCTTCATCGGTTTTAGCTCTATACCTCTTCTCATTCTTGCAGGACTCATCGAGTAATTATTTACCTCAAATTTTCCAATCATCATGCCTTTAGATTCTAAAATTCCAGACGGCCCAATCGAACAAAAATGGACCAAGCACAAAATGGACTCCAAGCTCATCAACCCTGCCAACAAGAGGAAATACTCCGTCATTGTTGTAGGTTCCGGGTTGGCTGGAGGAGCGGCTGCGGCGTCGCTCTCAGAACTAGGCTATAAAGTAAAATGTTTTTGCTACCAAGACAGCCCCCGCAGAGCTCACTCCATCGCAGCTCAAGGAGGTATTAATGCAGCAAAAAACTATCAGAACGATGGTGACTCTGTTTACCGATTGTTTTATGACACGATCAAAGGAGGAGATTTTCGCTCACGAGAAGCCAACGTCTACCGCCTTGCAGAAGTCTCATCAAACATCATTGATCAGGCTACAGCGCAAGGAGTACCATTTGCCCGTGAATATGGTGGCTTACTCGACAATCGCTCTTTTGGGGGAGCGCAAGTATCCAGAACATTCTATGCTCGAGGCCAAACAGGGCAACAACTCCTCATTGGCTGTTACCAAGCCCTACAAAAAGAAGTCTCCAAGGGCGGTGTAGAGATGCACTCTCGTACAGAAATGATGGATCTTGTCCTCGTCGATGGACAAGCCAAAGGAGTCGTCATGCGTGACCTAACAACAGGTGAGATTACAACACACGCAGCAGATGCCGTTGTCCTCGCCACAGGAGGATACGGCAATGTCTTTTTCCTATCAACAAATGCGATGGGCTGCAACGTCATGGCAGCTTATCGGGCTCACAAAAAAGGGGCGTACTTTGCCAACCCTTGCTACACTCAAATCCACCCCACTTGCATTCCCGTCTCAGGAGAATACCAATCCAAGCTAACTTTGATGTCAGAGTCACTACGTAACGATGGCAGAATCTGGGTTCCTAAAACCCAAGCAGATGCCAAAGCCATACGTGAGGGTAAAAAAACAGCAGCAGATATTAGCGAAAGTGATCGAGATTATTACCTAGAACGTAAATACCCATCTTTTGGAAACCTTTGCCCTCGAGATATTGCATCACGTGCAGCTAAAGAAGCCTGTGATGATGACCGCGGAGTGGCTAGTTCAGGTCTCGGCGTTTTCCTTGACTTCAAAGACGCTATCAACCGCTTGGGAGAAGACCTCATCCGCTCTCGATACGGAAACCTCTTCCAAATGTATGAAAAAATTACAGGAGAAAACCCATACAAAACCCCCATGCAAATTTTCCCTGCCGTCCACTACACCATGGGAGGGCTATGGGTAGATTATAATCTCCAATCCAATCTCGAAGGACTACACGTACTGGGAGAAGCGAACTTCTCTGACCATGGAGCCAATAGACTAGGTGCCTCTGCCCTCATGCAAGGGTTAGCTGATGGCTATTTCGTCATCCCCACAACAATAGCCAACTACCTCTCAACACAGGAAGCCGGTAAAGTCACCACAGATGCACCAGAATTTAAAGAAGCGGAAGACGCTGTAAAGCAACGCATCAGCAAACTCATCAACATTAAAGGAAAACGCTCTGTTGACTCTTTCCACAAGGAATTAGGACAAGTCATTTGGGACTACTGTGGCATGGAGCGCAGTGAAGAAGGATTAAAAAAGGCTCTGGAGATCATTCCAAAGATCCGTGAAGAATTCTGGAGTAACCTCAGAATCCCTGGTGATGCAGAAGGAATGAATGCAGAACTAGAGAAAGCAGGAAGGGTGGCAGACTTTATCGAATTTGGTGAACTGATGTGCTATGACGCCCTTAACCGAGCGGAATCTTGCGGTGGACACTTCCGTGCTGAACATCAATTCACGAAAGATTCAGAAGAAGTTTTAGATGGCCGCACCCAAGCAGGAGAAGCCCAACGAGATGACAAAAACTTCACCTATGTCTCTGCATGGCAATACAATGCGGTAGGAGTAGCTCCAACTCTTCATAAAGAGGAGTTAGATTACCAATTTGTGACTCCCTCCATACGCTCTTATAAATAATCGAGCCACGGAAAATCTCTCCCCATTGTCTCTCTATAGATAGGCGAATCATTTCGTGATCGTTCGTATTTTGACGCCCTTTACCGCCAAAAAGCCAAGCTTAAAGACGAACTTCATCTTCCAACCCTTCTATGTTTCCATCAAAATGAAGCCTTATTTATATTATCTTTCTTATTTCATTAAAATGAACCACTAAAATGACTAATTAAAGCTGTAAAACATCAAAAAAACACTCGTTCGTGGCCCTCATTACATCTTCTCCAAAAAAATGGTTGCATGCTCGATATTATCACGCCATTATGCTTGTGTCTGAGCGGAGCATCGCATTGAAATTTACTCCCAAGCTTATTTTAAACCACTCCCATGGTTTATAGTTTGAATTAGCTCATATATCTATCCGGCTGTAACACAGCAAACTTTAACATTTCTCAAAAGTCGGATACTACTCACCCAGTATCAAACGATCACCATTTTTGTAGTTAGATAGATCCTAGATTCTACTACTCGACAAAGATTTTATTAACGTTGCACAGAACACATGAGCGAAACAACTCACGAAAATTCACTTCCTCAGCCTGCGGCTGATACGGATAAGCCTAAAGTAACCGCCAAAAAAGCGACTAAAAAAGTCGCCAAAAAGGCAGTAAAGAAGGTTGCTAAAAAAGTCGCTAAAAAAGCAACGAAAAAGACCGCCAAAAAAGCGGCTAAAAAGGCAACAGCTAAAGTTAAAGACAAAGAAGCCGTACAAACAGAATTCTCTGCTACAGCATTAAATCCAGTAGCAGACCCAGTGGCAGAGTCACACACTTCTGAAGCTTCAAGTCCAGCCGAGACAACAAGATCTAAGCCTTCTCCACGCCGGCCTAAAAAACAATCCAGTTCTAAAGAATCCCCCCGCCGCAATCAACAGGAGCCAAACGCTTCTAAGAAAGAAGCACAGCGCGAAACAGATAATCAGCCCGCAAAAGGTCAACGGCGCCATCGCCAACCTAGGGAAGGCCAACAACAACGAAACGGCCGTCAAAAAGGAGGTAACTCAAATAAAGGTAATCGGAAAAATAACTCGAATAACAACCGAAACCCCAACAACCGCCGCGATAAAGAGCGCATTCCTAAAAAAGTAGAACTTACAGGCCCTATTGTCGAAGTAAACGGCCTACTAGAACTCGCTCCTAAAGGTTTTGGATTCTTACGCGTCCCTGACGCTCACTTCGAACAGGGCCGCAGTGATGTTTTTGTACCACCTGAAGCGATCCGTAACCATGGATTACGCCAAGCAGTCTGGATACATGGTACCGCCCAAGAAGGCCCAAGAGGGCTTCAGTTAGTCGAAGTCACAGAAGTGAACGGCCAATCCCCTAACATCAGTAAAAAGTTACCTCACTTTGAAGAACTCAAAGCCATCAACCCTGACAAGCGAATTTCATTTGAAACATCTCAGGAGCGCTTTACGACTCGTATTGTCGATATCATCGCACCAATAGGCCGCGGACAGCGAGGTCTCGTTGTCTCCCCTCCTCGCTCGGGTAAAACAACCTTAATGCTTCATATGGCAGAAGCTGTAAGGGAGAAATATGACGAGGAAGTGCATCTGATTGTACTACTCATCGATGAGCGGCCTGAAGAAGTTACAGACTTTAGGCGTTCACTACCAGGCGCCGAAATATTCGCCAGCTCTAATGATGACGGAGCTAAAAGCCACTGTCGATTAGCCGAGCTTTGCATTGAGCGAGCAAAACGCTTAACCGAAGCAGGTCAACACGTATTCATACTCATGGATTCCATCACACGTTTAGCAAGAGCCTATAATGCTCAAATGGGTGGGAATAAGAAGCAACAAGGCCGAGGAATACAATCAGGAGGTATTATGACCGGAGCACTTGAGGAACCACGCAGACTCTTCGCTGCTGCTAGAAACACTCGAAACGCAGGCTCCTTAACAATCGTAGCTACCGCACTCATTGAAACGAACTCACGCGCAGATGAAGCCATCTACCAAGAATTCAAAGGAACTGGTAATATGGAACTTGTCCTAGACCGGCATATTGCAGAACAATATCTCTACCCTGCTGTCGATATATTCAAATCAGGCACAAGACGTGAAGAACTCTTACTACCAGAGATTAGTATGCACAAAATACATCTCATCAGAAGAGGACTTGCAGGCCACCGCCCTGAACAAGCTATGGAACGATTACTCTTCTTCATGAAAAAATTCCATAACAACGCTCAAATGCTTTTGGAAATTAAAGGCTAATTCCACCCTAACAGAGGCCTACACAAAGATGCCTCTAAGGTGAATTAAAAAAATACTACCTTAACAAACGTAAGTACACATTGCCCCTTTAAAGGCACGATGTAGTTTACTTCAGAGGTAACATCAGGGGAAACAGCATCGCTTCCCCTTTATGGTTACTCTCAAACTACTGCCGTATAAATTGAGGCGATACCTCCACTAAGAGGTTCTACACGAACATCATAATAGCCCTGATCTTCAATCAGTTCACACATTTCCTTACCTGAAGGAAAATCTCCAATAGAGCCTGCTAAATACTGATAGGCTTCCCCTTCACCAGTAACAACGCCTGCAATTTTAGGAAGAACCTTATTCAGATAAAAATGATACGGAGCACCTAGAACGCCTTCAGGCTTAGAGAAATCTAACACTAGTAAATGCCCACCTGTACGAATGACTCGCTTCATTTCTACAAGAGCGGCTGGATAATCTGCCATATTTCGCAACCCGAAAGCCACCGTAAGGACATCACAACTATCGTCCTCAAAGGGCATATTCATAGCATCGACCACCATCGTCTTCTTTAAACCACGAGAAGAGGCGTGAGCTAACATTTCCGGGCAGAAATCTGACGCTATAATATTTAACTCAGGGCATACCCGCTGAATTTCTAAAGCAAGATCACCTGTACCTGTTGCCACATCTAACAAATCGTCAGGCTTCCATTCCATAACGATCTGCCCTACGCGCTTCCGCCATAATATATCCGTACCTAGACTAAGGACATGGTTCGTAACGACATAGCGATCAGCAATTTTACTAAAGGCATTTTTGACAAACTTGGGATCTTGCATGAATCTTTTCTATTAAGCTAACAATCTAGACCGTATCAGGGAGAATGTCTTCATAAACCCCAGGACTACTATCTGGAATTCCTACTGCATTGATCGCCTTTTCATAAAACGCTCTTGGGCCCACACCACCGATTATGCCGTAGACATATCCTCTCTCTCGTAAATCCTCCATCGCGCGAAAAAGCAATGCTTTTCCTATCCCTGTACCGCGCGCAGCCTCACTGACGCCTGTCGGGCCATAAAAGCTCTTGGCTGTGGTTTCCACACAAGCAAACCCTAAGATCTCTTTTTCTTTTGTGGCGATGTAGCAGCTCACAGGCTCACGAGAAAAAGCGACCTTTACTTCACTCACCCACTTGGGAGAAAAGTGTTTCCCTACCCAGTCCGCTACAATATGGCGCTCGTAGGCACGAGCTCTACGAAGAATCACGCCTTGGTCTTGAACACGCCGGTAAAGGTCTGTGCTATCAGGAAGTTTCGTGAGGTGAACTAGCATGTCGATCATAATCTCTATATCTATCCTAGGACTCCTCCGCTATAAACCTAAAATCTCTAAAAACGGCCAAGATTCTATCTCTTCCTGACCATAAATCACATCTGTCAGCACCTCGACCCCTGTCATATCTTCAATAATCCCTTTATTCGTAATCGTAGCAGTCTGCATCTCATCTTCTAAATTATTAAACACCATCCCCACAGGCTCGATCCCTTGACGACGAATCGCTTGAATCGTCAGCATCGCGTGATTCAAAGCACCCAGCCTATTTCCAACGACCAATAAAACAGGTAAGCCTAGAGACACGGCTAACTCAGGCACTCCGTATTCTTTCCCTCGAATAGGCACACACCATCCACCTACTCCCTCGACTAGGATGTGATTATGCTTTTGTGCTAATTTGTGATAACCATCACTTAATTCCTCAGGAGTAATCACGCGGTTTTCAAAGATTGAGGCCACATGTGGTGCTGCAGGAGTCTTCATCCATACTGGATTCACCTCCTCCACACTTACTTCATTGTCCGAGGCAGCTGCTAACATGACAGCATCGTTCCTATCTCCACAACAGATCGGTTTATAACCAACTGCATCCACCCTCTCTTGACGGAGGGCTTGAAGAATCAACGATGTCACATAGGTCTTCCCGCAATCTGTGTCTGTCCCAGTGATAAAAATGCCTTTTACTTCGCTCATAATCGTTTGAAGCTATTTACATGGGTCAAGAACTGCGAATTAGCAACTGCTTTCTCGCTCAAGCTGTGGGAAGGAAAATCATAACAATCATATGGATTCCATCACTTTACAGCAATGGCCTCTATAGCCTTCACAAACAAGTGCATCACTCTTTTCTCTACATTCCCTCAAACAAAAATTTCATCAGCTTCCGGGAATTCTAGAGCAAGTGTACGCCGCTAGAGTTCTCGTATTTCCATATTTCGATACCAAACTTCAGCTCCATGATCTTGTAAAAAAATGGGACTCCCAGTCATCGCAAAATTTTCAATATGCTTATTCTTACTCTTCAAAAATCGTTTCGTCCAATCCTCGGAGCCAATTTGCGCTTCTAATACTTTCACACCATTGAGCCAGTGTTCTACATGCTGGCCATTGACTACGATACGCCCTGTATTCCAGCTTCCAGCAGGCTTATATGGCTTATCTTCAATAGGAGCGACTAAATCATACAATGCCGCTGTAGAGGAATTAGGAGTTTCACCACGGATATGCCTTTCATCATCAAGCACTTGATACTCTAGGCCTCTCCCACCACCTGTTCTATAGATAATCCCACTATTACCTCCTTCAGAAATTTTGAACTCAAATTGTAAATCAAAATCCTTAAATTTCTGGCGAGTCATCAGGCTACCAGCTTTCTTCTTACCACGATAGACAACTCCATTAGAAAGCGTCCACTCCCCCTCTTTATCTCCCTGGCGCCATTGAGACAGATCTCCCGAATCTAATAGCTTCATCATCTCATGCTTTGAGGTTACATCATCACCTTCCTTATCGACTGTTTTCACGACATTATAGCGTAAAATTTTATCCATAAGATCCTGGCCTTTTCCGCTCAATCCGCCATCAAGGCTAATTGTGTAAAGATAGCCTTCCTTCACTTCAGGAAGTTTAATTTGGATCGATTTACGGTCTTCTGAAAAAATGACTCCTTGAATTTCAACCACTTGCTCATCAACCTTAGGGGAACCATATTCTTTGTGATAGTGATACGTATGTCTCATTACCTTGAGCTTTGGTACCTCCTTGCTAAGAGATTGATTAAAGTGAACAGCGAATCCATCTTTCTGAAGTTTCACCCCATTGACTAAAAAAGGAGTGACACCATTCCAAGTCACTTTTCGCAACCCTTCCTGCCCAGCCCACTTAAGATGCGTTTTTCCTACCCAGAGTGTTCCATCTGGAGAATGAGCTAAGCGGTGACTTCCTATGCCCAGCTCCGCACCGAATAGAAAAGAAATCATCGTTCCCTGTACCGTACCGTCTACCTCGTCCTTAAGAAAGCGGATCAATGTTGGTTGATTCATTTCACCAATAAGTAGTTCCCCTTTTGGTAAACCAAAAAGACTAGGATCAATGGTAGGAATAGGCTGTGTCGGAGAATTTGCTAATTCACCTTGAGGAAATAAGCCTGCCGCTCGGGTACGAAGTGCTTCCAACTCACTCACGGGAACATCGAGTGGATCTTTCGTCCAACCCTCCTTCCAGACTAATGAAGCAGGGTGACCATAAAAACCACCTTCCTCTACATGGTATAACGGGCTGGTGCCACGCCAATCACCTTGATTATCGGTGATCCAAAGGCGGTCCTTCTCATCCACTCCAATACCATCTGGAGAACGAAATCCATACGCAAACGGCTTCATCTCTCCATCAGGAGTAATCTGTAGGACACACCCGCGGTATGGCACCCGAGAATACATTCTCCCAGCTTCCCTCTTTCTCTTCTTCCATTGAGCTTCATTCTTATTTCCTGTTTCCAGAATAGAACGTTCTAAACCTGTCGATAAAAAAGGACCGCGTACGTTTTTAAAAATACCAGCTTGATTCGAGGCAACGTTAAGAGACACATACAAATTGCCCTTAGAGTCCTTTACCGGGCCATAGGCAAATTCATGGTAATTACCCGTCAAACCAAAGTCATCCGTCACAGTCTCATAATGATCGGCTAAGCCATCCCCATCGGAATCTTTCAGGCGAGTTAATTCAGACCACTGCATCACTAATAAAGAGCCATCGTCATCTTCTAACACGCCTAAAGGACACTGTAGCCCCTGGGCAAATGCCTGCCAAGAGGAAGACTTTGTATCATAGATCATAACCTCACCACTGTAGAAACATGCAGCCAAGCGGCCATCGCGCAGAGTCGTAATACCACCCAGTTGAGGGTTCACCTTCTCAGGCGTAGGAACCCCCTCCACAGTGTAATAATTCTTCCAATCATCAGCGACTAAGAAGGAACTGAAAGTGGATAATAGATAAATAGATAATTTCGAAATCATTTTGTTTTCAAGGTAAGTGTAAAAGATGCCGCCTCACTAGCAGTCAACTGAAGCAAATTCTGCTCCATCAAGCCTAAGTCTGAGGTAACAGAGCCCGTTCCCTCAGAATTCAAAAGTAAGGTAGCGGACTCCTCCAAACCAGATGTTCTGAAGCTCCGAATAATGTCACCATCCTCACCTAAGCGGACCAATTCATGAACTTCTAGTGAGCCCAATCTATAGTGAAACTCCGGATAACCTTCAATTAACCGGTATCCCAAAAAGTCAGGCTTTCCAGCGTCTTTCAAACTCCAAAGCACTTCAGATTTTTCCTTGTAAAAAGGTTTCACCTTTAACTTAGCTGGGCCAAAATAACTATTAAGGCTAGTCCTGGAGCCCACCCAGGCGTAGCGCAAACGACAAATCTCAGTATCCCAACACACCGATAAATTACCGTCCATAACCACAGCGATTGACGCAGGACTCGTATCGGGAAGGAACCCTCTCACCACATAGGGAAGAGGCCGTTTAGGTTCTTTGAATGGTTCAAACCCTTTCCCTGCCTTTTTTTCTTTTTGCCCCTTTGCCGCACCCAATATATAGCCATGGATACGTGCCATCACATCGTCAGGAATATGCCCCATAGCAGGCATTTGGATTAACTTAGGATCTTTTTTACCAGGCTCCTTCACCCACGCCTTAAACTCCTCAAAGTTACGCTTCGGGTAAGTCTTCGCCATGTAAACTAAAGAAGGCCCCACTGTCTTCACATTCACCATATGGCAGGCCATACAATGAGTCTGATAGTCCACCTCTCCCTCCAACTTCTCAGCCCCTAGCGCAGTGCTTATGAACCCAGCTCCAATGCTTAAAAAAGCCCATGTTTTCAAATCTATTCGTTTCATCATTCTCGTAAACCCTCCTCATGCTCGCATAAAACTGCTTACTCTGAAAAGATACAAATAACTACGAAGCCCCAACCTATCTCAATTACGACATTCTCGTTTCTTAAAAGCGACGTTTTTATCACCTTCGAACAACGTCCCCATCATTTCACGCCTCAAATACCTGAGACACCTCAGATAAAATTTCATTCTAAAAGACTTCCAACAACGCCCAATCCTATTTTTATCATACATTGACATACTCTATCAACTCACACTGGCCCCACATCACCCCGCACCCACCAAAATATAAATTCTTCTATTGCCCTTTTATCGCCGCAGCCTAGACTTCCCACGTGAGCTATCAGGTATTCGCCAGAAAATATCGACCAAAGACATTTGCCGACGTCCTTGGTCAGGATCATGTCGTACAAACACTCCGTAATGCCATAGAACAAGAGCGCCTAGCTCATGCCTATCTATTCGTCGGCCCCAGGGGAACAGGAAAAACGTCAACGGCAAGGATCCTCTCGAAGGCTCTCAATTGCCCAAACGGCCCATCACTCAATTTCGATCCTGAAGCACCCATCTGCCAAGAAATCGCAGAAGGCCGCTCGCTTGATGTTCTAGAAATCGATGGAGCCTCTAATAATGGTGTCGAACAGGTCCGAGAACTTCGGGATAACGTCCGCTTCGCTCCTACCTCTGGTCGCTTCAAAATTTACTATATTGATGAAGTCCACATGCTCACCAATGCAGCTTTTAATGCTCTCTTAAAAACATTAGAAGAGCCGCCAGAGCATGTGAAATTCATCTTTGCGACTACAGAGCCTAATAAAATACTCCCCACCATTATTTCACGCTGCCAGCGGTTTGACCTCCGCCCTATTTCCACAGAAACTATTGCAAAGCATCTAAGCTACATAGCACAGGCAGAAGGTGTCACACTTGAACCCGCTGCCGCTTGGGCTATAGCCAAGGGTGCTGATGGAGGTATGAGAGATGCTCAATCTATGCTAGATCAGTTAGTCGCATTTTGTGGAGAGCATATCGCAGAGAGTAATGTGCTCGATGTCTTCGGCTTCACCTCACGAGAGATTGTCGCCCGCCTTACCCAGAACATCCTCACCCAGCAAACCCCTAACGCCTTAGAAATTCTCCATCAACAAGCCAACTCAGGAAAAGAATTAGGACAGCTTCTAGATGACACAATCGGCTGCCTGCGCTCACTCCTCGTGGCCCAAGTCGATCCCTCCGCCCAAAATGACGGCATTCCAGCAGAGCTCTGGGACCCACTTTGTGCCACAGCTCACAGCATCCCAGTCGATCGACTTCTCAATCTAGTCGACATCTTTGCGGCCACAGAATCCCGGATGAAATGGGCCACAAACAAACGCCTTCACTTCGAAATAGGTCTCATAAAAGCCATCCAGTCCCTTAATAACATCTTAATTAGCGATGTCATTAAAGCCCTCGCAGGAGCAGGTCCTGTCGATCCATCACTACTCTCCAGTGAAACGAAACATTCCGCCCCTCCTCTCCCAAAAGAACCAGTCTCTCAAGAACCAGTTCCTCAACAAGTAACAGCAGAGACAAGCCCTGCTCACTCGGCTCAAACTTCAGAACCAACATCACCTCAGGAAAACCTCTATCAACCTGAAGTAACACAACAGGAGCAAGCCCCACCCACCGATACAGCTCCCCATGTAACATCAAATTCTGAGAGCCCAGATCAAGCAACACAACATCTTGAAGCAGATCTCATAGCACCACTCCCACAAAAACCAGATCAGCCCTCTCTTGAGGTCTCCGCAAATTCTGAAACCCTCCCAGAGCAGAAACCTGAAAAGGCCCGAGCAAGGAATATCAATGAACTGACGAATCGATTAGATAACCTAATCGCCTCCGCTCCAGATGAAGTAGACCTCCCTCCAGAATCTCAAATCAAAGCCTCTACGCCAAACTCTCTGCCTCCTCAAGATTCCGTACCAGAGGAAAACACTCCTCCAGCGATAGATCAGGATGCTTTTTATAAAGACCCTCTAATCAAAAAGGCCCTTGAAATATTCCAAGGCACCCTTACTAACTAGGTAACACATCCATACACCCATTTTTTAAACCTTTCATACTACTCCATCTACCATGAATCTCGATAAACTCATGAAACAGGCCCAGCAAATGCAAGCTGGCATGCAAAAAACTCAAGAAGATCTTGCCAAAAAAACAGTAGAAACATCTGTCGGAGGAGGGAAAGTCACCGTTGTAGCCACTGGAGCAGGTGATATCCAAAGTATCTCCATTGACCCCGCTATCATAGACCCAGAAGATGCTGAATTCCTCGAAACACTCGTCCTCCAAGGCGTACAAGAAGCTATAGCTAAAGGAAAACAACTTGCTGACAGCGAAATGGGTAAACTCACTGGAGGCATGAAACTGCCAGGCATGGGTATGTAACCATACCTTCTTGGGTACAAAGCCCAAGACACCATAGCCAAAATGTGCTCAGTACTCACGTCCTCAGTACTCTATAGGGCCTCCTCCTCAAGGTGACTCACTGGCTCCCTGCTATCAAACGGGCCCCCTCGCTCATAAAAGTCATCTTTAGGCGATCAAGAACACACAAACCTCTCCACTCGTAACCCAGCTTAGGTTACGAGCCCTATCGTTTTCTTGTCCATGATGGAACTCCAGACCGTTTTCTCAATCACCTCCCTCTTCGTAGAGTATGATGCGATCAAAATAACTCAAAAACATTTAAAAAATAACGCTCCATGCTGAAACATAGCCGTGCTTTAGCCTCTTTTTTTTAAACAACCTAACTATACCTCGAAAAGAAGAACCTCCATCATCTCATTCTCTTTTCGGACAAATGTTTGCGTTTTTGGGTTTAATTCCAATATTACAGAATATTACAGACAAGTCCCTAATGGTGAGGCATTCTCTAGTTATGAAGCATAGTGCACGAGAACTTTCTGATTCATGGAAGTGCTGGCTTAGTGAGCATAGTAGGAAATTAGTACTCTACGCTCGCTCGCGCTGTGAGAATATGGAAGATGCTGAAGATCTTTTACAAGAAGCTGTGATAAGGCTCTGGCGCTATCAAGCTGAGCGTGGCTACGTCCCCCCTGATCTCCCTTTAGCTTTCGCTACCATGCGGCATATTTTATTAGATCACGGGAGGAAAATAGGGCGACGCCAAAAAAATAATCAAAAAGTCATTCAGTTCACAGCTCTGGATGATGTCTGGAATGATAGGGCTTTAGAAGATGATGAGGACGCTGCAAACCTTCGGAGTGCAGTCACTAAACTTAATGACAAATTACGTGAAGTTGTGAATTTAAAAATTTGGGGAGAACTTACGTTTGCAGAAATAGGTGAAGCTTTAGAAATCTCTCCCAACACAGCAGCTTCTCGATATAGGTATGGGTTAGCAGCCTTAAGTGAAGCCATGAAAACTATAAAGAATCAACGAAATGGATAAATCTTTATTAGACATCGAGCAGAGATTAAAGGATCTCAATCAACCATCACGATCAGAGGCAAACCAAGTGAGGTTGAACCAACTTATGGATGAATTAGCTGCAGACGCAGTACTGCTCTCTTCTCCTGAGCTAGAAAACTCTTCTAACCGCGCAAAATATATCGGGAAGGCCCACACAAGCACCTCTATTCATTCTCCATGGATTATTGTATTTGGCACCATCGCTTGTCTTTTACTATTTAGTGTATCCAGTTATTTATACATGACAGGTTTGAACAAGCCTCCAGGTTCTTTAGAACTAGTTAGTGAGAAAAAAGAGTTTCTAAAACACGTAAGATCAGAAACCAAAATACAGATGTTAGGAATCGATGAAGGTCTTTCTGATGACGGGAGTGTCCCTTACCGAGTAGAACGATATTCTGTAGTAGACTCAGATATTTATAAAGATTCTAAATCGGGCCTAGAAATCACCCTTCAACAGTCACGAAAAGAAGAACGAAGAGAACCAATAACTTATTTTTAGCGGTGAAATTATTCATTACGGTCTTACTCAGCCCCCTACTTCTTTTCACTAAGGTCTTAAGCGATGAGGTTCAGTCCCCTGTATTTATGGGAGTGGGAGTAGTAAAGCCTTCTGAAATCATTCGTGCTCAGTTACCTGAATTACCAAAAGGTGTTGGATTTGTTTTAGAATCTGTAAAACACAGTGGGCCAGGAGAACGGGCCGGATTACAAGTCCACGATGTCATCTTTATGCTAGAAGACCAATTGCTCATTAATGAAGGACAATTAATGGCTCTCTTAGGTATGCGCCATGACGGAGAAACAGTCACAATACGCTTCTTTCGGGCAGGAAAGGAAGAGGAAAGAGATTTAACGTTAGAATCCAGACAAGAAGTACTAAGGCCCAGCACACCGACATCAGATGAACTTTCATTAACATCAGGATTACCTCTTCATACGATTGACCGGCAAGAACGTACCGCTACAATTTCAGACGATAAAGGAATCTATACCATGATGATGTTAGGCAATGAGGTGTGGTTACGAGTGGAGACCCTCACAGGTGAACTCGTCTTCGATGGAGCTGTTGTCACCCCTGAACAAGTCGCAACCGTACCATCGCACTGTACTAATAAACTGCCAATTTTACGGCGCGCTTTAAAAGAATGCATCAAAGATATAGCGAGTAGAAGACCTCGGCTGCGTTATGTCCCCCCAGTGAAGTACAAGAAGGAACAGACTCGCTAAAGTATCGATACAATACCCACTAAGGTCTATGAGACTATACTTGTTTGGTATTCTCCCTAGAAACGAGACTTTGTTTCCTTGATGCAGTTTCTAGTAAAATAGATCAGAAAAAGTACTGATGCCATACGTCTTAAAAAGCGATGGTAGCGACTTCTTGAATCAAACAGGTATGGAGAGTCTGATTTCTAAAAACGAACCTATAAATATCATTTTTTCAGAGATAAATATTTCGTTGTTAGTAGAGTGACACAAAAAGCTAACGAGATATAACACATAGGAATTCCTGAGTCTGTTTTCGGGCAAATTGTGATCCCTACTACTTCCGTAATACTTCCTACCAAAGCTAAAGAAAAAGGTATCCCCATAAATATAAAGTATATGATTTTTGCTTTAAAACTGTTAACGACATGGCTAATGGCTGCTATGAAAAAACAGACAAACACAATATAGCATGCAGGAATGGATAGTATTTTAGGGCACTCAGCTTTACCGTGCCAATCTGCCCAAGATAAACTTCCTGAGCTATATATTACAAATACGACGAGTACCAGAGTGATCCAATAAAATATCTTCATAGTTTTTGTTTCTATTGTTTCTATCATCAATTCTATAAACAGAGCAGCCTGAACTTGTGAAGGAACTCGTGAAGAAAAGCAAACAAGGCTGGAA
>CAZLQY010000041.1:0-24378 GCA_964561965.1 uncultured Verrucomicrobiales bacterium
CAATTTAGTTCATTTATTTTAAAAGACTTACACCTTAGGTTAATGCGTATGACTAGCAGCCTTAGCCTGTATCGCACAACGATGGACAGAATTTAAAAAAGCGAATCAAGACCCTCAACATTGCCTAGATTTCCTAACAGATTTAAAGGATAATTTCTGGAATTTTCACTACACTCTCACCTCTCAACCCAGTTCAAAACCATTACGTTTGATAGGGAAAGATAGAGCTCAAGACTTCCTCATGAACCATGTTTACCCACCCCTGCTTTCTTCGACAGAACATTCTTCCATAGAAAGGCACAGCGACAAGGCTCATTGGAATCAGTACAAAGCTCTTCCCGCTCAATCGAGCAGCGATAAAGTAGCAAAGGCAGCTCAGAGGCTCTTTGGTTCACACCCGGATAAAGCTAAATTTACGAATAGGGCTTGGCAACACCAAGCCCTCTTACAAATTTATACAGATTTTTGTTTAGCGGATACAACAGACTGTAACGGTTGCTCTTTCCCCGAGCAATTGCCAACATGGATCTGCTCCTAAATTGCTTTTATCTTCCGACTCTCGATACCAGCTCTACTTCGAATCTATGATTTTTCTTATTAGCTCCAGCCAATGTCACCTTATACTTTTTCTTTGCAGCTCCAGCAGGTGTTCTTAGCGATAAGTAGTGGACGCCAGCCGATAGTTTTCCCACGGGCTCAGTGATGGCCCAGCCTTTCGGGATTTCAGAAATAGTAAGAGAGTCTGCTTTCTCCAGAGTTAACTGAAGTAAGGCTGTATCCCCTGGTGTTACAATCGGTGTCAGTGCCGTCGTCTTTGCTAATTTACGCGTGATTTTTGCACGCGGGCAGCCACCATCTTTGATCGTTTTATGAATGATTTCTTCTGTTACAGATTTAGGATCAAAGTAAACAATGACCCATTCACCAAACGGGCTATGCCTTACTGACATTGTCGTATCTATCACTCCATCTAGGTTGCGCACGGCATCCTTTGCGACGGTATATCACCAACAACTTAATGTGACAGCTCTATACCCATCTGGCAAAGAAACCCCAGCAGCACTTTGATTATGTGCCACCGCTACTTTGGAATCTCCATTTGCCAAATTGACCATAGTGAAACCCAAACCTACAACTGTTGCTACTGTTAAAGTGCTTTTTAGGAAGCTCATGTTATCTAAGAGATTTAATGAAACTTGTTATTCCCAGGCAATCTCGAATTTACAATCCCCGCTCTGACAGTTTTATCACAAGTTTTATGACGAAATAGCTAAGCAGTAATATTGCCGTCACAAAATAAATCAAATATGCTCTCTTCATTAGACTTAGTATCGCAGTGATCAATGACGATGAAAACTCTTGAATTAGCTATTATTTCAAGTTTTTATGAACCCGCGACACAAACTTTACTATGGCCAAGCAAACAGCAGAAGAAAATCCATTAGCCAATATCCTCGTGAACGTCCTCCTCCCAGTGATTATTCTGGGGGCGATGAGCAAAGAGGGTAATAAACCTTGGCATGTAGGCCCTTACATAGCCCTCACAGTTTCCTTACTGTTACCACTGGGCTACGGCATCTGGCACTTCCTTAAGCACAAGGCTCTCAACATTTTCTCAGCAGTAGGAGCAGGTGCCATCTTATTGACTGGCATTATCTCAATTTATCTCTGGACAGGGTCTCCACAGGTCAAAGCCCAAGCAGCTTGGATCTTCGGCGCAAAAGAAGCCATTCAGCCTCTCATTCTTGGCTCATTGTTTCTCTTAACCCACCGGAGTAAAACACCTCTCTTCCGGTCCTTCATTTATAGTGATGCCATCTTTGATATCCCGTCAATAGAGCGAACAATTGCGGAGAAGCAAAAAACGCAGGACTATCAGAAACTCATCTGGCAATCGACCCTGCTCTTCTTTGGCTCCTTCCTCATTAGTGCCGCACTCAATATGGGGCTTTCTTACTGGTTTTTAGCGGATCTCGATCCTGCTTCCCCCAAATGGAAGGAAGAATATAACGCAGATCTTGCCCGTATCACAGGTTGGGGGTGGGCTGTTATCGGCATCCCTCTCATGATTATTGGCGGGTTCATTCTTTACCGTATGGTCGATCAGTTAAAAAAATTAACCGGGTTTGAAACTGAAAAGATCTTACTATCTCGTTAAAAGACAAGACCTCGATTCTATCCAAGCAAAGACTCATGCCACACTCAACAGCTATCATCTCCTTCCTCCTTCTGTCTTTAAGCTCCTGTAGCTCGATTAAACAATGGCGGAGCTACAATAGGAATGATTTGGCGAAACTAAGCTATCGAGACATTCTCCCCAATAAACTACAAGTAGTTGAAGTAGACCCAACTAAACTACAGCCCCTCTTACTGGCATCTCAACGGGTCAATCAGGGCTCTCAACGCCCATTCCATATCTACACAGATCAAGGCCCCAGCGCTAGAGATGAGTCCGCAGGAGCCCCTTCCATCCAACTACCAGAAGAACAGATCGATATCTCTATTCTCGAGGAAGCTCTACCGGAACTTGATCTAGCTCCTCCAGCTGTGGAATAAATTCAATGCCCCCCTTCATTTTTATTTCTGGATCCAAGAACTCTTTTCTACGAAATAAGAAAATCCCCAAGATCAAAGCTCCGACGAAACAGCCAATGGGGAATAACAATGTACACCAGAGGACAGAGGCGGAAACGGTACACCAAAAAAACCAAGGCTCTCTATTATGCTTCTGTAGCAGTGCGACTAACATTAAAAACACACCCACGAGACCTACAAAAAAGCCCAGTGCGATCATCCAGATAGAATCTGCCACTCTGATATCCACAGTCACATTCCCGGAGATATTTCGGAATGAGCTTACCAAGATGGCAATCACTCCTGCCACACCAAAAAAGGGACCATAAAATAGGAGTAGCCCTAAGATAGCAATTTCTCGACCTGTGACCTTAGAATCCGGAATATTTTGTTCCAATTCACTTTCCGGGGCCTCATACACATTATCCATCGCAGCTTAGATAACAAAATCGACGCATGACGAAAAGCCCTCAAGAAATTCTTTTCCTCTAGCCTCAAACCATGGCACCTTCCGCTAACATGCAGAATCTGATCTCCATCACAGAAGCCGAACAACTCATCCTATCCTCGCCACTGAGAGCTGATACCGAGCTGGTGTCTCTGGAGCATGCCGATCAACGCATCCTGCGCACAGCGATCTCAGCAGATCGTCACAGCCCACCATTCGACCGAGTCATGATGGATGGTATCGCTATCTGTTATGATGATTTTCAGAAATCCCCTTTCCCAGGCCTAGTCATCCCTCTCTCTGGAGTGCAAGCAGCAGGAGCTCCTCAACAAACACTTCAAGCACAAGCCCACGCAATCGAAGTGATGACAGGTGCTCCTCTTCCTCGAAAAACTGACTGCATTATTCCTGTAGAACTCTACACTATCATAGAGGGCTCTGCACACCTGCATCCTAATTGCACGCCACAACGCTGGCAATATATCCACAAAAAAGGTTCCGATAGTCTCAAAGGAGATGCACTACTCCCTCCAGGAACTATTTTAGGAGCGACGGAACTGGGAATTGCCGCCAGCGTGGGGGCCTCTCAACTAGAAGTCTCACGCCTTCCAAAACTTGGTCTATTAACGACAGGAGACGAAGTCATCCCGCCAGACCAGTCCCCCTTAGAGCATCAAATTCGGCAAAGCCACCCTACAGTTCTCACAAGCCTCATTCGCCGTAATCATTTCGCGTCCACCAATCATACTCATTTACTAGACAACGAGGATTCTATCCGTAAAGCCATCCAAGCATCCCTTCTACAGAGTGACATACTCGTTCTCACCGGAGGTGTCTCCAAAGGTAAATACGATTATGTAGCGCCTCTGCTGAGGGAGCTCCTCGGCGCCCCTCTCTTTCACGGCGTCCTCCAGCGCCCAGGAAAACCATTTGCCTATTGGAGAACCGAACAACAGCAAATATTTGCTCTCCCTGGCAATCCCGTCTCCGTACTAGCTACTGCAACTCGCTATTTACTCCCTGCTCTACGTCACTACCTAAAAGCATCTCCTCAACAGAATGTTATCCCTCTCGGGTCAGATTTGAACTGGCAAGTGCCTCTATCGGGCTTAATTCCGTGCCAACTCCGCCATGGCACACTCATTGTAAAGCAACCTAGAAATTCTGGAGATTACACTTCTCTTGCCAATATTGATGGATTTGCTCAAGTAGAGCAACAATCCTACCCCATCGGTTCCTCCTTGAAATATTATCCCCTTATTCATTGATTCTTAGGTAAAACTCTAAAGGGAACACAATAAATATAAGTCAGAGTTCATATCTCTATTGACCTATTATATCAATAAGCTTTAATCCCATATGAACAAAATTCCTTTCATCCCCATACTATTCGCATCATGCCTTCATTTACAGGGGGCAACAGTCTTTGATGAATTCTCCGATGGAGATTTATCTGGCGCATTTAATGCCCCTACTCCTATCAGCTTAACTAGTGGAAATAACACGATCTTTGCTGATGTTGGTAATAATGGTGAGACTGGAGCTGTCAATGGCTCTGGTGTTTCTGTGATGAGAGATGCTGACTTCTTCACTGTCGTCATCGCAGCAGGGCAACAGCTCAATAGTATTATCGTCAATGACTATTCTTCCACAGGCCCAGCAGGGTCCGTTAGCTTTATCGGCTATACCACTGGCAGTGTATTTTCAGGGCAAAGCTTCGCAGACCTTACCGGGAATACTCTCTTTAATGCTGATTTATTACCGGACCTCACACAACGCAATCTTCTCTCTGACGCTGATCCCGCTGATTCGGCAGCGCGACCATCACTTGCTGGAGGCCCACTCTCAGCTGGCAGCTACACATTTTGGATTCAGGAAACAGGGAACCTTGACGTTTTCTACGAACTCACATTAGCCGTGACCTCCGTCTCTGTGCCTGAGCCCTCTTCCAGCTTACTCTTCACACTTGGTTGCCTTTCCTTCGCTCTCCGAAGAAAGCGCTAAACTCTTGTTAGCGTTCTTCCCCCCAGCCATCGGCTTCTGGCCTATTATTTTTTTCTAAATCGATCCTATCTGCTAGGTTTCGCGCCTTCACTCTGTGGTCTCTCTTAGCCCTGCGCTCCACATTCATCTTTCTCTTTTTCCTACGGTCTTTTAACTCTTTAATTTCGTCATCTAATTTTAGGAAACTATTATACCTCTCTTCATCAAGCACACCGGCTTCCACCGCTTGGCGAATAGCACACCCTTTGTCGGAACCATGTTTGCAATCATGGAATTTACACTGTGCAGCTAGCTCCTCTACATCTAGAAAACTGTCTCTTAACGTCGTCTCATCAGTCCACATCTGGACCTCGCGTATCCCAGGATTATCAATTAATATTCCCCCACCCTCCAGCACTACCAGCTCTCTTGCCGTTGTGGTATGGCGCCCCTTCCCTGTTCGTTCATTGACTTCACTTGTCCACTGCCATTCCTTGCCTAACAGCTGGTTAATCATCGTCGACTTCCCCACACCACTTGATCCTACTACAGTAATAGAACTACCTCGTTTTAAATAACTCCTCATCACCTCTAATCCCTCATTACCTATCGCACTTGTGATATGGACCTCGGCCTCAGGTGCGACCTCTCGAATCATCGTGGCGACTTCTTCATTTTGCTCTGGTACACACAAATCACTTTTATTGACTAGGACGACAGCTTTTGCGCGGCTACGGTCTACTAACATAAAGTAACGCTCCATCCGGCGTAGATTAAAATCTGCGCCAGCATCTGTCACAATAACAACAACATTCACATTAGCAGCTATGACCTGCTCTTCAGAGCTCTTCCCAGGCTCTTTCCGAGAAAAACAAGTCTGCCTACTTAAGCGAGCTCGTATGATTGGCTCATCAACTTCTCCCCCTCGATCCAGTGCCACCCAGTCTCCGACAGCGGGAAGATCCGCATCAGACTCAGCATCGTGATAGACCTTCCCACTCATTAAAACCTCTAATTCTTCACCACCATCTAACAACGCACCATATGAGATTTTATTATCACGGATCAGGCGGGCAGGCTCCCACCCTTTCTTCACATAACTCGCGAATTCCTTCGCGAATTTACTGTTCCAACCTAAATCAGCTAAAGTCAATCTCATCCCTTTACAATGTCTTTCGATTTCATCTAAAGGGTACCTCTATTTCCACCCCGCTAACACTAAATTTTGTAGCCGGCTCTCATCGATCGCAGTTGTTTTTGCGACAAATCCTGCGGCATGAGCAAAGTGCACATCCTCCTCTGTCTCAATTCTCATGAAATCAAATCGAGGAAAGTCATTATAACGTTGAATACCATATCCTGAACCTCGCCGGTCAGGATAAACCATCGCCACAACCTTCTCGGCAGATGGATCACTTTCAATAAACCGGGCTAAACCAGCAGAAGGCTCTTCAGGTAAGGGCTCAGTTCTAGGCATGAACAGAACATCCACGGCTTCCCCCTCTTTCTCTAAATGCCAAATCCTAGCATGCTTTTTGACAAAATCTAATTTAGCGCGCATACCTACTACAAATGCGATAAGGTCCTCACCAATCATTTTCATCACTTCCCAGAGAGGCTCTCCCGCACAATGTTGATTGGCACCGGCAAAACGCCGCAGAAGTGTCACATCAATAGGAGAGATCAACTTGGCCATCGCATCACGGTCTACTCCCAGCCACTGTGCTGTCTTATTCGGGCCCCGCGTGTCAAACCACTCTGCGGGCTCTAACCAATCACAAAAGTGACAAGCATCTTCATACAAATCCAAATATTGTAAGACTAAAGAAAGGGCACACATAGGGACGTGATCACGTGGAAACTGATGATGATCAAAGTTCATGCGCTCCGGCACGTGCTCTCCCCCCACATCGATGACAATAACATTCTCGTCCGCAAGATCCTCTTCCTTGGGGTCTCGGCGTTCCACCGGGAGCCCAAACTGAGCAATCATCAAGCAGCAAGCTAGAAAGTCATCTTTATGCGCACCTCCAGGGTGTGTAACAATCAAATTCATAAAGCCGCAGCCTAGCCCACCAGCTTCATCCGTCCACCGCAATCTTTACGAAACTAGTTTCTAAATCTGGATGATCAAACACAAAGCCGTGTTCCTCTAAACGAGTGGGTAAGACCCACCGACTCTTCAGCACCAGCTCTGTCTCCGTACCCCGAATGAGCGCTCCTAATTCTAAAGCCCATCGAGGTATGGGAAAAGCCCACTTCCTCCCTACACTCTTTCTCACCAGCTTCATCAGTTGCGTATTTGAGACAGGATTGGGAGCACATAGATTTATATTTCCACTCATGTGATCACACTCATACAGCCACAACACAGCACGACAAAAATCCTCTACATGGACCCAGCTCACCATCTGCCGCCCATGCCCCATCTGCCCTCCCATACCCAAACGAGCAAGAGACTGTAGCACCGTCCATACCGTATCAGGCTCTTCTCCCATAACAATCGCTGAGCGAAGAGCGATCTTTCTCACATCACCTTTTAAAGGAGCACTGTAAAACGCATTCTCCCAAGCTCGTGCGACTTCCACGCTAAATCCCTTCCCTAATTCTCCATCGTAATCCCCCTGCGCTCTATCCTCTGCATGACGGTAAATCGTCGCAGTACTAGAATTCATCCACACCCTCGGGCCAACATTACATGCATCGATAGCTTGGCCTAAAACGACGGTGCTATTCACTCTGGATTCTCGAATACACCGTCGATTCTCCTCATTATAACGGCAGTTGACACTTCTCCCCGCCAAATTCACAAGGAGTTCGGCCCCCTCTAGGCAAGCACCCCAGCCATGCTCCAAGGTTTCACCATCCCATTCTTGATAGAAAACGCCCCTACATAAACCATCTCTCTTTCTAGCAAGACCGATAACTTTCCAACCCTTCTTTAAAAAATATCGACTCAGGCACCGCCCTAAGAACCCATTGGCACCAGCAATAACAATCGTCTTCATCTAATATTTCACTTTATACGGTTTCGTTGGAATACTCTCAGCAGTCAGATGCCTCCGAAAACCTACAAGAACTTTCAAATTAATGATATGGATGACGCCCAAGACTAACATCACCACACCTATCTTTTGACTCACATGCTCGATCACTCCTCGCACGCCTACTAACACTTCATCTGTCTGTAAATACAGACAAACAAAACCTATATTGAGTAAGTAGAAGCCCACTAATAATAGCTGATTCACACTATTAGCCACCTCCTCCCCCCCTAAGCGGTGAACCAAAAAAACCTTCCCATTCTTATGTAAATTCCTACCGACATAAATCGTAATAGGGATGACTATAATGAGGTACACCATATAACTTAACTCTGTATCGTTCATTGTTGTTTTATTCTATTTTAATTTGTTTCTACTCCAATTTTGGATCATTCCTTTTTCTCTTTCTATCTGAGGCATGCTGTGTAGATCCTCTGCCACTTCCTTTGCTTTCTTTCTAAAAAAAACTTTGCTCAAAGAGAGCCGATTGGCTGCCAACAAATGACATACCTTCTTCGCAAAAGGTAAGAACAAAGGCCGGTTCATCTTCTCAGCTAACACCCTATAATCAGAGCAACTCCATAGACACCATATCCAGGCTTCTGCTCCTCGGTAAACGTCTGTTCCATCCACCCGCACGATCATTTCCTTATCTGGCTCCAAGCTGTTAATCCCTGGAAACTGAGATTCAGTAGCTGTATCTTGATAAGGAAAAAATAACACCTTGTTGGCTCTATCCTGACGATTTAGCCACTCATGAAATGTACAGCACATGCCACAGCGCCCGTCATAGTACACTTCTATACTCTTAATTTCATCTGTTAAGTTTATCATTTCGGTATTTTCAGTTATTTTTGAAATTTTTATTTAAAAAAACTCATCACATACCATGCAATGAGTTCACTTCTATTAAGATAAGAATTTAGCGGCCAACTTAAGCGCAGGTGTATATTGCAATCTACTAATTTTATCACCAACTCCACCTGCAAAATTTGCAAACTCATTGAGTTCCTTCATTTGCTGATGAAACGCTTCACCTTCCTTTGTCTTCACACTGGCACTCCGCTCTAAACAATCTCTGAGCAACGCTACGGCAGGATCAATTTCACGCCTCTTCCTCTCGCGCAGCACGATGGTAAATATTTTCCAAACATCCTTCTCCGCTTCAAAAAATTCCTTGCGCTCTCCTTTTTTAATCACAACGCGGACAAGCCCCCAGCCCACGAGTTCTTTCAAATTCGTATGAGCATTACCACGGCTAATATGAAGCTCATCCATCACTTGGTCGGTACTTAACACCTCTGGCGTGATCATCAACAATGCGTGGACTTGGGCCATTGTGCGACTAATTCCCCAGCTCGTTCCCAGTGCGCCCCACTGTGCGATGAAATCATCTTTTGCTTGTTGAAATGGTGTTACTTCGCTCATCTTTTTCAGAACTTACTGAAAATTCACTCACAATCAAGATTATTTTTTCTTTCCATAACAAGAGACCCTCTACCATCACACTTTCTCAGATTCACGGCAATAGAATACACACCATCCATTCCTTCCTTCTTGCATCTTATCACCACAAGGAGGACACTCCGTGAGTGGGCAATATACCTGAAGAAACTATTGAGCAAGTCTTAGCCGCGACCGACATTGTCGACATCATAGGTGGATACATCCAGCTTAAAAGAGCAGGGTCTTCCTTCAAAGCCCTCTGCCCATTTCACAACGAAAAGACCCCCTCATTTAATATTAACCTCGCACGCCAATCATTTCATTGTTTCGGATGTGGGGAGGGAGGCGGTGCCATCGGCTTCGTCATGAAATATGAAAACCTTCCTTTTCCTGAGGCTGTGAAGAAACTAGCCGATAAAGCTGGAATCACCATTACAGAAGCCGCCTTTGACCCTAAAGCGGAGAAAATGCGCAGCCTGCAAACAAGGCTCAAAGAATTTCACAACGGCCTTGCCCAATTTATGCATGAACAATTGCGTAAAAACGTCGAAGCTCAACACGCGCGCGACTATCTACAAGGAAGGAAATTCACGAAGGCCATGACAGAAGATTGGGCCATCGGCTGGATTCCCGAACAAGCCCAGCTCGTCTTTCATTGGGCCAAATCAGCTGGATTTACAGGGAAAGAACTCGTCGAAAGTGGCGTGGCGGCCCTCCGAGATGAACACAATCCAAAGGGTGGAATCTATTTACGGTTTCGGGACCGTTTAATGTTTCCCATTCATAACGACTATGGGGATATCATTGCCTTTTCTGGGCGACAGCTCCGCAACGACCCACGTACAGGCAAATATATCAATTCCCCCCAAACACTACTCTTCAATAAATCAAAAGTCATCTTCGGCCTCCATAAAGCTAGGCGCCATATCGCCAAAGCAGGGTTCGCACTCATCTGTGAAGGCCAAATCGATGTCATAGCCTGCTCCGCCCACGGCGTACAAAATGCCATTGCAGGGCTAGGCACCGCATTCACAGAGCACCACGCAAACTTACTCAAACGCTACACCAAGCATGTCGTCCTCTGTTACGACTCCGATAGCGCTGGTATAAAAGCAGCACAAAAGGCCTATGAAATCCTCATTCCTGTAGGCCTTATGGTAAAGGCCGTATCCATGCCCTCAGGTGAAGACCCAGATTCTTATATCCAACGCTACGGAGCTGATTCCTTTCAGGAATTAATCAATCAAGCCTCTGACTTCTTTGATTGGAAAATGGACTACGAAGCACTCCACCGTAATTTATCAGACTACCAAGAACGAACGAACCTAGCGAACGAACTAGCCCAGCTCGCCGATCTCATTCCTGACAAAGTCGCCAAAGACGGCGCCATCTTACAGATAGCATCTCGCCTCAGCGTCGGTGACAGTGAAATCCGTAACGCTGTTAGCACTGCTGAAAGAGCGCGGAAGAAGCAACGCCAATACCCTAGTCAGGACGACACTGATCAAGCAGAATCACCCGCTTTAGCCCCCACCCCTCTGGACAGGCATATCAGCTATTTATGCTTCCTAGCATTACATTCTCAATTAGCTCAGGACTACCTTATCAGTGAACTAGAATCACTCTTTGAGCCTCTCAAACACACAGCAGGAGGGCATTTACTCCAACATCTCCTCGCGAAACGGCCTAATCCTGAAAAACCATCCACAATACAAACCTATTTACTCACCCTAAATCAGCCAGACAAACTGGCACTACAATCCAATTTCTCAGAACAACTGCCAGAAAACCCAGAGCAAGCAGCCAGAGACACAGTCACAATGCTCTTAGCCTCCCACCTACAAAAACGGGAAACATCCCTACGAGCACAAATGAGAAATCCCAACCTCCTCGCCGCAGACATGATAGAAATGATGAAGGAGGTTCAAGAAATCCAATTACTTTTAAGCAATATTGATCAACGCTATATTCGCTAGTAACTCTCACTCAAAGTGTCCCCATCAGCTCACAGCTTAGCTACTTTTAGACTTCACAAACACCCTAAAGACGCTACCACGCAGACATGCATTCTTTTCACTATCAAAAGGGCTCCCTACACTGCGAGGGAGTAGACCTACAAACTATAGCCCAACAACAAGGAACCCCTACCTATGTTTATAGTTCTGAAACGATCCGGAACAACTATCAACGCCTCGATTCAGCCTTATCTGAGCTCGATCACGGCATTGAATACGCCGTAAAGGCGAACTCCAATCTATCGGTACTTCGCCTACTAGTAGAAATGGGCAGTGGATTTGATATCGTCTCTGCAGGTGAATTACAACGCGTCATTCAAGCAGGTGGTGATCCAGGGAAGTGTACCTTCGCTGGCGTTGGTAAAACACGAGAAGAAATCAGCTACGCTCTCCAACAAGGCATCTACTGCTTCAACGCGGAATCTGAAGCGGAAGTGGAATTCATCAATCTAGTCGCAGGAGACTTAGGCTTAACAGCACCTGTTGCCATCCGGGTGAACCCAAATGTCGACGCGAAAACACACAAATACATCTCTACAGGAAAGGCTGAAAATAAATTTGGCGTCGATTTTGAATACATCGAGGCAGCCTATGAGCGTGCCTCTAAGCTCCCAAACATTAAGCTCCGTGGGCTACAAATGCACATTGGCTCTCAGCTCACTACCGTAAAACCATTTATCGAAGCTGCTCAAAAAGTAGCCCCATTAGCAGCCAAGCTAAAAGAACTCTATCATATCGAATTCTTCTCCATTGGAGGAGGAGTAGGTATCGTCTATGACCCTTGTTTAGCCTCCGGCTCTGCAGAATGGTGGGATGCACAAAAAGAACAGGCTCCTATCACGACGGAAGAATACGCCACTGGAGTCATCCCTTTCCTGAAAGACCTTGGGTTAAAGATCCTAGTCGAGCCTGGCCGCTACATTGCAGGTAACGCAGGAGTCCTTCTTACCGAATGTCTTTACGAGAAAAAAGGCACCGCGAAGACCTTCAAAGTCGTCGACGCGGGCATGAACGATCTCATCCGCCCCGCTCTCTACGAGGGCTATCACGAAATCGTTCCTGTAAAAGAAAGCAAATCAGAGGAAACCATATCCGTCGATGTCGTTGGCCCGATCTGTGAAACAGGAGACTTCTTCTGCCAAAATCAACCACTGCCTGACTTCAAGCAAGGAGACTTCATCGCACTACTCAGTGCTGGAGCCTACGGCTTTGTCATGGCCTCTAACTACAATACCCGGGGATTACCAGCAGAGGTCCTCGTAGATGGAGATACCGCCCGCGTCGTAAGAAAACGCCAAACCATAGAAGATATCCTAGCGAGCGAGCTCTAAGCTCCCTCATAAGAAATCATAGGTAGGTGGAGGCATCAAAACCTCCACCACCTGCTGATAGATTCGAAAAAACATACAGGCGCAAACTCTGCACTTCTGTCAGCTACTTTGCGCTGACAATCTCATATCGGCAGCCTCTTCTCCAGAAGTAGTCAACACGAATGGCGTTGAAGGAATGTATCACTTTAGGAGAAACAACATCGGTGGACTAAGAGTTCGACTCTCAAAGTAACCACTATTCCCACACACAGCATAGCGGTACATCTTAAACAAGGGCATACACAGCTCACTCCAAACTAGCCGTTCACTCCTTAGATGGGGCAATAAGCTACTTCTTACTTCGCCCCAGAACTCACTGCTTTCGCAACGAGGGATTTCAAACTCAGTCCCTGCACTGTGATGGAGAAAATAACAATCACATAGGTCACCAGAAGAATCACATCCCTCACTTCACCAGGGGGAAGTGCCAGTGCTAAAGCGACAGAGATACCTCCGCGTATACCTCCCCACGTCAAAATCTTTGTGATGCCGGGCGTGAATATTCGAGAGTTCTTTAAGATCGTAATCGGTATCAATACTGCCGTATAGCGTGCCGCCAAGGTGATAGGAATGAGAATCAGACCCGCCACTAGTACCATTGGAGAAAAATCTAGAACAAATATTTCCAACCCAATGAGTAAGAACAATAGAGCATTTAAAATTTCATCAATTAACTCCCAGAACATATCCACATGCTTCCTTGTCGCATCACTCATGGCTTCTGAGCGAGCCTGGTTTCCAATCATCAATCCTGCCACAACCATCGCTAACGGCCCACTCATGTGCAGGGCCATAGCGCAGCGATAGCCTGCCGTCACCAGTGCTAAGGTCAGTAATACCTCTACATGGTAGTTATCAATAGATTTAAGAGCTCTGTAACACATCCACCCCAAGAACAAACCGATCACCACACCTCCCCCAGCTTCCTTAATGAACAGTATTACCACCTCACTCGCCCCCACATCATGGCTACCATGACCTACGCCAGCAAAGCCAAGCAAAGCAAGATAGACAACGACACCAACCCCATCGTTAAAAAGAGATTCCCCCGTAATCTTCGTTTCTAGCGATTTAGGGGCACCTGCTGTCTTCAATACACCCAGAACAGCGACTGGATCTGTAGGAGAGATCAATGATCCAAAGACTAAGCACCAAATAAAAGGGATCTGTAGACCAAAGGCCCCAAAGAGATAATAGGAAACACCCCCAATCAAAAAGGTAGAAACAATCACACCTGCACTAGCCATCATACCGACTAACAGGCCTTGTTTCTTCAGTTCTACTAAATTCACATGGAGGGCCCCAGCAAACAAAAGATAGCTAAGCATACCATTCATTAAGGTCTCGTTAAAATCAATCCCCTCGACAAAGACCCGGATGGCATCTCCCAGCGATGGAGAAAACTGCCCTACTCCAATAAAGACAAGGCTGATGACCAAACTGATCAGCATAATTCCTATCGCCGTCGGCAACTTAATCCAACGGTGGTTTATATAGGCAAAGAGAGCAGCTAGGCTTAATAGAATGGAGGCGATATCTAAGAGTTCCATGAAAGATAATTCAACGTTAAAGGAGAGCGGCGCGATCCTGCTTGAGAATATAGCACTTTACCACAAGAAAGTGAGAGACCTCGCCACAGAGAACAGCTTAAGTCACTGCAGCGACAAGATCTAAAGTCTTCTCACTAGGTAACACACTAAGTTCCATCTGATTCATCACATAGCCAAAGGACAATCCAGAGTCAGGATCAGCAAACGCGTGGCTCCCTCCAGCACCCGGGTGACCAAAGGCCCTAGGACTGCGTCCGTAGTGTCGCCGCTGCTTCACTTCATCAGGCCCTAATGGATCCATCTGAAACCCACAGGTAAACCGTGTCGGCGTCAGCAGAACCTGATCATGACCTTGAATCAGAGGAGTAGACATCCACCTTCTAACGTCTTCAGAAAACCCCGGTAAATAACCCAATACAGCTTGGTAAAACGCCGCCAAGCCTCTCGCTCCCCCCACTCCACCCA
The DNA here is from genome assembly GCA_964561965.1 of uncultured Verrucomicrobiales bacterium. Classification (GTDB taxonomy): domain Bacteria; phylum Verrucomicrobiota; class Verrucomicrobiia; order Verrucomicrobiales; family Akkermansiaceae; genus Rubritalea. The sequence goes on from CAZLQY010000041.1 coordinate 14,896, forward strand.
TCGCAGGAAGGGCCGCTTGCCACGCCGCCGGAGTATTCATATCCTGTACAGACTCCAGCCCCTGAGGAGAAGAAAACGCCTGCTTCACAAGAGAATCTTTTTGATGAAACGCCTTATAAAAATCAGAAGAAAAATCCCCTCCATTCACCTTTCCCGGATAAAGTGTCGCAACACGATCAAATTCACGCTCAGGGAGACCAATCCAAAGATCTAAATTCAAAGGCCCCGCTATCTCAGCGCGGAATACCTCACCTAACTTCTCACCCTCTAATCGCCGCACAACCTCATCCAACAGGAATCCATATGTCCGAGGATGGTAACCATGCCCGTGAGTCCAATTGGAACTCTGAGATTCTACTGCAGTAATCACCTCATCATGGTTGAAAACACTCACTCGCTGATCCAGCGCGGCGAGCCCGCACTGGTGAGATAATAACTCAGCAAACGTAGCAGAAGATTGAGGAAACTCCCTCCACACCTGCGTCACTCGTGCTTCCGGCGTCAGCCCAGCTCGCTCCAGAGATAGCAGCACCGTCGCAGCAGCTAGCCCCTTCGTCGCAGAATAAAAAGGCACAATCGTATCCTCCGTCCACTCGGTCGATTGGCTCTTATCTGTATACCCCCTACTCAAATGCACGATTTCCTCACCATGTTTCCAAACTGAAACAGAGGCACCGATCTCCCCTCTCTCTAAGAAATTCAACTCAAAAACCTCCTCTAATACTTCTTCTAGGCTACCGCCAACTCTCATGGCCCCAGTTCACACATTCTTCCCCATTCATGCAAACACGGATTACAGGCCATCACACTCTTATCCAGCTTCCTGCACACTAACCGCTTGCACATCCTACGCGACTAGCTTACCGATCTTAAAGATCCTATGAGCCACACAGATACACTTCCAGACAACACAGGACATTTTGGAACCTATGGAGGCATGTTTGTGCCTGAAACACTCATGGCCCCTCTTCAGGAGCTCACTAAGGTCTATGAGGAGACAAAGAAAGATCCTACCTACCAGGCCGAACTTGATGATTTACTAAAGAACTATTGTGGCCGGCCTACACCACTCTACTTTGCAGAGCGCTGGACAAAGCAACTTGGCGGCGCAAAGATTTACCTCAAACGCGAAGACCTCCTCCACACAGGAGCGCACAAAATCAACAATGCACTCGGGCAAATCCTGTTAGCCAAGCGCATTGGTAAAAACCGCATCATCGCAGAGACAGGTGCAGGGCAACACGGTGTAGCAACAGCTACTGTCTGTGCCAGATTCGGCATGGAATGTATCGTTTACATGGGAGCAGTCGACATGAAGCGCCAGGCGCTCAACGTCGCCCGCATGCGCTTACTCGGCGCAGAAGTCCGCGCCGTACACAATGGTCAAGCCACCCTTAAAGATGCAGTCAATGAAGCCATCAGAGACTGGGTCACCACGATAGATCATACACACTATATTCTCGGATCAGCTCTAGGCCCTCACCCCTACCCTATGATGGTGCGCGACTTCCAGCGCATTATTGGGCTAGAAGCCAGAGAACAAATTTTAGAGAAAGAAGGGCGCCTTCCAGACCTATGCATCGCCTGTGTCGGTGGCGGGTCCAATGCAATCGGCCTCTTTCATCCCTTTATTCAGGACAAAAACGTAGCCCTCGTCGGCGTCGAAGCAGGCGGAGATGGAATCATACCTGAACGCCACGCAGCCCGATTCCAAGGAGGTAAACTAGGAGTCCTCCAAGGCACAAAAACATGGTTATTAGCCAATGATGAAGGACAAATCGAACTCACACACTCCGTGAGTGCAGGCCTCGATTACGCCGCCGTCGGCCCAGAACACGCTTATCTCAAAGACATCGCCCGCGCAGACTACACCTACGCTACCGATGAGCAAGCGCTCGCAGCCTTCCGAGAAGTCTCCTCTAATGAGGGCATCATCCCTGCACTGGAAAGCTCCCACGCCATGGCCTACGTCAGTCAAATCGCCCCTACTATGGGTAAAGAACAAATCATCATTGCCAATATGTCAGGCCGAGGAGATAAAGATGTGGAACAAGCCTCAAAGTTCCTACTCGACGACTAAGCAAAACTGTTTTTCAAGGGCACACACTAGATACTTCTGCTACTTCAGCTGTTTCCAAGTCTCACTTCTAGTGATCATGCCTTTTAGTTGTCATGCCTTACTAGTATTTCCTCTAGCCAGTTTCTACTGGCCAAGAAATATCCGCACAATCACTTCTTCTCCGTTTCTTCTCTGATATTAGAGCCTCTCTCCCTATTCTCCTTGCTCTTCCTTTTATGCCCAGCTTTCCGAGCACTCCTCTGTGTAACACTAGGCACTTCTTCCCCTTCAATAACATCATTCCCATCCCGATCAAACTGCTCGAAGACACTCTCTACTAAATCTTGAGACACACCGCCTGCCACTAACCTCTCCTTTGTTACCGCCTCGCCCTCTTGTAATACTCCCGTAGCTCTTAGCTGTTTCCACAAATACATCGTCCGCCCCCGCATATGGCGACCTCGCATGACCTCAAACTCACCTAAGCCCAGAAGAGAGTCTTTATCCTGATCAATTCTATCAAACACTTTCTGGAGGTGTTCCTCAGGCATTTGAGTGAGCAACGGTAAGCTAGAGAACTCCTTCATCGTAAGCTGCCCTGAACCATCGGTATCAGCAATCAGAAACGCCGTTTTTCCTCGTTCTCCTCTTCTTTTAGCAAACACCTCTTCCTCTGTGACGACGCCGTCAACATCAGCGTCCATTTTACCAAACAACGTTTTTTTCTGCTCTGGCGTTAAACGTTCAATACGTTTCCAAGCCATAAACTCTTCTAAACTAACACCTCCGCTTTGGTCTTTATCCAATAGAACCATGGGAGACTCAGCAGGCTGAGGCTTCAACTCAAACATTTCGAGAACACCATCACTATTTCCATCTAGCTTCGAGAACAAAGCACTCTTCTTCTCCCCACCCAAACCGGCCAGACGAGGAGCCTTAGAAAACTCATCTAGACTGAGGCCTTTCGAATCATCTGTATCCAACTCTATAAATAAATCCTGAGCCCGCCCAAACCGGCCTTGCCCAACTCGTTTCTTTTCATAGTGACCCGTTTCTTTCCCTTGAAGCTCTGCCCCACCCAATGTTCCCTCAGAAGGTGCGGAATAAGCCATAGAAAACACCCCCGTTACGAGAGAAACACCAAGAGTTGTCGTCATCCATTTCATTATCAATCCAGTCTATATTTAAAAAATCTGTAGAGACACTCTCTCTGATTTCTTCATCATTCTAACCTCAGGAAACAGCAAAGGTTGTACCCAAGCTTGCATTTTCGTAAAAAAAAGCGAGAAACTCCTCAGCAAACCATCGCACGAACATGCATATCGACGATATTCTCAAACAAGAAGGCCCATCACTATCCTTCGAATTCTTTCCTCCCCGCAGCCCTGAAGCAGGAGAAGCCCTCTATACAACCATTTCTGATTTAGAACCTTATCAACCCACATTCATCAGCGTCACCTATGGAGCTGGAGGGGCGACTAGAGAAGTCACACACGATTTAGTCGTTAAAATCAAGGAAACCACCTCCATTCCTCCCGTCCCACACCTCACCTGTATAGGGCACAGTGAATCTGAAATCTGGGAAATCCTCCAAAGATACGCCCAAGCTGGAGTCAGTAATATCTTAGCCCTACGCGGTGATCCACCCAGAGATCAGCCGAACTACGATCGAAGCAAAGACGCCTTTCAATATGCATCTGATCTAGTGACCTTCATCAAAAAATTCAATGACTCTGGAGAACACCCAGATTCACGAGGTTTCGGCATCGGAGTCGCAGGATTTCCCGAGGGACACCCCCTCACTCCTAACCGGATGAAGGAAATGGAACACATGAAAGCCAAAGTCGATTCCGGGGCAGATTATATCTGCACCCAGCTTTTCTTCGATAATCACGATTTTTTTGACTACCGTGATCGCTGCTCTCTCTCTGGCATCAATATTCCTATCATTGCAGGTATTATGCCAGTGTCTTCCATCCAAAGCATGAAGCGTATGTCGGAACTAGCCGAAGGCTCACGCTTCCCCGCAAAGCTGCTCAAAGCCCTTCAGCGCGCAGAACACAACCCTCAATTAGTCCAGCGAGTAGGGATTCATTACGCAGCCCAGCAATGCTCAGAATTACTCGATAACCACATCGATGGCATCCATTTTTACACGCTAAATAAGAGTAAAGCTACACGTGAAATCTATGCTAGCCTAGGTATCGGCTAAACCTCCACTTGACCCAAAGACAATCAACACTTACTCCTACTAGCAATGAGCCAATTGTTATCTGAAAGACCCGTCAGAATCTCTGGAACAGGCAGCTATGTCCCAGAGAAGATCATGACCAACGCGGACCTCGAAAAACTTGTCGAGACCAACGATGAATGGATCGTTAGCCGTACTGGAATTAAAGAGCGCAGAATCGCCGCAGACGATGAATTCACCTCACACCTCGCCACCAAGGCAGCCATAAAAGCCTTAGAACAAGCAGATCTAAAGCCTGAGGACGTCCAGCTTATCATTGTAGCCACAATCACGCCTGATACACTGACACCAGCCACGGCCTGCTATGTGCAACACAATTTAGGGGCGACGAATGCTGCCGCATTTGATATCTCCGCCGCTTGTTCAGGCTTCCTCTACGCCCTCAAGATAGCAAAACGCATGATCTCAGATGGAGCTTATGACAACGCTATCATTATCGGCGCAGAAAAACTCTCTTCATTTGTGAATTGGGAAGACCGCAACACTTGCGTCCTCTTTGGCGATGGAGCAGGAGCTGCTGTCCTCACCTCCTCACAAGAAGGAAAAGGGCGTATTCTCGCTACAGATATGGGCTCAGATGGTGAGCAGGCATCGATCTTAAACATTCCAGGGGGAGGTTCTGCCTGCCCGACAACAAGTGCAAATGTTGACCAACGCCTAGCCTCACTGGCCATGCAAGGTAGAGAAGTCTTCAAACAAGCCGTCACAGCGATGCGTAAAGCCTCTGAGACAGTGCTTGAACGAACAGGTATCTCAACAGAGGACATCGCCTGTATCATTCCTCACCAAGCCAACCTCCGCATCATAGATGCCGTCACCTCACGCCTAGGGATCCCTGACGAAAAAGTGTTTGTCAACCTTGATAAATATGGCAACACCTCCGCTGCTGCTGTAGCGATAGCCTTAGATGAAGCGCATCGCCAAAAAGTCTTCAAACAGGGAGATATCATCGTTCTCGTCGTCTTCGGAGCAGGTTTAACATGGGCTGCCTCTGTGATAGAGTGGTAAACGAATGAAGAAGGACTAGCGCTCATTCACCCTCACAACCATAGAGCCTGAAAGAGCTCCACCCACGATCAGAAGACCTGACACCCAGATCTCTTGTATCAAGGGCTTCTGTACTTACATCAAGACGTCGTCACATGGCGTCATACAGTAGGAACAGTGTCACAGAATACACCTAAGCACCCCCCTACCCTCCAACTACCCCTCACTCTCCGTTCTATGCCCTATGGAGCATGGCACAAAAAAGCCCATCTACCTAAGTAGACGGGCTCTGTCATGAAATGATTCAATCCTAGGTTAATTCCCTAGATTAGCTAGAAGTCGAAGCAAATGAGGCTTGTGAGACTCCTTTACCGATCTTCTTATTCTTCTTCACCCAGCTCATTGTAGAGCGGAGTTTCGCCCCAACTTCTTCGATTGGGTGTGCAGCTTCTTCCTTACGGATAGCATCGAAATTCTTACAGCCGTCCTTATATTCAGCCATCCACTCTTTAGCGAACTGCCCTTTTTCAATACGCTTCAGCTGAGCAGCCATTTTCTTCTTCACTGCAGGAGTGATGATCTTTGGCCCAACAGTCACATCACCGTATTCCGCTGTCTCAGAGATAGAGAAGCGCATACCAGCGATACCTGATTCAACCATAAGGTCCACAATAAGCTTTAACTCATGTAAACACTCGAAATATGCCATTTCAGGAGCATACCCAGCTTCCACAAGAACCTCGAACCCAGCCTTAACAAGAGCTGAAGCACCGCCACAAAGAACAACTTGCTCACCGAATAAATCAGTAACAGTCTCTTCCCGGAAATTTGTTTCAATCACACCTGCGCGCGCTCCACCAATACCTTTAGCCCAACCAAGAGCTACTTTGAGAGCTTTGCCATCCGCATCTTGATGAACAGCAACAAGAGTAGGAACTCCCTTACCTGCTACATACTGCGAACGTACCGTATGGCCTGGCCCCTTAGGAGCGACCATGATGACATTCACATCTTCAGGAACAGTGATGAAACCGAAGTGAACACAAAAGCCATGACAGAACACAAGTGTCTGGCCAGGGCGAAGATTAGGAGCAATATCCTTCTCATAAATATCAGGAGTTGCAGTATCAGGAAGTGCGACCATGATCACATCACAGTCTTTTACAGCATCAGCAGTATCCTTTACATCAAAACCAAGCTTAGAAGCTACAGCGCGTGACTTAGACTTCTTGTAAAGACCAATAGTCACGTCGCAACCACTTTCCTTAAGGTTAAGAGCATGGGCATGCCCCTGAGAACCGAAGCCTATCACAGCGAGCTTCTTGCGGCGAATGGAGTTAATGTTACACTCCTTAATTGAATATGTTTTAGCAGCCATAAACTTTATTGTAATTTAAATAAAGACGCGGTGTGCATTCCACCCGCGGGCGGCGACGCTGACGACTTTACAGTTAAACGTCAAGCACATCGGAAGAAAATATTATAATCATCTAGCATAATCCACCGAATTCCACACAATATCCATTAGCATTTTCAATTTAGCATCCGCTAGAGGGTACCAGTTCACTGTAGAAACTAAAAGCCTCTAGAGTCATCACTCCGCTTTCCTTTTACACATCTTCATTCACTCATCCTTAAATAAGAACGAACATCAACGTTGAGTGAAATATAACCATAAGACCCTTTCACATCTGCCAGCCTCACCTCCTCAGAATCAAACCTGTGAACATACTAACAATCCCAATCATTATTCTAGGGATCAAAGCCCTTTCCTCTCGATCATAGAGATCGGTGATCTTGGCCGAAAATAGAACTCATCAGCAAAGCTGTATTGATTTCACAAATACACGCTCTAGCTGATGAGAAGAAATACCTCAGTTCTTGATTATCTCTGAAACCTTGGAATCAATCACGATGAATGCTAACTGTTTTATTTTTTACAGGGGGGTCGAATTGAATGATTTGCGGTTCGGTACCACCAGAAGGCCAAGAGATCGAAATTTCTTTTAACGATTCTGCTCCCAGACCCACATGAAGATCGGACATCGTACTGCTGAAAGCTTGTCCTCCCAAAGTAACACGTCTCATGATTTTACCATTAATGATAAGTTTCGCCCCCAGACCAAAACGGTTAAACGACTTATCATCTTTTAATTGAATCTTCACCCAATTCGGATCACTCCCTTTAGGCGGCCCGCCATTGATATAAACATAGGTAGGGCCTTCTTCAAAGTTAGATGGTGGCTTGTTCAATTTATTAGGAGCTGGGACTGCTAATGCTTTGCCTATGAAGTTCACCTTCAGATTGCGAGCGGATTCTAAGTTTGAGTTGTACCCTCCACAGTGTGTCACGACCATATCCATAGAGCCGTCATTATTCAGATCACTGCAAATGATACCATTTGCCGCTTCATGCATACGAAAGATATCTAGCACCGCGCTTCCCTTTGAAGCTTCAAGACCTGTCTCAGAGTAGGAGTCCGTATCGGTAATATAGATTTTATCACGTTTATGCCAATTCGTGCCCGGTGACTTCCTCCGAGGTGGATTCACCCCATAGTCAATACCACTAATATCGAGCACCTGGTATTCTAAGGTCAAATCTTTAAACGAGAACGCTCCTTTCTGACTCTCATTAACCAATAGCCTTCCCGGACTTCCCGACCAATCACCAATGAAGCCGTCGTTGCCTCGGGCTAGAGCTCCGGCCATGTAAATATCGAGATCTCCATCATTATCGAGATCAAAGAAAACCGGACTCCAGGCGAACTCAATCCCTGTTAGCCCTTTGCTAAAGTGATATTTCTCAAAGATAGGTAATGCGCTCTTCCCTACATTTTCACGTTTCGTCACGTCTGGAGGAATCGTCTCTGAATGTTGGATTTCGACCATTGTTTCTAAAGGTTTCAGCCCTTCCTCTTCTCCTGTATAACTCAATAAGGTATGTGTCATTGGGCTACTGATCCCTTTCAGAGCATTCACAACAGCCAGTCCGTTCACACCTCTGGCGATACCATCGTCAGCAAAAATCGCATTATTTCTAGCAGCAAAGGTTTGGCTTCCACAATTGGTAACTAGGATTTCATCTTTCATATCTCCATCCAGATCACCTGAGTCAATTCCCATCCAACACCCATCCCAATAAGGATCATCAAATTGAGTCAACCTCTTGAACGATTTCCCCTCTTGATTCTCATAAATACGCAATCGGTTTCCTAAATCGTTAGCCACGATCAGGTCAGGCCAACCGTCATCATTCCAATCGACAAATTTAGCACTCCAGGAATGATCAGCTTCTTCTCCCACTTGTTTTCCTTTGTGAGTTTGGTCCGCTATCTTCACAAAATCTTGCTTCCTCGGCCAGTATTGTGAGCTTGGCAAATTTTCTTCTTTATGCAATCCAGCCACACGATACTCCTCAGCGACTTGTTTGAAACTGAGTTCCCCCGTTTCTGTCAGTTGATTGATATAAAGCTCATTGCGGTTACCAGCAAATTTATCAGCACCAAAGCCCCAGAAATCTGGATCTAAAAAATTGGCGATATACACATCTAAATCACCATCACGATCGATATCAGCCACGGTAGCTCCGAAGGTAGCTTCGCGCCCACCGATCCCAACTTGTTCGGTAACGTCCTCCCATTCCGGAAGCCCGTCACCATCCTTATCACCTCGATTCAGAAAAAGTGAGTTCCGGCCTTCTGCTTCTTTTTCTGTCCCTCTGGTGATCATAACATTGCGACCATCTTCAATATCATTCCATAAAAATGAGGGTACACGGTTTATGAAGAGACTTCTTTTTTCTGCTCGCCCAATATTTTCTTTCGCAGGGAATACGGGCAACCCTAATTCTTTAGTTTGAAACGGAATACCGTAATGACTATTGCCAACAAAGAGATCAATTAAACCGTCACCATTAAAGTCCGAGGCTAAGGCCAACACAGAAATACGTCCGTCGCCAAATTCATCCTCTTTGATGCTCTTACGAGGATTGTATTTATTTTCGATCAACAACTCCTCCATCACATAATCATCATTACCCTCTTGCTGGAGATCCTGTATGCTTTCGAACATGGGTTCTCCATTTGCATCGTTCCCTTTATTTAGATAAAGAACACAAGGTTTGGCAGGTACTCATACGCATTAACCTAAGAGTTTCATCATGCTGATCATTTGGCAGTTACGG
>CAZLQY010000042.1:0-1939 GCA_964561965.1 uncultured Verrucomicrobiales bacterium
CCTCTTTTGAATCAGGAATGTCAGATCAAGTCACGTTCTTTACAGTTTATGATCTACTATCAGGAAAACCCATTTATCAAAAACTTGCCGCTGGCACTCAACAAGATAAATTATTGGGGAAGCGTATTCTCAAAATCAGTATTGTTCATTCTGCCTGAGGGCGCAGTAGGACTATGCGAGAAAAGGCCCAATAAATCATTGCTACGACTAAAAACGCAATTGGAGTCATTACTAGGAGGTTCTCAAATGCTATGTCATTCTTTTCTTCTTCGATCATAAGTGGAAATCGTTCCACTTGTTGCTTTAGAGCAGCTGCATAGAGGAATGAAAAGCCAGCATACCCAAGGTTAAAAATTAAGCCTTTGACACTAAGAACTGTCGCTCGATCTTTTGATGGTACCATTTGATTCAAGAATTTGCTCCCGATAAACGAGCTAAAACCTATCGACATCATAGCTATCACTACTCCTAAAATACCCAATGGACCACGAAGAAACGCTAAGGCGATTAATCCCGATAACGTAAATAAAAAGGCTAGTGCCATATTACCAGCTAAACCAAATTTCCTTACGGTTCGTTTTGCTATATATGGCACACCAAAACCTGCTATAGACACAATAAACCCAAAGAACCCAAAACTAAATTCTGGATAATCTAGCAATCTATAAAATTTACTCATTAACGTTGCAAAATTCCTAACAAAGACATCAATACTTAATCCTCCTAGTACTAGGAATAAACTTAATTTATATCTAATTAACCAGGAGCCGGCTTTCAGCGCTTGCTTACTCAAGTCTTTCCATTTTGGACTCTGCTTCTGCTTTGTGAAATCGACATCTTTCATCTGAAGCGCTATACAAAGGGCGCCTAATCCTTGGATGAGGCATAACGTCACTGGTATTTTAATTACCCATGTGGCTTTTAAAGTCGGAATATTTAGCCCTGTGGTGACCTGCTCCATCAAAGCTACATCATAGACAGCGGCACCGACCAAAGTAGCCACTGCCATACAGAGGGCCTGGCGGCGGCCCATTTTTGCCAGCACCTCATCCCAGATCAGATCTTTCTTCTCCCCATGTAGAGAGTCATAGGCGAGTGCCTCGTCTGCACCACTAGCCGCTGCCTCAGCCATCCCAGCCAGTATACGATTTAAGGCACACACTGCGAACAACCAATTCCCTGCTCCAACAGGAGCGAAAACAAGTAAGGCCATTTCCATAATCATCACCCATGCGGCACCGACCAATAATCTCTTTCGCCCGACTAGGTCTGCTAGAGCTCCTGAAGGCACTTCTAACAAAACAATAACAATCGCCCAGATAGCATTTAAAAGAATGTACTGAGATATGGATAAGCCCAGATCTATAAAGAAAATGGCTAGAACTGGATAATAAAACCGACAGTTAAATAGCACACGAAACCATATAAACAGTTTCGCGTTTTTCGGTAATTGATCCATTGGCTGTTATGCGTTCAATGAGGCCAAGTCATCACTTACAGGCTCACAGTTCTTACTCATTATTTTGAGAGAAATAGGCAGACTCTGCATGATCACAATGATTCTATTTGCTCTACTCCAGTGAGAATTCTTCGGTAAATTCCTGGCCTTGCTGTTTTATCTTAACAGTGACGGATACTGGACCTTCTAATTTTAAAGCTTTCGATACATAGAAACCTCTATCCCGAATTAACTCAACCGGTTCTCCACCGATCAACACTTGAACAGAATCAGCAACGGAATTTACGGCTTTACCGTTTTCATAAAATCTCAGTTGAATGGATGAATCTTTCCTTAAAAGGAATTCTGCATTTGGTGTCACTCCCAGTAACATTCTACCTCCATTAGGCCCTACCTTAGAGTCTCTCTTGCCATGGCCATGATCATGATCACCGTGATCACCGTGATCACCGTGATCGCCATGATCGCCATGATGATCAT
>CAZLQY010000042.1:2039-24329 GCA_964561965.1 uncultured Verrucomicrobiales bacterium
GATCCGAATGATCCGAATGATCCGAATGATCCGAATGATCCGAATGATCCGAATGATCCGAATGGTCCGAATGGTCCGAATGGTCATGCTCCTCTCCACAAGAGAGCAGAAATGTGAAAAACACTAAGGAAAATAGAGTAGAGAATGGGTTTGCCTTCATAATCATCGATATTATTTGTTTTCAGTGAATTGAATAGATCTTTTTAAAGCCGGGGTTTCTTATTTCGTCAAGCTCCCTCACAACCTTTACGCACGAATCAAAAAAATCGGCTGATGTTACAACTCAATGAAGGGTTATACAATTTGCCCTTCCTTTCAACTATAGCTCTAGGGTTTCCTATTTTTCTCAGGTTCTTTTACCGCTCACACTAAAAAACTACCGAAATTCCTGTAAACCATATCGTCATCAACACGGCTCATGAAACAAAATATGGAAGAGAGATACCTGATAAAAACAAGCTGACACATTACTCCAACACCACACAGATGATCTCTCTCAGTAGCTATACCCTAGTAAGAGCCTCAAGCTATTCTCCATTCCAATATAAACAAGATAGGCTCCACAGATTGATTCTGTGGAGCCTATGTTAAAATGATTCTGATTTATGTCTATATCCGCCCTTCTTCAATGTCATAGACATCGAACCAATGATAAACTACTCTGTTCGCGGGGATAAATTCTGCAATATAACCTTCTAGGAAAATCTGTAGTTCTATGGGCATTTCACTAATGCGCTTATATCTAAGATCATTATTCCACTGTACAATCTCCGCCTCTGTGCGTTCCTTACTATGTTTCTGCACCCATTCCCCCACTGCTGCATCATCTGCTCCTGTACTGACAAAGTCTTTAAACTCATCACTCGAAATGCCTGCAAAATCGAAGAATAAGTTATCAAGAGGGCAGGCATAATGGTATTCTCCAGCTGTCCCTGCTAGGACTGCACGACATTTATCAAGTGTTCGAGCAATAATGACGTACCCGCCAATACTAACTCGTGGACTCCGTGGAGTATCTTTCGTCAAATCTAACGATGCAATGGTAATTTCACTCATAATAGTTATGGTATTTCCGCTCTAAACTACGTTCTTTTCTACACTTCTCAAATTATTTTCACCTGAAACCAATAAATTCTTTTTGCTCCCTCTGTTCAGGGGCCTCAAGCGAGGAAGCTCAGACACTCTGTTGGAATAGATTCGATTAAGAACCGGGGCCAATCCTGGAATGCAGATCACAAATATGTTGTTCTCAACCTAACGATTACTGCCCCTTAAGCTCTTGGCTGCACCCAAAAATCTTTTATCGGGTGAATCAATGTGACTCCCTTTTGAACCAATGTATCAATATCAATTTCTTTGTGCAGCCCGGGAATATTAAACTCTGTATCAAAGTCTATTGCTCCCAGTCGATATCCTAAATGATACGCTAGGGTTGGAAGAAATAATTCTAAATAAATATGATCATACCTCGGAAGGCTTGCTACAGAACGAAAGGCATCCAGCGACCATAATTGCCCAAAACCATATGCTGTCATAGCTGCTGATTTATCTAACCTAACAGACTCCTGTTCTACAGCTCCTTTTAATTCTCCAGAATACTCATGGTATAGCCAGTGAGGGTGATTAGTGCCATCAATACGTTTAAGGCCTGAGAACCAAATGTCACATTCCTCATTGAGGGTCAAATTCTCCAGCTTTTTAAAGAACTCTGAGGTTAAGGGAATTTGATCGAATTCTGTGAAGAATACATGACTGATAGGTTCTCCGCTATGGCTTTCTACTAATTTAAGTGCACTTTCAAATACCTTTTGATAACTTTGCCTCTCTCTAGGGTGATCTTTCGTTACCAGTCTACTATCTTCGACCCAATCGGCTGAAATACTAGTATCTAATTGACTGAAGTTCTCATAGGTTCCTCCATAAACAATATAAGGTGCTGCTCCTGAGACTTTAGTCCAATAATCCACCATATGTTTCACCATCTCTGGTGACTGGTGCGTCAATAACACTGATGCTACATTGAATTTACTCATTAAATCCCTCTCTAGTTTCGAAACAAATGGCAGATCTCCAGTATCTTAATTCCGCCACAGGCTCCCACACTGGAATAATAGGTTTAGTACCGGAGTAGCAAATAATATGAATGCGCCCTCCCCAAACAAAAATAAGCGCTCTCCCTAAGAGTTCTCCTGTTTTTCTGTCAAAAATCTTATTTCCAAATTTAGCGACAGCTCCATACCCTACTTTTTTAATCAAAGAAATCATATCTCTACTTTCCCCTTTGGCTAAAGAAAAACCTAATATCTAACTTCTTTCGTTTCATCAAACTCATCTCGTTGAGAAACAGACTAGTTAACCCAGATTTTTCGTCAAGACCTGTTCCTCCCCAAAAATTGCTTCCTCTAAAAATGAGATAGTATTCCTTAAATACACTCATGAAGAACGAAATAATAACCAAAAGGCCCCTCATTATGCATTATTCAGAACCAAAGCCTATCGAGCTCTCGCCCAATCTAATCACCAACAATACTAAGAACGATGGAACGTGTGTGAGGAGCACGGCGGTGCTCAAAGAGAAAAATCCCTTGCCAAGTCCCCAGTGCCATAGCTCCGTTTAGGATAGGGATCACCTCACTCGTACGAGTGAGAGCCATACGAATATGGGATGGCATATCATCAGGGCCTTCATAGGTGTGTATAAAGTACGGTGTATCTTCAGGCACTAGATGATCGAAGAATGCCTCTAAATCTGTACGTGCAGAAGGATCTGCATTCTCCATAATCACTAGGCTAGCACTGGTGTGCTTTACAAAAACAGTTACCGTACCATTTTGAACACCTGACTGGGAGACGGCTTGCTCTACTAGGTGCGTTACCTCATACGTTCCCTTTCCTCCAGTCTTTAGCTGGAATTCTGATCCATGGGCTGCCATATCTCTCTTCTTTTATCCTTCTCCCTCTTTCATTTCTAACGAAATGTCACTTTTAAGGATTTCTGTAAATGGGCTAAGAGCTTCTGATGTGCCGCATCCACCTCCTTAGCCTTTAACGTCTTCTCTGCTGAGCGATATGTGAAGCGATAGGCTACAGATTTCTTATCCGCGGAGAGTTTCTCTCCACTAGGATCTGTGAACACATCAAAACAGTGATAGTCGACTAACAAGGATTCATTATTCTTCTCAATCGCCTTTTCTATCATCGCATTGGAACGCTCTAACGGGGCCTCCATCGCTACATCACGGCTGGAGCCGGGGAAGCTAGGCAACTCGTCCACTTGTTTCATCATCCCTGTGAGCTGTTGTAACTTTTTCACATCTAACTCGGCGACGTAGACGGGAGCGTCAATATCAAGTTCCCGACAACGTGCTGGTGAAAGCTGGGCAAATACACCGATTGGTTTCCCATTAGCCTGAACATCTGCTGCTAGAATGAAACCGTCTCTAGGGCGCTCACTCAGCTGTAATTTTGCATTAGGAAGAATGTTGGCCAAGACGGCCTTAAGATCGAATAAGTCTGCTATACGTGGTTGTTTATTCGCCCACCCTAAAGGAGCGGTTTCTCCAGCGATGAGTACGGCGAGAGATTCTGCTTCTAAATCTTTCGCCTTACCTCCACCAGCATTTCGGAATTGTTTACCAATTTCAAAGAAGCGAACACTTTTGGCCCCCTGCCTCACATTTCTCGCCGCTACGGCGACAAGCCCTGGGACTAGACTAGGGCGCATGATGGTGTGGTCTTCAGAAAGAGGCAGTGCTACTTTAATTAAGTCTCCATCGCTGAGAGGGCGCTGAGGTAGCGCATCCTTCATCTGCGCCACGGTATTATCATTCGCATGCTCTGCTATGAGCTTGATTGTCTGAGCTTCATAGAAACCGAGGGCTGCTAGATGGCGCTTCAATCCTAATTGATAGTCATAAGCTATATCTTCGGAGCTGAATTCTACGAATGTCGATTGGAATCTAGGCTTCACGTTATCAAGACCATGGACACGAGCGATTTCCTCTACTAAGTCAATATGGCGCTGAAGATCTAGCCGGTAACTTGGAATATCCCAGATCTGATTCTCCCCCTGCTTCAGCAATCCTAATTTCGTAAGAATGTTTTCCGCCTGCTCCAAGGAAATATTATCTCCCATCAGCTGCTTTAGCTGCTCTACATCTAATTCTACTGCTTGAGTTAATACAGGGGCCTTCCCTACACAAAGAATTTCTGAGTTTATCTCTCCACCAGCCAGTTTCACAATCAAGTTTGCACAACATGCCGCTGCACGCAGGACAGCTTGTGAATCTGAACCACGCTCGAAGCGGTAGGAAGAATCTGAACTCAGAGCCAATCTCCGCGAACTACGGCGGATCTCAGATGGATTAAAATACGCGGCCTCTAAAACCACATCTGTCGTCAATTCACTTACCCCACTCTCTGCTCCGCCCATAATGCCAGCCAATGCCAGCACCGCACCATCAGAATCTGAGATGATTAGATCGTCTTCTGTTAGTTTATATTCTTCTTCACCCAGAGCTTCCAATATTTCGCCTTTTTTAGCCAGACGAACATCTAGGTTACCAGAGATTTTAGCGGCATCAAACGCATGTAGAGGGTGCCCTAATTCATGCAATACATAATTCGTCGCATCCACTACACTGTTTACAGGGCGCAGCCCTATCGCCTCTAACTTCGTCTTCAGCCAAGCTGGACTCTCCGTCACCTTTACTCCTGCGATTTTTACTACTGTGTATAAAGGGCAGCGCTCAGGCGCACTCACTTTCACACAGTCTCCCGCATCAGCTGTGGTTAAAGCTGAGATTTCAATTTCTTTCCTCGGTTTTGTAGTAAGGGCAGAGAGCTCACGTGCCATTCCTGCATGGCTTAATAAATCGGGCCGGTTAGGTGTCACCTCCAACTCAATCACTGTATCCGATTCAAACATCTCGACCAAAGGCTTTCCTACTTCTGCAGAGCTATCCAAAATCATCAGCCCATCCTCAGCATCCACAAAGCCTATTTCACTCGCCCCACAGAGCATCCCGTTCGAAGACACTCCACGGAGTTTCCCCTCTTTAATCACAAAACCTCCACCCAGATCAGCGCCGGGTAATGCACAGGGAACCTTATCTCCCACTGTATAATTCTTAGCACCACAGACGATCTGGCGCAGTGCTTCCTCTCCTGCATCTACCTGACACACTTTCAATTTTTCCGCATCTGGGTGCTGCACAGCTTCTTTGATCTGCGCTACTACTATTTTATCACTTGGCACCCCCTTCGGCTCTATGCCTTCTACTTCCACACCTGCAAAGGTCAGCAAGTCATCCAACTGTTCGATACTGTAGTCGGAAAGATCAAGATGATCAGAGAGCCAGTTTAATGATACTTTCATGGTAAGAATTTGCTATAATTTCAATCTAAATAGAACCAGCAGATTCACTGGCTAAGACGCGCAAAATGTGTCTACCACCCAGCCTCCATTGTCAAGACTACCATGATGGAGAGGATATCTAATTCTTTCCTTCCAATGCCGGCCATTCACTCAAGCGATCAAGCATACGACGCGCTCTTTATCCTCCCACCCTTATAAGCGAATAGTAAAGGGTTCAGAATAGCTCCTGAACCCCTACTTTAACAAACAACACAATTTTTTCCTACCTCCCCCTAACAAGTGGCGCTTCTGCAAAGGCCCGAGCACCTGCACGTGTATCCAGCTCAGATTTGCTCCACCGCCAAGGGTCTACTCCCTTTTCTCCATAGACTGCCAGGCCTATCACCCCTACATTTCTGGTCACTCCGTGACGCATATTTGTATAGGAAGCCCCGACAGTTGAAAATTGAAATGCCGCGACAGCTTCTTCACTTGTCCTAAATCCTTTTACTGTAAGAACTTCACCTGGTTCTACTATATAACCCCGCTTGCGCAATGAGGCTGGATCGCCATCTATGACGTCTAATCCATCTACGCTAATGACAAATTCAAGCCGAGAGTCACATACATTTTTCACGACAAGAGAATACTGCCGACCTTCACGACCAATCACAAACCGTTTCCCGTTGGCCTGGACACTATTATAAAATCCAAACTTTCCTTTCACGCCCCACTCTACCATATTGTTAGCCACACGTTTCAATTTATCATCACGCCATTGGTGACCGTTCGTCATCGACTCCACTCCTTCTTTATCATTATAATACATCGTGGCCATGGCTATGGGTGAAGTACCGCTTCTCACAAATCTCTGTGACGATATCGGAGATGCAATGGCATCTCCCCAGCCTGTACCAAGCCCAGGTCTGGAACGTTTCTGTACAGTTGCGGCCTCTAGTGCGGTAGGTTTCGCTTCCAAAGCACTCACTACTGAAGCTCCTTCACCACCATCAACTTCTACGTAATCTCCTACAGCTTGGCCTGTTCTCGTTGGTAAAGAAGGCTGTGGCGCACACTGACTCATAAAGAAAGTGACTAGCAGTGATAGTAGGGCACTCTTTTTAATGAAATGAATGTTTAATGCATATCCTGTCATGAAAAAAGCTAGAAAAACAGCATTTTAATATTTTGTCAACCACTTGTGCTGAAATTTTAGCATTTTATAATTGCAGCATTTCCAGCATACAGTATAGTTTTCCTATGAATCGATTGGAAGACGGCCAACTTTCTCGGCGAGAGCGCCAGATTATGGATATCATCTATCGCTTGGGCGAAGCCTCTGCGAAGGAAGTACAAGATAACCTCCCTGACCCTCCTTCCTATTCAGCGGTAAGAGCTCTACTTTCTACTTTAGAGCATAAAAAAATGGTGAAACACGCCAAACAAAGTAGGCGCTATATCTACAAGCCAGCTATTACAGAGCAAAAAGCTCGCAAATCCGCTCTTCAAAATTTATTGGCTACTTTTTTTGAAGGCAAACCGAAAAATCTAGTGGCTGCTCTCTTAGATGAAAATGATCAAAATTTAAGCCGTTCCGAAATCGACGAAATTCGGAAGATCGTTGACCAATCGGCACTCTAAACTTCATGTTCCTCACAAGCTTAATCCTTTCTCTTATTGCGACGCTCTTGTGCCACTGCGCAGATAAAAGCAAACAATCCCCTTTGCTTACCACCAGCCTTATTACTTTACTAATAGCGCTACCACTCCTCCAATTTCTCCCTAAGATCCATCTCGGATTTCTTACCGCACTCCCCCAGACGGAGCTCTATTCTTCAAACTCTGGCACAGATTGGACCTTTATCCTGACAGCCATTTGGCTTACCGGGGTCACTTTTTTCACGGCACGTTTGATTTACCAAACCTACTATCTCCGAAATGAGCTAAAACGCGCCACACCATATACAGTCGATAATTTACGGCAGTACACAGAGCGAATATCAGTCAGACGAGTCCCTTCTATTAAAATAAGTAGTGAACTACAGTCCCCTATCATTTGTGGTATACTAAAGCCTGTCATACTCCTTCCCTCTCATTGTAAGACTTGGTCAGCTGAAACTCTTGAAATGGTGATTTTGCATGAATTAGGGCATTTGAAACGAAGAGATCTATGGTCCATCGGGCTTGCGAACTTATGCTGTGCTCTACATTGGTATAATCCCTTTGTGTGGAAATTAAAGCGCCGGTTTTTAAACCAATGCGAATTTGCCTGTGATGCAGAAGTACTCTCAGCAGGGGCAGATAAGAAGGTCTATATTCATGCCTTATGTGATGTCGCCCAGCTTGCGTCACCCAACCTTTCTCCGGCGTTAGGAATGGCGGACAAAGCATCTCTTCGCAACAGAGTAGAAACGATGGTACAAGGAGCTACACAGCCCAGCAGATTTCTCATTATCGGGCTGATTTGTGTCACTTCCTCCAGCGCTATCGCTTTAAGCATTTGTAGGCCGACCATTAAAGAACAGTCTTCTATTCCCCTCAAAACACATGGTCAGTATCAACCTAGCGAAATCAAAATGCGGCTTACCGCGAATCCTTTCCCTGCGGAATAATAGAATGACGAGGAGCCAATCCTTGTTCTGATTTCCTCTCTTCTACCCCAATAAGGAAGGTTCTTCGTTTTCTCCTCTCCTCTATTGCAGACGAAGATTAGGCCCCGGATCCATAGGTCGAGGAGGCACAACAGGGTAACTTGGCTGTGGTGGGTACCCTGGCATCACAGGTTGAGGATAACCTGGAGGCACCATACCTGGCATACCGTAAACTTGTTGAGGATAACCTGGCTGAGGATAACCTGGAGGTACAGCCCCCATTCCTGGCATGATTAAGGGCTGAGTAGGAACAGGCATCGCTGGCCTCATCTGTTGGGGCTGCTGAACTGGCGGAGCTGCTTGAACGGTTGGTGTCGGCTGCATCGCTGCCGGTGCTCTGCGCAATGCCGGTGTCGGGCGCCCCATTTGAGGAGGAGCCGGTGGTGATGGTGACCCGGCATGAGGCGGAAGATGGCCTGCTGGTGCTAAAGAAGGAAGGGCTCCTCCTGGGATTAGCGGGCTTGTCTGAGTTTGTTGCCCCGGCACACCGCCTAATGGATTGACGGATAAAGGGGACGTTTGAGTTCCACGAACTTGAGGCGCAGCAGCGGCGGCTGGGCGCATCGTAGTTCCTCCTACTGGCGGCAGTGCGGTAGGGGAGGCCGCAGGTGCATTGGTTGCTGCTGGCTGGAGTAGAGGGTTCCCTCCCGCAGGAGCCCCTAAAGGCCTTGCATTTGCCCCTGCTGGCGCCGTGGCTAAAGGAGATGTTTGGGTCGTCGCCGCGGAATTCATCATCAAAGGTTTAGTCCCAGAAGTCCCGCCTGTTGAATTCCCCGGAATTAATAGAGCTGGAGTAGATACTTGGCCTGTCGCTTCAGCATAGGTGTCTTCGGGTAATGTTTGAGGGTTCAATGTGCCGCCTGTAATATCTTGCTCTGGTACATCCAGAGGAGGCTTAGACTCTTGATCCGATTTTTTCCATTCCTCAAGTAATCGGCCTGAATCATCCAACCAAAGAACCTGTTTCTCGAAGGCTAAGTCAAACAAAGAAGTATCATCCGCTAAAGCTGCGCCATAAAAGCGGGCTGCTTCCATATACAATCCGGCCTCATTGAGAGCACGCGCCACGGCCATGTTCTTTAAAGGTTTCCCCTTATTTCTCTTTAGCACTTCATACACCAAACGGATAGAGCGATTGGGCTTCACCCTCGAAATCACTTTTAAAGAAAAAGCTACATCGACATCCGTTGAAGGAATCGTTGGAGCGTTCCAGACTATATCCGCAGCTTCCAGATACCTTTCATCTTCAAACAACAACGTCGCTGTTTTCTTGCGAGTTTCCCACAGATCAGGATTCTCCTTCAATGTTTGAAGTAGAACCTCCAAGGCTACTGTATTGTTTGGTTTATCTGCCATAGTAATTACTTTGTCGTCGAATTATACACGGTACAAGCGCTCTCGGTAAAGATATATATTTCAAGGAGTCTTGTCTTTTTTGCTATTTACTTCATTTGTCTGGGTAATTAAATACCTTTCCGTCCTCTCCCAATACCTATCATCACGTATGTTTCTATCTCAATTCGAATTATTCTGTCACAGCCACCTGTTGGCTTTAGGGGTATTTCTTATTCTTACTTTTTTATTAACGACTCTTTGTAAAAAGGGATACCGTAGGGGTGTCTCGAAGAGCTTAGGAATCATTTGCCTTTTAAGTATCCCTCTACAAATCACAGCATATTTGATTTCTGATGGGTACTTTAAGCTCGAGAATTACATTCCTTTTCATTTATGTGATGTCGCAGCAGCTCTGACAGGTTTGGCCCTTATTCAAAAAAAACCTCTCATTATGGAACTCGCTTACTTTTGGGGACTTGCGGGGACCCTTCAGGGCCTAATCACTCCGGATTTGCACTTTGAATTCCCTCACCCTATCTTTCTATCGTTTTTCTGGCTTCACGGCTTCGTCGTCTTAGGCGCCATACTTTTACCATTAGGGCTCGATTGGCGACCACGTAAACGTAGTGTCTTGCGCGTTTTCCTATGGTTACAAGTTTACGTTATAGCAGCGCTCTTCTTCAATTTCATTTTAGGTACAAATTTTGCGTTTCTCTCTGAAAAACCGGATCAAGGTAGCCTGATGGATCACATTGGCCCAGTCCCATGGCACCGCCTAAGTATGGAAGCCTTATCTCTCTGCTTCTTTTTCCTACTTTCCATCCCTTTCTATAGAACCGCTAAACAATCTTAGCTCAACCCTCCTAATTTCATCAGAGAGCATAAGTCTGGATAAGCTGTCAAAGCCGGGTCTTTTTCTATCACAGATTGAGCCAACGCTCGCGCTTCTCTAATCAAATCGGGATCAGCCAAAAACTCAATAAATTGAAGATCAGATACGCCACTCTGCTGCGTTCCCATTACCTCACCAGGCCCCCGCAAAGACAAATCTGCCTCTGCGACCTTGAAGCCATCTAGGGTTGATGCTAAAACCTGTAGTTTATTCATCGCCTCCTCACTCTTGCCATCTGTAACGAGAATACAGTAACTTTTATGGGAACCACGACCAATACGACCACGTAATTGATGGAGTTGTGCTAGCCCAAATCGTTCCGCATTATAAATCATCATTATATTAGCATTCGGCACATCCACTCCTACTTCCACCACTGTCGTCGATACCAACACTTTCATTATTCCTGAACGAAACGCTTCCATGACGGAATCCTTCTCTTCTGGTGGAAGTTTCCCATGAAGTAACCCCACTTCGAACTTTGAAAAACGCTTCTTCCATTTTTGAACCTCGGAAACAGCAGAGGCAGCCTCTAATGCCTCACTTTCCTCCACTAATGGGTAAATAATGTAAGCTTGCCTCCCCTCCTCTAAATGCTCTTTAATAAACTTCGTTACATCTGTCACTTTAGGTTTCACCCTAACTCCTGTAACGATCTTACCCCGTCCAGCTGGCAGCTCATCAATCACAGAAACATCCATATCTCCATGAACTGTCTGCGTCAGCGTTCTTGGTATAGGCGTCGCAGTCATTACCAAAACATCAGGAACGATTCCCATTTCCCTAAGCCGGTTCCGCTGCTCCACCCCAAATTTATGCTGCTCATCGATGATCACCAGACCTAGGTTCACAAACAAATTTGTATCATAGAGCAGAGCATGCGTGCCTATGATCACTTGAGCTTCTCCCTCCAGCTCTATCCTCGAATGTTCTCTACGAGAAGAGGTACACAGCACTATTCTAATATCCATAGGCTCTAACCATTCACAAAATGTGCGATAATGCTGCTCTGCCAGAATCTGAGTAGGGGCCATTAACGCAACCTGTGAACCTGAACTAATGGCTAATAAAGTGGCAGACAAGGCCACGAATGTTTTCCCTGAACCAACGTCACCTTGTAATAATCTGTTCATTGGTCGATGACTTTGCATATCATCCCTTATTTCTGCAATCGACCTTCGTTGCGCCCCCGTCAAGGTAAAGGGCAGTGCTTTATAAAATTGATCGACACCTCTTGAATCGTGCCCTTGTGATCGCCCAGGTCGTTGATGTAATCTGTGGCGTCGCCATACAACATTTAATTGTAGTAGAAAAAATTCCTCTAATGCCAAATAGCGCCTAGCTGCATCTGCTTGTTCCATTTCAGCAGGGAAATGGATTTCACGAATAACCTCTTTTCTTGGATAAGTAGAATCGACATCGATATACCACTCTAGACTCGATTCATCAATTCCAACCAATACAGTGAAGATAATCTCTCTTAAACGCCTCTGAGCAATCTTTGAAATATTTTTGTACACAGGCACAATCCGCTCTAAATGAACTGATTCTTCTGAATCCTCTAAAATGACTTCAAACTCAGGATGATCCATGATTAGCCTCCCCTTTTGCTCCTTCACCTTACCAAATAAAACGACTTCATGGCCTGCAGCTAAAACTTTACTCATGTAGGGCATATTGAACCAACGGCAGCAAATACTGGCATTATCAAATACTCCATCACCCTGAGACTCCACAATAACCTCATAGCATTGCTTATACCCCCCGAACCTCTTTTTTGAAGAATCCACAACTATACCACGCAGACACACAGCATTGGCCCCTACCTGAGCAGGGAAACAATCAAATCTTCTCCTGTCCTCATACCGCTTGGGGAAATAAGAAAGAACATCCATCACCTGCTCCATCCCTACAGACTCTAAAGCTTCCTGTTCCTTCCCACTTACCACCCCATTCTCTACGAGTATTTCTAAATCACTCTGCGCACTCCATTTCGCCATATCAGCAGCATGGGGGACGACACTTAGTGGTCAAGCGAACATTGAAATAAAACCCCATTTTCATGTAAATAGAAGGTAACCCTACTTCTATGCTCATACCTCACAACAAGATAATATCTATCATCATAAAAATCAATAACACTGATAAATTAATGAGTTAGATATCATTTATATACCGAACAATACATACTTCAAAATAATAAGATTCAAAAATAAATACCTATCATTGCTCTAAACCAACAATTTATATTGAATATAAATATATTACCTTCATGATAGTCAAATCGCTATTCAATGGAACCCTTCTTATCGCTTCACTCACAGGGAATATCTGGGGAGAAATTTTTCAAATCACCGAATTTACTGTAGAGGATGACATGCTCACCCTTCGCTGGGAAGGTGGAACCCCTCCTTTTTCCGTTAGACGATCTTCAGATCTCTCCTCGCTATCTCAGACACCTCTCGCTACCAATCTGACTCAACGCGAGTACATCGCACCTTATACCGAGACTACCCAAGATTTTTTCTACATCGAGGGTCAATCCACTCCTCTTTTGCCTACAGGTCAAATAACTGTTCTTGGAAGCAATGACCCTTCCAATGCAGATCGAGTATACGTAAGAGACGGAGCATTTCCGGCGGCTCAAGCAGGCGACTCTCAAATTGCAGTCTCTTTATTCAACGCTACCCCTCTCAGTGAAGAAAGCAGAAATAATTTTATGATTTTACACTGGGATAATGCCACTCCTGACCTAGCCGACTCCGTAGCGTTTGCACAGACCCTCACATACACAGTCAATGGAGTAGAAACGGTCTTGTTCTTACGAAATGACTTAAGTTTACAATCTTCAAATAATCTACCCACCGGTATCTGAGACCAACACTTTATCGGCGGGTCCGCCGATATTACCAGCACTACTTGGACAACAACAATTCCTGCTGGAGGAATCCCTGCTGGAACTCCCTTCCAATTGCGACTAGTTATAGCTTACTTTGACTTCAGTAATCCCATCACCAACGGAATGGTGCAATGGGGCGTTGGGTTTCAGTAAGCCCAAATGATGCCATAGGCATCAGAATATTGAGTTTAAACCCTGATAACTAAGGCCTCAATATCCTCTCACGATATCACCACATAGGTGATCACTCAAAAACGACTTCTAATGCGTTGCATTAGAAGGGATCATAGCTTATGACAACCGGTTATTGTAATTCTAATAACGTTCTATCTCGTAGATTGGGATAAAAAAACCTTCCAGCACAGCATCTTGCTTTCCTTTGTCTGCTTTTGCTTTTGCCCTCACTTTACAAAACACAACAATTCATGGCCAATTATTTCTTAGGCCTGACTCAATTGTCGATGTAAGTAACAGATAATTAGACCTTCAGCTATTAAATCCCTATAAATGTGAGGAGTTCTTGCCTCCTAACACTCTATACTCTAGTCTAGAGTAATGGTATTTCGATTGATTCTTTTTTCTGTCCTCTCCGCTTCATTAAGTTTTCTAAGCTCTTGTTCATCATCCTCGTCACTGACACAGGGGGCCCTCACTGCCAGTGCTTCGCAAAATGAACTAAATCTTGAACGGAAAACTCTAGAGCTTGTTAATACATACCGTAAGAAGAATGGCTTAAAAGTGGTCAAACATCACTCTGGACTTTCCCAATTGGCCCGTGGGCACAGCGACTTCATGGCGGATAATGACCAAAAATTCCAACTAGAAGGTTACCGAGTTAGCCATTATGGATTCCAAGCTCGATCCACCCTTGCGCAAGAAAAATTCTCTTTAGGCTCCGTTTCCGAAAATGTAGCAGCAGGCTGGGGTAAAGGAAATCGAGGTGTCACGGGCGCCCTACAAGGATGGAAAAACTCGAAAGGCCATAACCGCACCATGCTCGGAAAACAATGGGACGTTAGCGGCGTGGGAGTACGAGTCGATAGCTCCGGCGATGTTTGGGTCACTCAACTATTTGCCGTCAGACAAAAAAAACTCCCCAGAGGAGTCGGCCCTGAAATCCTATTTTAAACAAATTTGGGGTGAAAACATATACCTACACTGACATATCATCAATAACCTCACTATATATTTTAACGCTTGTTTTGTCTTTTATCTTGCACCTTCCATCATTTAAGTTTTTTTTTCTTCATCTATGGCTAGAAAAACAACAAAGAATACCCCATCCACTCGCGGTAAGCGATACACAGCAAAACAGAAAGCTGATATCCTTACATTTGTGGACAAACACAATGCACTAAATGGACGTGGAGGTGCAGCAGAAGCTTCAAGAAAATTTGATGTTTCTCAATTAACTATCGGCAACTGGCAAAAAGAAGCTGGTTCTCCATCTCCAAAACGCAAAAAAAGCACAGGTGATGTGAATAAAGCAATAAAGCGTCTTGGAGAAATCCATAAGGAAATGGCAACGATAGAATCTGAGCTTGATAAACTCCGTAAGGAATATGCAAAGCTTAAGGCTTCTATCTAAATAAAAAAACAATACCTTACAAGGGTATTGTGAAAAAAACCACTGTCGCCAGTTATGGCGGTAGTGGTTTTTTTTTTGATTAAAAGAAATCGCCTAAACCTGTCTTATCATATAAAGAGTAATTAGGTTCACTGCTTGATTTCCTATAAAGAAATGATAGCTTACGCAACATTACTTTTATTATACAATGCAATTTCCTCATCTTCTATTCCTCCTTTTTACAGTTCCTTGCCTACAAGCTAGAGAATGGACCAATACCGAAGGGAAGTCATTACAGGGTGATATTATCACAGCGACACAAACTCATGTCGAAATCAAATTTGATCATAATAATAAACATTTCACGATCCCGGTTGCCTCACTCATTAAAGAGGATCAAAACTTTATTACACAATGGCTTCAGTCTGATAAGGTAAGCCAACTCTTTCATTCCGAATGGCCAAGTAACATCAAGGCTCCTAAATTTGAAATCACTACAGTCAAAGACGGCCCCCAAGAGTATATCTACCAAAGTAAACATTATGAGTTTATTACAGATGCGAAGTTGACCAAAGTTCCTATTACCAAATTCGCAGCTCTATTCGAAGCTTCCCGCCAATATTTACAAGAATTACCTCTAGGAAATAACCTAGCTGCACAAACAGACGTAAAACATAAGATTTATCTATTTGAAAGTAAAACAAACTACATCAAAGCGGGCGGTCCACCTAATTCTGCAGGCGTCTTTATTCGAGGACGAAACCGTAGCGATGTTTTAGTCCCCTTCCAAAGTCTTGGCCTCAGAAAAACATCTTCAGGTTATCGTTATGACTTCGATAGCTCCAACAAAACTCTAGCGCACGAAATCACACACCAAGTCACAGATCCAGAATACTATCAAGAAGGTGCCCGAGGCTGGTACACAGAAGGCCTCGCAGAATACATTGCTATTACTCCGTACAATGGCTCCACCTTCACCGTAACTAAAGCGAAGAATGAGTTAAAAGACTATGTGACGGGCTTTAGCAAACGCATTAACCGAGGTAGAAATATTGGTGAATCCTTTGTCATGCCATCATTAGAGCATTACATGAATATGGACTACAGCGAATTCACTGGCAGCGACGCGAACCAGAATTACGGCATCAGTGCTCTCCTATTCATCTACTTTGCACACTTCGAGGGTGATAAACAGGCCACTAATCTAAAGAAATACTTACAAGCTATCAAAGAAGGCAGTAATGCAAAAGACACTCATTCCATTCTCTTTGCAGATAGGTCCTACCAAGAAGTCCAAGACGACTTCGCAAAGGAATGGCGCAGCAGAGGCGTCCGTATCAAATTCCATTAACCCAGCCTATTCCACTTCTATCTCTAAAGGAATCACACCTCGCTGAATTCTTTTCCAATCTATTGATTCTTTCGCCAAATCGGCAATCATACGCTTAAGAATTTGATCTGCTTCCTCTTCTGTAAGGTAACTCATGTTTGGATACGGATGCTCTCCAAAGGGTATACTCATGAGAACAAAAGCCCAACGCTGGTCATATCCTCTCAATAAACGGTCTTTCACATCTAATATGGTACGATCAACGTGACCATCACTGAGAGCGGAGTGCCCTACAAAAAAATAATACGTCAAAGAATCCAGCTCAAACTCACTTTGTTCCTCCCCCTTAGTACGGCTGCGCAAGTTAATTTTTTGCTTTGAATTAAGGCGTTTCACAGGGACGTCGATGCCTAGACTATCCACTCGAACTAAGGCGTTTTGGCTCACCATATTATAGTGCCCCTGAGCAGGCAGGCACCGCTCTGGGCGATGAATACTGTTATTCACATCGTGCCCTGAAAAGACAACCGACAGATGAACCCTAACATTATTAGGCACAAAAGCATAATGATCTTTGGGGTTTCCCAGCCTCCAATAATCCATCTTGCTAAAAACCGTATCTTTAGAAAGTGTCTTTTTTTCTTCCAAACTAGGCTTCAATGGTGAGCCCCGCCAGCCGCCCAACCTCTTCGGAAGTTCCATTGAAATCGCAGAAGGTTGAAGCTCTCCTTGCCCGGGGAGAAAATAGGTACTCATCAACAGAGAGAGTAAAATAACAGGTAGTATGATAAATTTATTCATGCTCCCGATTTTGTCGAAACAACCCGCCTCCTCGTCTTTTTAAACAAAACTGTCATCGGTGATGATTTAGATTCCAGTAAACTATGTAAAGTCATCAATAACAATAAACTAAGGGGAAAGAATAAAAATAACCCTGACCAATCATGCCAAGTCCCCACCGCAAACTCGACTTCATGATACTCCGCCATAGCGCAGATACTTCCTATTCGAACCGAATTTGCCAGTACCGCAATAGGTATCGCAGCTAGAACTAACAGGCTTTTTTTCCAAACAGCCATCGTCGCAATATAAGCGTAAGCGGCCGAAATCATCAACAAAGCCATTAAGGAGCGGATACCACTACACCCACCTGCCACACTTAAATTGGCCCAAGATCCATCTGCTGCAGAAATCTCCGTGCCCTTCACAGTCGTCTCCACCCCCAGCAAAGACGATATCTCATGGGCCAAATCCGTTGAAATATGCTGTAGATTCACTGTCGCCTGCTGAAACGAGGGCAAAGGAATCGCTAACCAAAAGAAAAACAAAGGAAAGGCTGTCGCAATCGCCACGCGTAAGCCCCATAAATAACAAACACATCCCGATAAGATAATCGGTAATGCCCCCATAGAAATTCTAGGCTGAATGGTCCTATAAGCCACCATGAAACATAAGCAGCCAATCACAACGGCCAATACACCCAATACATTCCCGGCACGATAATCAGTTTGTAAAAAGACCTTCTTAATATCTCTCCTCTTTATGAAAAGCATCACTGCTATTAAAAAAGGAAACAACACCCCATGCTCCATATCCGTTTCCTTATTCCAGGAAGAAAACGCCCATTCCAAGGTAGAACGGTTGTAATTAATCCCCTTCGATATTTCAAAAAAACCAAAGAAATAGACCAAAATAAGCACGACAACTACTAACCCAAAACGGGAAGAAGTTTCTTTAGGCCAGAAAGGTTTTTCGTGGGTTTCCTTCATTCCTTACATCGAATTCAACTGTCTTAAGAGTTGAATGATATTCTCAATCTGTCAAGAATCCCTGCGTCACATGAAAATCATTGCAGGCACAGCTCACAAAGAACTCGCATTAGCGATCGCAAAATCACTCGACACAGACCTCATCAATGCGGAAGTTTCCGCCTTTCCTGACGGTGAAACCTTCGTTCAGATTAAAGACAACGTCAGAGGAGAAGATATTTTCATCGTCCAGCCCAGTTGTCCTCCCACCAATCACAATATCATGGAGCTTTTGATTATTGTTGATGCCCTGAGAAGAGCTAGCGCAGAGCGAATCACAGCAGTCATTCCCTTTTTTGGTTATGCTCGCCAAGATAGAAAGGACCGCCCACGTGTCCCCATTACGGCCAAATTAGTTGCCAATCTCCTCTCAGCCTCTGGAGTCAACCGCGTACTCACGATTGATCTCCACGCCCCTCAAATCCAAGGATTCTTCGATATCCCTGTCGATCATCTGTATGCCCGCCCAGAAGTCATTAAACATCTGCGTGTACGCCTCGCGAACGAGCTCAATGATCTCGTCGTCGTTTCTCCTGATGTCGGTGGTGTGAAAAATGCACGATCCGTCGCTTATGCCTTGGGTGTTGATTTTGCCATCGTTGCCAAGCATCGCGTCAGTGCTACCCAAGTCGAAGCAACCAATATTGTAGGCCACGTTGCTAATAAGCATTGCTTGATCGTAGATGACATGACCGAAACGGGAGGCACACTTTGCGCAGCAGCTGCCATGCTTCAGGAGCATGGAGCTCGGAAAATCTATGCTGGTGTGACACATGCCATTCTTAATGATATGGCGAGAGAACGCATTAAAGACTCCGTCATCGAAGCTCTTTTCTGCACCGACACTACTCCTCAGGCCTTTGGCCCAAAAATAGAAGTCATCTCCATTGCTAAAATGATCGGAGAGGCCATGCACCGTATCCATCACGGCGAAAGTGTTACTTCTTTATTTGACATTTAAACATTAAGAAGATAACTCCTCCGCCCCACGACTTGTCAGGAACTCTCAACCTACCAGCCAACCTACAACAAAACAAGTCAACTCGGACTCGTCAGATAAAGCAACTTTTGGCGCCATCCATAACAACAAATTATACATATACCGTCATGGCTAAGACGCACACACTAACAGCAGAAACACGCCAGCGCACAGGCTCTGGAGCACTCAATGCAATGCGCCGCGAAGGATTTATCCCTTCCGTCGTCTATGGAAGCACCGATGAGAATAAAAACATCAAAGTGAACGCAAAGCAGTTTGATGACATGCTCAAGGAAGCTCCATCCTCTAATATCCTCGTAGATCTTGATATCGAAGGCACTAAACAACTAGCGTTCATTCAAGCTCTTCAACATAACGCTCTTACGGATGCTGTTCTTCACGCAGACTTCCTCGCAGTAAAAGAAGATTCCATAATCACCGCACGCCTTCCTATGCTCCTTAAAGGAGAGCCAGTCGGTGTGAAAATTGGTGGTCTTCTTGAGCAGACTATCTACAGTTTACAGGTAAAATGTGCGGCTAAGGATCTCCCTGAAACCATTACAGCGGATGTCACACCGCTCGAAGTAGGAGAAGCTCTTAAAATCCAAGATGTTAAATTCCCTGAAGGAGTGACTCCCGTCCTCCCTGGTGGAGTACTCATCGCAGTTGTTGCCAAGACACGTGCAGCACAATCTGCAGCATCGACAACCGAAGAATAAATTACTTACTCTACATGACCTTTCGATACCGTGTAAGTTAGCTACAAATATGCTTATGCGGTTGAGATGAATAAGCAACCATAAGTCATGGCTATCAAACTTGTCATAGGACTAGGAAATCCTGGTCAGAAATACGAAGACACACGTCACAATGTCGGATTCGTCGTTCTGGATAAGTTAGTTGCTCAATCAAATGCGACATTCGTTAAACACCTAAAGTGGCGAGCACTCATTTGTAAGCACAAATTAGCCCTACTACTGAAACCTCAAACATTTATGAATGACAGTGGAGTCTCCGCAAGAGCTTCCCTAAAATTTTATAAATGGGCGCCAGAAGAAATACTTGTCGTTTATGACGATGTTTCGATCCCAGTTGGAACATTAAAATTTCGAATGGGAGGCTCAGCCGGGGGACACAATGGAATGAAATCTTTAATTTCTCACCTAGGTAGCGATCAGTTCCCTCGTCTAAAAATAGGCATTGGAGGCCCAAAACCTGGAGAAATGGTAGGTCATGTTTTAGGTAAATTCAGACCGGATGAGCGCGAAGACGTGGAAAACGCGCTCGACACAGCAGTCCAAGCCGTGCAGCTTGCACTCACTCAAGGAGTTGAGGTAGCTGCAAACGTCCACAACGTGAAACAAAAAAATAATCAATCATAAACTAATGAGCAGAAAATACGAAGGCCTTATCGTTCTCGACACGAAGGGAAAAGAAGCATCTGTTGACGAACTCGTCAGCACAGTCGGCAAACAAATCGAAGAAGCTGGCGGCAAGCTAGATGAAGTCATCAATATAGGCCGTAAAAAATTCGCCTACAATGCCCGCCAGATCGAAGCAGGGCATTATGTAAACTATATTTTCGAAGCAGCTCCTGAAGCCATTACTGGCATTAAAGACCTTCTTCGCCTCAACGAAGACGTCTACCTCCAGAACTACACCCGCCTCGCCTAAAAAGCGAGGAGTTGTGGATAAAACTCTAAGAGATACGGGGCAAAGCCCCTCACCTTTTAGACCCGAAAATCTAAAAACAGGAAACGGATACTTGTCCATTTCCTGTTTTTTATGAATGTCATTACACTTTCCACTTTCCTCCTCTCTCATTCTCCTTACAGTCGCCAATATCATGGCAAGCGTTAACAAAGTAATTCTCATAGGAAACCTCACTCGTGATCCAGAGGTTCGTTATACACCAAAAGGTACTGCTGTAGGAGATATCGCACTCGCGTGTAATCGTGTCCGTACAGATGACAGCGGCAACCGAATCGAAGAAGTTACCTATATCGACGTCACTCTCTGGGGCCGTCAGGCGGAACTAGCCCAGCAATACCTCTCAAAAGGGCGCCCAGTTTACCTTGAAGGGCGTTTACAAATGGACACTTGGCAAGATAAAGCGACAGGTCAAAACCGTAGTAAGCTCAAAGTCGTTGCTGAAAATATGCAGTTTCTTGGAGGTGGCCAACAAGGAGGAGGGGGAGGAAACTCTAATCCTCCACAACAAAGGCAAGCACCGCCCCAACAACAATACGGGGGCTCTCCACAGCAGCACTCAGCACCACCTCAGCAACAATCACCTTCAATGGGCGGATCACCCGCTCCGGCGTTTGAAGATGACGATGACGACATCCCATTTTAGGCTCCCAAATCTTTCTACAATACCATGCCTGCGCCACAAGCATGGTATCCTGCACTAGCAATACATTAGAATCCCTCTCGGCATTCGAGTAGAAAAGCATTCCAAACATTGCCCAGCAATGGAATACAGCGCTTTTCTAACAGATTTAAAACATCCCCAATAAGGAAAAATAGTGAACCGAGAAGGAACGGAGAAGCGGCGATCCAGCCATCTACGCAAAGCCCTTCACCCTCCTTCAAGAGATGTTTAACCAAGAAACAAAAGGCCTGCTATTCTTGACGCTAGAGGCTCTGATTTCATGAAACTATTTTTCCCTCGCACCATGGCGGATGCCCAATACCACAACCTCACTCTTTCGAATTGTGAAAATCACTCGGTATTTATTACGCCCTCTGCCATAAAGCATCTGGCGCAGCTCCACCTTTCTTCTCAATTGTTACTGGCTCAGACCTTGCCATGTCCAGTAACTGTCCAAAGCGATTAGACGCTTCGGTTGCTCCAACGATTTCCCCCATAATCTCCATTCTAGCTAAAATAGGGTCTAAAAACAAGACTTTGGGATCAAAAGCTTTGGTTAGCTCTAGGGTAGAAATACGTGGTATCTCATGAGCTGCAAATGTGCAATACCCGCCGAGATCCGGCCAAATACTTGTGCCAAGCTGCGATGTCATTGTGACTTACAACATGAACAAAAAAACAAGGACTCACGATTTAACGTAAGTCCTTGTAATTTAAATATTTAATGGAGCGGGTGAAGAGATTCGAACTCTCGACATCGACCTTGGCAAGGTCGCGCTCTACCACTGAGCTACACCCGCTTTGAGCCACTCGGGCGAAGTTGTATCTAAAGCTGAATTGGATGCAAGATATTTTTAACGTTTTATCTCAAACATTCTCTTAAAAATCTCAGAACTCACAAAGGAGCATGATGCTTTCCCCCGTTTTTCTACTCATTGTGATGAGTAGAACATAGCTCGCTCACCACCATTAAGATATATAAAGACATCATATCACATGTTTATATAAATATTTTGACAAGCAAGTCAAATAAACCATAGTCCCTAGCCATACGCATTAACCTAAGAGTTTCATCATGCTGATCATTTGGCAGTTACGG
>CAZLQY010000043.1:0-24258 GCA_964561965.1 uncultured Verrucomicrobiales bacterium
AGGCCCCCCCCCTTAACCCCCCCCCCAGTAACGCCTTCCTCAGAAAGCGCCTTCCTCAGAAAGCAGCATAGCATTTGCCCTCGGTATCTAAATACTCAAGACGCACTGGATAAGCCCATTCACGGCTCATTCGATAACTCTTCTCCCTCGATATCTGGAGCGACAATAGATTCCAATGTTGAGACCCCTACTACTTCCACAGGGACTTCACCCACTTCCTTCCACAACGTCACACCCTCTGCTGTGACCTCTGGCCCCCACCCGTCCTCAGTCCATTCCCGGCCCTCAAAGCCATCCAGATCAGGCAAGCCCATTCCCAAATGCAGGCTAAACTCCAAGATCTTCTTCACCTGTATGAGAGATTCCTCCCTCTGAGGCCCACGCAATACAGAGGGCCAAACCGTTTCTACCAAGGCAGTCACCCAGCACTCAAAATAATCTTCATCGATACCCAATTCACAAAGTTCTTCTTCTAGCTCCTCCGGCAACTCATCCCCTAAACCAAAATCAGCCAAATCCCCCCGCCTCATCTCCCACAAATCTAAATCCACCGCACACGGGAGCTCCCACATATGTTCCAGTAACTCCCAAATTGTCTCATCTTCCAGACCTCGGATTCTCACATAGCGCTCAAAACAAACCGTCGCCACCGCTGTACGTGTTCTTAAACACAAACCAGCCAAACGGGCCATGTAATCCTCTATTTTCATGCACAAAGGCAACAAGATTTTACTGACATAAACAAGAACGGGATCTATCAAATTCAGGCGATTGCCTCTACTTATTCCTAGAGTAAGCATTTCAGTTATTATTATAAAAGGCCTCATTCTTAAAAAACAATTCAGCTCAAGCACAAATGACTTGCCTCAAAGGGGGCTGGAGTGCCTACTGCCGGAGTTATGCAGAATGCCGTTGCTATCTTCATTTTAATTACTCTTTTTGGGCTGTGGAAACTCGATTTCATTTCCAGCATCCTTAATTTAAAAGCTCTTAGTCCTAAATTACCTAAAGAATTCGAAGATGTCTTCGATCAGCAAAAATACGAAGAATCTCAGGCCTATACTCGTGAGACTGAGCAATTTGGAATCATTCAGAGTATTTTTTCCCTCTTCCTACTCGTCGGCTTTTGGCAAGTAGGTGGGTTTGGCTGGCTCGATCATCTACTTCGCGGCCTAGGCTGGGGAGAAACTGTCACAGGCATCGCCTTTATTGGCTGCTTATTTGCAGCACAAACTGTCCTTAACCTACCTTTCGATATCTATAGCACCTTCGTGATCGAAGAGAAATTTGGGTTTAATAAAACAACCGTAAGCACCTTTATTGTAGATCAATTAAAAGGCCTATTACTCATGGCCCTCATCGGTGTACCTGTCTTAGCTCTGATCTTATGGCTGTTTTCACTAAGCAGCATAGCATGGCTCTACGCTTGGTTAGCCTTCACAGCCATTCAGCTCTTACTCACCTATCTCGCACCAACCTATATCATGCCCTTGTTCAATAAATTTGAACCCATGCCAGACGGTGAACTCAAGGAAGCCATTAATGCTATGGCAGAAAAGGTAGAATTCCCACTCACAGAACTCTATGTCATGGATGGTTCAAAACGCTCGACCAAATCCAATGCGTTTTTTACAGGCTTCGGCAACAACAAGAAAATAGCCTTATTTGATACGCTGATAGAGAATCACACTGCAGATGAATTAGTCGGTGTCCTCGCTCATGAAATTGGACATTTCAAATGTAAACATATCATCAAACGCCTCCTCTCAGGGATTGTGAAAACTGCTGTCATCTTCTTCCTCCTCGGCTTAGTGACCAATCCCAATAACGCATTTGCCAAACAATTATTCGAAGCCTTCGGTGTAGAGCAAATCTCCATCTACGCAGGCCTGATTTTCTTTAGCATTCTATTTAGCCCCATTAGTCGCATCCTCGGTGTATTCTCTAACTTATCA
Source organism: uncultured Verrucomicrobiales bacterium (assembly GCA_964561965.1). Lineage (GTDB taxonomy): Bacteria > Verrucomicrobiota > Verrucomicrobiia > Verrucomicrobiales > Akkermansiaceae > Rubritalea. Next base: position 1,956 of record CAZLQY010000043.1, read on the forward strand.
TCACGAAAGCATGAATTTGAAGCAGACGCCTACGCCGCTAAAGCTCAAGGAACACCTAATCACCTCATCGCCGCATTAAAGAAACTCTCAAAATCTAATCTCTCCAATTTAACGCCTCACCCTCTCCCCGTCTTCTTAGATTACTCACACCCTCCCATGCTCGTGCGCTTAGAAGCGCTAAAGAAGCTAAAATAGCATGCAGATCATAGCAGAGCACCTTGGCCAAGACATTGGCTATCATGAAGCATTGGCGCGGCAGGATAAACGCTTGCTAGAAGTGCTGTCTCACGATCACCCGGAAACTATATTTTATCTAGAGCATTCCCCCGTTTACACGATCGGCCGTACTAGAGATAGATCTTCACTAGGGCCAATCAAGCATCTGCCCCACCCCGTCATAGAAACAAATCGCGGAGGGCAAGCCACCTATCATGGGCCAGGTCAGTTAATCGGTTACCCTATTATTGATCTCAGAACACGTGGAAAAGATCTACATACCCATGTCCGCGTCATAGAGCTTGCTCTCATCGCAGCTTGTCTCGATTTCGGAGTCCACGCGCAACAACGCCAAGGCCTAACAGGGGTATGGATCGGAGAACGAAAAATCGCTTCTATTGGTGTTGGTGTTAGAAAATGGATCACCATGCACGGTTTCGCCATCAACATCACATCTGAAAGTTTGTCTGGTTTTCAAAATATTGTTCCTTGTGGATTACGAGATGTCCAAGTGACAGAACTCTCTCAAGAGGCAAATCAAAACATTAGTGTTCTTGAGTTTTCTCAGCATTGTCATACCCACCTTCAACAAGCGTTCACCGACCTCCTTCGGGCATAAATGAAACAACTATTATTCATGAATTTGTTCGCTCACAAGTTATTACAGCGCCTCTTCGTAGACTGCAAAACACCACTAAGCTTACAATACTCATTGTTTGATAAAATCCATCGTGCTCTGCCTGTTCTTCCAATTCGTCTGCTTCTCTATAGTATTGGCCTCCTATTCATACAGTCCAGCCTCACCTCATGCTCTAGTTCAATCAGCCAATCAAAAATGTCAGCCATCCCCAGTCCCACTCTCTACGAAACAAACTACACCTCCTTTGATGGTGACTCCTTTGACTATCTTAGCTGGAATATAGAAACAGAACCTAAATGTATTATTATAGCGACCCATGGGATCAATGGAGCTGCCTCCGACTATGCAAATTTAGCGAACTACCTCCATCAACATCAGCCTAACATCGCTATATACGCTCACAATACGAGAGGACAAGGTCTCGACCCAAATAAACAGAGACGAGGCCATATTCACGACGCCAGAGATTGGCACCGAGATCTCTATACGTTCTCAGCTCTCGTAAAGGAGAAGCACCCTGAATCAACAATCATCTGGATGGGTGAAAGTATGGGCTCACTCATCACAGCGCATACAGTAGCAGAATTAGAATCCAGAGGTTTACCTAGCTGTGACGCTATGATTCTAAGCTCCCCAATTGTTAGCCTTGGCCAAGAACTCCCTGGGTGGAAACGCTTCGCGGTCAAACTCGCAGCCAGTGTTGTTCCCACCCTTCGTATTCCCCTAGAAGGGCTTTCGGAAGAAGAGGATGTCAAAGTCACCAAGAGAACATCCCATAGCTCTCAAGCAACCACAAACAACTATCACGTCACAGCCCACAGCCTCCGCCTCATTACAAGCTTAGCAAAGCATATCGAAGAGATGCAAGTAAGGGCGACTAAAATCACAGTACCCACCCTCATCGTCCATGGTGGGAAAGATTTTTTTAGTAAACCTCATGATATTGAAGCGTTAATCCACTCTTTCCCTGAGAAGACCCCCACCAAACAATTGTACTACCCAGAGGCTTATCACCTATTGATGTACGACGATTTAAGAGAAACTATATTTTCAGATATTACGGCTTGGATCCAAGATTATCCATAAACATCAAACTCCACCACTCACTCTCGCCGGCCACTCCTTCTATGTCAAATGACTACCTGCTGCACTAGGCTACTTCCAAGAGAGCACACCGGTGGTTAGAAACAGAGTGTGCTAAATTAGTATTATTACAGTGTTCTCCAAGACACAGCAAACATCGGTACAACCAAGTGAATGAGTCGTATGATGCGATAACAAGACCATAGAATGACAACTATCGTTCATGATAAAATTTACTAAAAATTATCATCGACCTCATCTCATCATTCCTATCTCATTCCAAATAACGTTTCGACTAATTTTTTCTATGAGCAAAGAATATCAATTTCCTACACCATTCCAGCGTAAGGCACTATGGAGTGCCGTCACAGGGCTAGCCATCCTCATCGTTGGGGCCTTACTGGTTGGTTTAATCTGGTTAAGCGGCTCCGTACTTGGCTTTCTTCAGCCCGTGCTCGTACCTGTCGCAGTCGCTGGAGTAATCGCCTATTTATTAGACCCTATTGTCAATTGGTTGCAGGTAAAAAAACGCCTGAATCGCTTTAAAGCTGTAGCGAGTGTCTTTGGCGGCTTCATCATCGTAGCCGCCATCTTATCTGCTTTCATCATCCCACCTGTGATGAAGCAGCTCGGAACGAATCAGAATGAAAGTCTATCAAACCGGACAGTAGCTAAGTTGCGAATTCTGGGTGAAAATGACGTGGTCAAACCTGTCGTTGACTATTTACTCTCTGACACAAGTGCAGATAGCTTAACAGATACAAGCTCCCCTAATCCTGAGCCATTAGAAGAGGCTCAGCCCACAGAGGCTACTCCCTCTACAGAGGCCACTCCCCACACACCACCAACAACTGCACCTAGTGATTCCGATGAAGTCGCCTTTGCGAATACACAACTTGCGAAACTACTTCAGGAAAACAAAGAATCCGTGAGTAAATTTGCGACTAGCTGGTTATCCGCAGGAACATCCAAAGTACTCGGCATCTTCGGTTTAATGATTGGTTTTGCCATGGTTCCTATCTATCTCTACTACTTCTTACAAGAGAGCTCTGCGATTAAAGAAAGCTGGCATGACTATGTCCCCCTGAAAGCCTCAAAGTTTAAAACCGAAGTTGTTGGTACACTCAGTGAAATTAATGGCTATCTTATTTCCTTCTTCCGAGGGCAAGTTCTTGTCGCCTTTATCGATGGAATTCTAGTTGGTATTGCCTTAGCTATTTTTGGCCTGCCATTCGGTCTCATTATCGGAATCGTCATGGCTATAGTTGGAGTGATTCCCTTTATTGGAAACATCATCTGTCTCGTTCCAGCCTGTATTATTGCTTACGTTCATTTTAGTTATGATGAGAATCAGTGGGGATTTTTAGCGGGGAATCCACTTGGTCACGTTGGTATGGTCGTCGCCATTTTCATTATTGTGCAACAAATCAACTCTCTAGTCACAGCGCCTAAAATTGTAGGAGACTCCGTAGGTTTACACCCAATGACCGTCATTTTCTCTATGTTATTTTGGTCACTTCTATTAGGAGGCTTCATTGGGGCCCTTCTTGCTGTCCCCCTAACAGCCGCTGTAAAAGTGATTTTACGTCGCTATGTCTGGCAAAAACAATTGGATCAATTAGCGGATACGCAGTGAAACTCCAGTAGTGAGGGGCCAACTCCTTACTCGCTAATGCTAATAGGCTTGGCCGTCACCATAGTGCAAAATCGCATCAATCCCCCTAGAAGCATTCGTTTTGAGATCGACCCATGGCACCCTCATGCGTAGAGTAGCCACTAACTATGATCCAAAGAAAGACGAAACAAATTTCTTCCCTTCCAGTCCTAGATTTCTTCCAGAAATACGGAGCCAGCCTTAAATTAGAGCCACTTAATGATGGAGTAGGTATCAGTAAAGAAATCAGCCAACCCGCGATTAATCGACCAGGCCTGGCATTAGCCGGCTTTATGGACTACTTTGCATTTCACAGAGTCCAAGTCTTAGGTAATTCTGAAATTTCTTATCTCAGTAAGCTAAATAACGCTGAACGTGTCGAACGTTTCCGTGCACTCTGTGATGCTCAAATACCTTGTATCGTCATCGCGCGTAATGCTGAGACTCCACCTCAATTACTCGAAGTTTGTACAGAATACGATATCGCACTATTCAAAACCCCTCTAACAACGATGCGATTTATGAACTCTGCTACCCTTGATCTAGAAACCTCGTTTGCAGAGAGCACCACAGTTCACGGATGCATGGTAGATTACAGTGGCGTCGGCATTCTCCTCACAGGAGCTAGCGGAACAGGTAAGAGCGAAACCGCTATTGGATTACTTGAACGAGGCGGAGCTCTTGTCGCAGACGATCTCGTACGGCTCCATAATCTCAATGATACCTTAATTGCCGAAACCGACGATTTTTCCAAGGGCTTTATGGAAATGCGAGGTATTGGCATTATCAACGTTGCCAACCTTTACGGCCTGGGAGCGATTCGGCAAAAATGTAATTTAGACATTCTCATCGATTTAGTTCCTCAAACAGACCTCAATAACGTCGATCGCTTAGGGCTGAATAGAGAAACGAAAAAAATTCTAGGGGTCGATATACCCAAAGTGGAAATCCCAGTTGCCGCCGGACGAGACACTTCTAGGCTAGTGGCAGTAACAGCACTCGACTTACAACTTCGGAAAGTCGGTTACGACATGGCGGGAGAGTTCAATAGAAGACTGCTCCAACGCCTCAATCCAGACATTTACCCTTCTTAATACCTCACTTTTGCTCGCTACAAACCAATTCAAATCACCTAAAAATATCATATTTCCTAATAATTCTATAAAGATTCATAAAATTTCCTTTTTTCTATTTCGTCCAGCCAGTAAGCTTTGTTCACCTTAGACATTTCAACTAATTTCATAACAATGCCTTCTCAAGATTTTACTATCACCAATAAACTTGGAATTCACGCTCGCCCTGCAGCACAGCTTGTGAAAACAGCAAATAAATTTGATGCCGATATCACAATCGAAAAAGATGGAGAAGAAGCTGATGGAAAAAGCATCATGGGACTAATGATGCTCGCAGCTGGGCACGGCTCTATCCTTACAGTCAGAACAGAAGGTCTCGATGCAGATAATGCTCTTGCAGCCATTGGAGATCTCATCCAAAGGGACTTTGAGTAGGTTGATTCCACAATTTATGTTCCCTACTTTCATGCACAATACGGAATTGAGCTACCTATCACGGTAGCTTTCATTTTTTCAAATTCACCTTATCGTTCGTGCAACACCCTAAAAACAGAGAGACTATTTTACAAGGCACAGCAGTGTCTCCAGGAATTGGTTTTGCACCTGTTCATGTGTTAGCTCGCGGCGTTGCTACTCCGGAAGTTTACTCCATCCCAAAGCACCGTATCGAAGAGGAAAAAAATCGTTTTACAGAAGCTGTAGAGCGAACTCGCTTACAATTAGAGCGTCTTCAGGACGAAATCGAAAGACTATCAGGTGAAGACGAAGGGCTTATTTTTGAGGCCCATCTCATGGTTCTTGAAGACCCTGCTCTTAATAAACGGACAAATAAGGCGATCGAAGAACGCCAACAAAATGCAGAATTTGCGTTTTTCGCCGTCATTGGAACTTACGTTGAAGCGATGCGGCGCGTCAACGACCCCTACCTAGCAGAACGTGCCACAGATATTGATGATGTCGCTCAAAGAGTGCTCAAAAATTTTTCGGACACAGCATCAGAAGAACGAGATAGTCCAGACCACCGGCATATCATCGTCGCCTTTGATCTATCACCATCAGACACAGCCTCGATGGATAGAAAAGAGATGCTAGGCTTCGCTACTGAACAAGGTAGTAGAAACTCACATACAGCAATTTTAGCACGCTCCTTAGGGATACCTGCGGTCGTTGGCTTAGCAGAGGCAGTTCTGGATGTTCGTGAAGATCAACCTGCTATTCTCGACGGGTTTTCTGGTAAACTCATTCTCAACCCGTCCCATAAGACAGTTCGATTCTACGAAGAACTACAAAAGGAAAAGAAAAAAGAAGAGCGATCGCTCAAAGAACTTCGAGAAAAAAGAACCCAGACAAAAGATGGGCGCTCGATCACTCTATCAGCGAATATCGAATTCGATCATGAGATCTCACAAGTTCAAGAATCGGGAGCTGAAGGAGTCGGCCTATTTCGTTCCGAATTTTTCTTACTTGATAACGACGAAATCCCAGGTGAAGCCAGCCAAGCTGAAGTCTACACACGAATCGCAAAAGGCACGAACCCCCATCAAGCCATTATTCGAACGTTAGATGCAGGTGGAGATAAACTCCCAGCAGAACCCCTCTCTGAGGCTGAGCCAAATCCTTTTCTAGGATGGCGAGGTATCCGTGTCTCATTATCCCGTATTCCCATGTTTAAGGATCAATTGCGTGCCGTACTGCGCGCTAGTGCCCATGGGAAATTAGGGCTGATGTTCCCCCTCGTCTCAGGCCTTACGGAGCTCCGAATGGCAAAAGAGACACTCAAGGAATGCATGGAAGAGCTCCACAACGAGAATATTGCCTTTGATGATAAAATCGATGTTGGAGTAATGATAGAGGTCCCTTCCGCAGCGATCATGGCAGATATGCTAGCAAAAGAAGTCGATTTTTTCTCCATTGGAACAAATGACCTCATTCAATATACCGTTGCTGTAGATCGCATCAATAAACAAGTTTCCAACTATTACCGCCCAACCAACCCTGGAGTCATTCGACTCATCAAAACCACCATTAATGCGGCGAACGATAATGGTATCTGGACTGGAATCTGTGGTGAAATGGCCGGACAACTCGAACTAACACCTCTTCTACTTGGGCTCGGAATTAACGAACTCTCCGTAGGTACTCACCAACTACCTAGAATCAAAAAAGCCGTGCGCTCTCTCGATTATCAAGAATGCTCCACTATGGCAGAAGAAGCTCTCCAACAACCCTTCGCCATAGACATTCTCAATCTATCCATGAACATGGCTAACTCCGCCTATCCTGATTTATTAGATGAAGGAGCGTATGGAATCAAACAAGGCGTTTCTCTCTAAGTTGAGTATTTCTCTCACTCTATCGAGTTAAAACAGCTTAATCCAATTATGGAAACGCTAAGGTATACCTATTTACGCCTCACCGTATTCCTCCATACCGGTACAAGAACAAATTAAGTTCCGATCACCATGCACATTGTCAATACGCCCTACATATGGCCAAAATTTGTGCTCGCGTAATTCCTTTAATGGATACGCTGCCTGTTCACGAGAATAAGGCCTATTCCAACTATCACTAATGATGGATTCTGCCGTATGAGGCGCATTCTTGAGCACATTATCTTCCTTATCAGCAGAACCATCAATGACTGCTTGGATTTCCTCATAAATACTAATCATAGCGGCACAGAACCGATCCAACTCTTGCTTTGATTCAGACTCTGTGGGCTCTATCATAAGAGTGCCTGCGACAGGCCAGCTCATCGTAGGTGAATGATAGCCATAGTCCATCAAACGCTTTGCGACATCTTCCACCGTGATACCTGAAGCCTCTGTCAAAGGCCTAACATCAATGATGCACTCGTGAGCGACAAGCCCTTTATTCCCTGTATAGAGCACTGGATAATACTCTTTGAGTGCCTTAGCTACATAGTTAGCATTTAGAATAGCAATCTTGGTCGCTTCTGTAAGACCTTCCGCCCCCATCATCGCAATATACATCCACGAGATGGTATTGATCGATGCACTACCAAAGGCAGCTGCACTGACAGGGGCCTCATCAGCTTCCATACTTCCATGGCCTGGTAAAAACGGAACTAATTGCTCTGCCACACCAATGGGTCCCACTCCAGGCCCCCCTCCACCATGTGGAATACAAAAGGTTTTGTGCAAATTAAGGTGGCAAACATCGGCACCAATGACTCCTGGACTAGTCAGGCCTACTTGAGCATTCATATTAGCCCCATCCATGTAGACTTGGCCACCACACTGGTGAACCGCTTCACAAATGTCCTTAATGGTTGCCTCATACACACCATGTGTTGATGGGTAAGTAATCATTAGAGCTCCTAACTGATCCTTATAAAGTTCCGCTTTTGCCTTAAGATCCACTACATCAATATTGCCTGCATCATCACACTTCACAGGAACAACTTTAAAGCCCACCATCACTGCAGACGCAGGATTTGTACCATGTGCAGAAGTAGGGATTAAACAAACACTCCGGTCATTATCCCCCCTCGATAGATGATAACGACGGATCGCAAGCAAGCCTGCATATTCTCCTTGTGAACCAGCGTTTGGTTGTAAAGACACTGCTGAAAAACCGGTGATCTCAGCTAACCATTCACCCAAGCTATCTAACATATCAAGGTACCCATAGCATTGATCTTCTGGGGCAAAGGGATGCATGTGGGCGACTTGAGGCCAACTAAGTGGTATCATTTCTGAAGTCGCATTCAATTTCATGGTACACGACCCAAGGGCAATCATAGACTCATTAAGAGCTAGATCACGCTTCTCAAGGCGCGCGATATATCGAAGCATCTCCGTCTCCGTGCGGTATTTATGAAACACTGGTGCAGTACAAAAGCTCGTCACTCGGTCCAATTCATCAGGCCATGCACAGGAATCGTTCTCAGGCATCGTTGGCATTTCCACGTCAAATAGACCAAGCAAGGCCATCCCATCTTCTGGGCCATGCGTCTCATCAAAAGTGACACTAACCGTATCTTCATCGATCACTCTTAGATTATAGCCTCTCTCTACCGCCTGTTCCTGTAGCTCCTCAGCCTTACCTTCTACACGAATGGTAAGAGTATCAAAAAACGTATCATTCAGTACCGGAATGCCAGCAGCCCGGAGGCTCGTACTAGTCACAAGCGCCATCTCATGGCAACTATAGGCAATATGGCGTAATCCCTCTGGACCATGATACACTGCATACATAGATGCCATCACAGCTAAGAGAACCTGGGCAGTGCAGATATTCGATGTCGCCTTGTCTCTACGGATATGTTGCTCACGGGTCTGTAAGGCCAAACGATAACCAGGCTTCCCATTCGAATCCACAGACATACCGATAATTCTGCCAGGAAGCTTACGCTTCAATTTATCCACACACGCCATATAAGCAGCGTGAGGCCCACCATAGCCCATAGGCACGCCGAAGCGTTGTGAAGATCCCACACAAATATCAGTACCAAACTCACCGGGAGCCTTCAGCACAGTCAACGCAAGAATATCAGCAGCGACGATACAGAGAGCTCCTGCTGCATGAACACGATCATGAAAATCAGCGTAATCTACGATAGAACCATCCTGCTCAGGGTATTGAACTAATGTAGCGAACAAACCATCATGAGCTGCTGGATCAAAATCCTGCCAATCCCCTACAACGACCTTAATACCGAGAGGCTCAGCACGTGTAGCGACTACATCGATCGTTTGCGGGTAACAAGCAGAAGATATAAAGATAGTAGAGCCCTTTGGTTTAGCAGAACGTGCCAGCGCCATCGCCTCCGCAGCTGCAGTCCCCTCATCAAGAAGTGAAGAATTCGCGATATCCAGACCTGTCAGGTCTGCAATCATTGTCTGGAAATTAAAAAGAGCCTCTAGACGACCCTGAGAAATCTCTGCCTGATAAGGCGTATACGCGGTATACCAACCCGGGTTTTCCAACACATTACGTTGAATCACAGATGGAGTAATCGTCCCGAAATACCCTTGCCCAATAAAAGACTTCAGCACCGCATTCTGGCTCATCAACGTCCGGAGGAGCTCTAGAGCCTCTGTTTCTGAACGCGCTGGAGGCAATTCCATTTCCTTATCATCACGGATGTTTGAAGGAACCGCATCATCAATCAAATCAAGAATACGTTCGTATCCTAAGGAATGGATCATCTTCTCTCGGGTCTCACCCATCGCACCTACATGGCGGCTACAGAAATCAGTGTATTCTGACATAATTCATTGAAGTCATTAGAAACAAATTTCATTCTATCCATTCATTTCAAACATTAAAAAACTCGGCAAAGGCATGACTGCCTTGACGAGTTTTTAAAAGCTTAATTTCGATTATCCAGTAAATTTTTAAGCCCCAATGTGCGAAGCATAAGAAGCCGCATCCATTAGGCCTTCTAGTTGGCTGGGATCATTCAAACGAATCTTAAAAATCCAGCCTCCAGTATGAGCGGCAGAATTCACAAGAGAAGGGTCTGCCTCTAGATCTGCATTTCCTTCCACAATCTCACCAGAAACAGGAGCATAAATATCTGAGGCCGCTTTCACAGACTCCACTACAGCCACAGCCTCCTCAGCCTCACAGGTACGACCAGCCTCAGGAAGCTCCACAAACACAATATCCGTTAGCTCCTCCTGAGCATGATCAGTGATACCAACAGTAGCAATATCTCCATCAACAGAAACCCACTCATGATCGGTGGTATAGAGGTAATTTTCAGGAATACTCATATTGCCTTGAACCTAGGCCAAACTACGCCTTTTTGTAAAAAGGTTTTTTTACGATTTCTGCAGGGAATTTACGCCCTCGTACATCAATATCCACTTCCGTACCCAATTTCGCGTAAGATTCAGGCAAATAAGCCATACCGATTCCCTGCATCAAAGAAGGAGAAAGCACAGCGCTAGTCAGCTCAGAAATCACCTCCCCAGCTTTATTACACACGGCATAATGTGCCCGCGGGGGGGCGCCTTTCCCTTTGTACTTAATCGCCACTAAACGCTCACCCACACCTTCCTCTTTTTGCTTCAAAAGAGCATCGCGACCAATAAATTCTGTATCAAGCTTACAAAAAAAGCCTAGCCCAGCCTGCAATGGAGTCCTCTCCGCAGAGAGATCGGAACCATTCAGTGGATAACAAACCTCCAATCGTAAAGAATCACGAGCGCCCAAACCACAAGGCACCGCCCCAACATCAACAAAGCGCTGAAACCAATCTGAGCCAGTCTCTGAAGAACTAAAAAACTCAAACCCTTCTTCACCCGTATAGCCAGTGCTACATACAAGCAGAAGTTCACCTTCACAATCCATCGCCGCATAACCATTACGCGGGGGCAGTACTGCCTCCTCACCAAAAAGCTCTGCAAACACCTTTGCACTCTCCGGCCCCTGCACCGCCATACCAGCCCAGAGGTCAGACTCGTTTCCTAACTCCACTCCTTCCGGTAAATGCCGCCGCATCCAAGACAAATCCTCATCAATTTTAGATGCATTCACCACCAGAAAGTAACGTTCCGCTCCACAACGATACAAAATCAAATCATCAATCACACCGCCATCCTCATTCAATAAAAAAGAATACTGCCCCTGATCGACATCTAGAGAAGAAACATCATTAGCGAGCATCTTATTTAACCACCTACCCGCACCCTCTCCTTCCACAAAAAACTGGCCCATATGGGAAATATCAAAAATCCCACATGTAGAACGCACTGCAGCATGCTCCTTCATAATACTAGAGTACTGCACCGGCATATTCCAACCAGCAAAAGGAATCATCTTCGCACCCAATTCTTCATGCAAAGCAGCTAGCGGAGTCTCTCTCACAGGTAAATCTACAGTGTTACGCATAGAGAAAACCATGTTCTTTTAAAAGAAAACTGTCAACGCCAGTCCAAAATGAAATTTCAAAACAACTTTAATATCGACAGATAAGATGCGCCCACTTACAAAAACTAGGAATCGACCATTACAAGAAAATATATGAATATAAACTTTGATTTAAAAAAAATTTCCTGTTACAAAAGAGATAACTAGTTGGTTTTACTGTTTATCCTATAGATTTAATAATCCATCTTATCGGTTTATAATCAACCAACAAATAAATTGACTATGCGCCAATATCATTGTAACATCTTCGACAGAAAAACCACAATTATACACACTACAAACAAACTAATTTGTCCCACACATGAAAAAACTTCCATTTTTATTTGCTGTTCTCATTTTTAACCAGAGCGCTTTAGCAACCTTCACTTTCATCGATAATCGAGGTGGTGCCATCTATATTGTTGATAGCGGTGCAGCTCGTACAGGAGGAGCAAGAACGACAGGATACAACACCCTTACTAGCCTCACCATTGACACTCCAGAAGTAACCAATGAAGGGGGACTAATGGACGGAGATGGCTTTTTATTAAACATTAATGCACTGGGAGGTGGGGTTATTGACAATCTAGGCATACAAGGAGGAGGTGGTAACGCAAACTCATCAGGTGCTCGCTTTGCCTTCACTGTAGGAGCTAATGTCTCGTCCATCACACTCGATGTTCTCTACGATCAGCTTTTATCCCCCTCCAATCCTGCTCGTGATAACCCTGGAGGAGGTTCAGAAGCTATATTTGCACTCCTCGGAGTTCCGATGACACCTACAGTTCAAGCTGACTTGATGTTTAATCCTTTGGTAACAGGATCAATTAATAACCCTAACTTACAAACCGCTACTTTTAATTCGGCAACTAACAACTTCAATATTCAAGAAAGAACAGGCCTAACAGGTAGTGGTAACACTTTCCAACCTTCTGGCATTTTTTCTTTCGATAACACTACGTTTAACGGACAAACAACAGGCTTCACCGCGACGGTTACACCAACCTCTGGAACAACATTTGTGGCAGGCACACAGTTTATTTTAACACTTGATGGAACATTCACTGCACTCGTTCCTGAGCCTTCTTCAAGCTTACTTTTATTAGCTGCTGCTAGTATTGGCTTCATCAGACGCCGTAGGAGCTAATTACCTTTCATACAGAATTTTATAGCCTCAGCGTTTTTTAAACGGTGGGGCTTTTTATATTAGGTCTGAATGTACAGCATTCAGACCTAATGCCACGATGGCCACTTTTCTTACTTTCACCTTCTCCAGTCCCTCTAGAAGCTACATATTTTCAAAATCTGAATGATTCGGGCGCCGCCTTTGAACAGACATCCGCCCTCCATTCTGCTGCTTTCTCAAAGGATGAAAGACTTCATCCATCCCAGATTCTTTAATCACACAAACCATTTCCATCAATTCTCCCAAACGCCCATTTGGGTACCCCCTCTCACGAAACCATCCTAGATATTCAGGAGGAAGATCCATCAAAGGGATTCCTCTAGGAGGATAATCCTTCGGGCCAAACTTCCCAAAAGGCATGTACACCTTTGAGATCTCCCACAATAGACTCCGGAAATCATCTCTATCAATTTCCGTAAGGTTCACCTCTTTCATTCCCCTGTTAATAAACTCCAATCAAATTTACCGTGATCGATTCGGTTCATTTCAGCAGCGAAGACAGCCTCTTCATTAAGAGGGTCCATCTCTGCAGCCAAAGTGACAAATGCCCTCGCCAATAATTCATTTTTCTCTCCACCCGCTTCACTCAATAACTGTCCGCGCGTCACCAATAACCTCGCAAACACTTTATGGGAATAATCACAAGAAATCGGTTTTGGTAAATAACCTTTCGAAAGTTGATAATTTGCCACAACAGCCTTCTTATTCCTAGGAGACAAATGTAGCGCTAAAGCAAGAACTCTTCTACTATGCTCCATCGCAGAAACGGATTCCGATTCATTCAAAATAAAGCTGAGGCCATACGCAGTTAGATTCGAAGCATAATCATCCTGCTCACTTCCTAACATCGTTATTCCTTGGACAAACAAAGCATCCATCACCTTCGGCACTTTATACGTAAGCTTAGACTCACGATTCGGGCTCTGAGCAAACAATGGAAAAGTCATGAAACCAATTAAAATGAAGCCTTGAATATAGCATCTCATATGACTTAGTCTCCATAGAGAAACAAACTCTGGCAAGTGGGAAATCGCAAACTCAACATACAAAAAATAAGACTGCGCAAGAGTATGCGGCAAATACTCCAACAACTCAACCACTCTGAAAAAACGCTACAATCGCACCAACTCTGCTCACATCTCAGCACTGCGATCCAACAGCACAAATTTCAAACCGTTGCTAGCTTCGCAGCTCTACCAATCGAGCCCGACTTAAGCCAACTTCAGCACAGCTTACCACAGGTACGCTTCGCTTACCCAAAAATAACCAGCCCAACTCACATGGATTTCCATGTTTTAGATTTGTCTAGCCCATGGGTCAAAGGCCCATATGGCATTCTTGAGCCAAGCGAAATAGCCCCCATCTGCCATCTCGAAGAAATTGATCTCATCCTATGCCCTGCATACGCTTATGATTTCCACGGAAACAGACTAGGGAAAGGAGGTGGCTTCTACGATAGAGTCCTACCCAAGCTTTCTAGTTCAGCTCAAATCTGGGGCACTATCTTCACCCAACAGCAGATACCCTCGGTCCCTCACGAAAGCCACGACATACCAGTACAGCAGGTTTTTACAGCAAATCATGCCAAACCTTAATAAGAGTCCATCTCTCTCCGCCCTTGTAAGGCACGCATCAGAGTTAACTCATCGGCATGCTCAAGACCTCCACCAGCAGGTAAACCTTGAGCAATTCGACTCACTTTCAATCCTCTACCTTCCAAAACTTCTGCCAAATAATTAGCCGTAGCCTCCCCTTCCACATCAGAGCTCAAAGCTAAAACTACTTCTTTGGCAACGCCATCCGATAAGCGGCTTAGTAAAGGAGCAATTCTCAAATGCTCGGGAGCAACACCATTCAAAGGCGATAGCTTCCCACCAAGACAATGGTACAACCCTTTAAATGCCCCAGAACGCTCTAAAGGAATAACATCCGTAGGCTGCTCCACCACACAAAATAAATCCGTTTCTCTCATAGTATCCAGACACACTGGACAACCATCTTCTGTGGAAAAAAAACCACACTCGTCACAGAGCTCGACAGAACCTGTAGCCACGTTCAAGACTTCTGAGAGTTCCACAGCATTTGACTTAGAACTCTGAATCATCCACACAGCGATTCTCTCAGCACTGCGCGGCCCTATACCTGGTAAGCGTTTTAATTCCGCCACCAAATCAATCATCGGTTGAGGAAATTCAATGTTCGCCATTATTACCCCTTTCTACTGCGGAAGATATTGTTGAAAAGGGAACCATCACCTTTTCCACGATCTTTTCTTCTTCCTTAGAGACAACGTCGTCAGAGCGCAAACAGTCATTCTCCTCAACAATCTCACAAGGCATGCTATGCTGTGCGGCATAAATCATGGAAAAAAGCCCACTCGATATTATTGCAATAAGGGATAAGAACGGGCTCAAATACCAATTCCACAAAGCCGCCACCATAGAAGCGCCTATCACTAATATCACAAAAAACACCACAACAATAGCCTGCCGAATAGCTCCACGACAATCTAAGGTCGTAGCAGACACCACAAATGCTAACATCAGGCTACCTATTAAATTCTCCAACTCTGGCACACTCTTGTCCAGAGACAACGAGGCATCCAGGCTAAGGTAGAAATCTCTCAACCATAAATTAAGAGGTATTATCAGTTCTAGTATCCAAAGCCCTGCTGTGACAAGACCTCCCGCGACTCCACATAGCAGTCCAGGTAGGGCGCGTGTGCCCTTAGGTAAAGTTGATGAGTTAATCATAATGAGCGGCTGGGCTCACATTAATCATGACACCCCTAAAACAGCAAGGACTCCTTCACAAATAAATAAGAAATAGTTTACTCAACTACCCCTTCATCTTACAGGACATGGTACTTAGCTCTCTAAATCTTCTATGAACTCTTGGAGTAAGCTAGGAACGTTCTCTATTTCCGCACTCAAGTCTTCCTCAATTTCAGAAAGATGATTCGTCTCTACTTCTGTCAATTGCCCCCGGTCCGACGCACAACTCCTACACCATTGCGTGCCATTAAACAAATCAACCATCTGAGAAGCTCCTATCATATCAAAAGAATGAATCACCTGCTCCTGTTTTGTAGAGCTATGCCAGAATTCATGTAGCCCCTCTTCTCCCACCAACTCTAAAGTATCCACGACATCCAGAATAGCTTGCTCATCACGACTAAGACTACGCTCACTCGATGCATTTTCTAAATCATCTACAAAAATTTCAATCTCGTCACCCAACTCTATCTCTCGCGAAAATGTCATCCTATTCTTTCTTCTTTCTATCATTTATATCACACAACCCCGTGCAACGAACAATAGCGAAATGCAACAGCACTTCGGGTTTGTAAAGTCATAGAATAAAAAAAATGAACCTCTCCCCTCTGTGCCCACGAAGCTAAAGGATTGAATTTAGATTCTCGCACGCAGTCCGATTGATTATTGAGTAGAATACTACAGCCCCTTACAAAATCAAGGATTTTGAAAAATGTCGTGTATTGTGATCTCCTATGAAAAAAATCTTGGTCTTCTTAGCAAGGCGTTCTCCTCAAAGCCATAGAATTTTAGAATAACGGCCACAGCAAAATTGACTATACCTTCAATGAATAATCTAACCAGATCTCACCTCA
Source organism: uncultured Verrucomicrobiales bacterium (assembly GCA_964561965.1). Classification (GTDB taxonomy): domain Bacteria; phylum Verrucomicrobiota; class Verrucomicrobiia; order Verrucomicrobiales; family Akkermansiaceae; genus Rubritalea. The sequence goes on from CAZLQY010000043.1 coordinate 18,318, forward strand.
TTATCAGATACAGTCAACAGCCTTTCAAAGTAGATCTAGCTCTCTTTTTCTTCTGCATCTGTATTTACAGTAGCTACAGATGATTTATCAAACTTCATCGTTACACCATCAGCAACACGAAGAGAAAAAGTCTTTTCACCAACGTGGGTAACAGAGCCATGTAAACCACCAATGGTAACGATTTTATCATTTTTCTTTAACGCCTTAATCTTATTAGCAACCTCTTTTTGACGTTTTTGTTGAGGACGAATCAAAACAACCCAGAACACGACAACCATAATAACAGGAAGAAGTATCTGAGAAGGATTGAACGCTTGGCCAGCGGCTAAAATGAATAGTGAAGTCATAGTTTATCTGAGTTGTTATATCGTTGTATAAAATCGGTTTTAAACTGAAGGAAATTCCCATTAGCAATAGCCTCACGAGTGCGCTCCATCAGTTTCAGGTAAAAATGCAGATTGTGGAAAGAAAGCAATCTTAATGCCAATATTTCTTTCGATCTCCACAAATGACGAATATAGCCGCGTGAGAATTGGGCCACATGAGGATGAGTATCGTCAGTGATAGATCGATTATCCAGCTCGTATTGCTTATTCTTAATATGGATCGCACCATCAGGTGTAAAAGCCACTCCGTGGCGCGCCACACGAGTCGGCATCACACAATCAAACATATCCACACCCCGCGCTATCATCTCCAACATCTGAGGAGGCGTTCCTAGCCCCATAGCGTAACGTGGCTTATCTTCTGGTAAAAAGGGAACGGCATTATCAATCGCACGTATCATTTCCTCTTCTGGCTCTCCGACAGAAATACCACCAATAGCGTAACCATCAAATCCAATCTCAACGAGATCTCTAGCAGATTGTTCACGAAGCTCCGCATAAATAGAGCCTTGTACAATACCAAAGAGATTTTGCTTCCTCTCTCCCTCGAGAGGCGGGGTCTGAAGTAACTCAGGATTCTTACACCACGGCACAACGGAAGAAGCATGCTCCTCATGCCAATCCTTACACCTCTGCGCCCACCGCGTCGTAAGAGCCAGAGAGTCCGCTGCGTATTTTGATTCACATGGATAAGGAGGGCATTCATCAAAAAGCATCGCGATATCAGATCCTAACTTCGCCTGTATCTCCATACTTACCTCAGGGCTAAGCATCATCTTAGAGCCATCTATATGACTGCGAAACTCCACTCCCCTTTCACTAATCTTATTCATCTTGGCAAGTGACCACACCTGAAACCCTCCTGAATCGGTAAGGATAGGCTTCTGCCAATTCATAAATTGATGCAACCCACCAAAATGCTCAACGACATCCGGCCCAGGCCTGAGATTCAGGTGATAGGTATTACCCAAGATAATCTGTGCACCGAGAGAGTCTAAATCCTCAGGATGAAGCGTCTTTACAGAACCTTGTGTCCCCACAGGCATAAAAATAGGAGTTTCCACCACTCCATGAGCGGTGGAAAGCCGCCCCCGCCTTGCCTTCGTTTTCTTATCCGTCTGTAATAGATCAAATCCCACAAACGCGTTTGAACCATAGCTGACTGGGAAATGCAACAGTTAAGGGCAGCGACAAATTTAAGGATCCTCGCTGCCCTTCAGATGAAACTAGCATCATCCTCTAACTCGCCCTTTTTATTCTGCCAAGGCGTAGCGAAGCGCTTTCAAAGCCTGACTAGAAGTAATCGCTTCTTCAAGTAACACAGCAGGTCTAGCCGGATTAGCAGGATAGACTAGATTGACAGGAATAATTTGCCGGTCAGCACGAGCAAGGTCTTCTTTCTTAACAGGATCATTAAGCGTCATATCCACCTTAATCAATTCAATATCATGCTCCTTCACTAGATCGATCACTTCTTGGCTGGAGAAAATAGCGATTTTATTCGTCTGGCAAGTACCACACCAAGCAGCAGTGTAGTCCAGCCATAACACATCCCCTTTTGCCTGAGCATGCTCTACTTTACCAGGCTTCCAAGGCTTCCACTTCAAACCACCTTTTCCAACAGTAAGCGTATCACTACTAGGAGGCTCAGACTTAATAACAGAAGCAGTCATCATCACCGCACCTGTGAGAAGAAGAGCAGTAAAACCGTATCCAAGAATAAATCGAGGCTTTGCCTTCGTAAATGCAGTACCCCAATGACCGTAAGAGAATGCAGCAAATGCATACACGACTAATGCCATACAGAACCACCATAAGCCGTCCGTACCTGTTTGTTGACCAAGAGTACGCATGAAGAACGCAGCAGTCAGGAGCATTGGGAATGCCATCACTTTCTTAAACGTGACCATCCAACCACCAGGACTAGGTAATTTATTAATCAGCTCTGGGAAAAAGGATAGAACAGCGTAAGGGAATGCAATACCTAGAGCAAACACTGTAAAAATAACCATCGCCATCGCCGGTGGCTGTGACAATGTATAGCCCATTGTTGCTCCCAGGAACGGGCCACTACAAGGTGTTGCAATCAACGTAGTTAAGGCCCCGCTGAAAAAGGAACCTGAGTAACCCTTCTTCGATTGTAAATTCCCACCAGCACTCGTGAGTGATGTACCAATCTCGAACAGCCCATACAGATTTAAGGCAAAAAGAACCAAAAAGATAATAATAATAGAAACAAAGAGAGGGTTCCCCATTTGCTCACCCCAGGTAGCAGTCGTCCCCGAAATACTTTGAACCGCAAGGATCGTCCCTGCCAAAATCCACATAGCCACAACTAAGCCTGCTGTGAAGACCAGTCCATGAGCTTTGATTTTTTTAGGGTCATTACCAGATAGCTGGACAAAGCCTAAAACCTTCACACCTAACACCGGGAAAACACATGGCATTAAATTAAGAATCATACCACCAACAAAAACAAAGACTAAAGCAGTTCCAATCGAAGTGTTCGCCACTTTTTTGGCAGAAATCTCCGCAGCCTCATTTAAAGAACTTAAATCGCTCAAGTCATCAGGTATTTGATCAACAGTGATATATTTCACCTTTTGACTCGCATCATAAAGTTTAGCCATAGCCGCAACCTCTGTTGGTGTATCCAAACGAACATTGTGCCCACTATCGGCAACAATATCATTCGACTTCTTGATCACCACCTCAGAAGCATCAGCCTTCAGACTACTCGTAAGAAACACCCCGGAGAAATCATTGCTGAGAGACTGTGATGTAGACATCAAAATTCCTGTAAGAGGATCAGGCAGCGTCACTCCCTCACCTAATGCTAAATCAATACTCACACGGTAACCCGAATCAGTCTTCGAAACTTGGTGCTTACTCTCAAAATCGATAATCTTTTTCTCAGGGGCAAAAATGAGGCCCTCTACTTGGGTCAAATCTAAAGGACTCTGAATATCCAGTAATAGCTGATTATTTTTCACATCGGCCTTCATTTCCCAATCCTTAGATTGGAGAGGAAGAGCCTCGCGTGCCGTATTGATCGTTCCAACATGCTTGTCATCAGTCTTGGCAACTGAAGCAATAGGCAGAGAAAGAGTAGCTTCATGAGTCACCTGAGCTAAACAAGAATTCTCGTTGCACAACTGCACAGCCACGGTCGCCTTCAGAGCGATATCACCACCACTCAACGTTGCAGGCGGTGTAATCGTCGTCAGGAAATGCTGAGTACCTTCATAATACAAAGTTAATGCATCGAATGTATGGCCTCCAGTCGGAACAGGCCACTGAATCGCACTATGACTAAACCCTTCTGGTAACTGTAACTTAAATTCTAAAGGAAGATTGTAGGCATCCACTTTATAGTAAGAATGGTAATGCTCAGGGTGCTCAATCTGAATAGAAACTTCAAACGGTACCCCAGCTTGAACAGAAGACACGGAAGACAATAATGAAACATCCGCTACAGTCTTAGCAGGCGTTTTCTTTTCAAAGGCATTAGAAGCAAAAGGATCGACAGAAGAAGGGTCTGCACCAACAACAAATGAAGCGAAAGCTAACATTGCTATACTAGAAAAAAAGAAAGTGCGGAAAGTGCGAAATCTCATATTAAATAAATACTGTTACAAAATTAGGGCCCTATCGAGCTGTTTTATTCCGAAGATCAAGGAAATATTAGATTTACACTAGAATAAGCAGCTAGACGCAACAAATCCAATCATACTCCCTCAAAGCCTCCTCATGAAAGTGTTTTGATTAGAAACAGAAAACTGTCAATCTATCTCTGATAAAATACAATTTCCAGCTTAATACTGAATGTGTTTGCTTGAACACTAAATCCGGTTAATTTATCGCCACTATGGTGACAAAGGTATATTCAGCAGCCCTACAAGGAGTAGATGCACGCCAAGTAGAAGTCGAAGTTAATAGCTATAATAGTGATAAATTCGGAATCAATATCGTAGGTTTGCCCCATGCTGCAGTGCGAGAAAGCTCTCAGCGAGTCTTAGCCGCTATTTCTAATAGCGCCCTAAAGATCGCAACAGGAATGCACACAGTAAATCTAGCTCCAGCAGACATCCGGAAAGAAGGCCCCAGTTTTGACCTCCCCATCGCCATCGCTCTAGCCGCTGCTGGCATGCAAGAAGATCTACGGAACGCAGATCAGTACACCCTCGTCGGTGAACTCGCTCTAGATGGGACCATTCGCCCCGTCAAAGGAATACTATCCATCGCCCTAGAAGCTAGAGAGCTTGGCCGTAGCCGTTTAATCGTACCAGAAGAAAACGCCAGAGAAGCAGCCATGGTCAACGGCATAGAAGTCTACGGGCTAAACAACCTCCATGCAGCCTGGAGGCTAATGAGTGATCAGGAGCCTATGCAACCCTACCAAATCGACCGAAATCAAGTTTTCACAAAACAGCCACATTACCAAATCGACCTCGCTGACGTAAAAGGACAGGGACAAGTAAAGAGAGCTCTAGAAGTAGCCGCAGCAGGCAACCATAATTTACTCTTTATCGGCCCTCCAGGAACAGGTAAATCCATGATGGCCAAACGCCTACCAACCATCTTACCACCACTAACAGAAAAAGAATCCATAGAGACCACTAAGATTCACTCCGTAGCAGGGCACCTCGACATCAAAGAATCTCTTCTAACGACGAGACCATTCCGAGCCCCCCATCACACAATCTCCGATGCAGGTTTACTCGGTGGCGGGACTCACCCAAGCTCAGGAGAAGTCTCCCTATCTCACAACGGAATCTTATTCCTAGATGAACTTCCCGAGTTTCGACGCCAGACCCTAGAAGTCCTACGACAACCCATAGAAGACAAAACCGTCACCATATCACGCGCAGCAGGAAGCCTCTCATTTCCTAGTAACTTCATGATGATCGCAGCCATGAACCCCTGCCCATGCGGATACTATGGAGATATAAAAAGAGAATGCCGCTGCTCTCCTCATCAAATAGAAAACTATCGTCGAAAAATTAGTGGGCCATTGCTAGATAGAATCGACCTACACGTCGAAGTACCCTTGATCGAATACAAAGAATTAAAATCTAAAACAAAAGGAGAAAACTCTCAGCAAGTGCGAGAACGCGTCTTAAATGCACGTGCACGCCAAACAAAACGATTTCACCAACACAAAGACATCGGCAATAACTCTAATATCCCAAACGGCCTTATGGATGCCTATTGTGAAATAGACGACACTTCTTCTCAATTATTAGAACAAGCTATGAATACCCTCAATTTCTCCGCGCGTGCACATAATCGTATTCTCAAAGTAGCGCGAATCTTAGCAGACTTGGCAGACTCCTCAAATATTCAAACCGATCACATTCTAGAAGCCATTCAATATCGAACCCTCGATAGAAAATTGCTGCTATAACAAAGAGAAGCTAACAAAAACAGAACATGTCAAAGAAGAAACTTGATCTGACAGACAGTTAAAATCAGGCAGTAGCTAGAGGAGCTGAGTTATTGTGTAAAAAAAGGAACTTGATCTGACAGACGGTTAAAATCAGGCAGTAGCTAGA
>CAZLQY010000044.1:0-23458 GCA_964561965.1 uncultured Verrucomicrobiales bacterium
GGCTTTGCTTTTGTTTGGCCATAGGGTGGTGATAATATTGTGAATTCCTTATAAGGGGGGGATAGCTGGTATTGGTGGGTGTTTCCTTATCGTTAGGAAAGAGGTCTATGAAGAAGCCTTGGAGAAAGTCTTTGGGGAAGCGATTTTAGAACAATTGTCCTGAGAGAAACTGAGGTAAAGTCCGATGGAAGGCGCGACAAACAATGAATGATTTAGGTTCATATATCTTTGTTATCTGTTTTTCACATGACTGCAAGGACGTTTTTATGAAATACGCCTCTTTGTTGTTGGTTGGTTTTGCTTGGTGAAATGGAGAAAAACGTCTTTCCTTCTTCCTGTGATAGCATCACCTCGATTAATTCGTTGTCTCGCTAAAATCTCTTTCTATAGCGTGTAGGCGGAGAGTAAGGCATGCGCCCGTAGGCTCTACATTTTTGGCTGATACATTGCCGTTATGGAGTTGTGCTACTTCTTTTACAAAGGCTAGACCTAGGCCACTACTTTTCTGTGCACCATCTTCTGCGCGTGAATAAAAGTGTTCGAAGATACGGCTTAATGCAAACTCTGGTATACCTGGCCCCTGATCTTGGATGGAAATTTTAATTTCTCCACTTTGGCAGGGAGATGCTGTGATTTGAATGCTTCCTTTTAGGGGAGAAAATTCGATCGCATTTTCTAAGAGGTTTCCTATTGCGGTATGAAGCATCATCGTATCGCCAATGATTGATAGATCCGAAGGTATATTGAGATGAAATTTCAGTTGTTTTGTGGAGCTTCGTTGTTGGAAGATTTGGCAAACATCGTTGAATAGAGTTTCTAAATGTATGGGCTCGACATGATCTATGTGGTGCCGGCCTTCTAATCTTGATAGTTTGAGGAGCCCGTCAATGACGCGTTGGCTTCGTTCTGTCTCATGTTGTATATTAGAGAGGAAGCGCTTTCGCTGCTCTTCGGGCATGGTTTCTTCTAAAAGTTCTGCGGCTCCTCGAATGGCTGCTAGAGGGCTTTTAAGTTCATGTGTTAGAATTTGAATGTAATTCTCCATGTAACGGCGCCCTTCTAGTGTTTCCCTCATATTTCCCAGGGCGTTTGCTAGGGTGTTTGCTTCGGCCCCTTGGCCTACGTGCGGTAGTTTCGGGCGTTTGCCTCGACTAATGGCTTCTGCATACCGAGTTAATTTACCAATAGGTTGAAATAACCATATAAAAACAGCGATGGAGAAGAGTAGGATCCCTGTGGCGATCATTCCACAAGAGACTGTGATCCATTGTCTTCTCATATCAATGAAGGGGTCAACATCACTCTGAGATTTATAGACGGATAGGACTCCTATAATTTCATTCTTAGATGTAATGGGTGCAGCAACGTGTAATTCTGAGCTATTAGGATCTTCTTCGTTGACCCTTGTAGAACGAGCTCCGTAGGTACCTTCTAGAGTTCGTAATACATCATTAAATTGTGAGAAGTCTGAGCCCTCACGGTCTGGCCTCCCTGTATCAAGAATGACGATGCCTTGTTTATTTGTGACATAGAGGTTGATGCCTATTTTGTTTTTTTCTAAGCGGTAGATTTTTGCGCTGAATGAGTGTTGCTGAGCGTAATCTAAGGCGGACTTTAGCTGTCTGACGTTGATTTCAGAGTTAGAAGAAGTTAACTCTGATTCCACTAAGCCTGCTAGGATGTGTGCTGTATCCACCATTCCTTCTTCTGTGGCTTGTAGCGTTTGGCCTTCTAAACCATCGAGCAAATACTTTAATAAGACTCCAAATCCTCCTGCTATTAAGACGATAAATATCAGTGTTAGTCTAGAGAGTAGCATGATGGGAATGGGGTTACGAATCAGTGGAGTAGTAATAGCCTAGACCTCGGCGAGTGTGAATGCACTCTGGCAGGAGGGGAGCGGCTTTCCGAAGTTTTGCTCGTAGTGATTTGACATGTGCATCTACGGTTCTATCCATCGCTGCACCGGGATCATCCCACGCAGCGATAAGGAGCTGTTCACGTGTGAAGGTGCGGTTTGGCTGGGCCATGAAAGTGAGCATGAGTTTGTACTCATGAGCTGTTAGGTTTAGCTCGGTGTCTTGGCAAAGTATCCGCATGCGGTGCTCGTCGTGGAGTAAGTAGGAAGCCGAGTCCTGAGCTTTGTTTGCGGTTGTCGCCGTTTGTTGTTCAATAGGGCTGGTTTGATAGGAGGGTTTGATCCGCCGTAAGTGTGCTCTAATTCTTGCGACGACTTCTCTGGGGCTAAAGGGTTTCGTCACATAGTCATCTCCACCTAGCTCTAGACCTAAAATGCGATCAATTTCAGAATTCCTTGCGGTTAAAAACAAGATAGGAATCTGGCTATCATGCCGCAGTTCTCGACATAGATCAAAACCGGATTGATCCGGTAATCCTACATCGAGGACAAATAGATCATAACCATGGGTATCAAGCTGTTTCCGTGCTTCTGCGGCAGTCGTGACATGGGTACACTGGAAATGTTCTGTTTCCAGGGCATAGATCAAATTTTCAGCAATAGAAGTTTCGTCCTCTGCAATGAGAATTTTTGGCAAAATAGTGGTGTCTTAAGATTGTGAATTGATTGTGGCTACATGCTCTTGGAAATCGATTAGTTCCTTTTTGACTTTAGGAAGTAGGAAGTAGACAGCGATGAGGTTTGGGAAGGCCATACCGAGCAGCATGCAGTCTGAGAAATCAATGACTTGGCCGAGGCTGAGAGAAGAGCCTATAACGATGAATACACAAAAAATAACTTTGTAGATGATATCGACAATTTTTGAACGGCCAAAGAGATAAGACCATGCCTGCTGGCCATAATAAGACCAGGAAATGAGGGTAGACAGAGCAAATAAAAGAACGGCAAAAAAGAGGACATAAGGGAACCAACTAATGACTGATCCAAACGCTTCTGAGGTCATTGCGATACCAGAAACTCCATTGTCATTATAATCAGCTCCATAAGTTCCCGTGATAACAATAACGATAGCAGTAAGGGAGCAAACTAAAATCGTGTCGGTAAATGGCTCTAGGAGTGCAACGAGGCCCTCACTTGCTGGTTTTCTAGTCTTTACTGCGGCGTGGGCAATGGGGGCTGATCCGATGCCTGCTTCGTTGGAAAAGGTGCCTCGTTTGATCCCTTGAATCAATGCGCCAATGATGCCTCCAACATAAGCTTGAGGAGCAAAGGCTTCCGAGACTATGAGGGTAACAGCCCCGGGTAATTCATTTAGGTGAGATAGAATAATGGCTAAGGCTCCTAAAATATAGACACCACACATAATGGGGACAATACGTGAGGTGACTGCGGCGATGCGAGTGATGCCCCCGAGAATGACAATAGCAACCACTGCTGCAATAATCAGGCCAAAGATCCATCGTTTCTCAGCAAAAATAGAGCTGTCTCCCCCTGTCACTGTGATGAGCTGGTCACAGACTTGGTTGACTTGAAACATATTTCCAGCTCCGATTGTTGCTCCAATACATAAGAAGGCGAAGAGGGCTGCGAGGATTTTCCCTACCGGGGCTAAGCCTAGCTCGGCAAATCCTTTTCGCATATAGCGCATGGGGCCTCCACTGACTTTTCCATCTGCATCAATGTCACGGTATTTCACACCAAGGGTGCATTCGGCAAACTTAGTACTCATTCCTAAGAACCCCATAATGACCATCCAAAACGCTGCACCAGGCCCACCAATGGAAATAGCTACTGCGACACCTGCAATATTCCCTAAACCGACAGTGGCTGAGAGGGCTGCTGTGAGAGCTTGGAAATGTGTGATTTCTCCTGGATCATCCGCTGAGGTGTATTTCCCTCTGACAGTGCGAATGGCTAGGGGGATGAAGCGTAGGTTTACGAATTTAAAATAAACAGTGAAAATGATACCACCTATAAGTAACCAAATTAATAAGAAGGGGACGTCTTTCCCTTGGTACTGAAAGGCTTTTACGAAAACAATGTCACTTGCTATCGTTGTCGCAGGTTTTACTTTTTCATTAATTAATTCATCCAGAGAGGGCTTATTAGCAGCTTCCTCTATTGGCTTTTCTGCACTAACGATTGCTTCCGTAATTGGTTGAAGTGTGGGTTCCTGAGCAATAATGGGGAGAGAACAACTAAGGGTCATTGCTATCAGTGTAAAAACGTAGGATAAATATCTCATAACTGGCGTGTAAAGAGTGAGTGATTGACTGATAGTAAACAGACACAGAAGCCTTATGTTTCACAAGGAAAAACGGGATTCCTGTTGAGAGATTTGATAAAGAGCTTTGTTGAATCTCTCAAGAAAGTAGGAGGATTGGATCTCTTGAAGCTCAAGCCCTATTCTTGAAATATTTTAAAATATAATCCTGAGGTTGCCGAACTTCGGAAAAATGCTTTTCCTCGCAGAGGCGACGAGATACGATGCCTCTGGTTATGGATCTTCTACAACACTGGCGAGATGTTTTGGAGGTACTGATTCTTTGGATCGGTATCTATCAACTCTATCGCGTATTTCGCGCCACTCGTGGGGCCAGAGTGTTAGTGGGATTACTAGCGATTATCATTGTGGTGACCTTAGCGGCATACTTAGCACGGTTAGAGGTGATTGGCTGGATTGTTACGCGTTCCAGTCTATTACTCGCGTTTGTGCTTGTTGTTATTTTCCAGCCAGAATTGCGTAGTGCACTTGCTCGATTAGGGAGTAGCCGCTTGTTTTCTTTTTCTACCACGGAGCGCCTCGAATTTATGGAGAGTTTTGTGGATGCGACGGTCAAGCTCTCCAATAAAAGAATAGGAGCTTTATTTGCTATCCAGCGCTCGATTAGTCTAAAGGAGCATCTTGAAACCGGAGTTGAAATTGATGGAGAATTCTCTGCTGAGCTGGCTCTTACTATTTTCTTCCATAAGACAGCTCTACATGATGGAGGGATGATTTTAGCACAAGGGCGTATTGCTGGCGCAGGTTGTGTTTTCCCTGTCAGCAGAAAGGAAATCGCAGATCGCTCTACGGGGCTGCGGCACCGAGCGGCTATTGGGTTGACAGAAATAACAGATGCAGTCGTTATCGTTGTCAGTGAAGAAACGGGAAGTATCTCACTATGTTTAGATGGAGAACTTCAGCGTAATTTATCGAAACAAGAGCTTCGCGAGAGAATGGAAGATATTTTCTTGCCAACAGAAAAAGTGGAAGAAGGAGAGAATAATCATGAAATTACAAAAGATATTCAGGAGAAACTGGATAGCGAAACTGGCCTCTCTGATGTTGGCGATAGCGATTTGGTTTCTGATCAAGCAGGTCGATAGAAGTGGCCGCTCAGATACTTCATACGGCTCTGGTAATCCATTTCAAGTGGAAGAAGAATTACAAATACCAAAAGTAAAACACGACTCTAATACGAAGTAGAGAAAGTGGCGTAGTAGAACGTGGAATGCGTAAATGAGCGGAGAGGCTCTTAATGCTCCGGTAGCTGGGAGGAGATTTTTTCAAGTAAGGAAGGATTGCTCTTTAATTCTTCCGTCAGGGCCTCGATGACGCCTAATGTGGCCTTGGAGACATGGTGCTCCATGCCTTCTACATCGCGGTAGATGGTATCCTCATCGATTTTAAATAAACTCAAGAACTCTGTCAGAGTTTCATGCCGGCGAATAATGGCACTAGCGATTTGGCTACCAAGTTCTGTCAACGTTGTTCCTCGATACTTGATGTGACGGACAAGGCCTTCCGTATCGAGCCGTTTCAGCATATTAGTGACACTTGCCTGCGATATGCCTAAATTGTTAGAGATGTCGATAGGCCTCGCATAGCCTTTTTCGTCGATAAGAGTATAGATTTGCTCTAAATAATCATCCATGGCGACAGAGCCACTAGTTCGTTCAGGTCGTTTAGGCATTAGTTAAGTATCGAAAATCTAGAAATGGGTGTTCCCTTTAGAGGGAAAGTGAAGATGGGCGGCCTTGTTGGATGGATTCTGCGAGCCATTGGAAGAGATCGTTAATTTCATTACTATCACTGCGAATGGAGTTTATGGCATTCCAGTCGATATGATCGCGAAATTTTGGCGCTGCGATTTTAGTAATCTCTAGGCGCTCCATCAATGCTTCTGTTTCTCTGGGGTGCGCATTGAGAATATTGGCAGGGCGGGGGAGGTCATCCAGACCGTCTGCGGAGAGACCAAAGGTGGTGACTCCGATTCCAAAGAGAGCATTCAGTTTACGAAAGGCATCCGCTAAGGCTTCGTCTTCTACGCTAGAGGCGTAAAAGAGTTCACCGCCCTGAGCCCAGCTCGATGCGCTAAGGGTCTGAAAAAAGTCTTCTCTGAAGCTGTGATGCGTCGGTAAAATTCTTAGACGTAATGAGGATAGGCGAAAGGGTGGCAGGCCTAGTTGTTGCTTTAGCCCGAAGAGCGGTGAGTTGTCTTCACCCTCTATCGCTCCTTGCCAATCGACGAGAGCCATTTCTGGAAATTTCCATAAGTTGCCTATTGGCGCTTTAGCTTGGAAGGGTTCTTTAAATGCAAAGGGGTATTGGCCGTTTATTTCACACCACCGGTTGACGATGGCGCGAAATTTCTTAATCCGCATCATAGCAGAGTCTATGGCTTCTGGATCACAATTCGTTAAATCATCCAGCCTGCCCTGCGTCATAGAAATGAGCTCTTGAGCTCCTGCAAGGGCTGGGATTGGAGCGGTGCGGCGGTAGTAGCCTTGACCTTTTTCCACCTTGGCAATTGAGGAGGAAGCATCGCAGGACATGATCGAAAAATGATAGCGCAAGGATGCATCAGAATAGTTGCCATCTAAGCGCATTCTTACTAGGCGAATCAGCTCAGTCCCCTTGATGGAGTCTTTAGGATTTGCTGGAAGAATAGAAGGGAAAATTTCGTTTAGCTGCTTACGTAGGCTCATACTAGAATCTGTAATTATGCTATGACTTAGCGGAAGTTATCCAACGTGGAAGCGGATACTGCGGCAAGCACCAATCTCATATGTTTTAAAAAAGACATTTTAGAAGTGATGCCGGTGAAGATTACTGCGATAAAATTTCAGGGAATTTCTCCGTCAACATGGCTTGATAACGATTAGATTCAGATAAGTTTCCTAGTTTTTCGAGAGCTTTAGCGGCCCCTTTGATCGCTCGTGGTTGTAACGTCTGGTCCGCATCAAAGTTTGATAAGATGACGTACTCTTTGGCCGCTGTTTCATAGTCTTCTGCTTGGAAGGCTATGTCACCTAGAACCATTCTTAAGCCAGCCTTTAGCCGCCCCTGAGGGTTCATGTCCATGGCTAAGCTAGCTGCTTCTTTCGATTCTACTAGCTGATCGGTTGCGTAAAGAGAGGTCGCCTTATCGAGTAAACTATCGGCGATGAGGGCTTGATCGTCTTCTACTGCTAAGAAGTGAGTAATCGCTTCCAGTGCTTTTTCGGGTTGTTCGGATTTAACACGTGCCTTACTGAGTAATCGCCAGAATATTTTAGGGGTTTGTCTAGGGTTTGTTGGGGTTACTCCCAGAGATAGGTAGAGGTCTGCTTCTTTGTATTGACCTGCGCTATAGCATTGGCTGCCTAACCAGCGGAAGACACTGAGAGGGATTTTATTGGTGATATTATGGTCTGTGGCGACAAGGCAGGCTTTCTTTAACGATTCGGCATCTTTGAGTGAGTAGTGACAGAGTACGAGGAGGAGAGAAGCAGGCTTTCCGTAGGCCTCAGAGTCGATATCAACAGCTTCTTGTAATGGCCTGATTGTTTTTGAGAATTCCTGTTGTTGGAAATAACCCCACCCTACCCAATATTTTGCGTTACCTAGGACTTTTTGATCTAACTTAGGGTGCTTTGCTAGTAGGAGCTCGTAGCGCCGGATCATATCGACGTAGTTCTGAGACTCTTTTTTGAGTTTTGCACTGCTCTGGAGGGCTATGGCTCCAAATTCACTGGCTGGTTCTTGCTCAATGATGGTGTCAAAGTCTTTTAGCGCATTGGCTCTATCGCCAAGTGCCATGTAGGCTTGGCCGCGCATGGTTCTCGCATTCTGTATTCTGGGGTCCTCTGGATATGTTGTAATAAATTTACTAAAACTGACTGTGGCGTTATCAAAATTACCCGTTTCTGAGAGAGTCCAACCTTTCTTGAATAACAGTGATGGTCGATTCGCTTCGGAAATGATTTCAGGCTTAATGGCATTATAGACTTCTACTGCTTCTACATATTTTTTCTCTTCATAAAGAGTTTCAGCCTTCATTAATAATGCTTGATGAATGTATTTGTGCCCTCCTCGGCCGACGGCATAATTGGCAACGAATTCATCTGTGTGAAAGGGAATAGAGGAGCGTTTTAAATTGTAGTGGCACAAGAGTCTCCGGTAGCCAGCCTCGAAGCCTGAATCTGACCCTGGTGCTACGGATTCAACGATTTTAAAGGATTTACTCGCTTCATAATAGCTTTTCTTTTGCATGTAACAAAGCCCGACGATCAAGCTGCGCTGGGCTAGGAGGTCTCCAGTTAAGGAAATCCTTTCTCGAAGGACTAATTGAAGAACTTTATCATATAGGCCCTGATCATAGTATGCACTGAGAAGAGAAACTTGTGCTTGAGGTTTAAAGATGGAGTGCTTGGAGTTCAGCACAGCTTTGTAGAATGTTTCTGCACGTTCCGGTTGATTCAGCTGCGCGGAACAGAGCCCTGCATTCAGAGAAGCTTCTGCATGCAGGGATTCCTCTAAATTCGCCCTAGTTAGCTCTGTGTAGAGTTCAAGAGCTTTCGAGTAGTTCTTTTTAACTCGGTAGATATGAGCGGCTTGTAGTTGTGATCTATAAAAATAGGATCCTTGGACATTACGTTCTTTTAGAATGAATTGGAGGGAACTGAGAGCTTTATCGTTTTGATTAAGATGGAGGAGAGATTGAGCCTGTAGATAGCGCCCACGCTCTTTATCCTCGGGGCGTTGAGCATTAATCGCTGTTTTCTCGAAAAGAGGAGCTGCTTCGGCATAGTTTTTTTGAGAATACGCGTCATAGGCAAGACGGTGTGATGCTGCTGCGACAAATCTGCCGTGCTGGTATTGGTTGATGATGTTCAATAAGTAACGCTTTGCGGAGCGTAAATCTCCCAGTAGATAATAGCTCTCACCTATGTAATACTTTGCTGCCTGAGTGTTCTCATGATTGGGGTATTGCTTTAAGTAATCCTCGAAATACCCGGTTGCCTGCCTTAAATATTGTCTTTTGAGGCGGGGATCTTTGCTTCCAATCGCTGAGTCGTAAATCTGCTTACACCGTTCATAGTAATCTTCTGCTGGATTAACGATGAGAGCTTTGCTCTGGGCTTGAATCTGTGAAACCTCAATAAAAGCCAGAGTAATGGAAGTGAATATGATAAGATATCTCATAGGATCGAGTTCTAATTGGTTTCTTGCGCTTTTGTGGCGAAGCTTACGTTCCATATCCCAGCTTTACGGCATGTGTCCAGTACTTGAACAATGGTCTGAAAGTCTGTTTCTTTATCACCACGAATTCTGACAGGTTGGTTTTTATGGACTCTTACAATATTGGCTAATTTGGTTTGTAGTTGATCGTGGCTGAGGACGTCGCGAGAGACTCTGATTTCTCCTGTAGTGGATACGTTAATAAAGATTTCAGAGATGGCTTGAACAGCTGGAGATCCCTCTTCTGCTGTGGGTACGGAAATTTCAATTTCCGTTTCGTCCTGAGTATACTTCCATTCGACAATGAAGAAGATAAGTAGCAAGAAGACGATATCAATCATCGGTGCTAGCTGAAAGCCTGCAGACTGTGGTTCTGGTGAATGAAAGCGCATTTAGATTCCTCGGATGTCTCTGTTTCGCTCGTCTAGTGGTGCAGGGGTTCCAGCTGGGTTCGTGTAGGCTGGATTCTGTTCCTCTTGGGATGGAAGTACGGCAAAGTCTTCTTGTATCGTAGGCTGTTGATTGTAGACGGGCTTAGGAGTCGATCCTCCGCTTCGTTTATACTGAGCGGCTAAGAGGGCCATTAAGTGCGTCGCTGCAGCTTCGAGTTCTGCAATGTATTTTTGGACACGGCCGCGGAATACGGAGTAGAAGATCATTGCAACGATGCCGATGACTAGGCCGGTCGCTGTAGTGATGAGTGCTTCAGAGACATTCTCTGCTAGTACGAGCTGCTTCACGCCCTGATTCGTGCCATTAGAGATCGTGAGAAATGCTTTGATCATTCCTATGACCGTCCCAAGCAGCCCTATCATTGGTGCAATGGAGCCGATATCGGAAAGGTAACTGATTCGTTGCGTGAGTATACCGGCTTGTCTTGAGCCCTCGGCCTCGGCGACTTCACGAACTTCGGCGAAGGAAACTCCAGAATTTTTCGTCATAAAATCGAGGGCTTTTTCTGCCACATGAGAAATAGATTCGTTTTGTCTATTGCATTGAGCCACTAGCCCTAGATAATCACGCTTTCGAATGAGAGCTTCCGCTGCATTCATGAACTTATCACTGACAACTGTGCCGCGGCGTATTGTCAGAAAGTAGAGAAAGACAAGAATTAAAGTCACGACAGAAAGGGCAGCCAAGGGATACATAGCCATACCTCCCTTTTGGAGAATGGAGAGGGCGCTGTCGGCTGTTACCTCAGCGCTTGTTTCGGCGCTGGCAGCGAACGAGACAGATGACAAAAATAGGGCAGCTATAGGAATTGGCTTCATATCGAAAAGTTGTATTGGTGGAGTGTAGGCGGGATCAGCAAGCAAGCAAGGCTTAGGGCTTTAAAAACGTCGTTTCCACTCGGTTTTTCTCAGAGATTGTTGATTGCTTGATTCATTTCCATTATATAGAGCGGCACTAGCGGGGATAAATCTGCTAAAAAAATAGCATTCATGAGCGATTCCCGTCCAGATCTAAAACTAAAAGTTCGTCAACTCCCTCATAGACCAGGGGTCTACCTGATGAAGGATCGTTTTGGTGAAACGATTTATGTGGGAAAGGCTAAAGACCTGAAGCGAAGGGTAAGCTCTTATTTCATGCCATCTAAGCGCCAAAAGGCAGACCCAAAAACTCGCGCATTGATTGCATCCATTTGGGATTTTGATGTCTACGAAGTTCGTAATGAACCTGAAGCTCTTATTCTAGAGAGTAAACTGATCAAACAATATCGCCCGCGCTATAATATTAGCTTTAGGGATGATAAGAGGTTTATGCTTGTACGCATCCAGTTGCAGGATCCTTGGCCAAGGTTCACCACCACGCGATTAAGAAAAGAAGATGGCGCTAAGTATTTTGGCCCATTTGCGGATTCTGGGGCGATTAAAGCGACAGTAGAATGGCTGAATCGTGAATTTGGGATAAGAAGTTGCAAAGGAAAGGTACCCACAGAGCAGGATTATAAACACTGCCATGATGATTTAATTCGCAATTGCTCCGCTCCTTGTATTGCTCAAATCACGGAAGAGGACTATAATCAGAAGGTTATGGAGGCTTGTGATATCCTTGAAGGGAAGGGGAAACGAGCTCGCCTGAACGGATTGAAGGAGGAGATGACTAAAGCAGCGGAACAGCTAAATTTTGAATTGGCTGGGAAAATTCGAGATATCATTACTCATTTAGAAAATGCTCTGAACCCAACGCGACAATTTAGACGTGGAAAGGGAGTCCCAAGTACGGTGAAACCACTAGAGGATTTAGAAGAATTGGGTCGTCGATTGCAGTTAGAAGCGGCTCCAGAAACCGTCGAATGCTTTGATATTTCTAATGTTTCTTCCAATCATATTGTCGCCTCAATGGTGCGGTTTTCCGAAGGGGTTCCAAATAATAAAAATTATAGACGTTATCGTATTAAAACAGTCTCAGGGCAGGATGACTTTGCTAGTATGGCTGAAGTTGTTCGGAGGCGTTATTCTCGCATTATTCAAGAAGCCAAGCGCGCGAATCCTGAATTTGACTTTGAGGAGCATACTCTGACAGAACAGCTCTGGGCACTAGGGCGTGAGGGGAAGTGCCCAATTTTACTCCCGAATCTAGTGGTTGTAGATGGAGGGAAAGGGCAGCTCTCTTCGGCTTATAAGGAGCTTAGGCAATTAGGGCTCCATCATTTGCCGATTGTTGGACTAGCGAAACAACAAGAAGAAATATTTTTTCCCAATGAATCTTGTCCCCTTTTATTGGATCATTCTACTGGAGCTCTAAAGCTTATGCAGAGAATACGTGATGAAGCGCACCGCTATGCTAATAATTACAATGAGCTATTATTACGTAAGCGCATCAAAGAAAGTATTTTAGATGACTGCCCAGGAATGACTCAGAAGAGGAAACTGCTGCTGTTACAACAATTTAAATCCGTCAAAGATCTGAAGAAAGCGTCAATGGCTGAATTAATGACCGTGGAAGGAATAGGGCCAAAAACGGCTCAATCAATTACCGAATGGTTCGCTAAAGAATCGTGATCCTTTAGGAGGCGATATGGCACAACCTTTCATCGTGCTGTTAGGATGGCATCGACTATTCAGTAAGCTGTTCTTTGTGGCTTTATTTAACAGTTCACGATGTTAGTGGATTCGAGCAATTTAGCTGTGGTTCCAAAGTTAATCGCTTCGAGCTCCTGTAAACTTTCTTTTAATTCAGGGTCGATACTAATATAGATGAGAACGAAGCCTGTGATAAGAAAGATGACAGCAAGGCTGAAAACAAGAATGACAGCCTTCATTTTCTTTAGCCTCATACAGCAGTAAATAAAGCCAGCTAAGGGAATAAACAAGACAGCGAGCCCCCAACCAACAGCTTCCTCGAAACCTCGTACAATCAGGATAATATGGGAAATGGCCCAGGTGATGAAACTAATGAATAAGAGGCCAAATCCGACAAAGATCAGAGGTTTCTTTTTAATTTGCTCAAGAATCTTTAGCTCTAGTTCCTTTGCTGCTCTTGCTGACTCAGAATCCTCGGCATTTTCAACATTCTCTGAATTAGAGGCAATTTTATCGATTAATTTATCTAAACCGAAGCCTTCTAGCTGCGGTAATGATTTCTCGATATCAGATAGTTTGAGTTTATTTGCTTCGAGGCGTTCTTCCTCAGCAAGAGCAGCTTCTTCGGCAGCTAATTGAGCAGCTTCAGCAGCTTGCTTCTGTTTTAATTGTTCTGCTGCTTCTTCAGGACTGATTAATGTGCCGCTATCTACGTATTGATCAAAGTAGATTTCTGCAGCTGTCTTTGGTTCCGCTAAAATAGTGGGTATCGTAAGAAATAGAAATAACGCCGTAACAAACCGTATCATGTGAGAACTTTACTAATCAATGGAAGGGATAAAAGAAAAAAGAGATACGGAAAAAAATCCATATCTCTTTTTCAGCCGAAGTGTAACTTGTGAGGTAAACTCCGAAACGTCCTGTTACCAAGACGATTAACGAATACGCTTCTTATGACGATTCGCCTTCAAACGCTTGCGGCGCTTGTGCTTTGTGATTTTAGCCTTACGGCGTTTCTTTAGGTTACCCATAATTTGTTATTGGTTGCGGTTAGATAAAATTAGTGAACGAGTTTGCTTAACCCGTATTCGATGATGCCTTCTGCTCCTAGATCTTTTAAGTCGGGGATGAGTAGGCGGATTTCGCTTTCTTCCACGACTGTTTCCACTGCGAGCCAGCCATCTTCAGCAAGTTGAGAGACAGTAGGGCGGCGAAGGCAAGGAAGAGTCTCTAGGACTTGAGGTAAAGCGGTTTCAGGTAAATTCATTTTGAGGCCGACTTTACCACGTGCATTGAGTGCGGCCTTAAGCATCAAGACCATACGTTCCATTTTTCCACGCTTGAATTCATCTTTATGCGCTTCAGGGCTGGAGTAAAAGTGTGGGAAAGAGGTGAGTAGTGTATCAACAATACGGAGGTTATTGGCCCGAATGGAGGAGCCTGTTTCAGTGACGTCTACAATAGCGTCAACTAAATCGGGGACTTTTACTTCGGTTGCCCCCCAAGAAAACTCGATCTCGGCTTTTACACCGTTTGCTTCGAGATAACGCTCGGTGATGCCTATGCCCTCTGTAGCAATGCGCTTTCCTTCGAGATCTTTCACATTCTTAATCGGTGAGTCCTCGGGAACGACGAGCACCCATTTTGTAGGGCGCGTGGTGGCACGTGAGTATGGGAGCTCTGCTAAGTCAATTAACTCAGCACCATTCTCATGAGCCCAATCTAAACCTGTAATACCACAGTCAATGAAGCCTGAATCAATGTAACGGCCAATTTCTTGGGCACGGATAAGGTAAATATCCAAATCAGAGTCATCAGAGGATGGTCGCAATCCACGATCAGACATATGCACATTGTAACCCGCCTGCTTGAGGAGCTTAATAGTTGGCTCCTGTAGGGAACCTTTTGGTAGTGCTATTTTAAGTGAATTTGCCATATCAGTAAATATGTGGTGGGCGCTTGTATGTCAGAATCATAGATATTCAAGCGAGAATTTTTAAATTTGAAGTAAAAAGAGCGGATTTACTTTTTTCACGATGAGGGAACACTTTTCCAGGAGATCGCCATATGGTGATTCCTGTGTCTCCATTCACTCACATGACCTTATAAATGCCAAAAGGGGCGGGAATGAAGCGCTCAAGAGATGAAATAGGAAGGTATTTTAAAGGAGGGGGTAAGGTTTAAAGGAGGGGGTAAGGTGGGGGTTAGATATAAAACATTGGGTTCTCGGATTCTCCTGTCAGTTCCCTTAGCTTGATGGACTTTAGCGAAGTACTTAAGGAGTTAGAGACTTTTTCCCAGGCAGTGGCGGTGGATTGGCCCGATTCTCCGTCTGTTGTAGAGGAAGGAACCAGAATAGATGGCTCTACAGCATGAACAATATCGAATAATGTGATGTCATCTTGAGTTCGGCCTAGGTGGTAGCCACCCAGTTTACCTCTTTTACTGACAATGAGTCCTGCACGGCGAAGATCATTGAGTATTTGAACTAAAAAGTTTGCAGACACAGCTTCACGTTGCGCTATCTCCTCAAGCCGTGTAATAGTTCCAGCAGCATCCTGTTTGGCTAATTGTGCCATCGCACGGCAGGCATATTCTAATTTTTGGGAAACTCTCACGTATGAATGATTTACACTACAATCCGAACTCTGCTAGCACGAATTTTCTTAATCTCTGTCAGTCACAGGATATTGACGTAGAAAAAGAGTGGAAAGAACTAAAACAATCTGTTTTAGAATTATCGGAAAATGAGCCCCAGTTAAAGGGATTGCTTTATGATGTGGTCTTAAATCAGCCGTGCTTAGGATCAGCCATTGCTAGCCGTTTAGCTCGTAAATTAGCGAGAGAGGATATGGGGCGTGATGAGCTAGAGCCTCTGTTAAAGGAGATCTTTGCTGAGAATGCGCAACTGACTAAAAGTGCGTTACACGATATGCTGGCAATAAAGGAAAGAGATCCTGCTTGTCAGTTAATTTTAGAACCTTTGTTTTTTTTCAAAGGGTTTCTCGCAATCAGCACGTATCGGGTATCTCATCACCTCTGGCACTCTAATCGCCGGTCTTTAGCGCTGTACTTTCAGAGTATTGCTAGTGAGGTATTTGGTGTAGACATCCACCCAGCCGCTAAAATCGGCTGTGGTATTCTGCTCGATCACGCCACGAGCTTTGTTGTGGGTGAGACATCCATTATAGAGGATAATGTCTCCATCTTACACGAGGTAACATTGGGTGGCACGGGAAAGGAACAAGGAAAGCGCCATCCCATTGTCCGCAGCGGAGTTCTAATCGGTGCAGGGGCGAAGATATTGGGGCGTGTGGAAATTGGCCGCTGCGCAAAAGTGGGTGCAGGCAGCGTCGTGCTTGACGATGTGGCTGAGCACTGCACTGTAGCTGGCGTGCCGGCAAAAGTGGTGGCACATGGGCAAGATAATTCACCAGCTCTCGATATGGACCAAACATTTAAGAATGGCCCAATGTTGGAGAGTGGTATGATTTAAATGATTTCTGAAAATTAATTATGGCGAAGAGAGAAAAGGGTAAGTCGGGGCAGAGCCTCCGTGAGGCATTGGGCTTATATGGATACATGGGGGACTATAAGGGGATCTTTATTCCTTCATTAATTGCGCTATTTGTTACAGCTGGGCTTTCCTTATCTTTCCCCTACTTCCTGGCGAAGTTGATTGGGGGAACGAGTAGTGCGATCAGTTCTGCTGCTCTCGATTTGGATGAAATCGCATCTCAAGTGGATGGCGTGGTGATCCAGCTTCTGTGTATTCTTGCTCTACAAGCTTTTATCAGTTATTGGCGAGTGCGCGGCTTTATTAAAGCTGGTGAGTCGGCCTTAAACGATATTCGTAAAAAGGTGTTTTCTCATATGGTGCGCTTACCGATGAGTTATTTTTTAGAACATCGATCAGGTGAAATTAGTAGCCGTTTAGCGGCGGATCTAGGGATTATGAGAGAGACATTGATCACCACTGTCCCTCAATTCGCACGCACCACAGTCATTCTAATAGGAGGATTAGTCGCTATCTTTATTTGTTCTGTGAAGCTTTCTTTGATTATGCTGCTTTGCATTCCTGTAGTTGTGACTCTCGTTGCTATCTTTGGTAGCCGAATTAAAGGGTTTTCAAAGGATAGCCAAGATGCCCTAGCAGATAGCCAAGTGGTGGTAGAAGAATCTGTGCAATCCATCGTCGATGTGAAGGCCTTTACCAATGAAGACTTTGAACAACACCGTTACGAAGAAGCTCTTGCACGATACTTAGGCGTGACGCTGCGCGGTGCGCAAGCTCGTGCAGCCTTTATCAGCTTCATTATCTTTGTGCTTTTTGGGACAATTGCAGTGGTGACTTGGTTTGGGGCTAAGATGCTCGTGAGTGGTGAAATCTCGGAAGATCAGTTCACGATGTTTATATTATTCTCCGTATTTGTGGGGGGATCCATGGGCGCTTTCCCTGAGATTATGAGCCAGTTACAGAAAACTGCCGGCGCGACAGAGCGTATTAAGGAATTAATTGCAGAATCGGAAGAATGCTCATTAGGAGATAAGTTAGGCAGTGTGAACCTGACAGGTGCGATTGAGGCCGATCAGTTATCCTTCCGTTACGAATCACGACCAGATGTAACCGTGTTACATGAAGTAAGCTTCTCAGTAGCTGAAGGAGAAAGGGTCGCTCTCGTTGGTCCCAGTGGAGGAGGGAAGTCTACCGTCTTCTCACTCTTACTTGGTTTTTATCAACAACAGAAAGGGTCCCTCTTATTTGATGGTCAAAGTATCACTGATATCGGTATGCAGCCTGTCAGAAATGCGATTGCGTTAGTACCACAAGAAGTATTGCTATTTGGTGGCACTATTGGAGAAAATATCGGTTATGGCAACCCGTCTGCTAGTAAAGAAGAAATCGAAGCTGCTGCGAAGAAGGCCAATGCCCTAGAATTCATCTTAGCATTCCCTGAAGGCTTTGAAACCCTAGTAGGGCCGAGAGGTATCAAACTTTCAGGAGGTCAACGTCAGCGCATTGCGATTGCTAGAGCCATTTTAGCAGACCCTAAAATATTGTTGTTAGATGAAGCCACTAGCGCTCTGGATACGGAGAGTGAACGGCTGGTGCAAGAAGCTCTTGATGAACTGATGAAGGGGCGCACGTCCCTCATTATTGCTCACCGCTTAAGCACAGTAAAAGATGCGGACCGCATTCTCGTCCTTAATGACGCTAAAATAGAGGAGAATGGAACTCATACGGAACTCATGGCGCAGAATGGCACCTATCGATTACTGGCTGAAACTCAATTTGGTGAGTAAGGGCCTGAGCCATGCTGAACGCTGCATGCCACGAAATGGGTCTATGGTTTGTATGTTCTGGTGAAAATACCTGAAAATTGGCGTGACCTTACTGAGAGGACTGAGACAATCCCTTTACTTTTATGCGACTTGATAAATACATTTCCCTCCACACCGCGGCCACTCGATCTTTAGCTAAAATGGCGATAAAAAGTGGAAGAGTGACGGTGAATGGTAACGTCTTAAAGGATCAAGGGCGAAAGGTTCTCAGTACCGATGAAGTCTGTGTCAATGGAGAGGTGATATCAGATCAAGGAGAAGCCTACTTCGTCTATCACAAACCAGCCGGTGTAATCTGTGCGACAGAAGATGAGGAACAAGAAACAGTGTTAGACATGGTCGATGGTCTTTCCCATAAGAAACTTCATATCGCTGGGCGTCTAGATAAAGACACAACAGGTGTGGTTCTTCTTACAAGCGACGGTCAGTGGTCCCACCGAGTCACTTCACCCAAGCATGAATGCGCTAAGGTGTATCGAGTGAAAACAGTCGACCCTATTCACCATTCTCTAGTGACCCAGTTTCAAGAAGGCCTCTTGCTACGTGATAGCTCAAAACTAACACTCCCTGCAAAACTGGAAGTATTGGGAAATCATGAGGCAGTTCTAACGCTAACGGAGGGGCGTTACCACCAGGTAAAGCGTATGTTCGGAGCTTGTGGGAATAAAGTAGCTAGTCTTCAGCGATTAAAAGTAGGCTGTATTGACCTAGGTGATTTAGAGGAGGGAGGCGTGAGAGAGCTTACAGAAAAGGAAGTTCAGAGCTTTCTATAAGCCCAAGGCGTTGCCTCTCACCATGGGACTCTCTATGCTTAAGGTCTATAGGCTGAATCGGGTGTGTTTGTATTGTACGCATGAAAGTGCGTTGTACTATGAAAAGTGATACGAATTGTCTAATCTACGAAATCAGACGCAGAAGCGTTTGAAGTGGTTTGGCAACATGTGTTTGGTAAACTTTGGGAAGCTTATTGTGATTGTAGCTTGAGCAAAATGTCACGAATAAGAGGTGGACCGTGGTAGATAAAGCCTGTGTAAAGCTGTATTAGCTTTGCTCCTGCATGCAGCTTATCCATCGCATCCTCTGCTGTCATGATTCCACCTACTCCAATGATAGGGATGTTCTCACCGAGATGACTGTGGAATGCGGCGATGACTTCAGTGGAGCGCTTTGTGACAGGCCGCCCAGATAATCCGCCTGCTTCATCCGTATAGCGGTGGCCTTGGACGGATTGACGATCAATCGTTGTATTTGTGGCAATAAGGCCTTCTAATCCACCGTTGAGAAAGACCTTAGAAAGATCTGCGATTTGTTGTTCTCCCATGTCTGGCGCTACTTTCAGCGCGATAGGCATGGAAATGCCTGATTCCTCAGTGAGTTTTTCTTGTTCTTTTTTAAGTTCTTCGAGAAGACGAGCTGTATCGTCAGCTGCCTGTAAATCACGTAGTCCAGGTGTGTTAGGCGATGAAATATTCACGGTGACATAGTCAGCTACGCCCCAGCAACCGCGCAATGCTGCTAGGTAGTCATCAATAGCATGTTCATTTGGTGTCACTTTATTTTTACCAATGTTAAAACCGACTACGCCCTGAAATGTTTTCGAAGAACGGACATTGTTCGCACCGTTTACGATACCACAATTGTTGAACCCCATCCGGTTGATGATCGCTTCATTCTCGATCATACGAAATAGGCGGGGTTGAGGATTTCCTGGCTGAGGAACAGGTGTAATTGTCCCAATTTCTACAAATCCAAAACCTAATCGGCCCAGTGCATCGATTGTATTTCCTTCTTTATCTAACCCTGCGGCAAGGCCTACAGGATTAGAAAACGAAATGCCCATACATTCCACAGGAGAAACCTTTGGTATGTCCCCTACAGTTAGGGGGAGTATTCCCAGTGTCTCGGCGAGACGAAGGATATCTAAAGAAACGTGGTGGGCATGCTCTGCTTCTAGTTTGAAAAGAAGGTTTCGAGCGAGTTTGTATTGCCAATGAGTCATAATGAAAACTTAGCGGCCTGCTGCGGTGCCACAGCTGGACAAGAAAAAAGACCCTAAGGTAATGTGAACCTCTGGGTCTTCCTGTGAAAAAAGAGTGTGTTTAATTCTGCAAAGGTGCTGTAGCCTGAACTACTGGAGGGGTGGGAACACGGAAGATCTTGCCAGTATTGTTATCGCGTTTTCCTGTTTTTGGATTAACTAACGCTGTATAGGGATCACGTCCCAATTGACCTGGTTTAAAATTCTTCACATCGACAGCATTGTGTGGGCGCCATGGCATAATGACGTAATTTTTGTTGGTGGGGTGGGGGCGTGCTGTAGGATATGTAACAGTGGCGGGATTAGATAAACCAGTGATGCTGGGTGAGGGGAGCACGCAAGAAAGAAGAGAGCATGAGAGAATTGTAGTACTAGCTAGGACGAGCCATTTCATAGAGAGATACTGGGAGAAAGGAATACTGAGTTCAAGTGTCAAGTTGTCAACTGGGATGATTTCAGCTTCTTTTGCCGTATCGCAGTTCGTTTATCTAAATTAACCCGTCTTTACGGGCTTGTTTCCAATATGCGTATTCTGATCGATTGAAATCGATGTACTCTGGTGACATGTCGGAAGTATAGACGGTGTAGTTCGCTTCACCTAGGTGTAAGTCAATGGTGATGTTAAACGCGTCCTTGGTCACTGCTTTACGGAGTAGTTTCATCGGGGTGTCTGCTTGTAAGCCACCGAGGCAAGCGGCTTTGTTTTCGATATAAATATCGATCAGCTCTTCCCTAATCATAGCCCGTGAATAGCCTACGGCATGAATAATTCTTCCCCAGTTTGGGTCTTCACCGTTCCAGGAGCTCTTTACTAAGGCGGAGTTGGCAACCGCTTCTGCTACTTTTTTCGCATCGTTGTATGTTCTTGCTCCTTTGATGTCGACTGTGACAAATTTGGTGACTCTTTCTCCATCACGTACAAGAGCAGTCGCCATTTCTAGCATGACGAAATCAAGCGCTTCTCTAAATTGACGGCAGGCTTTACTCTTGCGCTGAATACGAGGTATTCCACTTTGTCCATTGGAGAGGACGATGACACTATCGTTGGTACTCATATCTCCATCGATAGTGATTCTGTTAAAGGAACCTTCTACAGATTCTTGTACGGCTTGCTCTAGCACAGCTTTGCTAATATTGGCATCTGTGGTGATGAAGCATAGCATTGTTGCCATACTTGGGCAGATCATTCCCGCGCCTTTGGCACAAGCTCCTATGGTGACGGGTTTGCCATCGATCTCTATGACAATGGCGATTTCTTTGTGAGTTGTATCGCTCGTCATAATGGCCTTCGCCACATCAGTTCCTCGTTTCTCAGATAAGCCCTCTGCTAGTTCACCCAGTAGGGGTTTGATCCGCATCATCGGCATTGGTAGGCCGATGACACCAGTGGAGCAAACAGCGACTTGAGATTGCTTCAGTCCTAATTGTTTCCCAATGGTTCTTGCACTGATTCGAGCATCTTTCACCCCAGGTACACCAGTACAGGCGTTCGCATTTCCGCTGTTAGCGATCAGGGCTTGGACATTTCCATCTCTTAAGTGAGCTTGGCTAACTCGCACTGGAGCCGCCTTTACACGGTTGGTCGTGAAGGTGCCCACAGAGATGGCAGGTGTTTCAGAATAAATCAGAGCAAGATCTAATCGGTCGACGTCTGGATTCTTGATTCCTGCATTGACTGCAGAAGCTAAGAAGCCTTTAGGCGCACAGACACCTCCTGTGATTTGACGAAATGGTTCAGACATACAGAAAATTGGTGATTAGATGTTAAGGAGGCCTGTTGTTTCCTCTAAGTCAAACAGGAGATTAAAGCTTTGCACCCCCTGAGAGGCCGCTCCTTTTCCTAGGTTATCCTCGGCACTTAAGAGGATAACTCGACCTGTCCTTGGATCGTAATCCCAACCGATGTCGATAAAGTTGGTGCGTGTGACATTCTTTGTATCCGCACAGCCTCCCTGACCAAGTAACCGAACGAAGGGTTTCTCTTGGTATGCTGTCTTTAGAGCTTGATCCACAGCAGATGGATCTCCAATTAGTTTGGCGCTAGTCGTAGAGCATATGCCGCAGTGTGTAGGGACTAGATGCGGTGTGAAAGAAATGATGACTTTCTCACCAGCAGCTAGACTTAGCTCTTGCTCGATTTCAGAGAGATGACGATGTCTGGGCACGCTATAGGCACGCACGCTCTCGTTCGCTTCACAGTAAGAAAAGAGTGTGTTCGCTGTTTTCCCTGCTCCACTGACGCCACTCATTGAGCAGGTGACGATACTTTGACTATCAATAAGGCCTTCTCTTAATAATGGAAGAAGGGGTAATTCAATGCTAGTTGGGTAGCACCCTGGAGAGGCAATGAGTCGAGCATTTTTAATCGCTTCTGCGTGAACTTCTGGTAGCCCGTAGACAGCTTCTTTGAGCAGTTCTGGTGCGGGGTGGGCTACGCCATAGAATTCTTCATAGACAGCAGGGGAGTGGATTCGGAAGTCGGCACTTAGATCAATGACCTTTAGATCAAGATCTAATAAATGCGTCGCATAATCTGCGGCGACTCCGTGAGGGAGGGCTAAGAACGCGATTTCAGCTCCAGTATCCGCGATGGCTTGAGCTTCTGGCTCGATAAAGAGTACTTCAGCTCCAGGTACAGCGGCAAATCTAGGAAACACCTCACCCACCGTCTTCCCTGCGTACTGACGTGATGTCACACAGGTGAGTTCAGCGTGTGGGTGGAGAAGAAGTAAGCGTAATAGCTCCATCCCTGTATACCCACTGGCTCCAACAACGGCGGTCTTGATTGATTTCATAAGAGGCCGAAAAGATGTCAGAAAATTTGCGTTGAGCAATAGGTAAAATAAGGAAACAGCATAGAATCTGGACCGAAGTGGACTACCACGTTTTCACATCGTCTTGCGTCCCCAAATTTTTGTCCGGGCCATGAGTCCAAACAATGATAGGTATATCCTTCACAATTTTTTGATTCTTTGAAACAGAGGGTCTTATCTCACCATCATAATTTTGATCAAACTGGATGAAAAACGGTTGCCCCCAAGGGCTGAAAATTGTGAAGTCTGGCGTATTGGGCTGATTATTGTAATATAAGCCAGGTCTTGCGCGTGTATCCGTAGAAGGGAGAGTCGTAAGATAATTTTTCTGTTTTGGGTTTTGGAGCTGGTCAAGCCCTATAGCTATAGCGGCTATTTCATTTCCCTCTGTACTGTCAAAAGGGATTCCATCTTCGTCCCGCCCAGCTCCGCCATTCCGGGAGTCAGGATCAGAACTCCCAGGGTAACGGCTATAATCATTGTAGTAATCTGTAAAACCGGTGTGAATACTAGATGCTACGGTAGCTGCGGAACTCACACGCCCTCTGTTTAAAAATCCATTCACTAGAGGTACAGAGATTCCGGCTAAAGTACCAATAATAGCCATGACGACTAGGATCTCAACGAGAGTATAACCTTTAGATTGTGTGACAGAGTACAGTTTCATTGTTGTGGTAGTATGTAAGTTAGGATGAAGCTATAGGGCACTCTGTAATTTGACAAGCTATGAAATTCCAGCATGAGGAGTATCTAAATATTTCAATCTTGTATGGCTGCTCATAAATTGTAAAAAAAGGAACTTGATCTGACAGACGGTTAAAATCAGGCAGTAGC
>CAZLQY010000045.1:0-23431 GCA_964561965.1 uncultured Verrucomicrobiales bacterium
CTAGCTACTGCCTGATTTTAACCGTCTGTCAGATCAAGTTCCTTTTTTTACACATAATCCTCACAAGGTCGTTTTCCTCAGAATAGTTCTATCTATTCTCGCCAGACTGATCAAAGTGGCGGGTTAGTCGCTTAACGCCTCGTTGGGTAGCGGATCGGTGGCACTACCTTGTTCGCATTTTGGGTTCTAGTGCCCGTTCTGAAAGGAAAAACGATAGAATCATGAATCTCTGAGACTCAGAGAGCTATCCAACACGATTCGAGGCTCATTCAATATGTTAAACTCATGGGGCTACTCCAAGATTGGGGATGGAAACCAGTCGTCGATGCTCTCATGGCCTTCTTAGGACTGGTTCTCAGTGGGCATTTCTTTGGCTATCCGCTCCAGCCTGGCTCGAGCGAAACACCGCAATCCAGCAGATGAGACGACCTCCGCACCAACGTACACGACTGGCAGGATGATCAGATACCACCAAGAGCTACACAACCCGATAGCCAAAGTTGTAAGCGACAGGGCAAGTGCGAGCGCCTGCGGCAACCCTCCCAGCAAGATCAGAGGGCCGGGAAGGCAGAGCTTACTTAGTTGTCGCAGGTTACGTTCCGAAGTCATTCGCCAAATGCTTGGATCGTTCAGCCAATAGTGCATGTCTCTGAGACCCTGCAGATTACGCCGAATCACGGCAAAACCCACTTGACCTGCGAATGCTCCAGTCAATGAAAGCAATGTGAGTAAAAGTGGGTTTTCAATGGGAGTCATTTTCTAATGAACTGTATTATTGGTGGAACGGTGAGATGATATCACTGTTTAGTAATCTTGGCAAGATGGTCGACATTACTTTTGAATGTCTGTTATTTATAAAGCATTTTGAGGAATTCATTTCCTAGAATTCAATGACACTAAAAAAGCCTACACTGTGTAGGGTGTAGGCTTTGAAATAGATATGTTGAGTAGAGGATAGTTTATCCGCGGCCGAGGCCTGTGATGCCTGGGAAGATTGAGAGACATGCCCAGAGAGATGCGAGGAGGAGACCAATGGTGGTGACTCCTACTTTTTCTGGTTTTACATTTTGGATGGTCGTATCCAATGGCTCTATTTCTGCTTCTGGTGCATCGTCGGCATCTGGTGTGTTTGGGTCTAATAGGTTGGCGGACTGAAACATGCCAGAGACTGGATCGCTTTCTGCCAGTATTGTTGTTACTTCTTCTGCAGTCATTGCAGAGGCTCCATTACCGTATTGGTGGCGAATGTAGGTAATGACATCCGCAATTTCTTCATTGGAGACTGGCTTGCCCAGATTGAGAGCTGGTGTCATCACACCGTTGTATTTGACTCCAGCTACTTCGATTTCTCCTACAAGGCCGTATTTAATAATGTTGACGAGATTTTCTTTGGGGCCTGTGACCCACTCTGAGCCGGCAAGTGGAGGGAATGCTCCAGGTAC
This sequence comes from uncultured Verrucomicrobiales bacterium, assembly GCA_964561965.1. Taxonomy (GTDB): domain Bacteria; phylum Verrucomicrobiota; class Verrucomicrobiia; order Verrucomicrobiales; family Akkermansiaceae; genus Rubritalea. The sequence goes on from CAZLQY010000045.1 coordinate 1,443, forward strand.
ACCAGCGCCTGTAGGTTGATGACAGGTGGTGCAAAGGCCGGGGGTGTCATATAGTTTTTTTCCACGCTCAAGCACTGCATCGTCTGCTATTGCAGTGCTGAATGAGGCTGAGAGAATGGAGATAGAAAGAAGTCGCTTGATCATAGTGATATCGGTTGGTGCGGCGCACCATAGTGATACGCTGCTGATTCGTCACGCCTTAAGATAGAAAAACTACAGCGAAAACTACAGGGTTGTCACTACTTACTTGGTTTCTCTAGAGCACTGCTCTGGAGTATACCTGTCACCTCTGCGCCTTTTAGTATTTCTGTGACTTTGTCTACGCTGATAGGTTTTTGATCTGTTCCGTAGGTGACTAAGACATAGCTAAGGACGTCTGCGATTTCCTGATCAGTAAGAGGTTTCCCCAATTTGAGGGCTGGTGTCATGACTGTATTGTATTTTGCTCCAGCTACTTCGATTTCTCCCATGAGACCGAATTTTACGATTTTCACCAAGTTTTCTACAGGTCCATCGATCCACTCTGATCCTGCTAGAGGAGGGAATGCTCCAGGTACACCTGCGCCATTGGGCTGGTGGCATGTGGTGCAGAGGCCTGGGGAGTCATAAAGCTCTTTTCCACGGGCAACAGATGCTTCATCTGCAGAAGCGTGGAGGAATAAAGAGGAGAGAACGGCTAGGGTGATGGAAATTTGTTTCATGAGATGATTCGGTGTCTTGATGTGCTGTAAATTACACTATATTTTTTATACGTCTAGCCTCTGTTGAACTGTTCTATGAAGAATTCTTTCAGAGGTTTCTAGGACTTGCATATGGAAGTGATTTTGTTTCGTGTGTAAGTCGTTTAATTTGAGTTCTCTCCTTATCGTGATCTACTCGTTTCGCCTAGAGTTTATTTTAGATTTCTATTGAGGATCGCGGTTCCTGAAGAGTGGTTGGTTTTGGGAGGAAAGTGTGGGGTTTTATTTAAGGCTGCACTAGTTCAGAGGCGCGAAGCATGGGCTTGTTTTGTTCTTTGGCACGAATGTCTGCGACTTCCTGTACTGAGATTTCGTCCGTTTTCTGTGCGAAGGTGGAGCGGACATAATTGAGGACGTCGGCGATTTGTTGGTCGTCGAATGTGGAGGGGGGCATGACACTATTGTACTCTTTCCCTGCTACTTTGATTGGGCCTGTTATTCCGCGGAGCTGTATGCGGATTAGGTTTTCTTTCGGTCCTTTGACCCACTCTGATCCTGCGAGTGGAGGAAAGACGGGGACGAGGGGTTTACCTTCTGGGCCATGGCACGCAGCACAGGTGGTGTAGAGCTGTTTCCCTCGTTGAGCGGATGTCATGGTCTCGGTGCTAGCCTTGATTGAGTTTAGATCAAAGTCTTCTGGAGCATCCTCTTCCTCATCGTGTTGTTCTGGTTGTTTTTGGTTCGCTAGGAAAGAAACAACATCACGTAATTGGGATTTGTTCAGAATGGGTTTCATGTCGGGCATTGCTGAGGGTGACATGTCTAGGGATTTGATGTCTGTACGCTGTACGCGCTTTATGTCGTTCCCGAATTTGACGTCGATGAAGTGCTTTGTGTCGTTCATGACTATGCCTTGGGCTGTGGCGTCGTTGGTGAATGTGATGGATGCTAGACCATAACCGTTTGCCATAGATTTACTTGGTGAGATCATGGATTCGAGGAGGTGCTTGTGCCCTCCCCGGTGGAAGATGCCTGCTAGATTTGGCCCGGCATTGCCGCCAGCTCCATGGCCATGCCCGATGGAGTGGCACCGCATACACTGGGCTGCTCCGTTGGATTGAAATATGTTGCTTCCTTTGATGGGATCTCCTCCGTAAAGGGCGATTTCCCATTCTTTATCAAAGTTCCCTTTGATGGCTTGCTGATAGGCTTTATGAGCGGTTTTTACGACAGGTTCTTTACGCTTAGAGGCGGATTTTAGAATTTCCATGGCACATTCTAAGTCGGCCTTGTCGGAGAGAAGGTCATTGACGGCTGCGGCGATATGTTTGGCGGATGTATTGGATGTAAGGTTTCCTAAATAAATCCATGCTTTTTGGCGGATGGCGTGGTTTGTCGCTGTAGTGGCTTTGATAATGGCTGCTTCTGCTTCTGGGCCTTTGGCTGTACTGATGATGCGGAGTGCGGCATTGACTGGTTCTGTCTCTGAGTCATTGACCATATTTGCTGCTAGAGCTAGGGCTGTGTTATGATCTGTTACTGCGATCATGGTGAGGGCTTGGGCCCTGATAGAGGGTGAGGGGGAAGTCTTTGCCATTTCAGGGAGTCCTTCTATGGTGATGCCTAGTTTCAGTGCTAGTTTCATGGTGGCCACTGCTGTGGTGTCATCAACGGCGAGTAATGTAGCAATGGAGCTTTTAAAGTGTTCTTTCACATAGGAATCATCACGCTCTGGTAGTGGAGAGTGGCGGCCTATACTTTGATCAACGGGGTGTGGCTGTTTCCATAGACTGATGAGGCGGAAGACTTCTAGTCGTTGATGGAGGTCGAGCTCTTTATGACTGGCGATGTTTAGTAAACGTTTCAGATTGGCCTCTCCTCCAATACGGTAGGCAGAATGGACAAGCCGGCGTAGAAGAATAGGTGTAAGAGTGTCTGCTTTTTCTGTAGTGAGGCGTTCGATGTGTTCGCAGAGGACGGCTTGTGAGGAGGTTAGCTCTTGGTCGTGAATTGCGCGGATGGCTCCGTGGCGGACATCGTCATTTTCATCGAGGAGGAATTCTGTGAGAAGGTCACTTTTATGACGGCGTAAACTGAGGACGGCAGCGAGGCGTAGAGCCGCTGATTTATGGGTGGCCAATGTAGCGAGCTCTTGAGAAGTGAGCGCGGTGTGGAGTGCCATAACACCTGCGTGGCGCATATAGGCATCGTGATCATTGTTATCTAGCAATAGCTGGATGATGGCGTCTTTAGCATCAATGGGGTTCGCTAGTGGTTTACGAGCGAGCGCGAGCGCTGCAAAGGCTCTTACTCTGGAGGATTTGTCTGCGAGAAGAGGTAATAAAGGGGTGCCGTGTTTTAGGGTGGATTCACCCAGAGCTTCAGCGGCGCGCATACGTACTTGGTGATCGCTATGCTGGAGGAGGGAGGTAAGCGCTACTGTGGCTTCTGTACTATGATGGCGGCGAGCTTGAATGCCTAGCGCCCAGACGCTGTGCAGTCTGGTTAGCTGTCCTTCAGAAGTGTTCGCTAGCTTCACCAGTGCCTGAGTGGTATCAGGCCTTTCTGCTAATTTGATATGGGAGTGTAGTCTCACACGCATGTCTGGGTGTGAGAGTAGTGACATTAAACGCTCTGAGCTGAGGGATTGAAACCCTTGCTTGAATAGTTTACTGACATCTTGCCCCTGAGCTTTTGCGTCAGCACTTTTGGGGCTGAGGCGGAGGACTTGGCCTTGAGGCGCAGAGGTCCAGCCTTCACCAAAGTCGGTGACATAAAAGTTCCCTTGATAATCAAACTCGACATCTGTGGCGGCAACGCCCCAAGTGAATGTACTGGTGCTATTGACCTGCATGGCAGCACCGTATTCTTCTAAGCTGAAGGCTGTGACGCCAGAGTAGGTGGCCCCTCCTCGGAAATCACAAACGAAGAAGTTATTTTGAAAGTTCTCCATATACCCACCAGGCTCGTAAGTAAGTCCAGAAGGGCCAGAGGTAAGATTCATAATAGGGGGGAGAATGTTATTAGGCTGTTCCTTGTTGTCTGGCTCCCACATTCTTTCTTGTAACCACTGGTTGATGGGGCGGTCTTCCAGACCAACGACGGTATGAAAGCTATTGAGGACTTGGTGGCCCATGTGCCAACCTGAATCTCCACCATCCATGACGTAGACAATGCGAGCTTGGTCTCCCTGATCAGAGTTGTTATCGACGCTAAATGCATTGCCTAGCTGATCGAATGCAATTTCCTTTGGGTTTCTTAGACCTATGTGGATAATTTCCATGTTAGATCCATCGGGATCGAAACGAATGACGCCACCTTGACTGGGGTAGGAGTAGAGCTTGCCTTCCTTCGTTTTAATATGAAACCCTCTATCACCTATTGTAGAATAAATCCGCCCGTCTGGTCCTAGAGCAAAGCCGTTGAGATCGTGCCCAGAGTATGAAACGCGCACACCAAAGCCTTCTTGAATAGAAGTGCGCTCGTCTTTGGTGACCTTGTTGTCGCCATTGTTATCATTGAGAGCCCAGATGTGTGGGATGTTTGCTGCAAAGATAGTGTCTTCATAAGCAAAGACGCCGGCTAAAGTACCGTCGAGGAGATCATTAAAGTCATCGACAAAGAGATTGTGGGTGTCAGCTGCTCCATCGCCGTCTGAGTCATTGAGTAGACGGATTTTATCAGCATTCGCAGTATAATGAGTCTTAGGGTGTTTATGGAACCATCTTTCATGCATGGCCATACGCTCCGCCGTGGTTTGGTTCGCAATATCCTCGAGTATCCAATATTGACGGCGTCGATTATCGTCGATGCCGTTTTCTGGGCCAAAGCGCCAAGTTTCTGCTAGGTAGGCACGCCCTTGAGAATCAAAAGTAATTGCGGTAGGGGATTGCACACCGTGTTCTTCATGAGTGGCGAAGATCGTTAGATCTGTGCTTTCTGGGTACTGTAATCCAGGGATGACATCCTCAGAGGTCTGCATGCCGGGGATGAAGGGCTTACCATTTCTTGTTGCTAGAGGGAAACGGGCGTTGGCAAAATTCTTCATTAAAATTTCATCAACAAATGTGGCCGCTGTTTGGCTCTGATCGATGATTCGAATTTGTGCTTTTTTTCCAATGAACTCACGTACAGTCCATATGCAACGCCGCAGCACAAGATCATCATTGCCTGCAATGTTGCGAACGAGTTTCCCTTCGACATAGAGCTGCACTCCATTTTCATTGAGTTTACTACCACCTCCGACGAGGAAGGTGATATGTTTGGTCTTAATCGTGAATTCAGGAGAGATGAGGCTACCAGTGCCTTCATATCCTTGTTCGAAGGATGAGGCGAAGCTCTCGTTAGAATAACCGGCGACTTTCCACGCAATTTCACCTTGGCCTCCCGCACTGGGGGCTAGACCGAATGCCTCTCCCTCTGTTGTCCAAAGCTCATAACCGTCTCCTTCAAAAGATTGAAAGATCTCGTGTGGTTTGTTTTGGGCGTGAACATTGAGAGGGATGAGTAGAGCTAGGGCTGATGAGATGAACTTAATGGATGAGGATGTCATTATGGCGTGTCCTTGTGTTAGGAAATTTTAAAAGAATTACTTTAGTTAGTATACGCTACAAAAAAAGAGAATTTTCGATAGATAGCAGGAAAAGGTGATTTTGATGTGATTGTGGAGGCCTGCGTGTCTAGAAGTTAGAAGGAGGGAAGTACAGGGGGATTGTTCAGCGTAGTGTTTGAATGGGGGAGGTAATGATGCCTTCTTTGGTTTCTTCCTTGAGGCGGAGCTGGCCACAGGCAGCATCGATATCATGCCCTTTTTCGATGCGTAATGTGGTGACGATACCCTGTTTTACAAGGATATCGCGGAAGGCCTTACATTGCCCATCAGTGGGGCGAACCCAGGTTAAACCTTCAACTTTATTATACGGGATGAGGTTGACTTTGGCCTGAAGGGATTTGGCGAGTTTTACGAGGGCACGGGCCTGGTCAAAGGAATCGTTAACGTCTTTGATCAGAATGAACTCGAATGTGATTTTTTGCTTTTTCAGGGATTTCCAGTAATGAAGTGATTCGAAAAGAGCCTCGATATTCCACTTCTTATTCACAGGCATGATCTTACCGCGTACTTCATCTGTAGCGCCATGGAGTGAGATGGCTAGGCGGATCTGCTGGGGGCGGTCTGCGAGTTCTTTAATCCCAGGTGCGACACCTGAAGTGGAAATAGTGATGTGGCGGGCGCCGATATTGATACCCCATTCAGCTGTAATAATATCGAGCGCTTTCATCATGTTTTTTAGATTTGCCATGGGCTCACCCATTCCCATGAAAACGATATTGTTAATCCGTTTGCCAGATTCACGCTCTACAGCGAGTAATTGCCCTACAATTTCATCAGTAGAGAGGTTTCTAGTTAAGCCATTGAGGCCTGAGGCGCAGAATTTACAACCAAAGGCACAGCCTACTTGAGAGGAGACACATGCTGTATAGCGGTCAGAGCGTTCTCCATATAGGGCAGGAGAGGCTGGAATGAGGACTGTCTCTACATAGCGGCCGTCGTGGAGTTTAAATAGATACTTGCGTGTTGTATCGGAGGAACCTTCTGTTTTTGTATGAGTAAGGGTGTGAAAGGTGAACATTTCTTGAAGTTTTTCACGAAAATCAGCAGGTAAATTACTCATTTCCTGAATTTCAAGGACACGCTTTTTGTAGATCCAGTCTAGAATTTGCCCCGCACGGTAGGCTGGCTCATTTGCTTCTTTGAGCAGAGCTGTGATGTCTTTTTTGGCGAGGCTAAGTAAGCTGGGTCGTTGAGTGATCGGCACAGTTCGGATATTAATTCTACTATTTCACTTGGCTAGTCTATTCTCAGCGTTTTCATGATTCCTGTGATAGTGGTAGGGTTTTTCGCTCTACAGCTTTGCTCCATGTTCTCAAAAGTTAGGATTGCATGCCTTGATTATTTAACTATTCTTAAGGTTCTACTCTACTGGAATCTTAGAAGACGATGGCGAAATATACCGAAAATGACATTAAGAGTTTGGACTGGAAGGAGCACATTAGGCTCCGCCCTGGTATGTACATTGGAAAGCTGGGTGATGGATCCAGCCCTGATGATGGCATTTATATATTGCTGAAGGAGGCGGTGGATAACTCGATTGATGAGCATGTCATGGGGTACGGGAAGGAAATCCATATTTCTATCGAGGATGGGTGCCGCGTGGAGGTGAGGGACTTTGGCCGTGGTATTCCTCTTGGCAAGTTAATGGACTGCGCTGCGAAGATTAACACTGGTGCGAAGTATGATAGTGAGGCATTTAAAAAATCGGTAGGGCTCAATGGAGTAGGTATTAAAGCAGTCAATGCTCTCTCTGGCTTTTTCGAAATTCAGGCATGGCGTGATGGCCAGACGAAGGTGATAGAATTTTCGAAAGGGGAAGTGGTCAGTGAGATGAAACGCTCCAAAAAGGATGCGGGTGTGAATGGGACTCGGCTTTGCTTTGAGGTGGATACCAATGTGTTCCCTAAACTTACAAAGTACCGTGATCAGCATGTAGAGAAAATGTGCCGATATTATTCTTATTTGAACCCAGGGTTGACCATGGTGTTTAATGGGAAAAAATTCAAATCTAGGCATGGGCTGCTAGATCTACTGAAGGAGGAAATGAAGGAGCCTCCGTTGTATGCTCCTATTCATATTTCTGGGGACGATATTGAGATTTCATTCACCCATACGACCTCAGGAGGTGAGGAATATTACTCCTTTGTCAATGGTCAGAACACGACGCAAGGAGGGACGCATTTAGCCGCCTTTCGCGAAGCTGTAGTGAAGGTGCTACGTGAACACTTTAAGAAACAATACGAGCCTTCTGATATCCGTGCTGGCCTCACAGCTGCAATGGTTGTTAGGATTGAAGAACCTGTATTTGAGAGCCAGACGAAAACTAAGCTTGGTAGTGCTACTGTGTCGCCAGATGGTGAAACCATTCGTACGTTTATTCTGAATTTCCTGAAAGAGCAGTTAGATAACTACCTTTATAAGAATACAGACATCGCGGAATTGATTCAGAAGCGGATCATACAAGCAGAGCGTGAACGAAAGGACCTCAAAGGTGTACAGAAGTTAGCGCGTGAACGTGCACGTAAGGCGAAGGTGCACAATAAGAAATTACGTGATTGCCGCGCCCACCTAGATACAAAGAACAAACGGCGTTTAGAGACAACCGTCTTCATAACGGAGGGTGATTCTGCAAGTGGTTCGATTACGAAGAGCCGAGATGTAGAGACTCAGGCTGTATTCTCTCTGCGTGGTAAGCCGCTGAATTCTTTTGGAATGAAGCGTAAGGTTGTTTATGAAAATGAGGAATTTAATCTTCTGCAACACGCTTTGAATATTGAAGATGGGCTTGAAGGTCTACGTTATCAGAATGTTGTGATTGCTACGGATGCGGATGTGGACGGCATGCATATTCGCTTATTACTACTAACATTTTTCCTCCAGTTTTTCCCTGAGTTAATCCGTGAAGGGCATTTATTTATCCTTCAAACACCACTGTTTCGTGTGCGTAATAAGAAGAAAACCTTCTATTGCTATGATGATGAAGAGCGCGAGGCTGCAATGAAAGAGTGTGGGAAAGCCGCTGAGATCACTCGATTTAAGGGATTGGGTGAAATTTCACCCGATGAATTCAAATTTATGATCGGGGATGATATGCGGCTAGACCCCGTCATTATTGAAGAAGGAAGCGGTACTAGAGAAATGCTCACGTTTTATATGGGTAAAAACACTCCAGACAGGCAGGGATATATCATCGATAACCTCCGGGAAGATGTGGATACAGCGGAAGTCTAGAGGGGAGTAGAGAGTGGCCGATCTTTACGAGTTATTTAAATCGATACAGCTTAGCTGTTCTAGTTGATGATTAATTCTTGTGATGCGGTCTTTGGCAAATAGCGCATTTGATTTAGCGGTTACGATTTGTTTGATCCGTTTTGGATTGAGGACGTGGATGTCTCCATGGCCTGTTTGATCAATCCACCAGCCCGGGTAAGTTAAAATAGCAGTGCATTTTGTGAGCTCACCTGTGGCTTTTGATAGCTTTTGTGATAGCCAATTTGAGTTGTTAAGAGCTTGGTTGACAGGATCTTTTGTATAGACATTGTTTGGAAAGTGGATGCCTTTTCCATCAAATTTGATCTTGTGGCCTTCAGCGCTGGTTGTTTTTCGGCGGTATTTGGTTTCTATGACGAATACTCCGGAGGGAGAGACGATGACGTGGTCAATGTTGGCTATCACTTTACCAGATTTTATGATGTCGACATCATGAAAGACGGAGCATTGTTCACCCCATAATTGATTAAGAACTGCACCAACTGATTGCTCGGCGCGCGCTCCTACAGTGTAGTTGATATACTTTTTGAATTGTTGGTTTAAATAGAAGAGGCAAGCCCCGATAAAGGGTATTACGATGATATAGAATAAAAAGATGTGCTTACTCAGAAGTGTCGTTTGAAGTAATAAGAGGGGGAAGATAAACATAGTGATTAAAGCGAACAGCATGCGTTCACCAATTTCATTGACTTTGTCTAATGTACTTTGCCCTGGAGCTTTTGGTAGATCGTTAAATGGCTTCGAAGTTTCTTAGGATCCACTTTGTGACGTTGCATTATCATAAAGCTTAAAAAAGTGGGGACGAAAATGATGAATAGATAGGGTAACGTTTTTCCGGTCATAGATTATATGTGTACCGTTGAAATGGAGTTGTTAGTCATAAATTATGACATCGATTAGTTTAATGACGGAAATTGTGCGTTTTTTAGTGGTGTTAAGTTTGCGTTTCTTGTTATTGCTATTACCTATGAAACTTCTTACCCAAGAAAACGTGGTAGTTGGGGGCGCTGTAATGGCTGGTCTCTTGTTTTTTGGAGCTGCGTTCTCTAAATGTTCTCCCTCGTTCCCCAATGGTCTTAATAGCTCGGCTTCTGAAGCTGATGCTAGTGTGAGTGCGTTACGCGCTGAACAATCAAAATGGGAGAAGGAGTCAAAGCAGCTCCAAGCGAAATTTGATTCCTTAGATACAGACCATGAGGCATTACAGTCAAAATGGGAGGGCTTAGATGCTGAGGCGAAATTTTGTAGCGAGCAACTTGCCTCAGCGAGAGCTGAATTAGCAGCAGTGAAGGCAAGGTTAGCTGCAGAGGAAGCTGCTTTAGAAGGTGAGAAACTGACTCTGATGACTCAGGTTTCAGGCCTAGAGTCTGAAATTAGTGGCTTAGCTGCCGCTGCCGCTGCTAGCGATGCTTTGAAGGCTGAACTCATGGCGTTAAAGTCTGAACATGCTGCGAGCGAAGAGGCGCATAATAAGTCAGCTTTGATGGCTGAGGAGTTGAAGAATGGGCGTGATGCTGCCCGCTCCCGGGCTCGTGAATTACAAGCTCAACTGAATCAAATGAAAGCTTCCGAAAACGTCTTTGTGCGCTCAGTAAATGATCTGCCAGCTTCTGCTCAGCGATTGTTTTCAGATTTAAAGAAGCTGGAGGGTAAGTCCAAAGCTGAGGTTGATGCCGCGTATACGAAGTATGTAGATTCTCATCAATCGAAGTCTCTTGCTAGAATCAAATTCGCGACAGGTAGTGCGGAGATTTCTGCTGCTGATATTGCGAACATTAAAAATCTAACTCAAACGAGTAACAAGAATGCTTATTTCTTAGTAGTAGGCTTTGCTGATTCTTCTGGTGATGCCGCCGGAAATGAAACACTATCATCGAACCGTTCTACAGCTGTAGCTCAGGAGCTAGCAAAGCATAAGCAGGGCTATCAAGCTGCGCAGGCTGTGTATCTTGGCCAAACGACAAGATTTGGTGAACCTGAAGAAAATCGTGTGGTAGAGATCTGGGAGATCAACTAGGCCGATTCCATTCGTATCATCCGTTTTATAAAAACACAGGAGGAGAGTATTTCCGACTGTGTTTTTTTGTGCCTATTGAAGGGGGAAATGACGTTGCACCCATGCTGATGCTTGCTCTGTTGTGTTCAAGTGACCTTCTAATTGTTCGGTCTGAATAGCCGTTAGAATGTTTTTAAAATGAGGGCCTGGCGTGTAGCCTAGCTCAATGAGGTCAGAGCCCTTAAGTAGTGGCTGGGGGATGATGGGTTGGTTGGCGAATTCTTGTTCCTTTTCCCGTAAAAAATCATAATTCTCAGTAATTCCATTGCTGCTTGCACAGTCTACACGGTGAAGCTCCATTTCATCTTGGATGTGAGGGCGGGCGAGGAAGCGTTTTACTTTTGCTGTGCGCATTTGGCGCACATGCATGAAGTTCATGTGGTTGGCGACCATTGCCTGCGTTGCTTCGATTGTCTGATTGGGGTAGCGCATGCGGCGCAGTATCTCTTCTGCCATATCAGCCCCTACAGCATCGTGCCCGTTAAAGCGGATACGGTCTTCTTCTTGGCTATAGGTGTATGTCGCTGGTTTACCAATATCATGGAATAGTACGCTGAGGACGAGTTCAAGGGAGGGCTTTTCCTTGAGCATATGTAACATGATTTTAGTATGCTGATAGACATCGCCTTCCGGGTGCCATTGAGGAGGTTGTTCACAGCCGATGAGTTCTAATACTTCGGGGAGAAAATGAGAGAGCAGATTGGTTTCTCGCAATAACTCTAGGCCTTTGGCTCTGTTTGGAGAGAGGAGGATTTTGTTGAATTCGTCACGAACTCGTTCGATACTGATTTGTTGTAACTTGTGGGAGTTGTTTTTGATGGCAGCGAGGGTGTCTGTTTCGATTTCGAAATCTAACACACAAGCAAATCGCACTGCGCGCATGAGGCGGAGGGCGTCTTCACTAAAACGCTGGTTCGCATCTCCAATCGCACGTATCTTTCTGCTAGATAAGTCTGCTTGCCCGTTGACGAAGTCGATAATCTCTCCACTGAGAGGGTGCTCAAATAGTCCGTTGATTGTAAAGTCTCGGCGGAGGGCGTCTTCCTCTGGAGTGGAGTAAGTAACGGACTCAGGGCGGCGACCATCGTGGTAGCTACCGTCATTGCGAAAGGTGGCTATTTCGAAGTGGGAGCAATTTTTTTTCACAAGCATGACGCCAAAGTGAGCTCCGATAGAGTCTGCTTTTGGGAAGAGTGTTTTCACCTGCTCTGGTGTAGCAGAGGTGGCAATGTCATAATCCTTAGGGGCCTGGCTTAAGAGCGAGTCTCTTACACACCCTCCTGCATAGAGGGCCGTGTACCCTGCGTCTATGAGGCGTTGGGTGACGGATTGGGCTGTGGCTCTTAGGGTAGACATAATGCAATTATGTTCGATGGAAGAGGTGTAGACTCAGTGACGCTGTGGGAAGAGGGGCCTTGGAGCTTTTACCGGCGCTTCCGATAGGTTTTACTAGAGCGTTTAGTGGAGCGGAGTCCAGAGCTGTTTGGTTTGCCTTGGTTGTTCCGGCGGCGTGATGTCTTCTTTGCTGCCGGCCTTCGGCGTGTGGAGGGATTAGTCCTGCCAAGCGTTTTTTCTGGATTGGTCTTGAGTGCGGCGATGTCTTCTACCTCTAGATGGCGGAAACGCCCTTGCTCTAGCCCTCTTGCTGTGAAGCAGCCTATGCGGGTGCGTACGAGTTTGGTGACCTGTAAGTGACAAGCACGGCACATCATACGAATTTGGCGTTTGAGGCCTGTTTCTAATGTGATCGTGAAGCGGCGAGCAGAGAGGCGGTGAATCGCTTTTGCCGTAGCTTTTCCTTCAGGAGTGTAAACACCGCGTAGGAAGCGATCGAGTACTTCGTTGTCAAAAGATTGGTTGACTGTGACGAGGTATTCTTTCTCTGTTTTTTTGTTTGGATGGCTAAGTTCTTGAGAGAAGTCGCCATCATTGGTGAGGATAATGATTCCTTCCGAGTCCCGATCTAATCGACCGACGTGATTGAGGTGGCGCAGTTTTGGTGGAAGGAGGTTATAGATCGTTTCTCGTTCATGCTCGTCTTCTTTCGAGCAGACAAAGCCGCGTGGCTTATTGAGGACGATGGCAGAGATTTCTCGAGGAGTGACGCGTTTGCCATCAATTTTCACATGGTCTTCTTCACTGACCCGAGTGGCGGGAGTGAGACAGACTTTACCGTTGACGATGACTTCACCAGATTGGATGAGATTGTCACAGGCTCTGCGGGCTCCTATGCCGCATGAAGCCAAGTATTTATTGAGACGAGTTCCTGATTCCATAGTAGTTCTTGGCGTAATCTCTACGCGAGATGTGCTGAGGCTGAGCTCAGCAGGGTGATTGATGATCCTTCAGTGAGGTGATGGCTGAGACGAAAGAATCATAGAAAGTTGTTCAAACCAAAAAACCCGCTTGCTTGCCATCGGGCTCTCAAGCGGGTAAAGATTGTTTCGTTTGAAAGCAGAGATGCTTAGTCTTGAGCTTTTGTTTTAGGAAGCCCGATTGGACTTTGTCCTTCTTTCCAAGTGCCGTTTTCCTTCATGGCTTTGACGCGCTCGAAACGCTTCATGACAGAACGTTTTCCACCTGCTGATCCGGCTGCTTTGAGTGATGAATGCTTAGACATAATAAAATTTTCCTTTGGTATGGGGGGCGGAAGTTAGGAAGGAATGAAACGATTTGCAATATTAAATATTAAATTTTCTTGGGAAACGGTAAAGTTCGCATGGAAACACTGATTTCTCTTGGAGAATGGAGGTGGAATCGCTTGATTGGTGACTATGAAGACGGCTGAGAGAAAGGCTTGTATGCAGACCTGCGATGGGCGGTTGATTATTGGATATGGTGAATTTGAGTCCTTCGAGGAGGCTCCTAGATCTGGTATTGCATTTTATTTGAATGATTACGCTTTGAGTGATTCTCGGCCTTGGAAGGTGCCTTCTGATGTTCTGGTGGGTGAGGAGGCGGAAGCTTGGTTGAGGGCGCAGAGAGCAGAAGAAGATGTGAAGGTGGAATGGGATTCGCTGAAACCTGAAGATTTCGCTGTTGTGTTTGCTGAAATTACAGAGGGGATTCAGAGTGGGGTGCTTCAGAAGTCTGTACCAGTCACTGTGGAACGAGGCCGTATGGTGGAGGGGGATAGCTGGAGTTTATTACAGAAATTGATTCAGCAGAAGGAGGCATTTTGTCCTTATGCTTGGGTGGATGGGGATCGTGGATTTTGTGGTCTAACGCCCGAAGTCTTATTTTCACTTAGAAAAGGCAGGTTGCAGACGATGGCTCTAGCGGGGACGGCTAGGGCGGATGAAGCGGAGGTGTTTGCATGGGATCAGAAGGAGATCTGTGAACATGAGTTTGTGGCGGAGACGTTAGTTTCTAAGTTAGGAGAGCTGGGGATGGTGAAGCGGGGAGAGCGGCAGGTGATGAATTTAGGAAGTCTGGTGCACTTTCATACGCCTATCGAGGTGGGAATGTATAATGATTATTCTGTGGAGATGTTGATGAAGAAGCTACACCCAACGCCTGCTCTGGGGCCTCTCCCTCGCAGTGAATCGACATTAAAGCTGCTCTATGAATGGAGAGACCGTGCTGGATGTCCCGATTACTTTGGAGCTCCCTTTGGAGTATTGGAGGAGGGTGTGTTTCATTCTGTTGTTATGATTCGGGGGGTGCATTGGAAGGGGGCAGAAGTTGTCATTCCTTCTGGTTGTGGTGTGATTGAGGCTTCTGGTTTAACCAATGAGTGGAGAGAATTAGCGTTGAAGCGTAAAGCGGTGAAGAAGATGTTTGGCCTAGACTAGAGGGGTGGGTGTTTGGGAAGAATGGTTTATGGGTCATTCTGATACGAGGGGGTGATGAAGTTTCTCCAGCTTTCATATTCATGATTGCTCATGCCCTCGTTCTTCTTTAAATGGATGGGGTATGATTAGTGTAGAGCCAGGTTACGGCGCCGGAAATGCGTTGGAGAAAGAAATCGAGGATGTGTTTTCAGCATCTGGCTTATTGTCGAAGTCTCCAGATTTCGAGTATCGTGGAGAGCAGCAAGAGATGGCTGTGGCTGTGGCACGGGCGCTAGAGGAGAAGTCTATTTTAGTGGTGGAGGCTGGAACGGGTGTGGGGAAATCTCTGGCCTATACGATCCCTGCTGTGAAGTATGCGCTGGAGAAGGGCCGAAAGGCGATTGTTTCGACGCATACGATTAATTTGCAGGAGCAGCTGATGGGAAAAGATATTCCCTTAGTGAAGAAACTGATCGGACAGGAGTTTGATGCTGTGTTGATGAAGGGGCGAGGGAATTATCTTTGTCCAGCCCGGCTACGCCGAGCGCAAGATCAGGCAGGGGATTTATTTACGACGAGTGAGGCGGAGGAAATCCAGGCCATTGCAGAGTGGGCGGAGGGGACAACGGATGGGACTTTGAGCGATTTAGACTTCCAACCTTCTTCGAAAGTGTGGGCTCAGGTTTGTAGTGAGGCCCATGTCTGCACTCAACGGTATTGTGGCACGCGGGGGAATTGCTTTTATCAGAAAATGCGCAAGCTTGTGGATAAAGCGCAGGTGGTGGTGGTGAATCATACTTTGTTCTTTGCCTTGTTAGCAGCTTCAGAGGAGGTGGAGGGTGAAGGATCGAACGGTTATATTTACCCTAATGATTTTGTTGTTTTTGATGAAGCCCATACGTTGGAGCAAGTTGCGGCGACTCAGTTGGGTATTCGGCTGAGTCAAGCAGGTATGAAATTTGATGTGCAGCGCCTCTATAATCCGCGTACGAAAAAGGGGCTTTTGAAGACTCTTCGTAGTGCTAAGGGGATCGAGATAGCTGCAGATACGATGGAGCGTATTGATGATTTCTTTGATGAGGTGGCCGAGCGCGCGGAGTTTGGAGAATGGAGTAAGGAGTTTCGTGTGCGTGAGGCAGATTTCGTAGACAATACCTTAGCTCAACCTTTGAGAGAACTCTGGATGACTGTAGAGTCTGCCGCGGAGGCCTTAGATAAGGAATCACCAGTGAAAGCGGAGCTTATGGACGGAGCTAGGAGAATGCGTGAGGCCCATGGAGCATTGAGTTTATTTTTAAATCAAGAAGATGAGGAGAGTGTGTATTGGGCTCAGAAGGGCGGCCAGAATGGCACCTTACTCAGCCTGCACTCTGCACCAGTGAATGTGGCAGAGCGCTTGAGGGACTTTATGTTTGGTGAAGGGCGTACCTGTGTACTGACTAGTGCTACATTAGGGACGGGGGAAGAAGATCTGGGCTATTTCCGAAATAGAGTGGGGGCAGAGCGCTCTGTGGCTCTGAAGATTGGCAGCCCATTTGATTATGCAAAGCAGATGAAGGTTTACGTGATGCAGGCGATGCCTAACCCTGGTTCTGATGATTATGTGGAAGCTCTGATCCACTGGATAGGGCGAGTGGTGAAATATACGGAAGGAAAGGCGTTTGTCTTATTTACTAGCTACAGAACTATGCGAGATGTGGCGGATGGAATGGAGGAATTTTTTGAAGAACAAGGATGGCGTTTGTTTGTTCAGGGTAGTGGAATGCCGCGCCATAAAATGGTGGAGGAGTTTAGAGCAGATGTGCACAGTGTGCTCTTTGGATTAGATAGTTTTTGGGCTGGTGTAGATGTGCCTGGTGAATCTCTTTCTAATGTGATCGTGACTCGGCTTCCCTTCGCTGTGCCAGACCACCCTTTAGTTGCATCGAAGTTAGAGGCGATAGAAGCGGAGGGGGGGAATTCTTTTATGGAATATTCTGTCCCAGAGGCGGTGTTGAAACTTCGTCAGGGCGTTGGCCGCCTCATCCGTTCGGAGAAGGATTCTGGCGTGGTGGTTATTTTAGATAACCGGGTGGTGACAAAACCTTATGGGAAGAATTTTTTGAAGGCTCTTCCACCTGCTCCAGTCAAAGTGGTGCGTAAATAGATTTAATTTTAGAAAGAAGTGACTAATTAAGTGATTTCTTTGTCCGTATAAGTAAGTTATGGTTTATCCGTAACTTCTCTATATCCGCTAATCTACAGATTATGAAAATTCAAATACTATTGGCTCTTGTTGGCTCACTCCTCCTCTCAAACTGTGGTCATTTTGTGACCAGAGGTAAAACGTACCAGAACTCAAGTGGTGTGGGCATTAATGGGGCGAAAGTTTTTAGTTCTGTGAAGCCGAATGGAGGAAAGGGCGGTGCTTCCTTCTCTGCGTTGGTTTATATAGGAGGTGTAGGTGTGGTGGATGGGCCATTCTTATGGAGAATTCAAGCCGAGGGTGAAGAAGGTGTTCATGAATCAATGGTTGTGCACCGTGCAAAAGTTCTAACGAGTACGACCAAGCGTGAGGAATGGTTTCCTAAGGAATGGCTAGGAAAAGCAGTGAAATTTGAGAGTTATAAGAAGGAGCCCGGTAAGTCGTATGCGTCATTTCAATTTCCAGGTGAGCTAGAGGTGTATCCTGAAAAGGACGGGGATATTACGGTGTTGGCGGAAATTTCCGTGCGAGCGAATGGGAAAACGGAGAAGAAAATTGCAAAATTTGAGTTAGCTCCAGGAAAAGCGAATGATGTGGACTTTCTTTTCTTACCTGCGGAAATCTTTAAGCCAAAGGATCCACGTGAGTGGAAGTGGTAATCGCTGAATGAGGCCTTACTCTATGTTGTGTAAGGATTGCGTAAGGAATTTAGAATTTCTTACGCAGGTTACTGGGTAGAATGCCGAGTTGATCTCGGTATTTTGCGATAGTTCTACGTGCTACTTGGATGCCTCTTTCTTTGAGGATTTTCTCGATAGTGGAGTCGCTGAGAGGCTTATTTGTGTTTTCTTCGGCAATAAGTTGATGGATCGTTTCTTTCACACCAGTATTGGCTATTTGTTCACCATCGGAGGCCTGGTAGCCACTGGTGAATAGAACGCGGAGTTCTATGAGGCCTTGAGGGCATTGCATATACTTGGCGTTTACTGCTCGTGATACTGTGGCAGGGTGTACTCCTATGGTCTCTGCCAAATCATTCATTGTCAGAGGGCGGAGTGCCGTGAGGCCATGGAAAAAAAAATCGGGTTGGCGAATGATGAGCTCATTTGCAATGGCTAATAAGGTCTCTTGGCGTTGAGAAACAGAGCGGATCAGTGCTTTCCCATCACGGATTCTATCTCTCAGATATTGGCGAGCAGTTGATTCATTAGAGGATGCCATGAGGTCTTTATACGTATTGTTAATTGAGACATCAGGTATATGTTGCCCTGTGAGTGAGGCGGTTAAATCACCTTCACTATTGATTGAGATTAAAATGTCAGCAGTGATGTGAGGGTTCGATGTAGGGTCGAACTGAGCAGCAGGATCTGGTGTGAGCTTGGAAATGAGTGCGACAGCCTGATTCACGGCATCGATGGATATGCCGAGAGCTCGGCTTATTTCCGGGATTTTTCGGCGTGCCAGATCGGGGAGGTGGTTCGTTACTATTTTAACGGCTGTTCCAGAGTAATGGCCAAGATGGTGAAGTTGTATGAGTAAAGATTCTGAAACATCGAGCGCTGCGATACCATGTGGAGTACAGTTCTGAAGAAGAGCTTGTGCTGACTGTAGTGAACGTAGGCTTGATTCAGATCGAGTAGTTATAGTTTCTAAGGATTCCGTAAAGAAACCTCGATCATCTAGTTCCCCAATGAGCTCTGTTGCAGCTAGTTTAATCTGAGTGGATACAGAAGACTCTTGCACCTGATTCATAAGGTGCTCTTGCAAGGTCTGAGCTCCTACGATGGAATTGTAGTAATGATCTCGGCTAGCTTCGTTGTCACTTAAGGAAGAGTTATTTTTCCTTTCCATGATTTGTAAATCTCTCCAATCATCGTCAAGATTGGAAAGCGTCTCCATATCGTGCTCCGGTTCCTCTGTCGTTGGAGTCTCCAAGCAGGTCTCATCAGTGGATAGTTCTAAAACAGGATTTATTTCTATCGCTTGTTGAATGAGCTGTGTGAGTTCAAGAGAGTTAGCCTGTAATATATCTAGGCTCTGGCGCATTTGTGGCGACAGAACCTGCTGTTGAGATAGATTTTGATGAAGACTAGGGCTAGCCATGTTTAAGATGCCACACAATAGTGTGGAAGACGGTTCAATAGAAGCAGGTATTGTGCCATAATGTTAATTGTTTTATATCGGGCTGTTTTTCAATGAGTTACGTTTTTTTTATTTTAGCCTGTTTTGTCAATAATAGGAATGGAAGCGGGATATCTTTAAATTTGGAATACGTTTGCTTGCCAAGACGTCTGATTTCGGCATCTTAAGTCTTATCCTATGAGACTAAGCCCATTTTTGGGAAACATCTTCCAACTTGTCTAAATCAATTTTGTATGAGCGATACTACTACGACTGCCGAAATGACCGAAAAAGAACTTCCAGAGACTCTTAAAGCTCTCTGGCTACGTGCGTTGAGCGCATATGAGATGAAGAACCACAATTATACGATCAGCCTTTGTGCGGCAGTGTTGAATGAAGCTCCCGGTTTTGTTGACAGTCGCAAACTAGCTCGCCGTGCGGCAGTGGAGGCTACTTCAGGTGCTAAGAAGACAGGTAACGCAATGACTAGCTTTTTAGGAGCTGGATTTTCTAAGGGTAAGACGATGGGGCTTATTAAGAAAAATCCTGTTAATGCGATGCAGGAGATAGAAAAGGCTTTAGCAAAAGAACCGTATAATGATGATGCTAATGATTGTTTACACGAAGCTGCATTACAGGCAGGCATGTTGGAAACGGCCGCATTTGCTCTAGAGACAGTACGCACAGGGATACCTGAAAACTCAGTTCTGTTACATAAACTTGGAGAATTCTATATGGGGCAAGATGACCCCTCTTCCGCAGCTGAGGTCTATGCAGATATTCTGAAGCATAACCCTACCGATATGGCTGCGGCGAAACTCTCTAAAGACGCGACTGCTCGTGCTTCCATGAAAGCACAAAACCTTTCTGAGGACTCTTCTTTTGATGATATTAAGAAAGATAAGGAAGGCTCTCAAGAGATGGAGCAAAATGAGAAACGCGCCATGACTCGAGACCAATACAAGGAGCGCCTTGCTGGGCTCATGGATAAATATCGTGCCGATCAGAATGACTTACCTGTCGTAAAAGAGATCGGAAATATTTATGAGCAGCTCGAATATTGGTCAGACGCTTACGTTTTTTATAATTGGGGGTACCAACTTAGTAATAATGACGTGGCACTACAGGCGAAATCGATTGAACTTAAAAACCGTGCAGCAGCAGAGGAAATTAAAACTCTAGAAGCTCAACTCGCCGCTGACCCTGGAAATGCGGAACTCCAGCAGCAATTATCAGAGCTGAAGTCCACAGGTATTGAGGAAGCATTGACTATAGCCAAAGAGCGTGTAGAGCAGAACCCAACAGATCCGAAGGCTCGTTATGACCTTGGACTAGCTCACTACAATAACAACGACTACGATGCTGCGATTCCGAATCTTCAGCAAGCGAAGAAAAACCCAGCGATTCGTACACAAGTGTTATTACTTCTTGCTCGTTCCTTTGATTCAAAAGGAATGTTGGATATTGCCGTCAGCCAGCTTGATGATGCCCTAGGGGATTTGCACCAAATGGATGCCATTAAGAAAGAAACTTTGTATGAAAAAGGTGTTATCCTTACCAAACTAGGTGATAACGCTGGTGCTTTAGAGAGCTTTAAAGAGATTTACGAGGTCGACTATGGTTTCCTTGATGTGGCTCAAAAAGTCGAGGCAGCCTATGGCGCATAAATGGAGGTATCCATTATAACAGAGTTAGCCTTATGGAGAGATTCATAAGGCTTTTTTGTTATTTCTTAGAGGGGCTAGAAACGTGGAGGCAGATGGAAACTACGAAGTGTAGTTATCGTCTTGGAGTGCCCGGCCGAAGTGTTCTTTTAACTAGTCGAACCTGAAAAACCCTCCAAACACTTATTTTATAGGGGAACAGGAACGAAACCTGTTGTAAGAAAAGACCAGTAAACGAGCCTGAAAGGCAAAAATCTGGTCGAAACGATGAAACCAAAAGCCCGACACGAAGAATCCACCCAACTTTTCCAACAAGATTTAGAGCATTTGCTCGATCAACGTCAGTCACTCTACAAGTTGGCCAATCGACTCCCGTGGGAGGCACTAGAAAAAGAGTTTGAGAGCTACTACAGCGAGATAGGTCGTCCCGCATTACCGACTCGTTTGATGGCAGGTTTGTTGCTTCTAAAACAACTCGAAAACCTCTCCGATGAACGCGTTTGTGAGGCCTGGTCAAGAGACCCTTATATGCAGTATTTTTGTGGGGAAAGTCACTTCCAGTGGAAGCTTCCTTGCGAGCCCAGCGAACTAGTTCATTTTCGTCATCGAATTGGTCAGGAAGGCGTAGATAAAATTTTCAAGATGACGGTGATGTTGCATTCTAACAAAGTGGAGGAAGAACAAGAGTTAGTCGCAGACACGACAGTGCAAGAAGCCAACGTGAAATTCCCTACCGATACTCGACTTCATGTGGATTGTATCGAAAATTTGTGGAAAATGGGGAAAGAAGAAAGCACCCAATGGCGTCGCAGTTACGTGCGTACAGTTCCCTATTTACTCTCAAGATTACGGACGCGAAGTAATCGAGTCGTGAAGGAACGAAGAAAGTGCCGTCGTAAGCTCAAAACCATCGCAGGTCGCTTACTGAGGGACTTTAAGCGAAACCTTAGAGAAGAAAAAACAGAGAGCCACGCACAAGATCTCGCTCTCATTGGTCGCGTATTATCTCAGAAACGGCATGACAAAAACAAGATCTACTCCTTACACGACCCCGAGGTGCTTTGCATAGCCAAAGGCAAAGTTCATAAGAAATACGAGTTTGGCAGAAAGGCCTCTGTCGTGATGCTACGAGATAGTGGAGTGATCGTATCCGCTATAAGTTTCAAAGAAAATATTTACGATGGAAACACACTGGAATCAGCGCTCGACCAGAGCCTAACAATGACAGGAAAAACCTTCGCTAGTATGCTAGTGGATAAAGGATACAGAGGGCGTAAAAACGTCAAAGGAACCGAAATCATTATTCCCAAAAAACCAAGTAAGAAACTTAATGCTTACCATCGGAAAAAACAGAGAAAACGCAACGGAAGACGAGCAGCGATAGAACCCGTTATTGGCCATCTCAAAAGCGATTATCGAATGACAAGATGCTTTCTCAAAGGAGCGGAAGGGTCAGGACTGAATCTAGTGCTAGCCGCTTCAGCGTGGAACCTCAAAAAGTGGATGAGGGAGGTTCTTTTTGTCCTTATTTTTCAGCCCAAGAGAAGAAATTCTATTCGCAACATACTCTTGCAAACTCATTTTCTCTCGCCTCGCCAAGCAGCTTAGGGCTTCTTAAGGCTCGACTA
>CAZLQY010000046.1:0-23395 GCA_964561965.1 uncultured Verrucomicrobiales bacterium
GCAATTTAGTTCATTTATTTTAAAAGACTTACACCTTAGGTTAATGCGTATGTGTATTTGCCCATCAACGAGTTGTTCTATAATTCCATTTTTAGGGTCAGACGTCACTCGATAGGTAAGCTCAGCCCCCTCTGGATCACGTCCATTTAAACCAAAAACAATAACTTCGTCTTCATTTACTGTAACAGTTCCTGGCAAACTGATTGGTGACTCATTGCCTTGCACCACGATGATAGACACACGCCCAGGAGCAGATTTTTCCTCTCCATCATTTACTTGATAAAGAAAAAAGTCATCACCATAAAAATCTCTATTTGGAATATAGGAAAAGGCTCCAGCTTCACCTAAAACAACTTGCCCATTTTGAGCTGGAGTATGCACTAAGTATTCCAATTCGTCTTGGTCTACATCTGTCGCTTTCAGCACTCCTTCTAAAGGTTCATTGGACGTAATTTCTTCAAAGAGATCGTTAGCTACCGGAGTGTCATTGACAGGCAATACATCAAATTCAATCACCGTAGAGAATGATTCACCTTCAGCGTCATTAGCTATAAAAGTTATTCTATCTTTTCCTGAAAAATTCTCTAGAGGAGTGTAAACTAAATTAGGAGCTACCCCCTGAATCACTCCGTGAATAGGTCCATACGCCTCTCCCAAACCAGGATCTAGACCCTCTAACACTTTATAGCTCAATGGGTCACCCTCCACATCTGTTGCTTGTAATGTCACATTTACACTTTCATCTTCATTCACTATTAGTAATTGGCTCACTCCTATAGGCGGGTCATTGACAGCTGTGACATTCACAGAAACCTCAAGAGCAACCTCTCCTCCCTTTCCATCAGAAACACGAACAACTAGAGTATCCTTTCCAAAAAAATCCTGCTCCGGGGTGTACTGTAACTCGCCACTACTAGACACACGAGCAGTGCCGTATTCAGGTGAGTGGAGGAGGTTAAATACTAAATTATCACCATCTGGATCGGACGCCACAAGTTGGCGAATAACTACAATTTCCTCACGAGTTGTATATTCCACTTTCCTTGCCACAGGTGCATCATTTTCATTCACCACTAAAACAGCTACCACTCTTGGTTCTGAATCCACTTTCCCATCGTTCACCTCAAAAGTGAAACTGTCATTACCATGGAAATTAGGGTCTGGGGTGTATGTTAAATCTGGAGCTATGCCTGATAAGACTCCATTCGTTGGTTCTGTCTTAACCTTGAAGCTTAATGTATCTCCATCCACATCTCTACCCGTCAAAACAATCCCTTTAGGGATATCTTCTTTTGTCGATAATTCTAAAATAGATGCCACAGGTGGATCATTCACAGGTTTTACTGTGATCTCCACAGTAGCAGTATTTGAAGGAGCCTCACCGTCATTCACTCTATAAGTAAATTTGTCCACACCGTAGAAATCACCCTGTGGTTCATAGGTTAGATTCGGCGCATCACCTGTCAACACCCCCTGTTTGGGTTGTGTAAAGATCTCATAACTTAACACATCTTCATCTACATCCCTGCCGGTTAAGGTCAGTTCTATCGTAGTGTCCTCCTCCAGCATTTGCGCTATATCACCTGCAGTTGGAGCATCATTTACGGGAGTGACTGTAATTGTTACGTTTGCTGGGTTCGAATCATTTACACCATCATTGGCTATAAACGTAATTTGATCTATTCCATGAAAATCAGGGAGCGGTTGATAAGTGAGTACACCATCCACTCTTTCGACCACTCCATTTAAAGGCTCATTAATGACTGTATAATTAAGAACATCACCCTCAGGGTCTATGGCCTGAAGCAATAATGGAACATCAGTATCTTCAATAACACTTACACTACTGTTTTGGGCTTCTGGAGCTAGATTAACAGCATCACTAACACCGAATTCTTTCAAACGTAATAACCCACCCGAATTTAGCGTTAGATACTTCGACCCTACCCAACTACAAAGAGTTCCGTTGATGTTCACACGACTCTTCGGTGCTAGTAATTTTGCGTTAAGGAGCCCTCCGCTATTTATAGTGACATTTCCAGAATAAACATTGAGTTCTAAAGGGAAATCATTCTCCGGTTGTGACAAACCCAGTATTGATTGACTATTTACCATCACACCGGATTTCGAATTCAACAGCACAGGCCCTGCTAATATCACTTGTGAGTTGTTATTGAGTGTCAACTGCGTCAAATTGTAAACAGAAGGCTCTACCGCCCCTGCTACTCCTAAAGTCATCGACGAATTTGAATTTAATACAAACCGATCGTAGTTTCCGGGAGGGACGACAATATTTCCATAATTACTGTTAAGGTTAAGTGATCTCAGTTTAGACCAATCATCGACTATCTGCCCCTTATTTAAAGAGACATGCTTTACCCCCGTATACAAGTTAGGCCTTTTAACAATTGGTAGCGTAATCGGATCTGAACGAGTAATCACATGTCCCAACTTCACTCCAGAGTTGATGTTCAGAGAATATCCAGAAGGGTGAGAGCTACCACTACCTACCAATACACCGGCGAAATTAGGGCTACCATTCACATTCACTCTCGGATCTCCAGGAATTAAAATATCTCCTAAAATCTCAGCTCCACCATTAATATTTAAAGAACGTCCTTCTAATATTCTTACGCTTCCTTCCAACCGCCCATTGAGATGAGGCGGCTTGATCACAATAGCAGGCTCTTCAGCGATACTAGAAGATATCGTGAAACACACTAAAATAGCTATCAGGCTATTATTAAACCACTTGCTGTTCATGGGAACATTATAATTGAAACCCTCTGTACGACGCAAGCCTTTATGAGAAAAATAATGTCATAACACAAATTTGTTCTAACCAAAACTACGAGCAGAACCCAGTTCTACCCAGTGGAAGAGTCTTAATCTGAGTGCCTTTTTGAAGAGGATGGTCAAACCTTCCGATCTCTTTCCGCTGAGGTTAGGGCTTTCAGTGGCCAACACTTATCTAGGTCTCTTTTCTTTGACCTCAAACGCCCATAAGCTATGCCAAAAAAAACAAGTACCCACTGTTCGAATTATACTGGGAAGAGTTCTCAAGGTCGTCTTGAGCTGGAGAAGTATTTCTTAGTTCGTTGAGGTGATTTTTGGAGTCTCCCAATCCAGATCACTATCGGCTAGCCTACGATGAAATCGATGATATAAATAACCAATCCCTACGAGGAGCCCACCCGTTACCCCGAAGGCAACGATCCGCCAGAAGCTATCCTGAATATCTACCGTAAACAGTCGCAGGATCGTCGCTCCTATTCCTAACAAGGCAATGATACGATAACCACGTAACCCTGCCCAAAACCCACTTACAAGTAGTGCAACTGCAGCCACAGCCCAGCCTGCAGTCGCCCAATTCACTACCGATTCCCCCGTCCCCAGCCCTACTAAAGACGTCAGTATTACAGCCGCCCCCCAAAATACTGAAGCCACTTTAGGACGAGCGAAAAAATCACCTCTTTGAGACCTAGAAAGCCAAATCCCGTTTACTATCGATAAGATTACGATCAGAGCTATGACACCTGAGGCAATCGCTCCTCTTTCGAAAAAGATTGGCCACAAAGAAACAACAGCAAATACAACCCCCAACCACGAGAGAGTCCAATCTTTAAGGAAACGCCAAATTACTAATATAACAGTAGCAATCATCATCGCAGGTAAAATCACATCCACTCCATCAAAGTGATTCGTTAGTAAACGAAAAATCACTAGCCCAAGGGACAGTGTTCGCACATGGGGTAAAACACTCTCCGCTTTCTTTTCACTCATTCCACGCTCTCCATAATAACCAATTGCCCACCACAGGATGGCCAACAGTAGAACTAATCCTTCTATGATCGAACCGGAGCCGTTACACCAAACTAGACCAAAATAACTCGCTGAAAGAGTTCCCGGTAAAACTGCCGAATCTCTCAAGATCTTCATTCCACGCCATCCCCCTATCCCTGACCAAAGAACTGCCACTGAAAGCCCCACCACCGACAACCATTCTTCCCCTAAAAGGGGGACCACAGCAAAAACAATCGCCACGACTGAAGACCATAGAACCGAACGCGCACCCCACTTTTCCAACACTCTCTTTTCTTTCCAAAAACCAAAGTAGAACCCCCAAGCAAAGACGACCCAAAGCAAGGACTGCCAACCTAATGAAAGATCAGATTCCCAACGGTTCATCAAAATTAAGAGAGTCCCCATCAATACAACCCAAGGAGTAATGACTCCATCTTTTTGTCTCAACGCCCACACCTGTATTAACGACAAAATTCCAAACCCAAGTGGTAACAGAATTCCCCATGACGCCTCAACTTCAAAGTT
Organism: uncultured Verrucomicrobiales bacterium; assembly: GCA_964561965.1. GTDB lineage: Bacteria > Verrucomicrobiota > Verrucomicrobiia > Verrucomicrobiales > Akkermansiaceae > Rubritalea. Next base: position 4,330 of record CAZLQY010000046.1, read on the forward strand.
AGCCGTCACAACGAAGAATGCTGCAATTATCACTGTAAGCACACCCGCTGCAACCCTCCGCACCCCTTCCTCACCCAGTAAAAAACGATAGGTATAAACTAAGCCTTGCCCCACTACCAAATACCCCAGAGCAAAGTAATCCTCAGATCCCCAGATCTCAATTGGCCGTTCCTTGAAAATTTCCCTAAGAAACATCCACCCTGCCATCATAGCTAAGACCGCTCCAATCTCAAAAATCACTCGCGAGCGATTTCGTGCTAAAAACACAAGTCCTCCTACCTGAGCAAGAAGCGAATACAAGCGCACTGGTCCATCACAGCTCGCGATAATTAACATAGCAATAAGCACACTCGCCTTCGCCCACAGAATTAGCCAAAGCCCTTCACCCCCGTTACGCTTCCACCACCAACCTACACCTAAAAGTAACACTGCAAAAGACGCATAATAGAGTTCATCACTAAAACCACACACCCACGTTATGACACCCCCAGCAAGAAGGCCAACCGAAGTAATAATAGGAACGAATACATGAGCTATTTTTTCGCCCATCAACTGCCGCCTCCCCACAGCAACCAGAGGTGCAATCGTCACAACCAAAGCACTTGCTAGACTAATCGATTGCGAAGGACTGACCTCTCCTGACCAAGTCAGCCCCGCTAATAGACACAACCCTATCCCACTTCCCAAAATAGCTGACCAAACAGCAGTTAACCAGCCACGCAAAGCATAGAGAAGCGATCCAGCTACCGACAAAACTAAAAGCGCAATTAAAGTCACAGGAGCCAATCCTTCTGAAGCTGAAAACCAACACGTCACGTAACCCAACACCAATGCTAAGCCAAAGACTTGTTCCCTTCCCCGCCAGAGTGACCACGCAATCGTCAGCCCTAGCGCTCCAAATTGGAGAAAAGTTCCCACTAGAGGAGATTCTATCACCTTCATTGCAGGAAGCCCATAAGCAGCAAATGCCGCTACATACAGTAGTGCTAGCCCTCCTGCTGTTATAGCTCTCCCAAAACTCTTCAACTTCCTCTCAAACCCACACCCGACAGCAAATACACCAAGAGAAGTTACAACCAACTCTAACAACCGCACCAAAGGAACTGTATTTTTGTTCACATGAACTCCAAAAAAGACCGCGGCAATAATAGCAAAAATTAGGCCAATTCTCGTGCTCCACCATGCCATTGGATTCGATCCTTCTTGATCCCTACTCGGTGGCATTAGCCCCATTTTTTTCAACCAAAAAGTGACAGGTGATTCCTCTTGAAAATGATCACGCCTTACAAACTTTTCAGCACCCTCATTTCGAACTACCTTTTTCTTAGTTACCTCATTCGGAACCTCCTTTGGAAGCTTTTCAGACGGAATAAACGAAGTCTCTTTTTTTTGTTTTTCGGAAACTCGAGAAACAGGTTCATTCTTAGATTCATTCGACTTCGAACCATCCACCTTCTTCGACTCGATCACTTCGTCAGAAAACTGCGACTTCTGACGAAGTAAGTTCAACTCTTCACGTTGCTTCTTCAAAAGCTGCTCACTCAACTCTACCTGCTTCTCTAAACGGCCCAGCCTACTAAAAAGCCCTATTACCAAAAATGGCGTAATAATCACCGATAGTCCAATACCTAAAACGAGCAAAACGAGCAGTCCTTCCATGAACATCAATAAACTCAGAAAAACCACATTTATTCAAATAAATTCACACGACACGACAAAGAATAGATGTAATTATACACATTTATTCTTAACATAGGAAGAGGGTCGGCAAGCTAGGGATTCTTATGATTTCTACGATCTAATCTAGCCTTCGTAACCACTTCTATCCTAAAAAAACACCTCAAAACACTCAATGGACTCATCACGTCCATGATTCGAGAGAAAGCCGTAAACCTTAGAAATCTTTCACATCATCAAGCTTCTAACACCACGGATCAAAGTGATTACCGAAAGCTCCAGAAGTTCTTTTTAGGCATCTTAAGAAGAAGGAATTTAATCTCGGAAGCACATGTCTAATAAAAAGAAACAAGGTGATTTCCAGCACCATAGAGTCAAACGCTACTCATATTTTCATCTACGTTCACCCTGCCGCTGAGCATTCTTTTAGTATAGGATCAATCGGCGACCGGTCCCGTCACTGGATGTACCGTATTCGTGATACACATGCTTTTGTGGGCCACCCCTATGGGCCGCCATGATGACTTTATACTCTGTGAGCCTGAGAGCTTTCAGAGATTGATGCGCAGCGCTCAGTATTCCTTCCCTTGTTGAGAGTCTCTTCGGGATGCCGTCCTGAGCACGTTTAAGCCAGACGAACCTGTCCAAGGACAGTGATATCAGCGACCCTCACAAGCTGTGATGACTAGGCGGATAACGATTAGCGGAACTTGAACCGCAATTCTTGGCTTTTCTTCTTCCCCCCCAATTTCGGTGGAGATGTTCTCTCTAAAGAACAATTAATGCAAATTACTTGCATTAACTCCAAGGAAGAATACAAACAGATTCCCTGATACTTCCTCATCTAGTTTTTCGGGATTAAGAAAAACAACCCTACAGAAGTGTCTTTTCAGCAACGGAGAAAACAATCCCACCACAATCATTAAAATAGTTCGCATTAAAAATGTTACGTATTCTCACACAAGAAAGAGCTCTTTAAAATCAGGAGAAAAGATCTTTTTTAGATTCTTTTCCTAAATGGAATCGGGCCAAAGCCGCCCCTTAGACAACCGGCTTACTTTTTAAAATTAAATATTGTTAGAAATCATGCTTACACCACAAAATATTATTGATTCAGAATATTTGGAATCCCGCTGTGCTTTATTAGAAATCGCGGCGGTATTTGATCGTTACGACAGTGCCACAGAGCGAACTAATGAAACGGCCAAACACATAGAAAAGCTGGATTGCCTTCGTAGTGCCCTTGCCCTCTTAGCTAAGCCTGGGGTTTCTAACGATCGAACTGAGCAACTTCTTCACCTTTTTTCTACTGTCTAGTCATGCAAATTATTCAACCACATTACCACGCTATTGCACGCACTGCGCAAGACTATGAACGGATGGCTATGTCCGGAGTAGTCGCGGTATGTGAACCGGCATTTTGGGCAGGTTTTGATCGTCGCTACCCTGAAACCTTTATTGATTACTTTCGCCAAATTACCGAGTTTGAGCCTACTCGCGCTGCTGAATACGGAATTCGACACTTCTCGTGGGTCGCAGTCAATCCCAAGGAGGCTGAGAACAAGGAGCTGACGGAAGAAGTACTTCAAGCTATGCCTGAGTTCTTAACCATGCCTAATGTTCTTGGCGTCGGCGAAACAGGTCTTCATAAGTCGACTCCTAATGAATGTGATGCTCTTGCAGCTCATGTTGAACTAGCGATGAAACATGATCAATTGGTTCTCATTCACACACCTCACTTAAGTGATAAAGCCTATGGCACCAAAAGGACATTAGAGATTCTTGCTGGACTTGATGTTAATCCAGATCGGATCTGGATTGATCATGTGGAGGAACAGACAGTCCAATCTGTATTAGATGCAGGTTACTGGGCAGGCATGACTCTCTACCCTGTGACCAAATGTAGTCCAAAACGGGCTGTTGATATTTTAGAACGTTATGGCACTGAGCGATTATTGGTGAACTCTTCGGCCGATTGGGGCCCAAGTGACCCGTTTACGCTCCAGCAGTGCGTTGTCGAATATCGACGTCGCGGCTATTCGCTACAAGATGCTATTGAAGTCTTTCATAACAATCCCTGCCGTTTTTTGGGGCAAAACCCTAAATGGGATATACAACCTATTCGCATGGAAGTTGAAGGCCAAGTCATTTAAAAACTAGAACGAATACATCATAAAACGTTCCTCATGTTGAACACTTGCCCTAGCAGCTTCTGTTACTCCGCTTGCTGTAGCTGCGATTAAAAAGATGTTTGTTGGACTGGGAATCGTCAATATTCAACCAGAGTATCACGTGAGCTGCGTGCCAAGATCGAATAAAGGACACTTTTTTAGTATCTTGATGACGCGAGGCCATACCCTGCCCCAAACAGATATTTTGGACGAAGAAGCCGAAACCTCTATAAACTCTGATAACATCAAAAAAAGACCGCCACATCTTACGAAATGGCGGTCATAAATAGTAGGGAAAATAGGATTCTAACTTGCGAAACTATATCGAAAACCAGTTATCTTTCAAAGCATTGCGATCCGAAGCAAAGCAAATGCCACTCATAGGGGCACAAGCGTTAGTCTCTGCCCCTTTATCTAATAAAAAATCAGAACTGCTTAATATCGCTTCCCCAACATCTAAAAAGGCTATTCCTGAAATTTGCAGATTATATTCGAAAAACCATTCAACCATTTTTACTCAAACTTCTGATTCGGAAAATCTTCAGGAACAGGAATCGTGACTTCACCGGTTGCTGCCCATTCTGTCCCCCGTTGGAATGTGGTTACAAAACTTCCCTCTTTGATCTGTTTGTCATGATGGCCAAGAATCGTGTGGAATATTCTTCCTTCACCATAGTTGATGACCATCAAGGCTGGTTCGTGATGGCCAGTTCCTTTATTTTCTTTTGAAGAGTATGCAGAAGCCAAAATCGTCAGATTTTCAGCAGGTCCCCGCAACTTATGATAAAGCTCATCTGGGCCGTGCTCAAACACAGCCGGAAGGCCTTTCATAATTGGATGCTCTTGTTCTCGCACGACAAGCTCAAACGCGTGCTGGGGCCCATGAGCTCCACCTTTTCCTTTAGACTCATCGCGAATTACCTCACCCTCATCATTGAGGTAAACATAAGGTCCGCTCTTTTCATTGCGTCCGCCCCATCCTCCGAGTCCGGTCATCTTGTTGTATTCTTTCCATTCAGGCCAGCAGTTATTAGCGGCATGAACGGAGACCATGCCTCCTCCTTTTACCATATACTCTTCAAAGGCTTTTTGGGTCGCTTCAGGCCAACTAACAGCACCGAATCCTTCATTCATTACAATAACGTCGTATTTACTAAAATCCGGCTGATAACTGCCATCTTCACAGCTCTCTTCCGAAGAGCGGGAATGATCAACTTCAAATAAAGGAGCGCTCTCAAGTACTTGTTTCAATACGGGAGTCGTATCCAAATACTTGTGAGATTTTTGTGGGCCATCGAGAAGAAGGACTTTAATTTTATCCGCAGCTTGGAGATGATTCGGCGCCAAAGAGGCGATAAATGACAGGACTAATAGTAAGACTTTTTTAAGCATGGTTGGTATTGTTATTTCATTTAGGACATCTCCAAAAATTTACTTACGGATGTGCCCCATATTCTATTTTTCTTTATATGATTGAGTTCTTCATCCTTCACAGATTCCGTAAATGGCAAGGCCAAGACTTGGGGATTCAACCGAAGCAGCCTCCAACAACCCCTGCGGAGTCATCGGCCCATCTAAGTTATTTAGCACTCGGAACATAGAAGTCTGCTGTGTCGTTTTCAGCTGCACGCGACCATTCTGTCAGAAAACAATTGAGAATCAATTCTCATCTTCCTCTCTCTGAAGTAAACATGCTCTGTAACAGCTTCTTGGTTATGTGGGTCGATACTTTGAGCAAATTTTCCGAGACGATTCCATCATGATCTTGCAGGGCGCCTGTATCTAGAACGCATGTCTTCCGGGTTCCTTTATGCAGAACAAGATGCACACCACATCTCTGAATCGCTGTAGTTTCGCAAATTTAATGAAGACTTAAACCTTCAGTTGATGATTGATCTATTTTCGAGACTTAGCTCTGTTGAATCTTGATCGTCTAGAGTCACCCTCCTCATTCTTGTTAGGTCTATTGATGTCATCAGAGGTAGACTTCTTCGATACTGAAGTTTGATCTGAGCTAGTCGGCTTAACGTTTGAACTCGCCTTGTTTCGCAGACTCTTGCGTTCAGATTTAGACTGAAATAGATCTCTACCATAAGTCTTTGGATCTTCAATTTGACTGCTCCATATACCTCGGATTGACCACCCCGTCCTAGTCAGGAAAATTTCCCACAGAGCCAAGACGAGGACACTGATCAAGAGGAGAGGGCGTAAATCTACTTCACTCAGAGCAGGCGGTCGTAGCCAGGCCTGTGAAAGATCGTGTAATTCTCGCCCTCCTGTAGACACAGAAGCAGCACGAAGCTCGTCTAACCTTTCACGATCAAATTGCCACTCTGTATTCGCTCCAACAGCCAGTGGTCCAAAAGGTAAAACATACTTCCCTACCTGAATAACTCCTCTAGCCACGCCTCCTTCATTGAGTTCTCTCTCTAAGCTAAAATGACCTGGGCGGACGCGTTTCCACGCAAGAGGCAAAGCCTTACTGTTATTTTCGGATAAAAGAATTTCGGGAGCGTGTTTGCCAAACTCATCCGACCACTCTTCGGTATCATAGAATAAATCGACATTCAACGTGTTGCCCGCAATTTTATGCCTCATACCGATACCAGATGGTAATTCTTCCCCCATCACCCAGCGCCCGATGGTCTGTACAAAATCACCGTAACGATCCCAACTCCGAATCGTCTCTGATAGTTCGCCCCCCATGGGAAATGAAATAGCAGCCGTCCGGCCTAGGCCCTTACGCGTATGAGAAATAAGGGGAGCATTATATTGATCATCACTGACTAATGAAACCGTAGCGCCATCACGCGCATAGGAAAGATTATAGCTATCCACAGTCTCTAGCAGAGGAAAGTTAGAGGATGAGATATCCTGCCAATGTCCAGTAAGTTGAGTAGGAACAGATTCGGTAATAAAGGCAGAACGCGCCATTGTTACTGTTTCCTGAGCAAATAAATTGGGGATATCAACAGCTCGCTCGGTAAAGAAAATACGTCCATTTCCTAAGCGGGCTACGTCTTTTAATAGCTCGGCATCAATATCATTTTTAGTGCCTAAGCCAATGACGGAAACCGTTCCCCCTTGCTTCGTAATATCCTCTAATAGCTTTCTATATTGGCCAGGTTCTTCCGCATCTGAGGCGTCCGCAAAGAGGATAATGTGCCTAGTTCCCACAGGGCAAGAACTCAACTCATCCCAGGCTTTCTCCAATGCTGGGTAGACGTATATACCTCCACCCAAAGATTGTATCCTGCGAATTTTTTTCTTCATCGCAGCTTGTTGATCAGCGATTTGCTGAAGCCGAAGAATGACATGGGCTTCGCTATCAACAGCATGAACTGTGAGGTAATCGTTAAACCCTAAAAGATCTACAGCATTAATTGCCCCTTGATTGGCTAGATCCATCTTCGTCACATTTCCTCCTGCTGGGTCCTCCACATTCATTGACATAGAGCCTGATCGATCCATGGTAATCGCAAGTGCCACAGTGAGCTTACGATGCTCATTCTTTAGCTCCATGGACACCGGTAGCAGCTGATCCACAGGAGAGTTAAAATACCCACCTGAACCGAAGGAGTAACGACCTCCAACCATCATAAAGCCACCTCCTTGTTCTTCGACGTAAAATGGCAAGGCCGCTAAGAAGTCGTTAGGCACTTCATACGCTGGAATATTATGGAAAATGACTGATTTCACACCTGTGAGTTGCCCAATGTGAAGACTTTCTGAGTGAAGACACAGTTCCACATCGAAGCCTTGTTCGCCTAAAGCCCTCCCCAATGGATCATCCGTATAATTCGTAACGAGAAGTATCTTCGGCCCTCCTGTGACTTCAACCCACTTCGACATCAAGTTGTTTCCATGGTGACTGTCATTACTGGGCTGAATACTAACAGCAAACTGATAACCTCCAGGAGATGGAAGTTTCGTGGTGAACTCCAGCTTTCCTACACCTTCTTTCACTTCTATTTTAGCATCGTTAGGGCTAATTACCTCACCATTTCTTGTAATCGTAATCGGCACCTCCGCATCAACATCTCCAGTAATGATTGTGCTGAGTAAAAATGGTTCATTTTGTTGGACTCGACTAGGCAGAGCTAACTGTTTTACCTTGTAGTCACCGACTAGTTCTTCTCGGACAATACGGTAGTCTAGAGCAATATTGGCTTTATTTAGTTTCTCAGATAAGTCTCCTAATGGTGTGGTCCCATAACCATCACTAAATACAAGAATCCGTGATGGGCGCTCACTATCTGAAAGAGCTAATACACTCTCGATTGCGAGTTTCGTGCGTGTTTGATTACGCTGACCTGTATACACTTGAGTCTCTGGCTGCTCGGTCTCTTCTAGCACTTCACTGGCATAATTAATGTAACGCAGCCGATCTTTAGCCGACGGCTGAGACTCTTCGAGCACCGTTTTCCATTCCGGTAGACCTTGACCAATAAGCCCTTCGGTTGAATCCGAGCGATCTAGTAATACCCAAAGATCTAAAGCGTCTTCTTGCCCTTGCTTAGCCGGGCGGGCGAGCATTATACATAACGCTAATAAAATAAGGAGCCTCAGCGGTTTCCACAGAGAGATACGCTTCCAAATAAGCCCAATAAGCAGGAGAGCTGGAAATAGGAGAAGCCATTCTGGTGATTGAAACGTCATATCGTCTGCTTTTGGCTAGATGTATTAGAAAAATGCCACGAAAACAACAAGCAGGCTAACACTAGGAGAACGGCAAAACGCCAGAGGTGATCCTCTCTACTGTGGCGATCGATTGCCTGATACTTCTGAGTCGAGCCAATATACTTACTAGCACAGCTGGCAAAGTTCGCTTCGCGCGTGTCGGCAAAGTAACTCGCCCCAGAGAGTAGTAGTTGATCTCCATCCGAGATTTCGAAAAAGCCTGGTTCTATGGGGGCTCTTAGAATCTGCCCGTGAGAAATGACTTCCTTAGCAAGAGTCTCCCCCTGTAATGAGTTAGTCGTATAGATAAGAGAACGGTTCTGCTGCAATGAGCCTGATAGACTCTCAGATGTTAATTGCAGCTGCGGAAATGCCAGCGAAATTTCTTGATTCGTTTCAAATAACTTACGTTCGTAAAAAAACTTCCCAATACGCACACTTTCGATGAAACGATAAAGCATAACAATAAAGGCTTCCTGCCGCCATGCGTTAGAAAGCGCTGGATCAAAATTGCAAATAAGGTGTTGAGTCGTTTTGCGGCTTGCTCCTTCAGTTTCTCCTTCTCTATCAGATTTTTCTGAGGGCAACACCACTGTGGCATAGCGCAGCACAAGGAGAGGAACATCGCCTTGCCAAAGAAGGACTTCGTCTTGTGGACGGATCTCAATAGGCTCGATATCTCTGACCAACAAGGTATCCCACTGCAGTTCATCGACTAACTCGTGCTGACTTGCTGTAATGTCTCCCGCACGATAACTAGGTCTATCACCTGTGTGAGCCAAATAGCTCACTGTGTGACTCCCCTGCTTGATACTTTCTTGAATTTCCTCCTTTGAGCTTACCTTTTGGATACGGACATCGATGTCTGCCGATGCCAGAGGAGTTTTACAATAAGAAATACTCTCGATAAGTTGATTCCAGTATGAAGATGCTGCCCCTGAGTCTTCTGAAGCAGGTTGATTAACATCCATAAAGACAGGCTTTTCGAGTGGCCTCACTAGATGCAACACATCATCGGCAATAAACGCATCCTTTTCTAAGTGAAGACTACAGCGATCGCTCCCCTCAGGAAAGGCACCCTGTAAGGTCATCGTTTGACCAGCATCTAAGGTCACTAACTGAGGTTCACTGCGCTGCTTATCGTCCGTTTCTAGAAACCATGTTTTCTGTACTGTTTGACGACCATAGTTACGCAATGTGCATTGCCAAATTAGAGCAGGTGAGCCCTCCTCGGAAACAAAGTCATAGCCAGTGAAACCACAGTTTTCTGTAGGCTGGCCAATCGACAAAGCTTCTGCATTATAGGCGAGGTCAACATCGCCTTCTGGAGGAGTATCACTAATATAAACTAACACACCCTCTTGACCGCATAGGCTTCTTGCTATTCTCAGTGTATGACTCGGGTCTGTCGCCCCCTGATGAGCATGCCAACGATCTAGTTCCTCTAATAGCTCCACGAGGGAGCTACCATGATAGACTCTAGGCGAACCTGTATCGCTCTCAAAGAGCCAAAGCTCTGTGTGCTTCGCATGATTACGCCAACTCTCAAAGTGACGCTGGATCGCGGGCTTCACCTTCTCTCGGAAAACTTCCATCGAGGCGGAACTATCCAGTACAATGGCGATTCGTTGTGTCGATTGACTATGAATATATCTCGGCTGAATGAGAAACCACGTCATCGCTAAGACCGCCAATATTTGCAGCCACAAAGGAATATTATTTTGCAACCGCTCGAACCTTCGGCCACTACTCACTTCTCGCTGTGTCGCTTGGAGTAAGAAGAGCGTCGGTATAGTAGCTCGCTTCGCACGTCGCTGGAAAAAATGAATCGCTACCACCACAGGCACCGCACCCAGAGCTAGCAAGCCGAGCGGATTTGTAATGATGAGGTTCAAAGCTGTCATTCGTGAATAATAATTTAGCAGAGTAGCTGGTTAAATCGTATTTTAAGTGCTGTAGGAAAAGACGCCTTGCGAAATAGCACTGGCTTGTAAGCTCTCTAGTAATGAGCCTGAGCTCGGGATGTGGCAGAACGGAAATTGCTGCGATTGGCTCGCAGAGCGCCATTGTTGAAAATGATTTTGATACGTCTTCTTGTAACGTTTTAGAACATGAGGCTCGATCCTATGAGAATGTTGGCTATGATCTTCCGCATCAGTAAAATCGTAATTACCATCCCATTCTGGGTGAGACTCATCTCGAGAGAACGGCACTAAGAGAGCCGCGTTTCCTTGCCCCCTCCCCAGTGGACGTAGGAGCTGCTTGGGATCTCCATCAAAGAGACAGTCACTGACTAACAACCTCATCGAAGTCGGCCGCAGAGGGAGATGTTCCAGTTGCGGGGCTTGCGATGAACTACCCAGTACATCTTCTACCCGTGTCTCCCACGCTTGCTGATGCACTTCCTCGTTAGAGAGCAGTTGACACCCTTCTGGAGACACTAAAAACACCTTGGTATCGGCCCCTGACTTATGAGCCAGCAAAAAACTTAATTGCACCAGCTGGCGACTGCGTTTCGCTTTTTCATCTTCGTAGAACATTGATGGAGATGCATCGATAATGAGATCGACTAAAGGGCGCACCTCCTCTCGATAGAGTTTCATACTATATTGACCAGTGCGAGCATATGCTTGCCAGTTAATATGACGTGGATCATCCCCCGGAACGTAGCTGCGGTGATCTTGGAAGTCCATCGATGCCCCCGCACCTGCCCCAGCCATCTCTCCTGCCGCTCCTTTGCGTACTTGAGTTTGAAACCCTAGCTGAAGGCGCTCTACGCACTGAGAGACTTCTTCGAATCCTGAAGAATTCTTGGTTCGATCTTCTTTATTAGATTTGCCCATCATTACTTCGATGAACCTCCCAGCATTTTAATGGCTTCTTCTTCTGCTATTACCGTGCGCTTTCTACGAAGTACTGAGAGAATAAGTAGCAGTCCCCAATACAAGGCCACTACAAAGGTGCTAAGAAGCTGTGGTATCTCAGAGCGAGCTAATCTCGAATAATCACGACTCCAATTATATTCGTAGTTAACAAATTGCACAGGCGGAATAAGACTCAGAATATTAAGAAAACTATCGTCTTCTATACTTTCAGCCACGATGTTACAAACCGAAGCAAACAAACCTGAAATAGCTAGAATTAGTAAATAAAATCCAAAATGTGGTCGTTTCTTCTCGAAGAAACAGAGATTAATTACGGCTGGAAATAAGATACAGCCAAGTAAGCTCTGAAAAATGAAAATCGCCTCTGTATTTATAGTGGAGCCAAAAAAGGTGCCCTCTGAATAGAGTAGGTAGAAAAAGACACCGAGAGGCAACGTCAAAAACCACACTCCCGTATGCCAGCCTGGGTAAAGGGTCTTACCCGCAAGGCGCCCCAATGCTCCCTTCTTCACAAACGGCAGGCAAACTACAGGCACTAATTCATATGGTTCATTCATTAAGAAAAACAGCATTGGAAAGACAATGATCATACACGAGATAAAGGCGGCTTCGAAATAACCCAATAATAACAAAGTGCCCACGGTCACTACCAGTGTTAAAAATGAAATGATACGCCGTTTCGTCGCTCGATTTTCAGAAATAGGAGCAATCATCGAGGCTCCCATATCTAAAAACAACCAAGATATATAGACTGATAATCCCACAACAATAGCCGTGCTCATATAGAGTATTGATTGACCACCACCAAATAAAAACGCGAAGTCATAAAGCTCTATATTTAGAATGGCAGAGCTCAGAGCAACAATCCCCATAATACTAATTAATCCACGAACTATAATTGAAGCAATCGACGATAATCCTACAGTGACAGCACATAAGGCCGCCCCGGCTACAAAAACAAAACCATAGAGGACAACTTCTTGCACCAGATTCATTCCTCCCAAGAAATAACGCAGGAATAGATAAGGAAGTATGGACAGCAATATTAGCGTGGACTGAGTCACGATAGAAATCCATTTCCCTGTCACAATCCTCCAAGCACTCAGCCGGGTAAGTAACACCAAGGATAACGTGTTCCCCTTAATCTCAGCAGAAATAGCATTAATGCCCCTGAGAGGCTGCACCACCATGACAGATAGAGCAAACAACCGTAAAACAAGACTTGATACTGTCTCCCCTGAATCAGAAGACCCATCACTAACAGCACCCGATAATATGATAGCGAGGAAGAGATGTAACAGGAGAAAGACAGACATGAAAGCCCGCCCCTGTAACCCTTGACGAAGCTCTTTTACAAACATCGGGCTCAAGCGGTCAGAAAAGTCAAAAATACCTGCAATAGGAGAGGCCATTCGACTCACTTCTTTCGTTGCTGTGTTTTCACTAGATGAGTGGTTCATAGTCATTACTTCGTTAGATTTTTGGCAGGTTCAGAAATCGCTGTAGTCTCATCTGGTTCATCTAGGCTAGGATCAGATAATTTCCCCAACATATGAATAAAAGCATCTTCTAGATTCTGTTCTTCTTTATGGAACTCGGTCACCTCTAGACCGTCCATTACCATTTTGCGCAACACCTGAGCAGCATATCCTGGTTCTTTATTCTGTATTTGAAGTCGCCCTCCTCGTTTCCTCGTTTCTAGGAATTCAATCCCTGGCTGTAATAGCACCCAATCAGCCAGCGCTTCAGGAGCATTCAGAATCTGAACATCAAAAAGTTGCGCATTTTGTTCACTCGTATGTGCTTTTAACGAGTCAGCATCTCCATGATACACTATTTTTCCTTGGTCAATGAAGAGTAAGGAATCACACATCTCCCCCAGCTCAGAGAGTATATGAGAGGAAATAAAAACCGTCTTTCCTTCATCTGCCAACAAACGAATAAGGTGCTTTAGCTCTACCCTAGCTTTCGGGTCGAGACCTGCAGCGGGTTCATCCATGATGAGCACTTCAGGATCATGAATCAGAGCTCGGCCTAGACAAAGGCGCTGAGTCATCCCTTTTGATAGTTTATTCGATGGTCTATCAGCCAATGTCAGAAGATCAGCAAATTCCATGACCTCTAGAATGCGGGCCTCTCGCTCCTTCCCCCTATATCCAAGTGCTCGAGCATAGAAGTCCAAGTAGTCGAGCACAGACATGTTGCTATAGTTTCCGAAATCATCGGGCATCCAACCTAACAAACCTCTAACTTTATCTGGGTGATGCATCACATTATACCCGCCCACCTCCACTCTTCCAGAAGTAGGCTGATCCAGAGTCGCTAAGATACTCATCGTTGTTGTTTTCCCTGCGCCGTTGGCACCAATAAACCCACACACGGAGCCCTTCGGTATTTCAAAGCTAATCCCTCGAACAGCCTGAAACGTTCGAAAATTACGGTGGAGGTTATCAACTACGATAGAATGTTCTGACATGAGCTTCATAGATTAGTGGAGTTTTCCCGTAAGGATGGAAGTGTGATTGGTCCAATCAATAGAGGGCAGGCTATCTAGCATCGGGTATTTCTTTGTCAGAGCAAGGAAGTGCCCCTTTCTCTGAGCTAAAACCTTAATCCTATTCATTGTATATTCATCGAGAGTGATCTCTTTAAGAACCTCAGTAAGAACAGTCGCTTCACATTTCTGTAACGAGCAAGTCCCCCCCCGTGTCAGGGCTGCACCGCGCCACCACTGAGCATCCTCATCATAATAAAATACCGTAGAAATCGGAAAATCAAACGTAGACTCTAATTGAACATTCGAGTTTTTCTTCAGACTAAGCTTCCCGCGCTGAGGTTGAACAGCCTCAATCGCATGGGCCATTTGAGCTCTCGACTGGAACCAATCTCCATGATATTCGCAGGTGCTACCATTGAGACTCTGACTATAGTTCTCGGAGGAATCTTCATGCACCCTATTCCATTGGTTATACTCTGAAAGTTCGACTGGATGTAGCACGGCTTGGTCCGTCATTTCAAAGCTAGAACTCAGCAAAAGCCCAGATTTCAATAACTGACGTTGCTGAATATACGCATAGTGTTCGCTACCTTCATGCATAATTTCAACGTGGCAAACTCTGTGACCTTTACCCCCAGTGCCATCCTCCACTAATATTAGGGCAACCAACAAAAGACTAGCCGCAATTGTAATGATAGGAATAGTCATCAACAACCTATGACGCCGCCCAGCACGAGCTAGCCAAAAGAAATTAATTGGCCCAACAACAAGAGCAAACACCACTAACATCCAGACCAACAAAGTAGTACCGAACTCCTCTACCCCAAACTCTTCCACTAGTCTAAAGTCATTTTCTCCCCCCTTAAACGAAACCGATTTATTATTGAAAACTTTAGTCTCTTCCAATAGGGTTTTAGGCTCAGGCTCCCCCTTCTTCAGCTGAATAATTCCTGTAGATAGTCCCCAGCTCACCTGAGCATCTTCGGCTGTGGGATCATGAACATTTCTATATGCCATATGCCGCGCCGGCGTATAGATTTGCGCTGCCGTGGCGGAATAAGTTGCCCTAAGGTCATTCTCTTTTGTCAGAGGAAAAAGGTCTCTTGGTAACTGTAGAGAGTATCTATCAGAGGACGCATTCAAACAAAGAACCTGTAAATACCCACCTAATCGAACCCAGTGTAAGATCGCATTCTTTTCTTCCGCAGGAACTTTCATCCATTCCTTATCACTTATAATGACCTTTTCAAAACCTTGATAGGCCTGCCATTGCTTAGGCATTAACGCCACATCGAAGACGGATGCGAAGTTAGCATCAGCCCCGTAACGAGTGCGAGCTCCACCAAGACCTGCATCTAACTTTGATCCGTATTCGTTATACAAATCAACACTCATCAACACAGATTGAAACTCTTTTGAGCTAAAGTGTTGAACAGAATCAGTCGATGTATAGCCTCCTAAAACAACTGTAAAATCCATCCTAGAGCCACCTTTTTTTGATGGCACTAGAGGCAATAACAAGTCTCGTTGGTAAGTCTGATGGCCTCCGGCCTGAAGAGTCAAATAATGCTTTAATTTACTGTTACCCTCATAATGGTAAGAATATGCTTTCTCACTATTCTCATAACGGAGCTCAATAGTCACTGGAGAATCTCGGTGATTCACCAAACTCACCCTCACAGGGTAATATCCATATTGACCTGGCCCGGAAAAATGACCCTCCATTTTAAATTGAACCGAGCCTTTTTCATCTAGGTCTTCCGAATAAATAACCTCAGAAGCTTGCAGCCAAGACAGCCAAATCCACAGAGAAGTAAGCACAATTGTAAAACGACGTATCATCATAGCTTAATCATTCGGTTCGTTTTCCCCCAAAGTCTTAGGCATCGCTTTATCCTGAAACGGCACCTTATTAAGAATTTTTTCGATCACCTTCTCGTTATCAAACCCCTCCAGGCGAGCACTGTAATCGAGCTGAATCCTATGTCTTAATACGTGGGGAGCAATCGCTTTAACATCTTCAAAACTCACGTTCGTTCTGCCTTGAGTTAGTGCTCGAGCCTTTCCAGCTGAAGCCATCGAGAGTGCTGCACGTGGGCTAGCGCCAAACTTAATCAGACTCACTCCATTTTGCTCCAAATCATGTGTGCTATCGACTAAGCGAGCGATGTAGTTAGCAACAGCTTCTGGCAAAAATATCTTCCGCACTAAATAGGTTAAATTCTCAAGTTGAAGCGAATCAAACAGCGCTCTCACCTTAGGCTCAGCACCAAGTTCACGTTTACTTACAATTTGCTGCAGCGTATCTACCGAGTTTCGCCGCACTTCTAATTTAAAGAGAAATCGATCTAACTGAGCCTCTGGCAGAGGATAAGTACCCTCTAAATCGATCGGGTTCTGAGTAGCCAACACAAAGAACGGGGCTGGCAAACTGTGACTTTCACCAAGCACCGTCACACAACGCTCCTGCATCGCTTCGAGTAAGGCAGATTGGGTCTTCGGCGATGCTCGGTTAATTTCATCAGCGAGCACGATATTAGAAAATAGCGGCCCTTTTTGAAACACGAAGCTCCTCTTCCCCCCTTCCTCCTCTAACACAGGGTTTCCAGTAATATCACCAGGTAATAAGTCTGGTGTAAATTGAACACGTTTCGTCTGTAGCCCCAGACATTTAGACAAGCCTTTGACTAATTCCGTCTTCCCCAAGCCTGGAAGCCCCTCCAGCAATATGTGCCCTCTAGCCAAGAGCCCAGTGATAACCGCGTCGATAAGATCTTCCTGACCGAAGAGAACTGTTTGCAGTTCATTCTGCAGTGCCTCCACTTGACCAACCGCTGCTTGGACTTCTGATTCTGTTGCGTGTTCCATGATTATTTAAAAAATTGTTTCAGAGTACGTCTTTCATCCGGTAGCAGTGAATGCTCCCAGATCCGGTCTCCCCCATCTCCGCGATTCGCCCCACCACCAACACTATCTTGAGTCGGGGCCTCTTCGGTTTCATGTTGGCCATCAAAAGTTTCCAACAGATCTCCAGGAGGGGAATGGCTAAGGTCTTGTGATTGCAGTTGTTCAAATTTATCGGAATCGAGCCTCTGGCTGGAATCCCCAAATAAATCATTATTACTGCCTGGGCCACGACCTAAGCCACCTTTTCCGCGTCCAGATTGGCCATCACCTAATCC
Source organism: uncultured Verrucomicrobiales bacterium (assembly GCA_964561965.1). Classification (GTDB taxonomy): domain Bacteria; phylum Verrucomicrobiota; class Verrucomicrobiia; order Verrucomicrobiales; family Akkermansiaceae; genus Rubritalea. Next base: position 21,422 of record CAZLQY010000046.1, read on the forward strand.
ATTATTTTCTTCTCCCAAGCTATCACCCTCAGCACCGTGAGACGATTCTGCTCCATTCGTGAATTGGGTCTGCAGTTGTTCCTGTAAATGAGATAAGTTGCCACGCAAGGCTTCAAGTTGCTCCGGTGAAATCTGTTGGAGCATGGAAGGGTCGATCTCACTCAGCTTATCTAGAAGCTCCTTATTCGGACGTAACCCCCCATTTTTGAGGCCCTCTAGAGCATTATCAAATTCGTTTAGTAGCTGCTGCCTAGTAGACGGCTGCATACCTTCATAAGCATTCTGTAGAGCATCTAGAGACCTATCAATCTTCTCGAGTTGTTGCTGAGCTTGAGCTGCCGCTCCCTCATGGCTGTGACTGAGGTAATCAGTAGCTTCCAAAGACGAATGACTAAACCAATCTTCCGGAGCCTGCGCCTTCAAATCCTCGAGTTGCTTCTTCGCCTCTTCAATATACTCATCATCTACAAGATCCTGCTCCTCTAGCAACTCTAGTTTACTAGCTAAAGTCCCCCAAGCAGAAGGAGGTGGAAACCCTATCGATTCCTCGGTATTCGCCCGGATAGGTAGAAACAAAACTCCAACGACTAAAACGAAACTAAGTAAAAAAAACGGCAACACCTGAGAAAGCCGCCAATGCGTGCTCTTTGACAAGTGTTGAAATTTTGGCCACGCGCTTTGCCCTTGTCGAGCACTAGTCAATCTAGTGTCAAGTCGGTGAGCGACATCAAGCCGAAGCAAAGCCTCCTCTAAATTTAAGAAACTAGCCTGTACTCGCCACCAAGCAATGCCTCCAGCCCCGATAAACAGAGAGATCATAACTAATAACCAAACTGGTGAGAGTTCCGTATAGTCAGAGGTTGGAGATTGTTTCCGAAGAAATAATAAAACACCCGATGATACAAGGGCTGCAACTACAAACGGAATACGCAAGGCCTGTACTAACCAAGCAAAGTTGATACGACGTCGCTCCTGCAGCGCTGCATTAAGCCAAAGAGACTCCGATCCTTTCTGTTCTAAATTCTCCATTCGATCACACATATGAGATCAGACTTTTTCTACTAGGTAAAGCCGACAATCTCAAAACAAAATCATGCTACCTCACAGAACTCTAGACATCAAGCTAGAACTAAACAATCGAAGAAATATTAAGCATTTTCTCCACGAACTGTAGACCCTGCTGGGAAGTAATACCCTTTATTAAATTGTAAAGAACGTGACTTACAACTTACCGGTTAAGGGCAATTTTTTCTATTCTAGTTTTACGGCTTTTATCAAAGAAAGCTGCTCTTCACGGACGCTATCTCGATGTCCCTGTAGAAAACTGTGATGACCACAGCATGGTGAAGAAAAAAATCTCAGATTGGTATCGCGAGCGTGCTAAAAACTACCTCACTAAGCTATTTGAAGAAATCCGTATGAAACAAGCCCTGATGGACCTACCAGACTCTTTCCTACGTATCTCCCTCATGAAAACACGCTGGGGCAGCTGCACAGTCAATGGCTCCATCACTCTAAACCCTCTGCTGGTTCTTGCGCCGTCTGATCTCATTTCTTACGTGATTATCCACGAACTCTGCCACCTCAAGCACTCTAACCACAGCCAAGAATTCTACAAACTACTCACCAGTATTAACCCAAGATGGAAACGCCAGAAAGAAGCTCTAGACGTCTTTGGAGCTAAACTAAAAAGCCTACCTAGCCCTTTCATCTAGAAAACTTAAGAAGGCTTTATTATTCCTATTATGATACTGGTTTCATCGCTCATCACGGATTCAACGCCCCAAAATTTTATTACGATATCATTTAGATGAAATGAGTTGACTTCATATTCATCATTTCCAATGATTGGTCAATCTTAGTAATTTTGATATATCGTTGTATGTCGTTCACAAGCTCTGTAACAAAATAAGCTAGGATCTCATACGCATTAACCTAAGGTGTAAGTCTTTTAAAATAAATGAACTAAATTGC
>CAZLQY010000047.1:0-22775 GCA_964561965.1 uncultured Verrucomicrobiales bacterium
TTGGTTTTCCTCTTTTCAATCAGGAATGTCAGATCAAGTCACGTTCTTTACATATGATACATCTATCCTCCTCTATGGACCGGGAGTAACCCTTGGTTTCCAACGTGGTTTCCCTACCTTGGGTGACGAAGCGTTTCCTGGCCATCTTTACGTGAACCAGCGCATTGCTAAATTCATCGAAGAAGGTGGTAAAGTCTATGCCTGCCGGTTTTCTACTCAAGCCCTCTATGGGCAGACGGAAAAAGCCTTCATTCCTGGTATCATCCCAATTAACCCACTCGATGTCCTTGATTGTGTTCTCTTGCACAAAAAAGCCAATGCTGTGATTATCGATTCCTGGACGGTTTAACAAGGATGACAATATTAACTATATCCTAATGTGAAAATTATCCGCGCTGCTGCCATTCAACTTGTTCCTGATTTAACAAGTGGAGCAAATACTGTCTCTCTCATGTGTGATGCCATTTCTGATGCTGCAAAAGATAGTGTGCAGCTTGCGGTATTCCCTGAAACGTTCGTTCCCTATTACCCCTATTTTTCTTTCGTAGCCCCTCCAGTCAAGGCAGGTAAGGCTCATCTTGAGCTTTACAAAGAATCCGTTGTTATTCCCGGGCCTTTATTAGATCCTTTATTAGCAGCAGCTTCTGAACACTCCATGGTTCTCTGCGTTGGAATAAATGAACGCGATGGAGATAGCCTTTTTAATAGCCAGCTCATCATTGATTCTGACGGCTCTATTCGCCTAAAGCGTCGAAAAATCACGCCAACTTATCATGAAAGAATGATTTGGGGGCGTGGTGATGGGTCTGGATTAAAAGTGGTAGATACCGCTGTAGGGCGTATCGGAGCACTCACCTGCTGGGAGCATTATAATCCTCTTGCGCGATATACTCTCATGGCTGACCATGAAGAAATTCATTGTGCACAATTCCCTGGTTCTATGGTCGGTCAAATATTTTCTGATCAGATAGAAGCTACCATTCGTCACCATGCCTTGGAAGCTGGATGCTTCGTCGTTAATTCTACTGGTTGGCTCACCGATGTTCAACGGGAACAAATCTGTCCAGATGAAAAAATGCGCAAAGCACTCACTGGAGGATGTTATATTGCGATCATCTCTCCAGAAGGAAATCACCTCTGTGACCCCATTACAGAAGGAGAAGGTATGGCCACCGCAGATCTAGATTTCTCTCTCATCACTAAACGTAAACGTATGCTCGATAGTGTAGGCCATTATTCACGCCCAGATCTCTTTTCTCTCACTGTAGATAAGCGACCTCAGCCTGCTATCCATAAGATCGAACAAGAACCGGAGCTCCTTTCTAGTCATGGCAACGACCTTATCTAATTCACCAAACTTTGGGGAAAACTTACTACAGAATAAGCAGAACCTTCTCACTGAGCTTCAAAGCTTTGGCGTGCAACTTACATCTGATAGAGGATCCCCCTCACGCTCTGGAGGAGCAGGCCCCACAGACCATAAAGCGATCACGGTAATGGGGACTACAATCATGGTTCCTGTACATACCCAAACAGCGGCAATCTCGCCTTTTACTCTTGAAAAAGAAGACTCTAACGGGCGACACCTCCTTACCTATCAAGGAGAGAAGGTCTCTTATGTCAATATTCCTGATGAACCTCAATTTTATAAACTCAAGACTGCAGATGGGATACCTTATCGTAAAATAGCGACTCTTCATTCTACAGACGTGCTCGCTACTACAGTTCTACAAACTTGTATTCGATATGGAAATAAAAAGACAAAGTGTCAGTTCTGTGCGATTGGGGAATCCTTAAAAGCGGGCACAACTATTTCCCGAAAAACTCCGGAACAACTAGCGGAAGTAGCAGCAGCAGCACAGCGCCTCGATGGCATTAAAAATGTGGTTCTAACTACAGGGATACCTAACACCTCTGATCGAGGAGCTAAGGTTCTAGTAAGCTCTGCACGTGCCATTAAGAATGCCACAGGACTCCCCATTCAGGCTCAATGCGAACCTCCCGATGACTTCTCTTGGCTTCACCTGCACAGCCGCTGCAGCATCCCTTCATAATATTAAACAATTTTGCAAACCCCTAGAATCTGAAGATTCTGTCACTATCATTTCCGTCTAACAATTCCGCCTCATTCTACAATACATCGAACTTCAGTCGTTATTATCGGGGGTGGCCAAGCGGGTTTAAGCACATCCTATTACCTTAAAAAGCGTGGTATTCACGATCACATTATTTTTGAGAAAAACCGCATCGGGCACAGTTGGCGTGAAGAACGCTGGGACAGTTTTTGCCTTGTTACTCCAAACTTCCAATGCCGCCTCCCTGATTATCCTTATCAAGGAGCAGATCCTGAAGGATTCATGATGAAAGACGAAATTGTCGATTATGTAGAGCAATTTGCCTCAAGCTTTCATCCACCTATTCGTGAAGGTGTAGAGGTCAATTCCGTAAAACAAGAAGGCGGATTTTTCGTTGTAGAAACGTCTATTGGTATCTGGCACTGTGATGATGTTGTCTGTGCTATTGGTAGCTTTCACACACCATACATCCCTAATGGAGCTGAAAAAATCCCATCTAGCATACAGCAAATCATCGCCACAGATTATAAAAATCCAAAACAGATTGTAGAGGGAGAAGTTCTTATCGTAGGTTCAGGCCAATCTGGCTGTCAGATTGCAGAAGATCTTCATCTAGCAGGACGAAGCGTGCACCTTTGCCTCGGAAACGCTCCTAGATCACCTCGAAAATATCGAGGAAGAGATTCCGTCGCCTGGCTAGATGAAATGGGCTACTACGAGACAACATATGAAGAAAACCCTAAAAAAGCGAATGCCCGGAGCTCTACCAATCATTATCTAACTGGTCGTGATGGCGGGCGTGAGATCGATCTTCGCGTATTTGCAACCGAAGGTATGAGGCTTTACGGTTTCGTGGAAGAAATCGATAACCAAGGATTTACCACCCGTGCTGATATTGCCGAAAAACTTGATGCAGCAGATCGATCCTACAATGGTATTCGAGATCGTATTGATAACTATATCTCGGAACAAAAAATAGACGCTCCTTGTGAAGCTCCCTACGAACGCTGTTGGCAACCTCCAGAAAAGGAAGAAACCTCTCTAAATTTTAGCGAACATAACATTACTAGTATCATATGGTGTGTCGGCTTTCATCCAAATTTCAACTTTATCCAGTCTGAAGTCTTCAACATGCGAGGGTTCCCAGAGCATAATCGTGGAATAACGGATGTTAGAGGGCTCTATTTCTTAGGCCTCCCTTGGCTTCACACTTGGGGATCGTCACGTTTCTCTGGCATTGCCCAAGATGCAGAACATATTTCCAACCATATTGCAGGTTATAGTAAGCAAGAGCAATTCACAGAGAGTGAACCTTTCTGCGCTCTTCTTGAACCGGTCTCCCCCATTTCCTTAAATCTACAAAAAAATAGTGATGCTCTTTGATAGATTCCTTAATTTTCAGCCACAAGATTTCGTATTTAAAATAGCGAGCACCCCCTCGGATCGAGAAGGGTTTCATGCCCTTAGGCGTAGAATATTCTGCGATGAACAAGGTATTTTTCAGGAAGATGATCGAGATGGTATTGATGAATACATGATACCTATTATTTGCAAACCTATCATTGCGGGGATGGAAGAAGATATTATTGGAGCAGTAAGGATTGACCAAAGAAAGCCACGTGTCTGGTATGGTAGCCGCCTTGGCGTTGCTCCAGAATACCGCCGAATACGTCGTATGAGTAAAGCCGTTTCAATCCGAAATCACCAGCCCTGTCATGCAGGGTTAGGCGCCATTGGTGCTAGCCTTATTTATAAAGCAGTCTCAACAGCAAATGCCTTTGGTTGTGATGAATTCTTAGCTACAGTGCAACATCAGAATGCTAAATTTTTTCAACGTCTGCACTGGGAACCTCTTGAAGAGTTAGAACTACACTGCACCAAACACGTTAAAATGCGTGCAGATTTAAATCACTATCGTCCTGCTATTCACGTGGCATGATAAATAACCTCCAAACACTCGTTAACGATCTGATCTCTCACCCAGCTGTTATTGAGAAAATCAATATTCACCATTCTTATCTACCAGCTCAAACGGTGTGTGGGAATATCCCCCTTGGTGACGATGCTGCCTCTATTCCAGACCCAGAAACTGGAGGACACCTACTCTTTGCAGCGGAAGGCATTCTAGATTCCTTCGTGCAGGATGATCCCTGGTTTGCAGGTTACTCCGCTGTGATGGTAAACCTTAGTGATATAGCTGCCATGGGTGGATACCCTATAGCTATCACGGATATCCTCTGGACACCTAACTCTTATGCTACAAAGGAAATATGGAATGGAATGCAAGCTGCCTCTAGGGCCTATCAAGTGCCCATAGTAGGCGGCCACACAACACATTCCCCGAATGGAGAGCTTCACTTAGCGGCGGCGGTAATGGGTAGAGCTGGAAAGCATTTACTAACTTCCTTTGATCCTAAAGTAGGTCATGATCTCATCATCGCCATTGATATGCAGGGCGCTTACAGAGGCAACAAACCTTTCTGGAATAGCAGCACTACAACTACGCCCGAAATTCTTCAGAAAAATTTATCTCTCCTCCCTGAAATCGCTAAATCTGGACTTTCAAAAACTGCGAAAGACATTTCCAACGGAGGAATTATTGGCACTTTAGCGATGCTTTGTCATTGCTCAGAAATTGGAGCAAAATTAGAACTAGAATCTATACCTAAACCACCTAATACCTCTTGGCTTAAATGGCTAACCAGCTTTCCTAGTTATGGATATCTCTTAACCTGCCCTCCAAAAAATCGGGAAAACATTACAACCATCTTTGAGGCCCATGGGATTACCGCTTGCAAAATCGGTTCCATTCAAACTGAAAAGACGATTACCCTCACCGACTCAACAAAACAAGAATCTGCTTTTCTCAACATATAGTCGTAAGCTCCAAAAACCCTTAACACCGATTTCTCGATACGCCAACTTTCACACTTTCCTATTCGTCTTTATTCTTTGAATACAAACCTAATCTCGAATATTCATAAAATATGACCTCAGACAAGATATCAATCTAGGTAAGAGCCATTTCCTGCTAGGAGTAAATTTGGGATATCTATTAAATCCTTCTTACCTTTGGTCAGCACTTTGGCCAACTATTCCTGAATAGCTTGGCGACCTACAATAGATTCAAGCTTTTCAATCTTTTCAAACAAATGGCGGACAGGGCGGGATTCGAACCCGCGGAGACATTGCTGCCTCACACGCTTTCCAAGCGTGCGCATTCGACCACTCTGCCACCTATCCTTATCATTTCTATTGTCTAGCCAACATGGTCAGTATCGGCGGAGACGAAAGCTAAACAGAGTCTTTGCTGAGGGCAATTCTTTTTTTGATTCTGGAACGATCTCTTCTGTTACGGTGTTACGGGATGTTTCATCTTTTTAGAGGATTTCGTTCCTATGCCTTCATGGACCGCTGGAGGTGTTGAATACGATAGGGGAGGTGCTTTTAGGCGACACCCCAGACGGCAACAAATTCTTTTGCGGCTTCGGGGTCGTTGAGTGCGATCCAGCCTTCGTTTAAAGAGGGGGATGATATAGATTGATTCTTGTGGGCTAACCATTCTTTGACGGAGGTGCCTAAGGTGCTTTTTCTTAAGATCATGTATGTGCCGGATTTCCCTGGGGGGATTTGCGGAGTAGTTCTAGGGCGACTCGACCCATGGTCATACGCATATTGATTTCGACTATTTTGCGCAATTGGTAGCTTGAGGCTCCATGTTCATTCGTGCCTGTCTTATAGACCATGGCATCAATGCCAAAGGCTCCTATAAAGTGACTATTTTGCAGTTCTTGTTCTAATCGTGTGACGATTTCATAACGATAGATTTCCATGACGCTGGAGTCGCGGAAGAGGAACTGACTGAGGTCTTGGGGTAAGCCTTTCGCCCATTTGGTGTGTACATAGCACCCCATATAGCGTCCGTTAGGGTCGTTTAGGACGCGGGTCATTCCTACCAGCTCTATTCGCCCGTCACTGTGGCGCTCGTACTGAGCGGAGAAGTCGAGCACTTTATCAAAATAGGGCTCTACGACGATGCCAGACTGATCTGACAGGATTCTTTTTATCCACCCTTGTTCTTTGTTTAGAAGGGATGGGCCTGTTGGTTTCAGTAATCCTCTACCGGCACTGGAGTAAGGGGACTTTAATAGTACAGCACCCTGCATCGCTATCTCAACACATTGTACACTTTCGCACCAGATAGAGTCATGTTGCCCCAGTTTCTTTGCCAGCTGGAGGTCCCATTTGCGGGAGTGGTAATCTTCTTTGAATTCTTTACAAAATGGACGCTGTGAATTCTCTGAAATACTCGCTGAATATTTCTTTAAAACAGATCTCGAATCTGGCGACCACATCCATGGAAGGACTCCTCCTATTTTTCTATCTTGTAATTCATTTTGTTGTTCTAACAAAACCCATTCTGGCATGATGAAGCCAGATGTTCTTAAGTAGAGGATGTGTTCTAGGGATGGGGTTTTTTGTACTAGGACGACGTCATCTTTTCTGGCCCAACAGAACGGAAGTATGTCGAAATCACTTTCGATGAGTTTATGTTTCTTTTTTGGCTCATAGCTAGATCCGCAGCGTGCGGCGGCTTCGTATCCTTCTCCGTTTGGATTAAACCAATGGACATTCGGTGTCCGCCCTCTAGATTTCTCGAACGCTTCTAGATGAAGAATAAATTCATGATCTAATCCTGCGACTTCACGCCCTTCTCTATTAAATGGTGTGAGGCCTTTTGCTTTCGAAACAGAGAGGGGGAAGACTAGTTTTCGCTGGAAGGCTTGCCAATCTGATTCTTCTTGGTTTTTCCAGCGCCGGAACCATTTTAAACCGTGGCCGACGTGTTCTATTTCGTCTCTGTAAATATGTTCTAACACTTTTGCTGTGCTGGTGTCTCCGACTTGATGGAAAAGCGTTGCGTAGTGTTTGGAGAAATCAAGATTCGCCTGCTCAAAGATTAAGCTCAATCGAGTGACAAAGTCCATGGGCTCCTCCATAGGAGCGACGATTCTCCAGAAATAGTTATTGAGGGGTAGCTCGCCGAAGTGCATTCCACATTCTTTCATTCGCCGCATATACATCAATGTGTGGGCTTGTTCTTCCTTCATGGTTTGGAAGATGCCCATTCGGAATTCCTGTGGAGCTTCGGGAAAGCGAAGTAATACTAGGGCCATTAACTCTGTTGCCAATAGTTCATGGTTTGCTAAGAAGTGTAGCATTTTAGCTCGCTCATAATCTTCTGTTAAACGGTTGACGCTGGGGAAGCCGGCTCTTACTCCCTTTGGTGAGAGCTGGAGTTCTGGCAGCCTCCCTGGAGCATCAGGTAAAAGAATGGCTTTACCTGGAGAGTCATCGGATACTTCTTTGGGTGATAATAATAGCTTCTCTTCTAATGTATTGCCAAAGAGTACTCGCTCAGCCATTTCTCGAAGTTCCATGAGGTAGAGAGTGACTTTAGAGTACGTCGGCAGCAAGTCTTCAACTTGGTTTCATAAAAAAACTCCATTGCTCCTATCCGCATCTCTGCATATGTTCCTACTATGACTGATTCGCCTGCCCTGAAATCTCCTGCCAAGAATATTATTCTTGTTGGGTTTATGGGCTGTGGGAAGTCAACGATTGGGCGTGAATTGAGCAAATTACTTTGCTATCCACTGATTGATACAGATCAGCTTATTTCAGAGCGAGAGGGCAGGACGATTTCAGAAATTTTTGCTCAGGAAGGGGAGAGTTATTTCCGTGCTTTAGAGAGCGGCCTTCTTAGAGAGCTGCATTCTGATCACGATGTACGGCACATTATCTCTACAGGGGGGGGCTTACCGGTTCAATCTGGCAATGGAGAGCTGCTGAAAGAAATCGGCTATGTTGTCTGGCTGCAGTCTAGTGTTGATAGTATTCTAGAACGGACGGGTAAGAATTCAAATCGGCCACTTTTAGATCAAGAGAATCCTCGCGAAAAAATTGAGAAACTCCTTGCGGAACGGACTCCTATTTACGAACGGTGTTCTCACTTAGGGCTCAGTACGGAAGGGCTCAGTATCAATGAAGTTTCTCAAGGTATCTTAGATAGTGCACGTTACTTTTTCTCTCATGTAGAGGAAGTATAGGTGGTTTATCTCAGGTTGTTTCTCGTGCCTAGGTGAGAGTTAACTCCGGGAGGAAAGACTAAAAAAGGGAGCTAGTCGAAACCAGCTCCCTTTTGTGAATTATTTAAGAAGGTGTGACCTACTCGTTGTAAGCGGAAACACCGTGTTCCGCTACATCGAGACCAGCGACTTCTTCTTCTTCGTCAACACGCACGCCCATGATGAGCTTGAGAATGAAGAATACGATGAATGAGAAGATGAAGGCGAAGGCTCCGATAGAGGCTGTACCAAGTAATTGAATTGCGAATGGAGCTCCACTATCAGCCTTACAAAGGAATGGAAGGCCTACAGCAAGAGTTCCCCAGATACCTACGGTACCATGAACGGAGATAGCTCCTACAGGATCGTCGATCTTAAGCTTATCGAAGAACATGACAGAGATGACGACAAGGCCACCACCAATGGCACCAGCCATGATTGCACCAGTGAATGTGAACTGATCTGCACCAGCAGTGATGCCGACTAGACCAGCTAGGATACCATTAAGAGCCATAGAAAGGTCAGGCTTCTTGAGGACGATCCAAGAAACAAGAATCGCAGCAAGACCACCAGCTGAAGCTCCGAGAGCAGTCGTTACAGCGACGTAAGAAATGCTTTCTGGGTCCGCAGAGAGAACGGAACCACAGTTGAAGCCGAACCAACCGAACCAAAGGAGGAATGCTCCGATTGTGGCAAGAGGAAGGTTACTAGGAAGGACTGGCTTGATACCACTTTTGGTGAACTTACCTTTACGTGGCCCGAGGATGAGAACACAGGCTAGAGCTGCGAATCCACCGAAGGCGTGGACTACTGAAGAACCGGCGAAATCGTAGAAACCTTTTTGGTCAAGGAAACCTGCGCCCCACTTCCAGCTTCCTGTAATTGGATAAGCGAAACCGACGAGGAGAATAGCAAAGATCATGAACGTTCCTAGTTTGACACGCTCTGCAACAGCTCCAGAGACGATTGTTGCTGCTGTGGCGGCAAACATGGCTTGGAAAATGAAATCAGCCCAACCTGTTTGACATAGGCCTGTGCCTCCATAGGAAAGGTCATTACCAGCATTGCCCTCTAATTTAAGGGAAGAGCCAAGAGTGAAGATGTTTTCTACAGTCCAGCTACCACAAGGGTACATGGCATTGAAGCCCCAGACCATGTAGAGAAGAAGTCCTGAGCAGATAATAAAGACGTTCTTAAAGAGGATGTTGACTGTGTTTTTACGTTGGCACATGCCTGACTCAATACAAGAGAATCCAAGGTGCATGATGAATACGAGGAAAGCACAGAGAAGAATCCAAACGGTACTAAGGCCGAAGAATGGAGAGTCGAGGTAACGGTCATAGTAACCTTCCGCAGCTGATTTTTGCTCAGCACTAAGCGCGGAAGTGTCTCCTCCAAACTGCATGTATTTGTAGATGTCTTTACCTAATAAATCGACAGCGCCTTCATCGTAGTCATCATGCTCAGCATCTAGCATTTCTGTTGTTACTTGGGAGCTCTCAGCTGCGGGATCGAAGTCCGCAGAAGACTTGTTCGTCGTCGCAAAGAGCGCAAAACATGCGATAGTTACGGTCAGGATTGTATTCTTTATATTGTTAATCATTGGTCAGTGTGATGTAATTTGACATGATGTCAGAAGCATGTTGCGTGCCAAAATGCATAAGAACAGAGAATTTTTCGGAAAATTTAACATGCTATCCATTCATTATTTTCATGAATAATGTGTAAAGTGCTTATTATTAATGATTTAATTTTATTTTTGGGAGGGGAAAATAAATTTTCAAAATGTGATTTATTGGTAATGAGCTAGATGGAGTTGTGATGGGGAAAGAAAAAAGACCATCTGAGTTGATGGTCTTGAATCAAGAATGGTGGTGAGGGGAAAGTGAGGGAAAGCTAGTTTCGCTAGAGTAAACTTCTAGCGATAAGGGGCAATAGAATAGATTCCTTTGGTCGAACAAAAGGCTTCTTCTGTCCCCCAGCGCTTGACTTCGTGGCCAGCTCCCCAGCTATCACTAAATATAATTTCTTCTGTTTTCCAGTTATACCCTATGATCATTCTCATGTGGCCTCCCCGGGATTGAGAAATGCGCTTTGGTTCTTCATAAATACCAACTGTGACAGTCCAGAGTAGAGGGATGCCGAGGTTAATACTAGTTTGGACTTCTTTCTTAAAGCGATCAAAAGCAGACTTACTCCGTAAGCGTGTACTTTTTAGTACTTCTGGATGGAATTGATCAAAATTGTCCCAAAGATTATATCCTCTGGATTCAGGGACGACTGGCTTTTTCGCTCTTTTTGCGAATCGATTATAATCCTCAGAGAGGTCTTCCATATCATCGTAGTCTAGTTCAGAGTGTGTTTTGACACGTAATTTATAGCGTTGGGCGGTGCGTTTGAGGTTTTCGATCATAACGGTCGTATTGGTACCGCCTTCTGCTGTAGATCCTGCCATTTTGGCGAGTTCGTTTTGGTCAACATCCATTCCGTAGTATCCGAAGACACGCGCTGTACTGGCGACGACGCAGTAACCCTTCGCCCCTTGGTCGACCATGGGGACTCCTGTGATGAGGACGTCACCTGAGGTGTTTTTCTCAATGAAATTAGGGAGATCTTTTTTTGTGAGTCGCTTTTGCGCGGTTTGTGCCTTTGGATTGCTGACGCGTAAGCGTATGAATTCTCCAGTAAATGGTATATCGCGGGAGCGAACGGCTTTTTGAAAGCTGTATTCTAGCTTGTAGTTGATTGCTTCTTTATACCAATCAAAGCCTTTGATATCGACCACACCGCGGGAATCTACATCTTGAGGGCTATTCTGTGTGAATTTAGTGAGAATCGCTTTCCATTGTTCGATGACCTCTTCAAATTTTTCTTTCGATACAGCTCCGTCGTCCCCACGTGCAAAAATAGAGATTTGATAAGCTTGGGGCGCATTGTCTGTGAAGGCGACAATAGTCTCGCCTACGGGCATTTCAAACAGGCTGAGTTTGATTCTTTGGCCGTCGGAACGACTTGTTTGTTTTGTTTCAGAAGTCCATCGGAAACCGCTGGATTGGTTTGCTGCTTGAAATTCATCTGGAGAGGTTCCCCAAAATTCCGCTTTATTGGTAAAGTGATCAAGGGGCTGGAGGTCAGCGTAAATACTAGTGCCTGCCAGTAGACAACACAAAGGTATAAGATTCCAGTTAGATATCATAGTAACATTGACTATCACAGAGGAAGTTGTGATAGTCAATGGAATTTATAAATAGCTAAAATGTTATATTAGTTCGTTAATTTTCCTTTTAGATATAGGGGAGGGTGGCGGCTGTGTTTGTAATCGCTTCGTCGTTATCGATGAGTTCCTGGATGGGATCGAACTGGCCGCTGAGGAGAGCTTCTTTTGGCCCAGCTGGCATATCTATGGAGAGAGAGTTGTCTCCGTAATGGACCTGACCAGCAGCTAGATCGAGGCGGACTTCTACGCTGGGGTTCTCACGAATGAATTGTGCAAGAGTATCAACAGCGGCTGGATCTGCAGAGACGCAGGGCATACCTAGGCCTGTGGAATTACCAAAGAAAATTTCTGCGAAGGAGCTGCCGATTATGGCTTGGAAGCCAGAGCGCCTGATGGACTGCGGAGCATGCTCGCGAGAAGATCCGCATCCGAAATTAGGGCCTACGATCATGATGTTGGCTCCTGCGTGCTGTGCATGGTCGATAGGATGGTTCTTACTGGTGCCATCCTGTTCAAACCGTTCGTCATAAAACATCCCTTTGGCTAAATCGTCAAAAGTGACGCATTTGAGAAAGCGGGCTGGTATGATTCTATCCGTGTCGATATCTGCACCAGATATGGGAACAGCCTTGCCTGAAATAGTGGTAATAGGTTGAATTGTCATAAACTGAATCTTCTCTGTAGAGGTGGAGCAGTATTGTTGTTTCTGTGGCCTCGTTATGCCTTAAGGGTTCTTACATCAGAGACTTTACCAGAGATAGCTGCGGCTACCACCATGGCGGGGCTCATTAAGATGGTGCGCCCTGTCGGGCTGCCTTGACGGCCTTTGTAATTACGGTTAGAGGAGCTTGCGCAGATTTGATCTCCTATGAGCTTGTCTGGATTCATGGCTAGGCACATCGAGCAGCCTGCATTTCTCCATTCAAATCCGGCTTCGCGGAACGTGTCTGCAATGCCTTCTTGCTCACATTGGTGGGCGGTGATTTGGGAGCCTGGTACTGCGATGGCTTTGACGCCGTCTGCGACGTTATGGCCGCGTAGCACTCTAGCGGCTTCACGGAAATCAGAGAGGCGGCCGTTCGTGCAAGAACCTAGGAAGGCGACGTCGATATCAATCTCGGTGATGGGCGTGCCAGCGGGGAGTTTCATGTACTCTAGTGCTTCTTGAATGGAGTTTTTTTCTTCTTGAGTCGCAGCAGTGGCAGGGTCAGGAATCGTTTCTGATACGGCGATTCCGTGATCTGGAGATATACCCCATGTCACTGTGGGCTCTATCTCTTCTGCCTTAAAGTTGACAACATCCGCATAGTTAGCGTTTTCGTCAGAGCGGAAGCTTTGCCAGCGAGTGATGGCTTCTTCCCATTCTTCCTCTTTCGGGGCGTATGCGCGGCCTTTGAGATAATTGTAGGTTGTTTGATCTGGGTTGACATAACCACAGCGCGCTCCGCCCTCGATGGACATGTTACATACAGTCATGCGCTCCTCCATGGTCATGCGGTCAAAGACATCGCCTCCGTATTCGTAGGCAAAGCCGATGCCTCCTTTGGCGCCGAGATGGCGAATAATGTGGAGGATTACGTCCTTGGCATAAACTCCTGGCTGAAGTTCTCCGGTGACATTGATTCGGCGCACCTTTAGACTGCTCATCGCAAGGGTTTGGGTGGCTAAGACATCACGAACCTGTGTGGTGCCAATTCCCATGGCAATAGCGCCAAAGGCACCGTGAGTAGCTGTGTGGGAATCTCCACAGACAATCGTGGTTCCTGGTTGGGTGATTCCCTGTTCAGGCCCTACCATGTGGACGATCCCTTGTTTCCCTGTATTGAGGGAAAAATATTGGATGTCATGCGCTTCCACATTTTTGCGGAGCTCGTTGATCATGGCGTCCGCCAGTGGATCTTCAAAAGGCTGTTGCTGGTTCTTGGTCGGAACAATATGATCAACTGTAGCAAAGGTACGGTGGGGGTATTTGACTTGGAGCCCCAGATCGCGGAGCATTCCAAATGCTTGAGGTGATGTGACCTCGTGAATGAGGTGTGAGCCTATGAATAACTGTGTTCTCCCATCAGTCAATGTACCCACGGTATGTGCGTTCCAAACTTTCTCGTAAAGTGTTTTCCCCATAATGTATTCTGTGTTGAAGCCTGCGGGCGGCCAAGCTATGCGGAAATGCGGATACTGTCAAAGCTTGGGTTTGGGATAGTAAGAGGTTTTATGGTTACTCTACCCAGAGGGAGTCTTCCGTGCGGAATGTTTTAAGTTTCCCTTCTGCGCTATCCCATAAGAAGACAGACCAGAGGTAGGATCTATATTCTAAGCTACAGTTTTCGCGGAGGAAGAGTTCTTCTCTCGCTCCTGGATATTCCCACCGGATGTTTTTTTTGCGCGAGCGAAATTTCTCGCGATTGACGACGATCCAGAGGCGATCCGTGGAGGAGAAGATTGTCTGGAGTTGGGCCAAGCGGTTGACGACGGCGGCGTTGCCGTTGCGGTCTCTCAAAAGACCCTGATCATTGTAGGCGAAATCATAGAGAATGGGAATAACCAAGTCATAGTCGACCTGGCCTACTTCTAATTTAGCCGCATGAGGATGTGGCTCTGTGATCATGACTTTATCGTTCGGCCTGAAATTCTCTTTTACGTATCCGAGCGCAGAGATCGGATCTCCTAATATTTTTTCCTGATAGGAGCTGAGTATCCGCCAAGGTGAAAACGATAGGACGACGAAGGTGACTGCTGTAAGGGAAAGGATGGGCCGGTAGCGAGAGCCAATATGTAGGGAACTCCACCATGTAAATACTTGGATGCCATGGGCGCCAAGTAGAATCCAAATGGGAATAATGGAATACATGTAGCGGTAGCTGGAGGATGTGATGAGTAGATTAAAGGATAAGATGGAGATCAGTAACACCATGTGTAGAACGATGTATTTTTTGGCCCCACGGCGCATGGAATACACTAGGCTGATGAAGTAGAAGAAGCTTAGGGTCAGGTGTAATCTTGAGTAGCCTATGAACATGGAGGCGATGTTTCCTAGATCCCAGAATGTGGGTGCGATCGTTGCTTCTACATTAGGAGAAACGCCAACACTGCGGGTGAGGCATTTTACTTTGAAGAGGGCTATATCTAGCCCGATGAGAAGGCCGGCAAGAAAGATATAGCAGAGGGTCTTCACATCCCATGTGATTTTGACTCCTTTTCCAAAGAGCAAGTAGAGTAAAAAGAAGACGGGGACAAAGCTGATACTGATTTCTTGGCTTAGGGTGGCTGCGGCAAAGAGGGCGACTGCTCCAGCTCTGTGCCATTTTGAACGTGTGTAGAGAAAGCCCTCGATGAAGAGGTAGATCATTAAGAGGACAGTGAACTGTTGTTGCTGATAAAATCGAGCAATGTGGCCGCTGAAGATTAAGAAGGGGTGGAGGGCGAAGATGAGAAGGGCTATGGTGGCAATGAGGCGGCTGCGTAAATGCCGCGCACAAATGAGCCATAGTACCCAGCCAGTAAGTACAGATAATAAAACGGAATAGAGACGGATGGCTGCAAGGTGCCCGCCGAAGATCATGGAGAAGGCTGCTGCGGCGTAGTGATAGAGTGGGCTACGGCTATACCAGATGTCTCCTGCTATCTGTGGCACTCCTGTTTTAATGATAGAGAGGCAGGCTTGAATCGATGCGTATTCATCATCATCGATAGGCTGGTGTTCGATATTCCAGGCTCTTAGAATAAAGGTGGTTAGAAGTAAGGCACCGCATAGCCAGTAATGCCCTTGTTTGGAAATTAATCGGGATGATCGAGACCGCAGAATGATCATGATGATGCTGCATAGCCAGAGTAGAGCGACTGTAAGGTTAGTGAGCTGAAGTACCCATAAGATTTCACTCCGTTCCCGAAATGTCTCAGCGAGGATATAGTAAAGAATGCTGAGGATGACAAAGAGGAAGCAAATTCTGGTGAAGCCTTGCCCAATATATTTTGCAGGAGTTAGACTGACAAGAAGCATGACAGTGAGAGCGATGAAGAGAGAGAGGAACGATGGAGAACCCTGTGGTGTTCCTAAAAACTTGAGGGTTGCTAGATCGGATTGATGAATGTGTAGCCCTTGTTGTACCTTGGCTTCGCTGTTGCCGTTGGAGACATTCCAAGTGAGCTTCTCAAAATCTAGGGTGAGTTGCCCTTCTGTATTGATGACGCCACCACTGATACTTACTCTCATCCCTTGGCTAGAGCTGTAGCCAATGTCGTTGTGATTGAGTTGACGTATTTTAATCAGATTATTACCAGGGTGAAGTAGTGCAGAGATGTCATACGCATGGAGTTGTGCCGGGAATCTTTTCCTGACAACTGTGTGAGGAGTCGCAGCTTCGGGCTCTTCTAGAAAGCCGTATGGATCTTGCTCTCTACCCCTTGGCTCATCATCTGGAGTTTCTTCTATTTTCCCCGTTTGATTCGGGCGATCACGTGTACGGTTTTGGACGTTCTCGTATCGTTTGAAGTCATTGACTGTTGGGTCGCCATGGCGGGGGGATGCAAACCGCTTCCCGCCGAAGAGGGAGTCAGTCTCGTCAGGGTCGAGTAAACCTGGTGGTGTAGCGAGGGGTTTTCTACCTTCCCAGGCAAGTAGCCACTGCCCTTCACTATATCCTTTTTTACTGATGTTAGATGGCTGAAGTCGGGTTCCATTAACCCAGATCCAGTAGTTGTGATGGCTAAGTATTTTTAGGCAACTGGAGTCAGCACTGGTGATTTTGAATTCACTTTCCCACGTTGTTTCCTTGGAAGCTAGGCCACTGGCTATCCATTGGGAGGGAGGAGGTAAGGCAAAGAAACCTTTTGGGACTAAGGAAAGAAATTGCTTGGACGGTCCTGTAAGCTCTACCGCGTTTGGCCAATGTTGCACATCGACTTTTGGGTTCACCCAGTGATTTTGGCGTAGTTTGCCTGGAGAGCCTTGGGCCAGCCAAGTGGAATCAGAGTGGATCTTTTGCGTTGTCCCGTTTTGGAAGTGGAGTTCACCAAAGGCTATGACACTAGGGTTACTCAGGCGTGATTCTATATCTAGGCAGAGGGAGTTTTTCCCTTTGCGGAGGTGTTTGCTAAGATCGTAAAAGATGACGACATGGTCGTTGCGGTGTCCGCTCCATTGGTACTCTCTTGGGAAATTGTAAGCGATGATGGGCTCTTTTGTCTCAATCTTTTGACCTCGCTCTGTGAGTCCGTTTTGGAAGCCTCTCGTTGGGCGCCAGTAAGTTTGTGCGCCGACGGGGTTTCCATTACAAAGTAGTTCGTAGCCGCCATAGGAGCTTATCCCGATCCAGCCACTTTTAATTTGGCCTGTTAGGTGGTAGTCCTTCCGGAACGATCCAGTGTATTGCGTGGTGTCTGTGGTACGGATCCAATGCGCTTGAGGTGGCGCAGTATGCCGGTGAAGAGTGGGTTGAGTTGATGGTGAGTGGAAGCCAAACCACCAAGTCAATAAGATCGCAGATAGAATCCAGAATTTGGCATGGAATTTATGGAAATGCGTTTTTTCCCCGATCATTTTACGTTCCACCCTTTCGACTGGCTTCTTGCTTTGTTCGCTGCCGCTGTGTTTCCAGCTTCTAATTCAGCTTGTGCTAGCATGAAGGAGGTGGCCGCTAAGAGGCCCTTTTTATTCTTTGTACGTATACCTGAATAGACTCGTTGTAGCTTTTCATGCATCGATCTATTGGTGGAGATATCACCATTTTGAAGGGCCAAAAACTGTTGGTGAAAGGCGGCTTGGATACAATTGGGAGAGGAAGTGAGAATCGTAGTAAGGCGGTGAGATGCCTGAGAGTTTTGTCCCGTATTGATTTCATTAATCGCAACGCGTAATTGGTGCCTAAGGCTCTCCCGCATGATAGTGTAACTAAGTTTCGATGGTTGTTGCAGAAGAGCGTCTAATTCTTGGCGGCCTCTCGCGTAGTAGCCGTCTTCTTCGTAGCGTTGGATGCGGAATAATGCCGCCTCTGAGGTAGAATGTTGGCCTAGTCTTGTATCCAATAAACCTTTTTGGCGTAACATGCCGGTATCTAACTCTAGTGAGGGGAGAGCTCTACAAGCGTTGTCTAACAATGATCTAGATTCCTGATAATGGCCTTCACTGAGGGAGGCTTTAGCCTTTTCTAGATAGTAGCCAGCCAGGAGTACTGGTGTCATACCTATGATAAGGGCGATGATGAGCATGAGGGAAGCACGGGTCACTGCTTTTCGGAAAAGCTGTCTCGCCTTCCGTTCGTCCGACCTCCAAGTCATACCCAAGATAGAAAAAGAGCTAATGAGAACGCCCCCTGTGCAAAGCAGCCAACCTTTCCCTACAAATTGTGTGAACGCAGGGCCGTATCCCAGCCACCAGATCCAATCTGTAATACGATCCCAACTTAATCGTGCCGAAGGCGGGCGATAGAGTGCTAGCCGAGATGGTGGATCCTGGGCAGAGACGCTGACTCCCCAGCCTATAGCGCGCTCCGAGTGTGCTCGATAAACATCGCCCCCTAGCCAAGTCATAGAATCGTGCTGTTGTTGTAACCACGCAGCATCTCCGATAAGTTCACTGTCTCGTTGCCCAAGGAACAAAGGGTAGGCGAGTATGATCATTAAGGTAGCAAAACAGCCATTGAGCAAAAGTAGTCTTACATTGTTAGGCTTTAGGAGGGATGCAATGATGGTGATACAGAGACAGAGTATGACGGCGACTTTAAACCAAGGCGTAATGGAAGAATCGAGAGAGCTATACTCTCCAGAGTGATCTAGAGGTAATGAGAACCACGGTGAAACCAAGCCTAGGATAATACAGCAAATAGCAATCAATGAGACGCCTAAGCTGGTAATGTTAGGGAGCAGGTTTTTGCTAGTGAGGATTTTCTTCAATAACATCATCTGATCTCAGTCCCCAATGGCCATTGACAATGACTTTGTCTCCTAAAGCCAAGCCATCAATAATGTTTACGTTCGCTTCGTCTAGAGCGCCGACACTAACATCTCTGAGTGACCACTCACCCTCTTCATCAACGACGTGAACCACTCCTTTCCCCGAGGAGATAGAGCTGACAGCTGCTCGTGAGACCACGAGGCCATCAGCCTGTATGGAGACTCTTGTGAATCCTGTCATTCCTGGGATGATTTTGAGCTCAGTAGGGGCGATGTCGATTCTGACTTTGAAGGTGGCTGCCCATTCTGGAGAACCTGTCCCTCTGGGGCGGAGAGGTCTTGCTATCTCAGGGCCACCACTGTTAAAAGACACGATAGGCTTGATACGAGAGACGGTGCCATGGATGAGCCTGCCGGCATAAGGCTCTAAAAAGATAGTGGCGCGTTGGCCGACTTCGATTTTTGGGAAATCGCTTTGATCAAAATAGGCATCAAACCATAGGCCACTGGCAATGAGAAAACCAGGTTTTCCACTGTCTTGATTGTATTCCCCAGCATTAATTAAGACGCGGTCAATAACACCAGATGCTGGGGCATAGACATTGTAGTCTGTGAGCTCTTCTTTTCTGTGTGCTAGAGCCTGCTGGGCATCTTTGAGGGCATTTTCTCCAATCAGGAGGCTTTGTTTTACCCCTTTTTCAGCCATGACGAGAGCAAGCTTTGCCCTTTGGAGCTCCTCCTGTGCTTGTATAAATTCTGATTGGATATCAAGGAGTGCGACGCGAGAGATGGCTCCCTTTTTATAGGAGTTCTGATAACCAGCCAGTTTTTCAGCTAACAAGTCACTCTGGTTCTGTAGAGAAGTTAGATTAATACGCTCTAATTCTGGGCGCTCTTGGGCGAGGACGTATGCAGAGCCTAGCTTGACCCGTTCTAATTCGGATTCTGCGGTGGAGACTGCTAGGAGGGCAGATTCATATTTGATGAGTGCTTTCCCCTGATTGAGCGTAGCTAAGAGATCTCCTTTTTCCACGTATTCTCCTTCTTTGGCATAGACCTCTAGTATCTTAGCCATTGGGATAACGGGGACAAGAACAGGGAGGCTAGTGCAGACTCCCTCACCTATGATCTGCTCAGTAATAGAGCCTTCCTTTACTTTGTCTGTCACGACAGGGATGGGCTCTCCCAACCGGCGTTTGATGGATGGGTACCCTAGGCTGGAGCTGTAAAGTTGATTGCCATTATTTTGATAGGCGGGGGCAATAATGAACTTTATGAGCAGGAAACCTCCTATGATGGCAAAACAACATAGGAGTAAAATAATGAAGTTTTGTTTAAGGAGATGTTTGATTGTTTTTATCATCGCTACAGAAGGCTATTCTAAGGAATTCTATCTATTATAATATGTAGCATAATAGATAGAATCAAGGCAACTATTTCTGATGACAGATGAAGTAGTGCCCTGAAATGATAAAAAGAGGATTGGAGATAGTGTCACGATGGATTCATGAACCTCTAACTCCATCTTAAATCAAATGTTCTCCACAATGGGGTGACTTCTATGAAGCTCTGAACTTAGATATGGAAGAGCAGGTGCTATAGATGAAACAGCATTTATGATTCCCAATGACCTGAAGATAGAGACTATTGGGGGGCGTCGGGGGATAGAAGGTCTTTGCACGATGTGATTCAAATTAGAGATTTTGGTACTTAAGAGATAAAGGCTCAGGTAAGGAATCAGCATTGTTTGAAATCCATTCCCGTAGCTCTTCTTTATTACGTTCTTCCCAAGTGTCTAATAAAAGCGCTTGAGCCTCTAGGCGCCGATCCTCATTTTGAATCCATTGAGACCAGCTCATAGCAACGGTGAAGTCCTCATGAGCTTCACTTAAGGCCGTGACGGTAGAAACGATGACGGAGTCGTCATTGGCATTGAGATCTGATCGATCATTAAGCCATGTGGTGATGAGAGCTGGATTTGTTGTCGCTATATGAATGGCATTGTCTTCTAAATAGCGTTGGTAGATTTCGGGGTTTTCCTCTACTTTCTCCCTTAATGAGTCTAATAGGCTTGTGTCATCGGTGCCATTTGCCCAAACGAAGTTCAATGAACTTATGGCATCGTGCCGTATGCCAGGGTCTTTTAAGGAATCTACCCAAGTTAATGCTTCTGGGCCAGTCCGCTGTTTAAAGAGGGCGATTCCGATAGATTCGGCTGCTTGGCCGAGAATTAAAGAGTCTTCGTCTGCTAGATTTTGACTAAACCATTCTGCTGCCGCAGTGGCGTCTTTATTTGACCAAGTGCTTAAGCCTTGATTTAGAATAGCGAAATATTCGCGAGAGTGTTTGGGAAACTGATTAGACTGTGCTAATGCTTCTAGGGGGTCGTGCTTACTCCATTCAGCAATAATGGCGTTAAGATAAGGAGTTTGATTAAAGAATTGCTCGGAGTCTTGATGAATGAGCCACTCAAAGGCATCTTTGTATGAGGTTTTAGCCCATTGGGCGATTGTGTATTGTAAATGCCCTGTGATTTTAGCGGCTAGATTAAGATCGTATTGATTGAGAGTTTCGAGCATGTGTGTAGCTGCTCCGGCAGAGTCTTCTAAAATCCAATTGTCCAATGAGCTTCGTATGTATAAATGATAAGGTAATTCACCGTTGTTATCTAATCCGAGTTCCCAAGACTTTGTTAAGAAGGAAATGCACTCAGCGGGTGCATGAGAAGACCAGGCTGCAAAAAACGCCTCTAAAAACTGTAGTTTTGCTGCAGTTTCGAGTGTTTCAGCAAATGCAATGCCTGCGAGAGGGTCTTCGCTGGCGAATTTCTTCGCTTTGGCAATAAGGTCTTGTTGTCGGCCAAGTTGCCTTGATTGCTTTGCTGAATCCGACTTTAAATGATGGCCTGTGTTATCAACTGATTGAGCTAGGTCCTCAGTATTTTTGCTAGATTGAAATGAAAGGAAGAAGAAACAGAGCGCTCCTAAGGCTGTGATGCCGAGAAGGGCTTTTAATGTGGAAATCTTTTTCATATGATGTGTTGTTGCTCTACTGTGTTAAATAATGATCTGGGGGTGAAACATGGTAGAGGTAAGAATAAACCAGAATAAACCAAGAGTACAAATTAGAAATGATACTCTTGGTTTAAATAGGTTCAATAAGAGGTGTGTTTAGTCCTCTAACTGATTGAACCGATCCCTTAAGGTTCTTACACGACCACGGTCTAAAACGCTGTTTCTAAATTCAACTTCATTATCAGGTTGAAACTCGAAATTTCTAGCTCTGATTTGATTAGGAGGAAGAGTGACTTCGTAGTCTGCTCCTGCTAAGACAGCACCAATGGCGGGCCCTACAAGGGTATCTCCTGAAATTTCATTTCTCACTGAACTAAAGAGACTTGGTGGGATCAAGTCGAAATACGCAGGGCGTATATGAGCGGCGTCAGTCACTATTCTACCATTCTGTCTAGAGTTAAAGTCTGCTAGCACATTTCTGATGTTAACACCGATGAAGGTTCCTTCTGTAGTGAACCCATTCGTGATGCTATTTCTGTCGAGAAATCCACTTCTTAGCTCCACTCCAAATGTAGATCCAAATGATCTAACACGAGCGATGCGAATGTTGCGGTGAGTGACAGCGTGCGGTTGGAATAAAACAGCGGCACGGCCACGTGTGCAGCGGATGTTTGATGCAAATAGATTGCGAATACCACGGTCAGATTCAATACCACTCTCAAGTCTGAGAGCGCAACCACCTTCTGATATTAGGTTTCTTAGTATCAGGTCTTCACCAGAGTGAATTTGGATCAAGCCATAACCACCCTCTGCTCCTGAAACACGGATGTTAACGATGGTTCCATCTCTCGGTGTTCGGCCTGATGGCTCGGAATCCTCAACCGCACAAACGAAGGCAGAAAACGTGGTTTTCATTTCTTCGACGTTAACGTGACGGATTTCAAAGTTTGTGGCGCCGAAAATGCTAAAGGCACGCCAACTATTTCCTTGTGAAGGAGCTTGGAAGAGAACTCTGTCGGAAGCTGAGTTACCTCGGATACTGACATTTCTAATTCCACCAGTTAACGTAAAGGTTGTAGCCTGACTAGGAATACCATTTTCGGTCCTTCTGATAACAACTCCACTAGCGAAGGTCATATAGACATTGGAGCGAAGGGATACAGTGCGATCAATGATATAGGTACCTCGTTCCACAAGAATACGAGCTCCTCGTAGGGTCTCCCCATTAACGGTTGTTCTTCTATTGGAAGCCCGATCGATGATAGACTGGAAGTCTTGTGTTCTATCACCATTTTCTGGTCTGATTGTAAGACTTGGGAGGTCTGATAAATCGCTCACAGCACTTTGATTGCCAGCATATGCTTGTGATGAAATAAGGGTGGCTGAGGTTATGACTAAAGTGTAAAGAACGTGACTTGATCTGACATTCCTGATTGAAAAGAGGAAAACC
>CAZLQY010000048.1:0-21623 GCA_964561965.1 uncultured Verrucomicrobiales bacterium
CAATTTAGTTCATTTATTTTAAAAGACTTACACCTTAGGTTAATGCGTATGCTACAGAATCTAGAGTAAGAGATACAATATATGCTGTGTTAGCCTCGACAGAAGCACGGAGGTACGCAGAATTCGTCACACCACTAAGCCCCCAGCTAGCGCAATATAAATCTCCAGAGTCAATATAGACAGACATCCCTCGAGTCCCACCTCCCTGCTCCCATATCACTTGACGACTTGTAATATCCGCACCTGTCTCAAGCGCAAAAACTAGGGTTTTCCCTGAATATGGTCCCCCTGTATTTAAGGCTGCATGATTGGATAAATCGAAATGGGAGCCTCGCCCATTGAACGTGATTGCGGGCCGATTATTAATCCCTCAAACTTCGTACTCAGGCTGATCAGCACCGCTCGTCTGAATCGCATTCAAGCCCGCAGCCGAACCTTGATTCTCCCAAACAGAAACACCGGTGGCCTCTGTCACTCCAACAGAAGCATCTAAATGAACTTCAGGAACCGGCATAGCAAGTCCCATCCCAGTAAATACAATGAACTGACATACACTCATCCATATTTTTATACTTTGCCGAAAACAATCAGATAACAACAATGTATTAGACTCACCAAAACGCATCATGATATTATGTAATGACTAATATCGATGGTGTTTGCAAGATATTTCATGAAAATAAAAATTCACTTCAAAACTCACTCTACATCAATCACTTAAAAAACAAAAAACCCACCACTAACAACATCTTCCAGATAAGAACATGCAATGAATCCTTCCTTTCAAAACCGATTATATGATTAAACCATCTTCTTTTTCACTCACAACATCACATAACACCTTCACCAAAAACACTTTCTATACGACAGGCGTATTTTTTCCTATTTCACGAGTCTCTTGAACTCACTCACTTATCTTTCCTCATTTCGATCTCTTCCTCCTCGGAGGGTATATCTTCTGAACGAAAACAAGTCACAAGCCCATAGAAAGTATAAAGAAAAAGGGCACCATATACCAAGATATAAACATATCTCCCGTAATCGCCTAAAGGTTCACACAAACGGCCAAATACCCCTTTCAGTTCTGGTTCTGATAAAACAATGTTCCTATACAGTCTTCTAGCAAACACAATAGTACCCAAAGCATACATCAGAATTTGAGCTATTTTTAGAGTTTTTTGAAATCGTTTTACCTTCATCATACTCAAGTAACATCATCTCTTAAGAACTAACAAGTATGATCCCATCTTTATTTCTCCCCCTTCTTTATTTCACCTCTTTTCCCCTCCCTTTCTAAGCACAATGCCGAGTTGTACATCACCTACATCTTCGCGGCGGATTCGATAAGCTTCTTCTTTTCAATTTTAGTGAAATAGAATAATAACCTAGCATGCCTGCTATGAAACTTACTTTTGCCACCTTTATGCTCTGCCTCTTCGCCAGTTCATTCCCCGGTCTGGCTCTGGAGCCTCTGAGCTTTCAAGAAAAATGGGCCATCTCTAGTAAGAAATCAACCTTGCTGAAAGAACTTAGCCCAAACACGGATGAGTACTACTATTATCATGCCGTGTCCCAATTACAGCATGAAGAAGTCGACAAACTCACTACACTTTTAGCGGAATGGCAACGAGCCAAGACGACAAACCAAACACTCCGTCAAAAACGACATAGCATTCAACTCCAGTACTTGGCCCTCATTGCTCAACGGCCACAACACCCTCGTCACAGTGACGCCTTACGGCAACTAAACATTACAATAGATCATCCTACCCCTATCCACCCTACTGATACCAGCATCCCTAGCACCCTCGACGCCAGCCTCATTAGCAGTCAACACCTTACAGAAACATGGAGCCTACTCCAACGCATCCAAAACACACCTGCAAATAGGCTAAACCTGCTCCTCCAAGATCCACTTACCCCTCAAGAGCTACAAGCTATTCTTACTACAATCAATACCCCTAATCATCCGCAACTCGTTTCATTCATTCATCGCGATCTCCAGCAAGCTCATATTACATTTGGCACTCATAATATCCACACACTCCTCACAACAAAGCAGCTAAACCAATTAGCAGAACTAGACCCAAAGCTACGCCAAAACAGCCAATGGGTATCCACTATCCTACAACGCATCCAGCCTACTACAGATGAATACAAACAATGGAGCCACGATGAACAGCGCAAGCAAGCTCACTCTCTCCATGCCTTCACTCAAACGTTACCTCCCAGCTTTTCACAGCTCCAACGCAATGCTCTTTTTCAAAAATTACGCTTCGACCTAGCGAATAATGAGGCCGAGATTACCGACTATATCGACTATCTTAAGATTAGCCCAGCATTCACCCGAACTCAAAGAAGCCAAGACCTCACCTCTAAGATCCAGTGGGATTCTTTCCATCGCCCAGATAGCACAAAGAAGAGCTCTACCCTTTATCAAGACGATCTAGCAGAATATTTTTTAAGCAAAGAAAGTAACGCTCAAGCCCTCCGCCCATATTTTAAAGACACAGAGTTCACCCGGCTCCAGGCACGCGCTCAGCTACTTAGTGGAAACACTCAAGCCATCTGGAAACAAAATCTAACACCGGAAGAACTAGAGCAACTCCAACAAGCCCGCCTCCTACAAATCCGCGAAACGACTCCCACACATTGGAAAGCCAATGACACGCCTTTCCTCGATCTGCAACTGAAGAACACGCCCTCTGTTATCATCTCTACCTATCGCCTCGATTTACGCAGTTACATTCAACACAATAGATCATTACCTGATCTAAGCTTAGAAACAGCTAGTCTAACACCGCATAAACAAGAAACAGTTTCTTTCGAGAAGAACCCCTTCGAGCAATTTCAACACCGGCTCACCTTTCCTGAGCTAGCTTCTCACGGAGATTGGCTCATTAAAATAGAAGCCAATGGCCTCTCATCCGCAGCCCTCATTCACAAAGGCGATATCCACACTCTCTCCACACTCACACCCAATGGATATCTATTCCATTTCTTGGACGAAGCTCATCAACCGATCCCACAACTCGAGGTACGATTAGGAAAACAGACCCTCATCGCTCACCAAGGAGAATTATTAATACCATTCAGCCCTTACCCCACGGAACAAACATTTATTCTCTCTCGCATTCGAAAAGACGGTAGTGCAGGCCGCACCTCTTTTCACACCTTAGAGAACACCCCTGCTGAATACGACTTAAGCATCGGAGTACTGAACCATAAAGAACTCTTATGTGCTGATCAAAAAGCCACCATCTACGCCCAGCCTCAATTAAAGATTGGAGACTCTCATTGCCCTCTCAACACACTCACCTCTCCTACTCTGGAGCTCATAGCGACCTTACACACAGGAGAGACTCTCTCCCTTTTCCGCTCTCACTCCAAGCTAACGACAAATGAACTCATTCCCATAGACTTCATCGTCCCAGAGCAGCTCTCTAGCCTTACATTGAGCATTTCAGCAGGCATGCCGGATCTAACGCAGAGTGCACAACGGAAAAAAGCCTCTATCACAGTCCCTCATTCCGGGCTACCTTCAACCGTTGGTCATATCCACTCTCAATATCAACAAAATCAACAAGTCCTCTACGCTCTTGGTAAAAACGGAGAACCTCTTTCACAATTACCTCTACAGATCACACTGGATCATAGACACTACCAAGGCCTACAAACAAGCATCCAGCTTAAGACGGACCAACAAGGAAGAGTATCTCTAGGAGACCTCAAGGATTTCTACTCTTTCATCGTTTCTGGCACAGCTTTGACGCCTTCCTTTTATCTTCTGCTCGACGATCACACTGTCAAACTACCTAAGCAGATTTATTTCAAAAAAGGAGAACACATCGAGCTCATCTGCTCCGCTCACCCAGATGCAGACACTCAATTCCAACTCTATCAATCCAACAAACAGCATCGCTACCTCCAAGAAATAAGTGACAGCCTAACAATATCTAAAACAGGGCAGCACCTTTCTCTCCAGCTCAACAATCTCGATACTGGGATCTACACGCTTCTATCCAACCAAGGTGATCATTGCCGTGTGTCTATTATGGAGCAAAACGTAGCAGAAACACCATGGATGACAGACCGCTACACAGCACAGACCGTTTCACACAAAAAACAGCCAAAGATTCTATCGACAAAGCTAACCAATGATTCCCTCCACATTCAGCTAGATGCGGCCACGCCTAACACACGCATCCACATCATCGCCAGCCACTTTATTGACGGGCAGGCAACTGACCACTTAGCACAATCACCAACTTCCACCAAAGAAACGATCACCTTAGCTCCTTCACGCAGTGATTGGAATAACGGTGGTTTCCTTTCCTCCGAGCAACAGTATATCCAAAACCGGCGCCTTGAAGGTAACCGTTTAGGAACTATGCTACCGAGCCCCAGCCTGCTATTACAACCATGGGAAATCGACCTTTCTTCAGCCACAGCCCACTCTCAAACCAAAAAAACGGGTATCCAACCAAGACAAATCAACACTAAGCCCTCATCCCTCTGGGAAGGAGAGGCTGATCCATTTGCTATCGGGCCGAACTGGAACAGCCATGACTATTCCTTTTTACAAAACCCAGCTCAGATCCTGGCAAACCTCAAACCGGACCCAACAGGCCAACTTTCTCTGCCCCTACAGCCATGGCAAAACTTTTCTAACTTCGAAGTCATCCTTACCGATCTTGACCACATCGATAGCCAAATCGCCGCAAAACCTCATCAAAGCATCGCAATGAAAGACCAGCGCTTTCATTCCCAACTAGATCAGGATAGCCACTTCATCCCCAGACAGGAAATAACAATTCTAAGCAAGGATAAGCCCATCGAACTAAACTCAAGATTACAACAGCAGTGGACCGCATTCACATCACGTCCCGATATCACACATTATCTCAGCTCCCATACGGATCAACATGAACGGATGCGCTTAGCTAGTTATTTCCACCAATGGAACATCTTATCAGAACCTGCCAAATTACGTATCCTTTCAGAAGAAGGCTGTCACGAACTCCACCTATTCCTCAAATTACATCATACACCGTGGTTTGAAGACAACGTACGCCCCATCTTAGAACAGAAGCGCCAACGCTCCCTTCTCGATTTCTTCTTACTGGATGGAGATCTCTCCGAATACCTAACACCATGGAGATTCCAACAACTCAATGCGGTAGAAAAAGCCCTCCTAGCTCACTCCATACCCAGAGCAAAAACAAATATCATCCGTGTACTCGAACACGAAGCGGAACAATATTTGGCGGAAGAACATCATCTCAGTTCGTATTTCTCCTCCCTCATCCACTTCACTCCAGAGAACCATACAGAGCTCTCAGAGCAAGCCCTTAAAATCAGCCAGCTGCTCAACGAAACCATCATAGACGAAATCAGAATCTCAGACCCTCTATCACTCCAAGAAACCCTCCATTCTCTATCAGATTCCATTGGTTATCCAATACAGATTTCAGCAGAGCATGGGTCATTAGAACATTTTTCCCTAACCTTAGATCATGTTTCTGCCCTAACACTTCTTGAACACATAGCAGAAGAAACAGGTCTTAATATCTCGATCACGGAGAACTCCATTCAGCTCCTCTCGCGCTCTGAGCTTCTCAGTGGGCAATTAAGAATACGCACATTCCGCCCAAGAGCAGATTTATTGAACTTATTCGCCGGCAGCTCAACTCAAACCAAATCAAACCAATCCGCCCAAGAGCTACTTGAGGAATCCGGAATCTCTTTCCCAACAGGAAGCTATGCACGCTGGGACAGTCAAACCCGCACACTCACAGTAAAAAACTCAGAAGAGAACTTAAACCTCATTCAACTCATCTTAAACTCTCGTCATAGAGAGACAGATAGAAGCTCTGCGAGTGATTCATTTTCCCATAGAGACGAGGGTACAAATTCGACTAAATCAAAAAAAAGGCCATCCCCCAGAGCACCTAGATCCTCCAAAGCAACACTATCCAACACATTCTCCATGCAAGGCATCGAGGAAGCCCATACGAACAGCAATACCAAACAATGGGCTGAGAGTTATTACTATCGATCCTCTTGGAACAAGAAGTTGACCATCCGTTCTAACAAATTCTGGATCGATGTTGCCAAAGCGGATTCCTTACAATCCTTTTTATCTACCCATTTCTACCTATGCCACAATATAGAAAATGAAGCACTACTGGCCATCGCTCTCCTCGATCTGCCCTCAACGAAACAAGACATCCAGACCTCTCAATCCGATGGCCAAATTCGGCTCTCCTCAGAGAAGCCTTGCATGATCGTTTTCGAAGATATGATAAAGACTGAGCGAAATGAAGAAGGCCCCGTCGCAGCAACAGTCCAGTTCTTCCTAACTGAAGGTACAAATAGAGATACCTTTGCCTCTACAAAACAAGCTCCTACAGAAGTTTCCGATCTATTTCAAATATCTCAGAATTACACCATGTCGATCAAGGTCTCTAATTTAGGTGACCACTCTAAACGGGTGAACCTCTTTGCTTCCTTACCAAATGGTTCCATCCCCACCTCCTCCGCTCTAACACACAATAACACGATACTTCTTCCTCCCTATGGAAACTACCAAACCAAAGTAGACTTCTATTTCCCTGAGGTAGGAGAATACACTATCTATCCTCTGCAAATTTCAGAACAAGGGAAACTCCTCAGCTCACTCAAACCCAAAACGCTCCGAGTCGTCAAATCCATCCCGCCGACAGACAACACTAGCTGGAATAAACTCGCCAGCTATGGCACATCGCAACAAGTCCTTCAGTACTTGGCAGAGAACCCTCTCACCCCAAAACAACTCCATCTCATCGCATGGAGAATGCGGGACAAGGACTTTTACGCAGAAGCATCTAAGCTACTAAGAGAGACTCTCACTCACTCAAATTCACTCCTAGCCTACTCCTTCTTACACAACGATTCTGAGGGGCAAATAGAGTGGCTCCAAACCTACTTTTCCACAGCCACTCCTGAACCTACAGCATTCCCCGAATCAGTCAGTCTATTCTCCCTTCACCAGCACCAACCTCTAGAATGGAGCCCGCTTATCATTGAGCGATCTCATGAACTGGAACATGAAACAAGGCTCAACCACCCCTCCGCCAAAATATACTACCAAACCCTTCTCTCTCATTTGAGCTGGAAGAAGGAACCCAATGCGGAAGACCTTTTGGACATCATCTATTTCCTCTATCTTCAAGATCGCCCAGGTGAAGCGACGAAGTTACTACAGCAAATCAATCCTCCATCCACACACTGCCAGACACAGCTCAACTACCTCAAATGCTATGACGCCTTTCTACAGGAAGATATCGCCAAGGCCACCGGCATTGCAAAAAAAGCACTGCAAGGCTCACTTACGAGCAAGTGGCAACAGTATTTTCAGACGGTTCTCAAACAAGCTGAGCAAATACAGTCTCAAAGCCTTCAACCTATAGAGCACCTCAGCGAAGATGATACGGTAGAGCAAACAATCCGCCTCACCTCTATCGGCCATGATATCCACCTACAGCACGGAGATACAGAAGCGACGACCCTGCATGTCTACAATATTGATTTAGAAGTTCTTTTCTCCAACGATCCCTTCTACGACAAGGAGCTCGGAGGCTACCAAGCTATCGAGCCCTCCCATAAGCTGAAAGTCCCACTCAGCCAAACATCCAACAAAACGCTCTATACCCTGCCCAAATATTTACATTCAGAGAACCTACTCATCACCCTCCCATCAGGATCCACAGGAGCAGAGAAAGTCGTGATCGACAGCTCAACAATTAATGCCCGTGTATCAGCGAAGAAAGGAATACTGCAAGCCATCCAGCCTGACAAAAATAAATTTCTACCCAGAACATATGTCAAAGTCTATGCGAAATTACACTCAGAGAATATCACCTTCTTCAAAGATGGCTACACTGACCTCAGAGGCAAATTCCGCTACAACACCAGTAACAGAATCAAACTCAGTGACATCAAGGAATTCGCCATCCTCATACACCAGCCGGAGCTAGGAGGTAAACGAATTCTCATTAAAAACTAACTCAGAATATCCGTCTAAAGGCATACGTCTACTTACGACGATGATCATTCGTTAGATAAGCTCCGTGAAATCATGGACGTTTAACTAAAGAGTTCTAGTATTGGTTTACCACTGCGAGTGCCCATAGAAAATGGGCGTTTGGAGGGAGAATAAATAGTTTTATCATATGGAAGGCCCATGGCCATCCCAATGGTGGCGTTAATATTTGTGGCATCCACTTTATCTCCTACAATGTTTTCACCTGTCGCATCTGTTTCGCCCAGAACAAATCCCCCTTTCATTCCCCCTCCTGCCATCATGGCGCTGAAGGCCTTAGGGAAATGGTTACGGCCTTGGTTACTATTGATTTTAGGAGATCTACCAAATTCTGTAGCAACAACGACCAAAGTAGAATCTAACAAACCTCTGTGTTCCAGATCGTATAACAAGCCTGAAATGACTTCATCAATAACAGGGACTTGGCTTTCCATTTGCTCTGAGAAATCACCGTGCCAGTCAAACCCACCTAACTTCACATCGATGAATTTCACACCGTGTTCGATGAGCCTACGAGCTAATAATGCTCCTTTGCCGAAGTTAGAGTCTCCATAGATCTTGTGGGTCGCTTTTGATTCTAAACTGAGATCGAACGCCTTCAGGTCTTCACTCTTCATCAATTTAAGGGCAGAAGAGTACATAGCATCATACGCTCTAACATTGCTTTGACCTTTCGCAAATTTGTCACCAAATTCCTGATCCAGCATTTGCCGTATATTCATCCGTTTTTGAAACTGCTTTTCTCTAACTCCTCTTGCCAAAGAGGTATTTGGCAGGCCCTCAGAGGCATTACCTATCGGTAACGGACTGAGGTGTGGGGGCAAGAAGCCTGAACCTGGGTGCTCATTACCAGAGTGAATCGAGATAAACCCTGGAATAGTCTTTTCCGGATTATGGGTAAAATAGTTGACCCAGCCTCCTGTAGAAGGGTGAGTAATGCTAGCACGAGGTGTGTAGCCAGTACGCATGAAATATTGCCCCTGACTATGGGCCCCTTGTGTACTGCTCATGTTACGAATCAGACTAATTTTATCTGACATGGCAGCGAGCTTAGGTAGACAATGCCCTAGCTGAATGCCAGGTGCCTTGCCGTTGACTGAAGTCGTGTTCCCCCGTATCTCGGCAGCGGCATCTGGCTTCGGGTCAAAGGTATCGAGATGAGACATCCCGCCTGACATCATGAAATAAATCACATGCTTCGCCTTTCCTGAGGCCACTGCGTCCTCTGCTTGAATATGGTTAGATTCGGCGAAAGCTCTTTGGCTAAACATGCTAGCCATGGAACCACCAATGGAGAGCCCAAAACAGGATTTTGCTGTTTCAGCGAGAAAACGGCGACGTGCAAGAGGATCGAGATGATTCATAATTGAGGTAGTTAGATGCGTAATGTTGGGGTTATTGGAGGAAGAGGAAACGTTTCGAAGTAAGCATGGCCCGTATGACTGTGGCTGTATCTGCCGGGTTTTTTATCATAGGCAACAGCGTTTCTCGTTCTGAGTCTGTGGGGGAACAAGTATAGATGCTTAAAAAGATAGTTTCTAGGCGCTCTTCCGGAGAATTAGCCTGTTTAATGAGTTGAGCTAAGCGGCCTTTGCGATCAGAGATTCGTGCGATTGCGGGGCCATTGAAGATACTAAGAAGCTGGGGAATGCTAGCTCTAGTGTGCGCTGCATCTGAGGTCTCCCGGTCAGAACTACCAAACTGCCGCATGATAGAAGAGGGGCGGTGCGGGCTGGGTAATTCCGAAGAACGCAGAGGAGCTTTCGTCGTCCTCGCCCTCACTGCCGGTTGAGTTAATGAGGCAACGATCTTGGTGTATTCATCTTCATTGGCTAAGGCTTTGCGATCCTTGGATAGTTGATCTAACTGCTTTCGTAGCTTGGCCATTTCATCTGTATTTTTCGCTCCCTTCGCCTTTTCATACAGTAATCTAGCTTTTGATTGTTCCGCTTGCTTGGCATAGCGTTGTTTTTCGTAAGAAGCGTAGTCTTCTGACATTTTTGTGATTTGTGCCAGCGGGGCATCTAGTAAAGTACTGATATAGCTGAGATGCTCTTCCCACCCTTCTTTGATCTTATCATCGCTTTTACGATCCAGATTTCCATGCTCGATTGTGAGATGGGAGTCATACAGCTCTTCTGCACTAAGGCGCCTGAGGACAGGGCCTGTGAAGTCATGCCTCTTCCCTTGAGTCACCTCTAGCTTCGTTACTTCACGTTGAAAGAGCGCGGTGTGGTACAAGACCCGCATCGTCTCTTTGATATTAAAATTTGTCACCTTCATCACTTCCTCAAGTAACGCGAGCGTTTCCGGGTGAGAGGCCTTGGTCGAAGGGGTCCAGTTGTCGAGAGGTTCTGCAAGACCGTAACCAAACACCTCTGCCCATAAACGGTTCACAATAGTTTTGGTGAACATAGGGTTCTCGCGTGAAGTTACCCAAGAGGCAAACGCTTCCTTAGGGCTATCATGATCGTGCAAATTCGGCATATTACCAAAGAGAGTCTGAGGCTCCACCTCTTGATTAGGTTCCCCGTCATTATAAGGATAATCGTGAGGCAACTGAATCTTTTTTCCTGGCAGGGTATTAACCTCAGAACGACGAAATTGTTTAAATAATTGCACAATGTCGCGCGGGAGAGCATTTGAATTGTTCTTTCGGTCTCTCTTTTTTGTTTTCTTTGTCGAGACCGGCAAAGGAAGACTTTTTCGTCTTTCCTGTCCTAACTCTCTGATTCGTTCCCTAGCCGAGACAGATTTGTTATAGACCGTTTCCCCACTAAATGCCGCCAATTGATAGTATTGCATCTGGGTAGTATCCTCAAAGGGATCATCATGGCACTGGGCACAGCCAATTTGGGTACCGAGAAAAATCTGCACGGAATTAGAGACATTATCCAGTAACATATTAGGATCTCGTAAATAATAAGCTACGGCGGGGTTCTCACGGATATGGCCGTCTGCACTCAGCATATCATAAACCATCTCATCATATGGGCGATTTTGATCCACCGCCTCTTTCAGCCAGAGGTGCCATGCTACGCCAGAACTCTGAAAATTTGTTTTTAACCGCAGCATATCTGCATACATATTAAACATCCGGTGCTTATAGCCAGGAGAGTCAATGAGAGAATCAATCAGTTCATGCCGCTTGTTCGCACCCGTACTCTTAAGGAACCTTTCCGATTCTCTCATCGTAGGAATACGGCCGATAAT
Organism: uncultured Verrucomicrobiales bacterium; assembly: GCA_964561965.1. Classification (GTDB taxonomy): domain Bacteria; phylum Verrucomicrobiota; class Verrucomicrobiia; order Verrucomicrobiales; family Akkermansiaceae; genus Rubritalea. The sequence goes on from CAZLQY010000048.1 coordinate 11,297, forward strand.
ATTAACGTAAGAACGTCTCAAAAATGTAGCATCATCAATGAAGGGCTGAGCTTTGACACCCAAGCTTTCATAGTGCTCTTCCATGAGAGTATCAATTTCAAGACTAGTGTTGCGTATGGTATGGTGCGAACTCTCTGCCGAGCAAACAGAAATGGATAAACTCAATACAAGAGGGAGGAAAGGGAGATGAAATGGGGTAGTAATCATAACAGAGTGTTCTAGGTAGGATACGACACCCTATCTTATTTTAATTACAAAAAAGATCAAAAATTGGTATTTTTTTCTCAATATCCTTAAACTTCGCACATCTCATGATGTGTAATCATTTATGACTTGACAGAGCTATCTCTGTAAAGATAGAATCCAAAAACCCCCTATAGAATCAACGACTAACAGATTCACGACATACAACCATCTGACTGATTCGATACAACCCTCCCAGCAACCCCTACACCCCAGCCCCCCCAGCAACCCCTACACTACTCTTATCCTCCCTCATCCTACACCCCATGTTTCCTTCTAAACCTTCTACATCCTCCAATATGAGCCGCTGCCTTAAGCTGCGGACATATCAACTTATAGCACTTGGCTTAACCTTCAGTAGCCTATCCAGTTTCTCAGAGGAGGCAAAGACTGAAGGCAATCTACAATCTTTGAAATCAGTAGATACAGAAAGGTCATATTCCGTTCCTGAGCTTTCCACCACTATTCTCATTGGAGTTGGAGGAGTTTTGCTCATTTTTCGGAAACGCCGTATAGGTTAAGGGTTAAGGGTTAAGCCTCTCGTACTCTCTTTCTCACAGGCTCATCGGACACTGTCTAAGAGTATGACAGGATCACTAGGTTTAAAAGAAGCTGCACTGCAAGCTCTTAATCTAACTCAAGCTGACTAATCAGTTGGTGAATAGAGCCACCTTTACCCACCTTCACATCCCCCTTATAAATGGTAAATTTTAGGCCTTTTGCATTGAACAAAGGCAACTTCAATCAAAAACAACTAACCTCCCCTTTTTAGTTAGAATCACAAAACCTCGAGCTCCAGCAGGAGCAATGTCTAAAGTATTTCCTTCCGTTGCGGGGAAACTAAAAGTCGCCACAGGGTGAAGTAAATCACTTTGCGTAAAAATCTGTCCCTTCGAACCACATGCGATCAGAATATCTCCATTATTAGCATAGCAAGCGACGGGGGGAATACCATCAGGTGAAGTAAATAGATTAACAAACTCTGGAACCCTCTCACGTTTTTCAGGTGTGATGACTGAAATATCATTCTTGCCACTAATAAGAGCTGCAGTTGGAAATTCCCCCATGGACATTACCAGCTTATGCAATGGTTCATTGAGTTGAATCGAGGCCATCTGCCCTCTTGGATAACGCCACACGGCGAATTGATCAGCTGAATAACAAGAGTGGCCATCACTCTCAGCACATAACCAAGAACTTTGGTCTATATCAGGCGGAGCCAAATCAAGAGTGACCGTCTTTGCCCGAGTCCCATCCGTATTAAAGTAATTCGTGATAAGTGCTCCTGTCTCCGTATAACAAAGAGCCATAAATGAATGCTTATCGACAATACCAATTGCTAGGATATTAGGAATCGTACCAAGGGCATCATGGTCTGATGTCCGTGCTAAATTTAGAGAGCGGAAGTGAATTTTCTTTCCCTGCTGGAAATGGAAAACCCGGGCCTTTTTCCTAGATCCGATGATCCCAATATGGTGAACGTTCTGGTTTCCTCCCGGATAGTCAGCTGTCCTCAATTGCGAGCCATGACAGCCATTCCCATTAACTTGAGCAACTGTCAGTAAGCCTCCAGCACAGCCTGCAACTGAAACACTTTCCCCGATGCTACTCAGTGATTGCCAGCGCCCTGCTTGAGGAATGCCCATTGTATGACGTGGTTGACAATGACCTCTTCTTTTCTCAACAGAAGCGACCTTTATCGTTTTATGATCCGCGATAAAACGAGTTGTGTCTCGTTTAAGAAGAATATCAGACTGACGAAATTTTTGTAATCTTGTGAGAAGTGCTGCTGCTGTTGATGAATTTGGACGAGTGATTAGTTGGTTAGAAACGATTTTCAAAGCCCCTTCATACGTCGCTTTTTGAATCTCTTCCTCACGATGAGCTTCTCGTAATGTTAAACACAGCTGCACCTTTGTCACATCAGTCAACTCAGATAGTTCTACATCAAGAACGTCATTAATGAGAGCTAAACCTTCCTCATTGCGATGAGCTTCCATCAGATAAGCCAGTTGCCGTTCTATACATTCGGAAGAACGATTACCTTTCCTCCACGATTCATCAAGACAGCTTATTGCACGATCAAGATCTTCGAGCTTTACGAATAAAAGTTGCGCTTTATTCAATGGATTCTTTTCCACTTCGACAGCCTTTTCCCAGAACACAATAGCTGTTTCTTTCTGATCGAGTTGAGCATAGAGATCACCTGCCTTCTCGTAGGACTTGATCTCTACGTAAAGCTTCACTGCCTGGACAATAAGCCCTGCCTCTTCAAGACACTCAGCCGCCTTGTGCTTATTATTCAATTTATGTAAATAAATGGCAACTGCATCACGATGGCGCTCAGCTTTGATAAGTGCTTGAGCTGCACTTGACCAATCATTCAAAAGCTCTCCATAAATGTATGCAGCCCTCTCATAATCCCCTTTTTTTTCAGACTCTCCGGCTGCCTTACGATACTGCTGCTCTAGCCGCATCTGGGTTTCATAATTCATATCCCAGCCATCAACAGCATGTCCTCCTTGACGTTTTCCCAGTTGTTGAATTCTCTGGCCTAATTGCCAACTGGGGGCCGCCCGTCCACGGCGGGCTTCATGACCACCAAGAGGAATTGCATAGTTAAGGGCTTGATCAGGATTTTTATCCATCATGTCCATCAACTTATCCAGCTCACGTTGACGGGCATCGGTGAGCTGTTTCCAATTTTTCGCGGCCCATTCCTCAAGTCTATCGAACGCTGAAGGCGATGTTGAAGCCGGGCCATCTGGAAGTATGTTGATGAGTTTACCCATTCCAAGAATTGGTCCAGCAGCAAGGCCTCCCAGCCCTAGTTTTAAACCTCGCCCCAGTTTGCCAATCAGATTACCAGCCTGCTCCTCTGGTTTTATTTTCCCCCCTCTTAGTTTACCTATGCCTCCTTCATTAAGATCTTCCATCGAGAAGTTCTCTGCTTCTGGGAGAATCAACTGTACCCCTGTGAGTTTCGGTTTCTCTGGAGGTGCTGGGCAGGCACAGTTCCAACGAGTTTGTTCTGTTGCAACCCCGATGAGCGACGACGGCTTCAATTGATCTGATTCCTTCATCGAGATAAGACCTAAGGTCGGCAGAAATAGGTAAAGAAATTCAGAAAAGAGAAAGTAACGGCTTTCTTTTTCAAGTACACTCACATTAAGCTGAGCCGAGCGTAAACTCAAAACATTAGACGCCACTCTGATCAATGGCTCGACCCTGTCCCCCAATCTTCCTTCCACTCCATCAGGAAGCAACAAGACTGCTCCACAATTCACACCGCTCAAAATCACTGGTATAATGCGTATATCTTTTGTCTGACCAGTAGCTCGCCACTGCGCTGCCTCACGCAACCAGTCAGTAGGATTAGAAGAAGAAATCCACCCTGCCACGATTACATCCCGAGAGGATTGATCTATCCTCCGCTCTAATTTTAGGGGCAAAGGGATCATTGAGTACCTCCTAATGTCAGATAAGTTAGAAATTTTTGAAGGAACACACCAAAGTCAGATTTTGTTTGATTAGTTACCTCAAGAACCTCAAATAATGGGGGTTGCTGTTTGTTATAAAATAGAGGTTCTTCCGACTTTCTCCATAGTATCAAACTTCCTAAAACTAAGCTCAACGTCCAACTTTCCTCTTTTAAAGATATGTGAAGAAACCCTCTAGGATCAAAAAATACTTTAACGTCATCCCACTTGGACTCCCAAAGAAAATCCTCGCTAGAAAACCTCCGGTGATTCGTTTTATAAAACACCTTTTTTGATTCATCTATCACTTTATCATGGTTTGTTAATAGCTCCACCCATTCAAGTCGATCTAACTGAAAAACATAAACACTAGACTGAGCCAATAGAACGAGTTCATCATCATAGGTTTTTGCGATTTGAAGAGGCCTTATTGATTTCAATGAATCTGGCATCCCCTTGTCACCATGAAAGAACGCTTGTGCAGGCTTAAAAACCTGTTGTGCCGTAAAAAGCTCTTCATCTGAATCTGAAGCAATCATTTTACCGCTATCTAAATTCACAGTTTCAGCTGTATCCGTGTAAATATAAATAACATTTGAGCCATCAAACACAACTCTAGCAGGAAAGGGATGCCGTGATTTTTCTGTAGAAAGAATTTCATGATGACCGTTAGGGAGAATTTTAAAAATCTGAATGGAATCCCCTACTCTCTCTCCTGAGCAGGCAACATAAAAGCCTTCGTCCCCTGAGACCGTTCCTACCCAGTGATCTCTCCCAGGTAACTTATATGAAATTTCTTGCGCCCATTGGTTATTTTTAAACCAACGCATTAAATGACCACTTGCACTCACACCAACAAAAACCTCGTCATCATCTTTATACAAACCATCCAGCCTCCGTGGGCTAGCAGGCAGTAACATCGGAGGCGGATACTCATTATAAAATGGACTACCCGTCACTTGCTTCAGATCTAAATCTATTAGAATTTGACTCGCTTTCTTCGAAGAATATCCTGTTACTTTAGGCTCTTTACTTGGTAGAAGTTCATCGAGATCAAGGCGCCCTTTCTGCAAGAACTTCACCTGGCTACCGAGATGTTCATGAAACTCAATATCTCCACTTTCACTCAGAGTAATCAGATAAGCATGGCCTCCAAGCCTTCTAACCTGAGATACTAACTGAGTGAATGCGTTTTTTACATTCGGGTTCTCCAAACTTTCGCCGGAAGAAATATAAAACAAGTCTGGTATCACTTCAGGAGGAGAAACCACCAAACGATTCTGTAAGTCGTTTATTGCGGGAATAGGATCAAGCTGCGGAGGAAGGTCTCTCAGAGCTCGACGGACATCTGCCACGCTTTCCAAAGCAAGAGAAACACTGCTATTAGGATGGGCAACGTAGCTAGTCGTTGTGATATGATCATTATTCAAATGTTGCCCCCTTAAACCAAGATGAGTTGCAAGAGAATATAGGCGAAGAAGACCCCAGTATCTTAATCCATGATCCATCAAGATGATTCGTTCAGAAGGTGTATTCTCAGGTGGGGTCTCACGGCGGTAATAAAGGGCTTCATTCTGGGCCAGACGAGTTGCAAGGGTGACATCATCCCAAGCTAACTCTGTCGCGAGCAGTTTATCTAGTGTGCCACGGTTAATAATATCAGCCACGCCGCCAATGGTGAGCTCTTCAGCCTGCTTCGCAGGACGGGGAACAGAAATCAAGCCAATCACTTTACGGGCAACACTTGCCAAAGAACTCAATTCACTCCCTGCAGAAACTAGTTTATCCAGTAAAGACCTCTCACGTTCATCATCTAGTTTTGTCTGAAGAAGCTCTACAGCTGCTAGATCTACAAATTCAAGACCCGTTTCGATTCGGTTCTTCAGCTCTTCAACATCCAGTCCTCCAGATGCTCGTAAAATCGATTGTCCGTCGCGCAAAAAGCGACTAAGGAGGGATAACTCGGCCCCATATTGTTTCCATTGAGAAGGGGGCTCTGAAAGGAGTTCCCTCACTATGGACCGAGATGACTCATCGCCCCTTGACCATGTACCGTTAGAAAACAGAGCATAAACCAAACGCGTCTTGGCACGCAACCCTCTCCGAAATTCATCAGGTAATAGACTGATGGATGTTAAAATTGTTTCCAAAGCAGTCAAAAAGGTCTCTACCTCAGCGGTCAATTCTACATATGAAATATAAAATAATTTCCGAGGACTGCCAATGGCTTTATTTTTCTGCTCTCCACACGCACCCAGCACAAGCAAAAGAGCTCCGAGAGGAGGAAGGCCTCCTTGCTCAGAAAGAGCAGTCAAGATAGTAAGAACCTCTTCTCTCAAACACAATGTCTCACCATCGCTCCACTCAATGGCACTATCATCTTCACTCCAACGCCAAAAATAACGGGAAGGTGGTAACGCATAGTTAATGGAAGCAATCGTAGGCATTTAAGATAATGACTGATGAGTGAGCCGAATCGCTGCTCGTGAAGCAGGAAGGCAGAGCTCTTTCGCTATGATCTCCACCTGCCCTTCTGGACGGATTAAAACAAAATGATTCTGAGAGGCCTCTAAAACAGAGGAAAGATGCTCATGCCAAATGTGAGGAGGCAGTGCCCAGCCACAGGGAATCAATAAACGCCCCTGTTGATAGTAACTCTGACCAACCAACGGAGGCAAAGGATTACCCACAACGAGAGACTCCCCTCCATTCGAAATCGCAAAACTGAGAATATTGAGACGAGGAGCTCCCGCCGTTTCAGCCCATGCCGCAAAGTGATCTAAAGATAACGTCATCGCCACAGAAGCTACTTCCTCAACACTAGCGACAAGAGAAAAAGGAAGGAGCTCAAAAAAATACTCCGTACTTCTTACTGCAGCGGGAAGTACAGGAAGAACAGAGCTCAGAGATTGCCAGGGTAAAGCTGGAAGCACTCTTTCCGGTAGTGTTCTGCCAAAAGGAATAAGAGTTCCGTCAGGAGACATACTCCAACGCTTTAAAAAAGGAAGCCGGCTAAAGTGTTTGAAATTTCCCTCAGTCCATGAGGATCGAAGTAAGCTGTACTCAACAGATTCGGGAGCTACCTCCCAACCTTCGAGGTGCCGATGATGCGCCAACAAAGGTAAATCACCAGAACGAAGCAATGCTACTATTTGGTCCATCTTTTCCACTCTACTACACATCTAAAACTTGCCAAAGTGAGGCTAATTTCTCATGAAGCGCCGCTTTCTCCAGTCCATCACCTAACCATTCTAAGCGGGATGCAGCCCTTCGTACTTCATCCCTAAGAGTCGCACTCTGTGAATCAGTCAATTCTAAATTTGCCTGAACTAAAAGCTGATCTAACAAAATGGCAAGTTTCTCCGGGTCTGGAGTTGGAACATGTTTCGAAGAAGGATGATCCCCCTCTTGATCTTCAAACCGTGAAAGTGTTCCCATAACGATCGAAGCAAGAATATCAATTTGCTCCTCACTCTCCCAAACATGCCGGAGAACCCAGAGATCACTCGGGCGAGTTTCAAGTCGCCCTGATAGAATGGCACTACTGGCAATCACACGTTGTAAACGAACCGCACGACGATCAGAAAGATCGAGCCCTGCATCTCTGAGTTTTTTAATCAATTCCAAATAAAGATCTGTAGAAGCAGTTAGATTCACTTGAGGAATGAGGTTCTGCAAGAATCGAACCTGATCTGCAGTAATCACAGCTTCAGGATCTCCCGAGCTTTCTTTCACCCAGCCTTTCTCAAGAACAGAGCGGAGTTGGAATTCTTCCACCGGGCCACAACTCGCCCTCAGCAGAAAACGATCAAAGAGAGCTCTCAAGGTTTCATCATCCGGGAGATGATTACTTGCCCCGATAAAGAACAGAGTGGGTAAATCATAGGTCTCACGGCCTCTGCGAAAAATACGCTCATTCAAAATCATCAGAAGACTGTTAAGAATCGCACTATTTGCGTTAAAAAGCTCATCAAGGAAAACAACCTCAGCTTGTGGAAGCATTCCCTCGGTATTTGTCACCAATTCCCCTTCTTTAAGCTTACTTATATCAAAAGGGCCAAAAAGTTCGTTCGGCTCAGTAAAACGAGTGAGTAGATAGTCAAATGACTTACCTTCGATACGACGTGCAATCGCATGCACAAGAGCACTCTTTGCAGTTCCTGGAGGGCCATGAAGGAATAGATTTTCACGCGCGACAAGAGAAACCCCAAGGAGATCAACAATTTCGTCTTTCCCTATAAATTGATCTTTAACGGGATTTAGAAGTTTCTCCTTAAGAAGAGTGACAAGGGATATTTGATCAGGATTCACTATAGAATAAGAGCAGGGTTTGGACAAAGAGTAGAGGCATGATCGCCTAAAAGAGTCTGGATCTGCGACGCAACGGAGGGAAGAGCCGCACGAGCAAAATCAGAATGCTCAAGAACTCGCTCTGTATGCAATTGTGACAAGCCGGGATGCGATTCAATCACAGCCATAGAAGGCTCGCTAGAAAGAATAAGGCCCACAGAAGAAAGCGGAGCCTGAAGCCCCAGCTCATCGATTACTGAAAGGATCGGATCTCCATCGGCAATACGACTAATAAGCTTATAAGTATCACATAAATAGTGTAAACAAAGGTCTGCTGAAAAATGAGCTTCCGCCGTCTCTGCATTTGGCATTTCCGAACGCAGTAAACTCTTTATCTCAGCCACTTGTAATTCACGAAAAGCAATTGAAGCACACAGTAAATACAATGTTTGAAGCCCCCAAAGAGCGGCATCAGAATCAAACTCGGGAGCGGCTCCTGGGAAATCAAAACTTTGCTCAGCATGGGCATCACGAAGGAGCTCTATCAGCTCGGGGTCTGAAGCCGTGACACGCTGAGAAAGCCAATCTTTAACTTTCTGCCCAGATTCCACCGAAAAGATTGGTTGGCCGCTTCTGAGTAAAGTGGAGTAAAACTGGTACATTGAATTAAATCAATATCTGCCAACTTTCTTCCTTCATGCCAAGGAAGAAAACATCTCTCTTTGAAACCGCTCAATGATTTCAGTTATAGTCATTAATTTCAAAGAAACATTATGTGCATTCTAGAGTAGTTTGGAGTAGTTCCGAAACTACAGCTCGCTGGTCAACTATCCCATCAAATCATCATTCACCTCTCTTTTTTGCATCCGTGTACGGATGCAATGTTGCACTAATATCATTATAACAAAATTCACACCTACATAAACAACACTCCGTTGCAGGGGAATCAGTTCAATTTACTGAATTCTCTTTGAGAACTATGGAATCAAATTTATGTTCACACCCGCAATGACAACGCGTAAGCTATCTCCATCATTATTACAGCCCTCTCCTTCCACAAACTACTCTGAGTTCATCCAAGGGTTTTGGAGAATGGATGCTTGGCAACAGACGCCTCAGGAAAACCTTTCCTTTATCCAGCAATGCTTAGAGCTTGGTATTGATAGCTTTGATCAAGCCAATATTTATGGCAATCACCCCTCTTGCGAAGAGATTCTTGGAACATCCTTATCGTTAAACCCCTCTATTCGTGAGGAGATGAAGATTATCTCTAAATTCAATATCTGTGCTCATGATCTCCCTGAAGGCCAGGTTCCATATTACGATACAAGCTATCAATGCGCTCTCAACACTGTCGATCTATCCTTACAGCGTATGGGCATCGAGCACATTGATCTATTACTCATTCACCGTCTCGATTACCTTATAGATGCTGATGAAGTAGCTCGGGCGTTTCAAGACCTCAAAGCCGCAGGGAAGGTGTCTCACTTTGGAGTGTCTAATTTCACTCCTTCGCAGTTCTCCCTCCTCCAATCCCGGTTGGATCAACCTCTTCTCACAAACCAAGTGGAAATAAATCCATTACGCTTCGATGCAATAGATGATGGAACGCTCGATCAACTTCAAGAATTACGTATTCGCCCCATGGCTTGGTCTCCTCTAGCAGGTGGTGAGTTATTCCTCCCTGCGGAAACCCCGCAGGTTGAACGTGTGCAATGCTGCCTGAAGCAGTTAGCCTCTGAGCTAGAAGCGGAGATTGACCAAATCATCTTCGCCTGGATACGCATGCACCCCTCTAAACCACGTATTCTATTGGGATCTAAAGATATTAAGAGAGTCCGCTCTGCAGTAGATTCCACATCACTCTCATTAACTAAGGAGCAATGGTATAGACTCTGGACGGCATCGAAAGGCTATAACGTTCCTTAAACAATGATACCTTCAATTGCTCTCAGAACCTTCTTCTGTAAAGAGCACACAAGCGACTCCTTCCTTTTCAAACACTATCTGGTGTCTGTTCTTTTTCAATAATTTACAGAATGCGGGCAAGGATTCATTCACGAGCAGTAGAAGCGCATGCTTTTGCTGCAGGAGACGCTGCATGGCCTGCTGTGTCTCTGGATTATAGACGAGGAAAGAGGCCACAACGAGGTCGACACTTGGTAGATCTAGATCCTGATACGTTCCCACTAGACTGATGGCCTGATGGAACCCGTTTTCCATTAATTGCTTTTGGCAGAGTTTAATAGCGACAGGAGAAAGATCATAAACTGTAAAGAACGTGACTTGATCTGACATTCCTGATTCAAAAGAGG
>CAZLQY010000049.1:0-21373 GCA_964561965.1 uncultured Verrucomicrobiales bacterium
ATGCTTTTAACTTACTTTTAATAAGTTACGTCATCATTTTTTATCGTGTAGTGTGAAGGATACGATTGAAATCCCTATCCATGACGATTTGGATGCTGGAGGGTGGGATGCGCGCAAGGCTTTGTCCTTGTTGCGTAAATCCAATGGCCCTCTGTCTGAGTGGCTGTACTCGCCTGTGGTGTATAGTGAGGAAGAGGGTTTTCTGGAGCGCTGGAGAGGTGTGTTGGCGGAAGTGTATTCTCCTAAAGCTGCGGTAGATCATTACCGGGGCTTGGCGTATCAGATGTGGAGGGGTTCTTTGCAGAAAGAGCAGGTAAAGGCGAAGAGTTATTTGTATTGTCTGCGAGCGGTGCTTTCTGCCGAGTGGGTGCTAGAGCATCAAACTCCTGCTCCTGTGCCTTTTGCTGATTTACTGCCTCAGTTGAGTGATGCTATGAGGGGGGCTGTAGATGGGCTCTTGCAGGCTAAGTCGAGATCGGGAGAGAAGGAGCTGATGGATCGAGTAGAGGTACTGAATGTTTATTTAGAAGAGCAATTGGGTAGGGAGGTTCCTCATGACCTGCCTAAGCCGCCGAATTCTTCAGTTTTGTTAGATGAGGTGTTTCGAGAGTCTGTGTCACGAGCTCGCTCGATCCGGCATGTGAAAGAGTTGACTTTACCCCGTGTGCAAAAGCCGGATGTTCTGCTTTTTAAGACCGTGGCGGGTAGTAAGGCATATGGAACAGATCATGGTGGTTCCGATACGGATTACAGAGGGGTGTTTGCCATGCCTCGTCATTTGTTAGGAGGGATGAAGGAGTGCTCTCAAGTTCAGGATGAACGGGGAGATGAGGTTTACTTTGAGTTGGAGAAAGTGGTGAGTATGTTAGGGAAGGGTAACCCGAATATGCTGGAGCTGCTGTATATGCCGCAGGACTGTGTGGTGTATAAGCACCCTGCCTTTGATTTGTTGGATCCGGCGATATTCCTGTCGAAACAATGTGAGCTAAGCTTTGCGAATTATGCTGTGGGGCAGGTGAAGAAGGCACGAGGATTGAATAAGAAAATTGTTAACCCAGAGCCAGAAGCTCGAAAAGGGTTAGTAGATTTTTGTTATGTATTACGTGGGCAGGGTAGTGTGCCGCTGAAGGAGTGGCTCGCGGGGCAGCAGCTGGAGGCTAAGGATTTAGGTGCTGTGAGTGTGCAACATGCTCCAGATGTGTATAGTTTGTACGATGACTTAGAGATTCGTTATAGGGGGATTTTTTCAGGGAAAGATCCCAATGAGATTATCTGTAGTTCTGTTCCTATTGAAGCGAAGCCTGTAGCCTGGATGGTGTGTCATGTAGATGCTTATAGAAAGCACTGTAAATCGCACCGCGAGTACTGGCAGTGGGTGGAGAATCGAAACGAGAACCGTTATCAGAGTAGTAACGTGGCAGGTTATGACGCGAAAAATATGATGCATACGTTCAGGCTGCTAGATGTTGCTGAAGAGATTGCTTTGGAAGGGAGGATGCAGGTGCGCCGCCCGAATCGTGCATTTCTGTTGCAGATCTTATCTGGAGAGTTGGCGTATGATGTGCTATTGGATCAGGCGGAGGAAAAGATGGAGAAGGTGCGTGCAGCGTATGCCGGTTGTTCTTTGCCTGATGAGCCGGATGCTGCACAGTGTAATGCTGTTTTACAGGAGATACGCGAAATGTTAAGATGATAAATATTTCATATTTTAAGATAAATTTAGATCGTTTTGTGTGTTTTAGTGGATTTTGTTTTTGAGGTCTGAGTTGTTATTTGTTGGTTGTAATTGTTTTATTTTAAATGACTTAATTATTGTTTTGGTGATTTTTTAGTGCGGTTGGCACGGAATGTGCCAATAGGGATGATGTTACGAAACAAGAAAGAAAAAGACGATGATTCATAAAATATCAGATGCAGTTGGGTTCTTACCAGCTAGAGGAAATAAAGGAAAGCCGATCACTGTGATTGGTACTGACGCGATTCGGGATGGATTTGATCAGATGTGTCTGAAGCAGGTCTTGAACTCCAGAGAAGCCCCGGGAGTGACGGATGTGGTTCTAAATCCGGATGCACACTCAGGGTATGGAGCTCCGATTGGGTGTGTGATGGTATCACCTACTCATATTTACCCGGGGCCAGTAGGGGTGGATATCAAGTGCTCTATGAGCTTGATTCAGTTTGACTGCTTGGATGAAGTGATTGCGGACAAGAAAGTGCGCCGTGAACTGATCAATGCGGTCTGTAAACGTACTCCTACTGGCGCGGGGAAAGGCCAGCGTCACGCCAAGCATGGCCGTGAAGTCGACTTCGAGCTTGGTTATAAGATGGCGACGGAAGGGGCGAGTGAGGCGGTTTGCGAAGCTTTAGGGATTCCTTACGCCTGGGCACAGCGTTGTGAAGACGCGTATCATGTGGGGCATGATGATTCTACTGGAGCTTTACAGAAGCGCTTGGATAAGATGCTAGATGGTGGTTATAGAGAGCGTTTTCTCAACAAGATGCAGCAGGTAGGAACCTATGGAGGTGGTAACCACTTTGGTGAGGCACAGCGTGTAGAGATCAATGGATCTCACGAAGCGAAGGTGGCGGCAGAGGTATTTGGCCTGAAAGATGGCCATGTCGCCTTCTTGTCTCACTGCGGATCTCGTGGATTTGGTCACGACTTGGCCTCGAATCAATTTAAGGTATTGGAGAAAAAGTTCGAGAAATGGGGAGTTCCCTTCCCGGCAAATGATAAGAAGCTTGTCTATGCGCCACTAGGAACTTAGGAAGCTGATGATTACATTGATGATATGGCGATGGGCGCTAATTTTGCGACTGTGAATCACCTATTCATTAATCAGCTTGTTCTGGAGGCTTTTCAGGAAGTACTGCCGGGTGTGTCTGGTGATTTTGTGTATTTTATTAGCCATAACATTGCTCGAAAGGAAGTCGTGGATAACTCTCTACAGTGGGTGCACCGAAAAGGGGCCACACGTGCCTTCCCTGCAGAGCATTATGAGCTGAAGGGGACTCCATTTTATAGAACGGGACATCCGATTTTACTTCCAGGAAATCCACGTGATGGCTCTGTGGTGATGGCAGCTTTACCTGGGGCTAAAAAGTCCTGTTATTCCGTGAACCATGGAGCTGGGCGCAAGATGGGAAGAAAGCACGCTTGCCGAGAGCTCGACCAAAAGACAGTGGATGAAGATCTCAATGCTCATGATATTTTGCACAATGGCCGTACCTATCCGCGCGATGAGGCTCCAGATGCGTACAAGGACTTCAATGAAGTGTTGACGAGTGTGGAGAAGGCTGAGTTGGCCCATGTGGTAGCGAAGTTAAAGGCCCGCTTTGTGATCAAGGATGCTTCTAAGGCAGATGATTAATATTTAAGATAGAGAGTGTGATTATGATAGAAATTGATGGAAAGGATGGAGGTGGGCAGATGTTACGCTCTGCATTATCGCTTGCGATGGTGACGGGGAAAAGCATGAGGATGATCAATATCCGAGGGCAACGAAACAAGTCGGGATTGATGCGTCAGCACTTGACTTGTGTGCAGGCTGCTGTGGCTATTAGTAATGGCTCGGTAGATGGAGCGGAAATGCGCTCGACAGAACTGGTGTTTCACCCAGGTAGGGTCCAAGCAGGAAACTATGTGTTTAAAATTGGTAGTGCAGGGAGTACTACACTACTTTTACAAACGTTATTACCGGCACTTCTTCTTGCGGATGGAGAAAGTTGCGTAGAGGTCCACGGTGGGACTCATAACCCGATGGCTCCTCCAATTGATTTTTTGAAAGAATCTTTTCTTCCTCAATTACATAAAATGGGTGCACAGATAGATCTAGAATGTCAAAAACCAGGGTTTGCCCCGGCGGGAGGCGGAGTGATTCGAGCAAAGGTGACTCCCATGTCACGGTTTCGTCCTGTAGATTGGTTAGATAGAGGGAAGCTTGTGGAAAAGCGTCTTGATGTTCTACTAGCCCATGTGCCAACGAGTGTGGCAGAGCGGGAGATTACCTCCTTTCGGAGATATGTGGATAAAGCGCAGAGAAAAGATTCCGCTATGGAAGTGGTATTGGGTAAATGGGCTGATAACGAGGTGGTCGTACGACAATCAGAGAGCTCAGATGGATCTGGCAATACGCTTGCTGCACAATTGACTTTTGAACATGTGACGGAACGTGTGACGACTTTTGGTCAGCGCGGGGTGACGGCAGAGTCTGTTGCTCAGGAGTGCTGGAAGGCTCTACAGAGGTATCTTGGCTCCAGAGCGACTGTGGGTGTTCGCCTAGCAGATCAATTATTATTACCGATGGCCTTGGCAGGAGAGGGAGCTTTGGAAACTGTTTCTTTGAGTAATCACTTAAAAACGAATATGACTGTGCTTGAGCAGTTTCTTGATGTTTCTTTTGTCGTGCAGGAAAAGGGAGATAGTAAAGTGATGATCTCTTGCGCCAGAAGCTAATCGAATCATCTACGCCATGTGTTTAGTGGAGTATGGGAACGATCTAAGAATGATAGGTGGTTTGTTTATTGAGGTTTAGCTTCCAAGAAATTGTATTGTCTTAGAATGGGATAATATTCAGGCTGCTCACTAAAGTCTATTTTTTGGCTGGTAATGATCCCCTGAATATCTTCCTCCAGTCTTGCTGTTACCTAAGAGGGTAAAGACTCGGCTAACATGAGGAGGTCTAAAAGATGGAAGATATTATCTCCGTATTGATACTCAAAGATATGATGGCCTGCTGGGAAGTCTTCAGGCTCTTTGTTAGAGAGGAACTGTGTCACGGCATCTAAATTTCCTAAGCCCATGAGAGAGAGTAAATGTTGCTTGTTTTTTAGTAGGGGTTGGAAATAGCTTGCGACACTCAACCAAATGAGGAGTGCAGATAAGGTAGAAATCCAAATCCCTCTTGATGGGGAAACATTCACAAGGTTGTCGAACCTTACGCGGGGGAGGGTATATCTTCTGCTAAGAATGATGACTCCTAGGATGGAGAGGAGAAAGAGAATGCCACTTGTTTTGAAGACGATGCTGGTAGCTAGTAAGAGGAATTCATCACTTGGAGATAATCTCATGCCACCCATAATGCCTATGATATCGATTTGCTTAAAAAACGTCGCAACACACATTTCCAAACAAGCGGGTATGAGAATGACGCCGAAAGCAAATGAGCGCTTTATTTGAAAGATTTCTACAAGGACTCGAAACATGAGGAAAACTCGCCACAGGGACACGATGATTAAAGTGATGAAATTTAGAACGGTGGCGGGAAAAACCTCCATGAAGCTTTCATAAGGAATACCTTAGAGCCAAGCGATAGGAGCGGTTAAACAGAAGCATCGGAGCCATGCTAAGTAATTACGTAAAGGGGACCCTTTCTTGGCTAAAGGAATCTTACAGATTAACCGTGCAATAAAAAATATAAAGGACGCGGAAAAGAGCGCCATAAAGAAGGGCCCTCCAATCCATATCCAATTTTCCAGTAAGAGGTGATGGTCATAATTCCTAGCAAGCCCTGCAGAAATGATCAGTAGGCACCCGATATAGATAATAGATTTACACGAGGCCACTTGCTGAATAGATCTGGCATGACCTAGGTAAAAGCCGAATAACTCTCTACAGGAAAGTTTAGGTGAATCACTCATGTCACATTTTGGTTAGGTTTCCGGCGTTGTATTCTGAATTGTTTCATTCGTTTCTTGATTTGGTCTTTGGCATAGAGACGAGTCATTAATGCGTGGAAGCCCTCTCGTAATTGTGGAACTGTCATACTATCAGGCTGGAAGTTGATATCAAATAAGGTGCATCGTTCATGGGCGTCTAAAGAAATAATTCTGCCTTCCTCAGATAATTTCTGAAACATTGGTGTCCCTGGGAAGGGAGTAAGATAAGTAATCTGCACATCGAAGAGGCCGCTACGTTCGATGAAATCAGCAACGTGATCAAAGGTTTCCGGTGTCTGCCCATCCAAGCCTAACACAAAGCAACCATTAATGGCTATACCGTGGCTTTGAATGGTCTCGATTGCTTCTAAATATCGAGCAGCTCGTTTGGCCTTCCAGTTTGTACGCATTTCAATTCCATTTAAAATAAGGCTATCTGGGCTCTCAAAACCAATCAGCACTTGTTGACATCCTGCATCACGGATTTGTTTCAGTAAATCTGGATGATCGGCAATCGAAATGTCTGTCTCCGTAAACCATCTGATCTCTTCTTTTTCGAAAGCTTTCATCAAACTCCGAGCATGGTTACGATTTGAAAAGGTATTATCATCAGCTAACTCGATAAATGGCCTAGGGTGTAGAGATTTAATATATCGGATTTCCTCGATGACTTTATGTACCGGTTTAACGCGAAATTTTGGGTGAAGGCGAATAGAAGAAGCGCAGAATGAGCAAGAGAAAGGGCAACCTCGCTGAGTTTGTACTGTAAACCGCGTGTATCGAGATGGATCTATGAGATCAAAACGAGGCATGGGAGCCTCTGAAAAATGAAATGGCGCTCCCTCTTGAGCGTTATAGACTTTTTTCAATGTCCCAATTTCTAGATCACGAATCAATTGTTTGATGATTGGCTCTCCCTCGCCAATGACGATAGCGTAAGCATGGAGTGTCGCTTCTTTTGGATTTAAAGTGACATGCAGCCCTCCTAAGATGACTTTGGTGCCTTGTGTGAGAAACTGGTTTGCCACCTGATAGGCTTCTTTACTTGTGGCAGTGAGAGTGGATATAAAAACGACATCAAAGTGTGTGGGAATAGTTTCTAAGTCTCGGATTTCGAGATATTCGCATTGATGACCTTTCGGGATGAGGCCAGCAATAGTGAGGAGGCCTAGTGAAGGGAGGGCCTCGATCTGTTTGGCTCTTGCTTTTACCATCGGAAAGCTAAAGCCCAGTTTTAGCAGTTCTTCATCACAGACCCTGAGTCCGCTCATGGCAATGAACCCAATATTCATAGCGTGTGATACCTTCCAGAGTTATCTTTTTCTTCTTTGCTAGGAAGCTTCTCTACTGGAGTACAGGTGGATTTAGAAACAGAAACCTTGATTGAGGTGGATGAGCCAGTGCTCTCAATGAAGGCGGTCTTTGGTAGCTGAGTGAGGGGCTCTCTGGAAATAGCTCTCAAAGCGTGCCAATGGGCATTGGGCTTATCGTTTTGTACGATAAGTGGAAGAATTGCCTGTGTGTTAGAGATATAGATTTCCATAGATACTCATTGATTAGCCCAATGACACCCAAATAATGATTGAGGTCAAATTGAAAGGAGCAAAACGATTACGTGAAGTTAACAAAGGAACTATGAATGGTTGAGAAGGTTTTGCAATGACTTTCATTGTTTTATTGTAAGCATTGGGGTCAGTTCTTTAAGGAGGTTCCCGCTGTATAGTTTTAGAGTATTTTGGTCCTTAAACGTGAGTTTTTGGAAAGATTCTTGAGGTCGGTTAAAAGTTTATTTTTAGATTGATGTTTTTGGCGTCTGGAGTGATATATAATATTTATGATTGATGCTGATTTTTTTCAAAAAAACAAATTATTTGATATTGCTGTAGATCTCTTTGAGGAGTTGCCTGGCTTTTTATATTTTGTGAAAGATGCTAATTTGAGATTAGTCGCTCTGAATCCTCGTCTTGCCGAAAAAATCGCAGTTGATGGCAATCGCTCTATTTTAGGGCTGACAGATCATGATTACCTCCCAGCACATATGGCTGATACCTATAAGGAAGATGATGAGTGGATTTTACAGAACAATAAGGCGATTACGAATAAAGTGGAGTTGGTGACTAGGGGAAATGGATTAGTGGATTGGTCGACAACGACTAAGACCCCTTTGCGTAATTCCGATGGAGAAGTTTACGGAGTTGTAGGTGTCACTCGTCCTTTTGAAGCTGGTGTGACTGGTTTACAAACAAACGAAGAATTGGGCCGAGCGATCGAATTGATGCAAACCCGATTTTACGAAAATATAACAGTGAAGACCTTAGCGAGTACGGTGTTTCTTTCTGTGAGTTCCTTTGAACGTAAGTTCAAGAGAGCATTCAAGATGACTCCGAAGCAATATATGCGTCATTTGAGAGTTCAAGAGGCTTGTCACAAGTTGGTTCAGACGACAGACCCATTAGCTGTGATCTCTGGAGACTGTGGTTTTGCGGATCAGAGCCATTTTTCGAGAGAGTTCTTAAGAATTATGAATGAATCTCCGAAGAATTATCGCTCAAGATTTCGTTCGTAAAAGGGAGAATTGTCGCTACTGGTTTGACTCTATACTGGTGTGAGGTATTTAGGCGGTGGTTATGGCAGAAGCATTTTCATTTTCGAGTCTCAATGGCGGTCAGAGGGATGCAGTTAGCACCTTAGAAGGGCCTGTTTTGATCTTAGCTGGTGCTGGCACGGGGAAGACACGAACTGTTACCTGTAGGATTGCACATATGTTGGAGCAGGGCATTCCTGCGCAGCGGATTCTTGCTGTGACATTTACGAATAAGGCTGCGGCGGAGATGGGAGAGCGGGTGAAGGAAATGTGTGGGCGCTCTGCTAGTGAAGATATAACAGTGTGCACGTTTCACTCTCTGTGTGTGCGAATTCTTAGGGAGGGGATTGAGAAATTGGGGTATAAGAAAAATTTTTCGATTTATACTGGCTCAGATCAAGTTGGTTTGATCAAACAGCTTATTGTGAGGAATGGTGGTGCTGAGGAGAAGTTAGAGCCAAAGATGGTTCTTAGTTTGATTTCCAATGCGAAGAATGCCGGGAGTTCTATCGATACGGAGGATGATTTGGTCCATATTGTCGCTCGTGCTTATAATAATGAGCTGCGGGCTCAGAACGCAGTGGATTTTGATGATCTTTTGATTCTGGCGGAGAAGCTGTTACGTGAGTATGAGGATGTGCGGGAGCTGATGCGCCGCAGATATCAATATGTGACGGTTGATGAATTTCAAGATACCAATAGCCTACAGATGCAGTTACTCCAGCAACTCGTCGGTGCTCCTTATCACGTCTGTGTCGTGGGGGATGATGATCAGAGTATTTATGGATTCCGTGGTGCAGACCCTACGAATATTCTACAATTTGAGAGTTTTTTTCCGAACCCTAAGGTGATTCGGCTAGAAATGAATTACCGTAGTTCTGAGGCTGTACTGCATACGGCGAATTCTTTGATTAAAAAGAATGTGGGAAGAAGGGAGAAGGAGCTGAGACCGACAAAGCTTGGGGGATTACCTGTGCGTTTAGTTTCTATGCCGGGGGATGAAGAGGAGGGGCTTTTTGTCGCTGAGGAGATTCATGATCGCCAGAGTAGAGAGGGGCGGCCATGGGAGGATTTTGCTATATTATTTCGTACGAATATGCAGAGCAGAATGCTGGAGGAGGGGCTGAGGACTTTAAAGATTCCTTATCGAATGGTGGGTGCTCAAAGTTTCTATGATAGGAGAGAGGTGAAGGATCTTATTTCTTATTTAGAGGTTTTTAGTAATTCTGAGGCAGATGTGCCTCTTTTGCGGATTATGAATTCTCCTCCTCGAGGTATTGGGCAGGGGTCTACGGTGTTGATAACAGATGCTAGTAGAGAGGCTCATTGCTCTGTTTGGGAGTCAATGGGGATGGAGTCTGTGCAGAGCCAATTAAGTACCAAGGTGAAAAACAGTGTGAATTCTTTTGTGGAAATCATGATGAAGTTTCGAGACCGGATGACTAGTGGTGAGGAGTGTATGGGGGAGGTTTTTAAGGGATTTATTGGAGAAATTGGTTATCTCGAGTGGATGAATCGAGGTTGTAAGACGGAGGCTGAGCGAGAGCAAAGAGCTTCAAGTGTCCATGATGTGATCGATGCTTTGCGAGATGCTTCTGGAAAGAGGAAGTCCCTTAAGAAATTCTTGGATCAATCTGCGTTGGCTTCTGATAAGGATGACGATGATATTGAAAAACAAAAGGGAGTTTGTTTAATCACCATGCATGCCTCGAAGGGCTTGGAGTTCCCTATCGTGTATTTAGTGGGAATGGAGGATGGTATCTTACCCCATAAACGCAGTATTGAGGAAGGTACCGTGGATGAGGAGCGGCGGATTCTCTACGTAGGGATCACTCGTGCACAAGAGCAGTTAGTCATTAGTTTTTGTCAGTATCGTAAGAAGTATGGGGAAATGGTGTTTTGTCAGAATTCGATGTTTTTGAAGGAGATTGATTATAAATTTGTCGTGGAAGAAGATTATGATGATATTATGGGCGCAGAGGCCTCTGAGGAGGAAACGGAGGGCTTTTTCTCTGATTTACGCAGTTTATTAGATGGATAATTATTTACAGTATAAGCTCTGGATCTCTGTATGAAATGACAACGCGGCATGATGAATTCTTTTAAAATAGTACGAGATACTTTTCAGCGTCCTTTGAGAGATTTAAGGATTTCTGTGACGGATCGTTGTAACTTCCGTTGTCGTTATTGTATGCCAGTAGAGGTATTCGGGCGTGATTATGAGTTCTTACCGAAGGAAGAAGTTCTTCGGTATGGGGAGATTAGTCGTGTCGCAAAAGTAATGGTTGAGCTCGGTGTGCGTAAAATTAGGCTGACGGGGGGAGAACCGTTGTTGCGCCGTGATTTACATAGACTTGTGTCTTCCTTATCTTCTTTAGAAGGTGTGGAAGATATTGCGATGACGACGAATGCTGCCTTGTTAGCAGAAAAAGCGAAAGATTTAAAAACTGCGGGGTTAGACCGTGTGACGGTGTCTCTAGATGCGATAGACCGTGATGTTTTTGCTTCAATGAATGGTGTGAATGCTCAGGTCGTGAAAGTTCAGAGTGGTATTGAAGCAGCCTTAGCTGTTGGCTTAGGAGTGAAGATCAATTCTGTGGTGAAACGCGGGACGAATGATCAGGAAGTAGGGCCACTGGTGAAGTACGCTCAAGAGATAGGGGTGCCTATTCGGTTTATCGAGTATATGGATACGGGGAACGTGAACCAGTGGAAGTTGGATGAGGTGTTACCTTCGGTTGAATTGTTAGAGAGGCTTCGTGAGGATTTAGATTTGACAGTATTAGATCCTAACCAAGAAGGGGAAACGGCTCAAAGGTATAGTGTTTCTGGGGATTGTTCTGGCTTTGAGGTGGGTTTTATCTCTTCTGTCAGTCAGCCGTTTTGCCAGAGCTGTAATCGTATTCGTTTATCAGCTAGCGGGGAGCTTCATACCTGCCTATTTACTGGGGTGGGGCATGATATTAAGGGGCTGTTACGGAGTGATGTAGATGATGAAATGTTAAAGAGTGTTATGGCGTCGATTTGGGCGGGCCGTAAAGACCGGTATTCAGAGCAGCGCTCGGAAGGGTTAGTGTATCAAAAAAAGGAAATGTCATATTTAGGAGGATGAATGTAACCATTAAACATATTTATAGATCAACCGGGCACAATTACTTTGGGCGCTATGGAAAAGGTTCTTTGGATTATACCATGGAAGAGTGCTCTTCTGTGGACCTTGTTGCAGGAAAAGGGATTTTAGAGGATCGATTTTTTGATTATAAGCCAGATTATAAAGGGCAAATTACATTTTTTAATTGGGCTGTTTATGAGAAAGTAAAGTCTGATATTGTTAGGGGGGAATTAGATCCTTCGAAGTTCCGTAGGAATGTGATGTTAGACGGCGTAGACCTGAATACCTTAATAGGGAAAAGGTTCTCTATAGGTGGGATGGAGTTCACAGGCTCCTGTGAATGCTCACCATGTTTCTGGATGGATGAGGCCTGCGCTGAGGGGACGGAGCATTTTCTAAAAGGGCAGGGTGGGTTGAGAGCTAGAATTTTAAATAGCGGAGAATTATCAGTAGGGAATTATACCTTAACTATTTTAAATGATGTGTTAGACGATGACTAGTTTCTCCCAATCCATCAAGTTAACAAGATTCCAAGGAGGCGGCAGATCTATTGTAGAGGACTTTGTCGCTGAAGAGGAGCCTCTTCAAATCACGATA
Source organism: uncultured Verrucomicrobiales bacterium (assembly GCA_964561965.1). GTDB lineage: Bacteria > Verrucomicrobiota > Verrucomicrobiia > Verrucomicrobiales > Akkermansiaceae > Rubritalea. The sequence goes on from CAZLQY010000049.1 coordinate 11,952, forward strand.
GATGGTGTTCCTATTGCTGTGGTGATGAGGACAGGTGGTGACGACGAGGATCTAGTTTTAGGCTTTCTGCGTACAGAGGGTATCGTTTCTCAATATTCTGCTATCAAGCGTGTAGATTTAAAGCAAAAGAAGAATCATGCCTACGTGTTCCTTGAGGATGATGTTGAAGTGGATCATCAACGGCTGAAGAGGAATCTCTACAGTGCTTCATCCTGTGGTGTTTGTGGAAAAGCTTCGATTGATTCTATTTGTCAAACGCTTCCCCCCATTAAATCCTTCAAGCCCTTTTGTGTTGAACTTATTTTAAAAGGGCCAGAGATGTTAGGAAGCGCTCAGAAGGTGTTTGAATCGACAGGGGGCCTCCACGCAGCAGCCTTAGTTCACCGCTCTGAGGAGATAGTCATGTTAAAAGAGGATGTGGGCCGACACAATGCGATTGATAAGGTGCTAGGATGGGCCTGGAAAGAGAATGTGTGTTTGGAAGACGTGTTTCTCCAAGTATCAGGTCGAGTTTCTTTTGAAGTAATGCAGAAGGCCCTAGCAGGAGGGATTAGTACAGTCTCTGCTATTTCTGCGCCAACTTCTTTGGCGATAGAGTTTGCCAAAGAATCGGGTCAGACTCTATTGGGTTTTGTTCGTGAGGATAGATTGAATCTCTATGCAGGGGAGGTGAGTCACTGCGAATCTATTCTTGAGGGCTAAGTAGACTCATGAGTTCTTGAGTCCAGCTGGCGGAGCGATTGTTACTAAGGTTATCTTGGATGTGTTGAACCATATTGGCTGCCGCTTGTCGTTGATCTCCGTGGTTAAAGAGGTCGACTTCTTTTTCCCATATTAGATCTGGTTTTTTATCACGTTGGAAAGTGATGAGTGCTGGAGTAGGAAGGTTTTTGGTACTTCTTCCACTATATTTAGCCTCTTCGCTCCAATGTTGTAGACCTACTTCCTGAAAGGTGATCCTCTGTTCCCAGGCTTTACGTAATGAGACTATTTCCATTTCTTCTCGATAGAGGGGGAAGATGAGATTTTGGAATATATTGGAAATAGATTTTGGATTGTCAGGCCAAGATCTTAGATCCTCTTCTTCTTCCTCCTTTTTTTCTGTATGGTCTTCACCTCCTTTTGACCAACCTGTGACTTTTAGTGTATGAAAGCCGTAGGCTTTCGCAAAAGTGGAAGTAAATACATTTTTACTGAGTTCCTGTTGAATTCTGTTATTTAGGTTATCCTCTTTAGATGTTAGGTTTACAGCGTCTTTGTATAGTTCGTTTAAGCGCTTAGCGGTAGCTTGTTGAATTCTTTCACGGTCTTCTTTCTTGGTGGGGTCCAAGGTGCTAGCTTCAATGCTAAGGACGAGCCAGTTGAGTTGATGGCGTAGGGCTCTTTTGTAGCCTGATTCACTTAATAAAGTACTTCTTCTACGCTTCCATTCTCTAAAATCTGTATCGCGAAGACCTTTTTGTTGGAACTCGGTGAGTTCGACACAACGGAGGTAGAGCTCAAGAGCAGCGGAATCACTTTGGATTCCCTTTTGATAAGCACTATAGGCAGAGCCTTGGCGTTTTATTAATTCTTCTTGGCTGCTATCTAATGCAGTTTTGAGCTGTTTCAGGAGTGTCGCGCGCTCACTGGTAGAAAGAATATCAGCCTGTGAGATGGAAGTTAGAAAGATGAGAACAAATGATGTAAACCAATGCATACATAAAACACTTATAGCATAAAAATTGAGCTGTCGATGAAATCTTTATAAAGAAAGCGCGGTTGATTTGGGCGAATTCTTAGGTAATGCCATTGTTGTTATGATAAAGCCTTTACCGGAGGTATATCTGTCAAATAGAGCAAATCATAGAATGATATTGTAGATTTTTAGTGTTTAGAGTTAGTTATGTGAATGAATGTTTTATTTGGTTAGGAGTTGGTGCTTTTGACGAAAGAGGGTGAAAAGAAAAAACACGTTCGAGAGTAGAACGTGTTTTAGGAAAGAATATTTGGTGTGTCTGTTTAAGAATCAGCCTTTGGTTTTTTTACAGTTTTCCGAGCGGTTTTCCGAGCAGTTTTTTTCGCCGTCTTCTTCTTTGCTTCACGGGGAGGGAACTCAAAGGTTGGTCGATCAGCTTTGAAGTCGTAGAGTAAAAAGGCGCTGAATTTACGCTTTGTTCTATTGGATACAAAGTTGTCTAACTTTGGAGTTTTTTCTCCATTGAACATGGCGACGGCATGTTCTTTCGTTATTTCCTGTTGTAGGAGGATTTTACTAATCTTAAGGCCACCAGGTGCTTTCTTTGTCACGATAGATGGGACTCGGAAGGATTTCTCAAGTTCGTAAATAGGATGATCTTTTTCCTTGTGAGACATCGTTCCGACAATCATATCATCGGTAAGATCTTCGTCATCTTCTTCGTCACGCTCGAAGACAAAGGCAACTTTGAGTTTAGCGTCGAGTTCTAAGCCTGCATCAAATGGTTTATTGAATCTTGATTTGAAGCCTGTGAGGGGGCCAACGAATTTTTTACTGAAGAGTTCTTGTGCTTCTCTTTCTGAGAGGAGGCGGCCAGCTATGTATTTATTGGTTTTCCATTTACACTCTTCTTCAGTGCATTCATATGTCGCATCCGTTTGCTTCATGGGAGAGGATTGGCATTTAGGGCATGGTGCATTTAGTTCTGGAAATACTTTGTTTTTGAGTTCTTCCGTATGGGTTTTTGCCTTTTCGACCATGTCTTTTGTAAAGTCGATGATCCCTCGCATGAATTCTGCTCGTTCCAGATTTCCTTGTTCCATCTGGCGGAGTTTATATTCCCAGTCACCAGTCATACTAGCAGATGCTAGGTTATCACAGCCAATTTCACGAATGATGTTGATGAGGTTGAGGCCGGTGGCTGTGACGTGAATTTCTCTGCCATCACGCAGGATGTATTTTTGGCGAAGTAGAGCTTCAATGATAGAGGCTCTGGTGGCTGGTGTGCCAAGGCCTCGCTCTGCCATAGCTTCTCGCAGTTCTTCATCGGTCAATAGTTTCCCAGCGCCTTCCATTGCGGAGAGTAGCGTGGCTTCATTAAAGCGTGCAGGGGGCTTTGTTTCATCATAGTGCACAGCGATGAAATCCACTTTGGCTTCTTCTCCATCAGTGACGGCTACGAGTTCATCTTTACCAGAGGCTACTCCAGGTTGACGTCCGTAAACGGCCAGATAGCCAGGTTTTACAAGGACTTTGCCAGAGGTCAGGAAATGATCTTGTATATCTTCTGGATGAGAGACAGTGGTGATTCTTCTCGTGTTTTCAAAGAGGGCTGGTGGGAAAAAGATACCGATGAATCTCTTGCAGACTAGATCAAATAATTTGGCTTCTTCTTCGGAGAGTTTAACGAAACGGCCTGTAGGAATGATGGCATGGTGATCGCTAATTTTGGCGTTGTTAAAGATCTTTTTGGTAGGGACGATGCCACAAGATTGATTTGATTCATCAAGAACGTCTGCGGCGAAAGTAGCGAGAGGGCCGTCATTTTTTTGAATGGAACCCATGGTTGCGTAGACTGTCTTGACGTAATCTTCAGGGAGGTAACGTGAATCGGTCCTGGGGTACGTGAGCATTTTATGTCGCTCATAGAGGGCTTGAGCTAACTGGAGAGTGCGCCGAGCAGAGAAGCCGAAGCGGCTGGAAGCTTCCCGTTGTAGAGTGGTAAGATCATAGAGTTGAGGGCAAGTTTGTTTACTTGGCTTTTTCTCGTCTGTAACGGTTCCTGTCTTACCTTCGCAACGAGTTTTGATGGCTTCTGCCGTATCAGGGTCCCAAATACGTTCTTGGCGGCCATGTGGCTTTTTATCATCTTTTTTCCAATCGAGATCGATCCAGCGGCCCATATATCCTCCAGCAGAGACTGTAAAATCAGCGTGTACTTCTGTATACGGTGTGGAGACGAAATTCCGTATTTCTAGCTCGCGCTTCGCTAAGATAGCCAGCGTAGGTGTTTGTACTCGGCCTGCAGAGGAGATATTGAAGCCTCCATGACGAGAACGAAAGCATGTCAGAGCACGTGTGGCGTTGAGCCCAACGAGCCAGTCTGATTCCGAGCGGCACTTAGCTGCAGCTGTGAGATCATGCATATCTGTGTCTTCACGTAAATTATCCCAAGCATCAAGGATGGCTTGATTTGTCATAGACTGCATCCAGAGGCGTTTGACGTCTTTATTAATGGAACCTAATTCTAGAATGTATTTAAAGATGAGCTCTCCCTCTCGGCCTGCATCACAAGCATTAACGAGGGTGGTAATGTCCTTTCTCCGGGCTAGTTTTAGAACGAGTTTTAAGCGGCTCTCTGATTGTTCAATAGGCTGGAGCTGGAAGGTGGAGGGGATGGCAGGGAGGACATCAAATTTCCAAGGAAGGTTTTTTCCATTGGGGCCTAAGGGCATTTTTAGTTCGACCAGGTGGCCTACAGCGGATGTGATAACGTGAGTGTCATTCTCAAAATAGGTATTTCTATCCTTACCCTTTTTCTCGAACTTTCCTAATTTCTTAGCAAGGGCTCTAGACAAGTCTGTGGCCACGGATGGCTTTTCGGCAATAATCAGAGTTTTAGACATTGAAATGGGGATTACGCTTCAAAATGGTATTTGAAAAGGTATTTTTTTTAGAATGACTCATTATACGTAGTATATTTGCTAATAAATGTTTGATTTTTCGAATATATGGAAGGTGTCGGTTAAATTCTTTTCTTATTTGTTGAATTTAAATAGACGGTTGATTTTAGAGGTTATTCATGCATGTTCTGCAGCACGTGAGCAGACGAAAAAAACAGCAATGGCTAAAAGGTAGCTGCATACTCGCGGCTGTTTTGTTTCACGTCGTTATTTTTTTCATTCTTTTCGGTTCTGATATTTTAGGAGTTTTTGCCAGTCAACATTCTGAGCCGCGTGAGGAGTTAGTGAGAGATCTTGATAATGAGATTATAGTGGAGTTAGAGGAATTAGTTATAGCTGAACTAATAGAACAGAGTTTGGAAGAGCTTGAAGACCCACCAAAGAAAAAATTTTTGAAGACCACCAAAGATCAATTAGCGGGTACTCCTGAGAAAGAGAATACGGCAATTGGAGAGCGTAGTACATTGGCTGCAAGTAACGCGCCAGTGGTGAGTGATGCTCCTAAAATAGCTGCCCAAGAAGGGGAAGAGCAGAGAAATAAGAGGGATATACGGACCATCAATGGTGATTTCTCTGATGGGGAGGTCGAGGCTTTAGCATCTGCGAGCCAGGCAGGAGGTCGTCCTTCTGCTAGCATACCTCCTGCTCCACCGGTTGAAGAAAAGCCCGAAGTGCCTGAAGTTTCTGAAGTTTCTGATACTCGTAGTGAAGCTCTTACGCAAGACCAAGAGAAGTTGCCTGAGACGGATGATCCGGATCCAGAAAAAACGTCGACTCTCGCGAAACATGAAGAGAAGGACCTTCAAACCGATAGTAATCCATTTAAGAAGGCAGAGCAATCTGATCTCAAAGAGAAAGAGCCTCCTCCAGTGTCCGTGAAAGAAGAAGACGACGCCTTGAAGGAAGCTGAGCAAAAAGCAGATGTACCGCCAGTTCGAAAACCTATAGCTGAGAAAGAAAAGAACCGACCAAAAGTAGCGGGAGTGAAGGGCTTTCAATCTGGAGGTCGGACAACGAGGCTCTTAGGTTCTATTTCGAGGAGGTCTGCAGTGAGTTCACAGGATGTTGCCGCTAGCCCTCTTGGGCGTTATCAGGCCGCTGTAAGTAAGGCAATCGAGAGAGAATGGATGTCAAACTGTACAAAATATCGTGAGTTTATTAATCCAGGGGTCATTACAATTCGCTTTTATATTGATGGAGAGGGAGGGGTGCATAAAGCTCGTTTTATGGATGTGGTAGAGGGTAGTGAAATTCAAAAAGGTTTTACTTTACAGTCTGTCAATAAAGCAAAAATTCCTTCGATGCCCTCAGGGGTGAAAAAGGAACAAAATGGAGAGCCTTTGGAGCTAATCTATAATTTCATATTTTAATCAAACAGGTACAATGAACGCAAGAATGATAGCAGCGCTGAATGAAGCTACTGAAATGGGTTGGTGGAGAGCAACTCAAGACTTTATGCAAAAGGGAGGGGTTTTTCTTTACGTATTACTGGGGTGTTCTGTGATTGCCGTGGCAGTCATTTTGTACAAGAGTATTAATCTGAAGCGTGGAGGGATTATTCCTTCTCAGCTAGAAGGGTATGTAGAGCAGTATGTGAATGATCCTATTCCTGAAAGTGCTGAAAAAGTGACAGGAGCCCTCAGAGGGGGGGATACAGCTTTGGCACGTTTAATTAACGTAGCATTGATTCATCAATCCGATTCTGCAGATGAAGTTCAAGATGTAGTACAGGCTAATGCACGGGAAGAAATCGTGAAAATGCATTCCGGGATACCTGTGTTGGAAGTGATGATTACGATTTGTCCTCTTCTTGGGCTATTAGGAACAGCGAGTGGTCTGGTAACAGTGTTTTCAGAAGCTGGAGAGAACGCAGATTATGATGCTATGAAAGTGGGGATTGCTAGAGCGTTAGGGACTACTATTGCGGGCATCGCTGTTGCTGTGCCAGCTGTGATAGCTCACAGCTTTTTTAGCCGAAAAGTGGAGACGATGTCAGCACGATTAGAAGTGCTGTTGGGTAAATTTGTAGCGGCTTGTCGGGCTACCTCTAAGTAATTCAGGCTGAATATAGAGCGGAGATATGAATTTTCACTGTCCAAAGCGGAGCGTTCCAGCTGTCCCAATCGTTGCTTTGATTGATATCTTAGCGATTTTGTTGATTTTTATCACAGTCACTACTCAAGAACGGAAAAAAAGAACTGTTTTGCCGATAGCGTTTCCTGTCGTGGAATCTGTGGCCACCGATCAAATTATTGAAACCAGATCAATATTAGCTGTAGCAGCTGATGGGCGAGTGACTTTAGATGCTCTTATCGTGCCGGAAGGGTTATTAGTAGATTATTTAAAGGCGTTGAAGAGTATTAACCCAGATTGCAAATTAGAAATGGAGGCGGATCAAGACGTCTCATTTAAACAACTGATTTCTATATGGGATGCATTGACCAAGGCAGGCTTTAAAGCTAAATTACCAACACGCGTGAAGAGTGCAACTACCGCGACAGAATCATGATTTTAGATATTGTTCAATTTGGAGACCCTGTTCTCCGCCAAAAATGCCGGCCTGTGACGGAAGTCACTGATGAAATTAAAATATTGGCTTCCGATATGGTGGAGACAATGAATCATGCAGAAGGTGTGGGTTTAGCGGCACCTCAGATAGGGGTCGATTTACAGTTAGCTATTGTCGATGTATCGCACGATCTAGAGTGTGTTAGCTATGTGAAAAAAAATGGAGAAAACGTGGCATTGCATTCCATTATGCCATTGGTGTTTATCAATCCTTCTTTAGAATTTGGTGTGGCAAAAGAACTTCAAGTAGAAGGTTGCTTATCGATTGATGAAGTCAGAGCTAAGGTGAATCGGCCTATTGAGGTGAAGGCTACTTTGGAAATGCTGGATGGTGAGAAGGTTGTTATCGAAAGTGATGGATTACTCGCACGTGCTATTCAACATGAAGTAGATCATCTAAATGGGATTTTATTTACGGATAGGTTATCTACAGCCTCTAAAGCCTCCGCAAAACGGAAGCTTAAACGTCTCCTTGCTTCCAGGAAATATTAGTGAGTAAGTTAGGAACGATAGCTGTTGAATTAGACTTTAAGGTTATAGATGAATCGGATGATTGGATTGTAGTTAGTAAGCCTGCACCACTGATTGTCCATCCAACGAGCAAGAAGGCAGAGCCGACATTGTTGTGTGGTCTCCAATCTCTTTTGAGTTATGATATTGCAAATGGAGCTCAGCTTTCGATTCTGAATCGTCTAGATAGGGAAACGAGTGGTCTTGTTGTTGTCTCAAAGCGGAAGTCGACAGCAAGGAGGTTAGGCAGAGCTATGGAGCGGCGAGAGATCAAAAAAAGCTATCGAGCATTTGTTCTAGGTCGTCCGAAATGGCAAACTATGACTGTAGAAGAACCGATTTTAAGAAAAGGGGAAGTGCTCGATTCCCCTATTTGGGTCAAACAAATAGTCCATCCCGATGGGAAATACTGTAAAACAGATTTTCGTGTGTTAGGTACAAAATCTGTGAAGGGAGTCGATGTGTCAGACGTATTGGTCACTCCTCATACAGGGCGGATGCATCAAATTAGAGTCCATGCCGCGTATCTAGGGCACCCTATTGTGGGAGATAAAATATACGGGGATGATGAAAATTGTTATTTAAATTTCATTGAGGGTGGCTGGACAGAATCTCTTGAGCAGCAGTTGATGTTGCCAAGGCATGCACTCCACGCTTCGACAATGACCATTATAAGAGAAAAAGAGCATCTACATTGGGAGAGTGACTTATCTATTGATTTGGTAAGTTTTTATTCCTGATAGCGTTGGCTCTCTGTTAATGTTCTGGCCATGGCGAAATTGAAAGAAGTAGTGGGATTTATGGACGAGGAGCTAAATATAGGAGGCATTCCTGATTATCCGGCAGCTATGAATGGCCTGCAGCTGGAAAATGAAGGTTCTGTAAAGCATGTAGTAGCAGCTGTAGATGCTTCATTGCCCGTTATCGAAAAGGCAGTGAAGGCTAAAGCAGATCTATTGATCGTCCATCACGGGATGTTTTGGCAGGGAGCCCAGCGTCATGTCGGTAGTCAATACAGAAAGCTGCGTTTAGCAATGGATTCAGATCTAGCGATATACAGTGCCCATATACCATTGGATGTGCACCCAGTACTTGGTAATAATGCCTGTTTAGCCAGAGAGCTCCATCTAGAACGCATATCGTCTTATCACGCATGGAAAGGGATCGAGCTAGGTCTCACCGGAGAATTGGGGTATGGCTATGCGGAGCTCATCGAGAGAATGAGACTAGTTGTGGGGAACGGTGTTCATCATTGCCCAGGTAGGAAAAATGATAATGTAGGTAAAATTGGAATTATTACAGGGGGGGCTGGGTCAGAGATTCAAATGATGGCTCAACAGGGGATTGAAACTTTTATTACAGGAGAAGGGCCTCATTGGAGTTACCCTTTAGCCGAAGAGTTGGGGGTAAACCTCATCTACGGTGGTCACTATGCGACAGAGACATTCGGAGTGATAGCTTTAGCGGAATATGTTTCGAAAAAATTCAACATCTCGTTTGAGTTTATTGATCACCCTACAGGGCTATAATTGCAGAATTATGAAAAATTTGACGAGATTCTTCACTTGGGAATCACAAAAATATTAAGATAGGTGTAAAAAAAGCTTGTTCAGATTTTTCAAAGGGTTAAAAAGGGTGAGTAACTCAAGCGGGTATAGCTTAATGGTAAAGCTCCAGCCTTCCAAGCTGATTATGAGGGTTCG
>CAZLQY010000050.1:0-21284 GCA_964561965.1 uncultured Verrucomicrobiales bacterium
CTTTGCTGTGATAGAGTCATCCCCAAACGATAATAGAGATTGAAGAGGAAGCAAGAGTAGGGGCCAGAGATCGACCCTTGCCACAGTGAATTGAACAGACTACAAACGGAAATGGGCCTACGAACGGACGATTTTGACTACCATTTACCAGAACGATTAATAGCGAGCCAGCCACTGGAGCGACGTGAAGGATCCCGAATGTTAGTCCTACATCGAAACACCGGAGTCATAGAACACAAAATGTTCACGGACCTCCCCAGTTATCTGAAGCAAGGCGATTTATTAATGCTGAATGACACAAAAGTCATACCTGCAAGGCTATATAGTAATGACGAAAGTATCGAACTTGTCGTCATAGAGCGCCCCAGTCTTCTAACATGGATAGTGATGGTGCGCCCAGGTAAAAAAATGAAGGTGGGGCGGACTGTAGAAGTGGGCTCATCGAAAGGAACTGTCAAAGAAATCTTAGAGAATGGGAACCGAGTGATCGAATGGGATTCAGCCCCTGATTTGGAACAACACGGAACATTGGCGCTTCCTCATTACATGAAAAGAGAGAGTAATGAAATCGATCAAGATCGCTACCAAACAGTATTTGCTAAGGAGGAAGGGGCGATCGCCGCCCCTACAGCAGGGCTTCATTTTACTCCGGAGTTATTGGAAACACTGGATCACGATTTTCTTACCCTACACGTCGGTATAGGCACATTTCGGCCAGTGAAAGTAGAAGAAATCAAGGATCATGAAATGCATACGGAACGTTATATCTTACAACAGTCTGCTGCAGAGAAAATGAATCAAGCAGAGAGGATCGTCGCAGTAGGTACTACGGTGACGCGGGTGTTAGAAAGCCTAGGGAGAGAAACCGGTACTTTTTCAGCAGTAAACGGTGAGACAGACATTTTTCTCTATCCACCGTATGACTTTAAGGTGGTTGGAGCATTGCTCACTAATTTTCATTTACCTAAGAGTACACTCATTATGCTTGTCTCTTCCTTTGCAGGAAGAGAACTAATAAAACGAGCTTATGCCGAGGCAGTTAAGGAAGAGTATCGGTTTTTCTCCTATGGGGATTGTATGTTGATTCTTTAATTCGTCTGAAACGCTTCCTAGGGTTCTATGATGGAGTAGTCACCGTCTTTTCTCCGATAGATAATCTGTAAAACATTTCTCCGGGCGTTTTGGTAGATGAGAAGGGGCTTGTCAGAGAGTTCGAGCTCCATGATCGCTTCCTCTTTATAAAGGGTTTTGAGTTTTAGTTCTTCGCGGTGAATGATCATTGGTTCTGGATCTACCTCGGACTCTTCTGGATGAGTATCTAGTATGTCAGAAGCAAAGACCTTTTCATCCAGATAGCGGATGGATTCTTCCGGTTTGGTAGAACGGTATTTTTTCATCAAGCGCGTCTTATGCTTTCGCATTCTACGCGCGATTTTAGAAATGGTTTCATCGAGGGAGGCATACATATCTTTTGTTTCAGACGATGCCTCAATGGTGATGTGGTTAGCGCAAAAAAGAATAATTTCTGCGATGTGGCGATTTTTTTGAACATCAAGAACTATTTTAGCTTCGATGATCTTTGGGTAATCGATGTGGAGACCTTCTATTTTTTTTGTGGCATAATCACGGAGTGAGTCTGTCACTGTTTCATGGCGAACTGTGATGTTAATGGGGATATTCACGTTTCTTGTTTGCATGTGTTTTTAGTTCCTTTCTTAGTTTGGGTTTATGCGAAAGTTTATGTCTGTTATCGGGGATAAAAATAATGATTCTGTAGTATGAGCCTAAAAGTGGAGGTTTGGAAATAATAAAGTAGTTAGAGGGTGAATTCTTCTCCTAAATAATGCTTTCTTGCTAATGGATCGTTGGCGATGTCTTTTGCCGCGCCTTCAAGGATGACTTTCCCTTCGGTCATGACGTAGGCGTGATCGACGATTTTGAGGGTATCTCGGACGGAATGGTCTGTAATGAGGATCGAAAGGCCGTCTTCGTCTCTCAGTTGCCTGACGATACTGTGAATCGCTTCCACTGCTTTAGGATCAACTGCAGCAAAAGGCTCATCCAACATTAAGAATTTTGGTTTGGAGCAAAGGCAGCGGGCTATAGAGAGGCGGCGTTTTTCACCTCCTGAGAGAGTGAGAGCGATAGAGTCTTTGATTTTGGCAATACTGAAGCGTTCCAGTAAATGTTCCATTCGCTCTTTACGTTGTGCCTTGTTGAGGTGTTTTTGAGTTTCTAAGACAGCTAGGAGGTTGTCCTGTACAGAGAGTTTGCGAAAGATGGAGTGCTCTTGTGGGAGATAGCCCATGCCTAGACGGGCTCGTTTGTGCATGGGGAGGTTTGTAATGTCCTTACCTTGGAAGGTGACAGTGCCCTTGGTGGGGGGCACTAGACCTGCGATCATATAGAAGGAAGTGGTCTTTCCTGCGCCGTTTGGTCCTAATAACCCTACAATTTCTCCTGCTCCAACGGTCATGGAGACGTCATTGACAACGGCTTTCCCTCCATATTCTTTACGGAGTTGATTGGCGCTTAGTGTAAGCTCTCCTCCTCGGCGAGAAGAAGTTTTATGAGTCGTTTGAGGTGCTGTTGATTGTATCACGGAGGATCCCATGGATGTATGATGTTTTAGAGACTTCTTTATTGATTAGTCTGGTAGATACCAATGAAGGGGTGTTTTGAAGTACTGACGTTACCACTTTTATCGATACGTATCCAGGCGTTTGGTGTGGGTTTTTTGATTCGTTGAATATTGTTGCCTTGTTGGATAGAGAGGTTTCCTCCTTCGAGGATGACTTCTTCTTTGATGGCGTTGTAGTGAGCTTTAGCGGCGTGGACTTCGATGTCTTTTCCTTCACGGTCTTTTCCTGTGAGGACGACGTCTCCTATGGCGACGATGTCATTGAGACTTTTCTTAAGTTCTTCTTTTTTTGAGCCTTTTTTCTTGGGTGTTTTTTTCTCTTTTGAGTCGTCTTTTTTTTCTGATGCTTTTTTGAGTTTTTCAGAATCAAGGTAGACTTTGAGCTCTTTGGTGCAATTTAGCGTGAAGTTATCTTTGGTGAGGCCTGTGACTTCTATGTTACGGAGGTAGCAGAGAATTCCTGTTTCCATATCGAAAAACATGCCGCCATCACATTCGATTTGAGTGGTGTGAGGCTTTTGAGAGGGGGCTGTTTTTGGTTTTGGTGCCGTTTGCTGGACGACTTGCCCGCCGTCTGTTGTTTTGACTTGAGAGAGTAGGGAAATTTGGCCCACCTTGGTGAGAAATGTGGTGAGTACATTGTGGCTGGCTGAGTCTCGCTCGGTTTGGCGGTGCCGAATGGCATTCCCTTCTTCATGGAGCTGGTTGTAATTGGCTTCTTGTGAGCGTGTGAGCTGTTGTAGATTTTGTCTTTCTTCACTACTCAGTTCATTGGGGTCTGCACTTAGTTGTGCGGTCAATAAAATGCCTGTAAGGCTGGCGAGAAGAGATTGGCGTGTCGGTGGTGAGAAAGGGTTCATCTTCGTCGTTGGGTTGTTGGTGATAAGTTGGGTGGTGACTGGGCCTAAGAGGAGACCTTGTTGGTTTTGCCAGTCTGTGACGACTCCTTGGCCAGTGGCATAGAACCGGTCACCTCGCAGGATGGTTTTATCATTGGAGGTGAGGAGGCCTTGAGTGTGTTTATAGTCGGCCTGAACAAAGTCGGCATCTAGGGCTAGTGTGCCGTCAGGGCGAAGAAGGCTAATTTTGACGATGTCACCATGAATCGTGTCCTCGGAAACCACTGTGAGCTTTTCTGCTTCTAATAAGGACTTGGCTCGGAGTTGGTCGTCATATCGGGGGATTTCTACGTGTGTGAGTACGCTACCTGTTGGTAGCATATCTAGAGAGGGAAGGGAAGATCGTGAGGTGTCCTTAGGGCCTTCTGCGAATGAGAGGGAACTCATGAGCAGTAGCCAGAAGCCTGTTCTATTCTTACCTGTAATCATGCGGTATATGCGAGTCGTTTAGCAGAGTTCGCCGTGGGCGGCGCTGTGAACGGCGATGAGTGTTTTTAAGACGGATTCTATTTCGGATAAGGGGATCTGATTTGGCCCATCAGAGAGTGCTTTGGAGGGATCAGAATGTGTTTCCATAAATACTCCGTCGACTCCTGTGGCTACTGCTGCCCGTGCTAGGACGGGGGCTAATATGCCATCGCCTCCAGTGGCTCCACCTAGACCTCCTGGGCGTTGGACAGAATGCGTGGCATCAAAGATGACTCGCATTCCTTCTTCGCGAATCCAATAGAGGGAGCGCATGTCGGTCACCAAATTGTTGTATCCGAAAGAGGTTCCTCGCTCGGTAATATAGAAATCGTCACAACCTGAGTCACGTAGTTTATTTCCTATATTTACGGTGTCCCATGGAGCGAGAAACTGGCCTTTTTTTACGTTTACTGTCCGGCCTGTCTTTGCACAGGCCTCAATGAGATCAGTCTGCCGGCATAGGAAAGCAGGCACTTGGAGTAGATCTATGGTTTCCGAGGCTATTTCGGCCTCCGCAGGGGTGTGAATATCTGTGGTGACTTTGAGGCCGAGTTCTTTCCCGATCTTACCTAGGATGCGTGTTCCTTCTTTCACACCTGGGCCACGGTAGGCATCGCCAGATGTGCGGTTGGCTTTGTCGTAGGACGCTTTAAAGTAGAAGTCTATCCCGAGGCGGTCTCCAATTTCTTTGATAGCGCGGGCCATGTCCCATGCAAATTGTTCGTTTTCTAGACCGCAAGGACCAAGGATATAAAAGGGTTGATTCATAATGATGTGGTGAGTGTGATAAATTTATCCTAGTGCTTCTGCGTCTTGATAGAGTGCTCGGATATTGGTGAGAGCCATTTCAAGGAGTTCAGATTCCACACTATTTAGGTTGTTCTTTGTTTTTTGTTGCAGCATTTCTAGGGAGTCTAACACAGAAGCCGCGGCTTTGAGATTTACAGAGCGTTCCCCCGTAGATGGGTTAGGTAGTTGGCCTAGAAAGAGTCCTGCATTTTGAGCTTGAAGGAGAACAAAATTATGAAATCGGGTATCGGCGGCGTTTGCGTCTGACATAGCTGAGACTATGCTAGAGTTTATTCGGCAATGAGCAATGCGGAATATAGTAAATTCAAGAATTCACGAGAAGGAGGCTCTACTTACGTAGTGGGAGTTACTCAGAAGCGCTTCAGAAGTTAGGAAGTTTCTGAATGATTGGTTAATGACGTTCCGCCAAGTCATTGTTCCATTCTATGGAACGGCGAAGCGCGGCTAAGATACTGATGAGGCGTTTTTGTTTTTTTGCAATATCGCGGCACTGGCTGTTTTCTTTGTATTGGATGGAAAGAATATGTCCCAGATCGGTATAATGTTGATTCATCTGAGAACGGATGAGTCCGATTTCTGCTCGGAAGTTAGAGAGGTTGCGATTGGCTTTACCTATATCGTCAAAGGCTCTGGTCGTGCCCCCTTCGATTTTTGAGTATTCTGAGCGGATTTCCTTCTCTATGGTGTCGATGTTGATTTCGAGCTCTTGGATCTGTTGGTCGATCTCGCTGTTTTGTTGCTTTAGGCTTAGGAATTGTTCTTTGATCGAGTTGGCTTTATCGATTTGGGGCTGGATGAGTGATTCCTCCGAGTTTTCTTTCCGTAAGACTTGGACTTTTAGTTTTAACCCTTCGTGTTGGCGCTTATAGGATTGCGCTTTTTTGGTGATCGCTTTTTTTTCTTTGGTTAAGCGCTCCGCTTTTCCTACGAGCTGTATTCGATCTTCTTCTTTGGAATGACGAAGTGAATTGGAGTTTTGAGAAATAGATTTTTTTTGGATCTGTGCCTGTGCGAGTTCTTCGGATAAGACGTCGATCTTTTTTTGTAGTTCCAGTGTTTGATTATTGAGTTGGCGCAGGTGCCAATACGGGACACCTACGGCTTCGTATTCTTCACTACTTTCCCAGAGGGTTTTGCCTAGGAGGTGTTCTCCTTCTCGTAAAAGCTGTAGTTCCTGGGCCGCTTCATTCATCCGAGTTTGTTTTCGGTTGATGCCGAGGGTCTTTAAGAAGAGGGCGAAGGCGTATTTGGTAGAGTTCATGGAGTAGTAGAGGGAGAAGCTTTGCTAGGCTTGGTTCGTAACAGTATGTTTCAGCTCTGTAAGAACGCTTGGGTTTTCTATGGTGGTGAGGTTCCCCGTGATTTTGCCCGTATTGACGAGTTCTTTTAATAGGCGGCGCATGATTTTACCACTACGTGTTTTTGGGAGTCCAGAGGCAAAGTAGATTTTGTCTGGCTTTGCGATGGCTCCGATGACTTTTCCAACGTGATTTCTTAGTTCTGTAAGGAGTTTTTGAGATTCTTGTTGGTTTGTTTTTAGGGTAACAAAACAGACGATAGCTTCCCCTTTGATTTCATGAGGAATGCCTATAATCGCTGCTTCTGCGACAGAGGTATGAGAAACTAATGCAGATTCTACTTCTGCTGTGCCTAAGCGGTGGCCTGATACATTGAGGACGTCATCGAGCCTACCGACGATGGAGATGTTCCCCTTCTTATCGATTGTGGCTCCATCACCAGTGGTGTACAGCCCCTTGTAATCGCTCCAATAGGTGTCTTTGTAGCGTTTTTTATCTCCATAGATGCTTCTGAGCATGGATGGCCATGGTTGTTTAATGACTAGTTTTCCTGCAGTTCCTGATTTGCAAGGGTCTCCATTCTCGTCGAGAACCGCAGCGTCGATTCCGAAGAAAGGTAGAGTGGCTGTACCTGGTTTGATGGGAGTACAGCCTGGGAGGGGGGAGATCATAATGGCCCCTGTCTCTGTTTGCCACCAAGTGTCTACAATTGGGCAGCGGCTATCACCAATTGTATGATAATACCAGTGCCAAGCTGCGGGGTTAATTGGCTCGCCAACTGTGCCTAGTAGACGTAGGGAGGATAAGTCATAAGGTGTAATGAATTGGTCTCCTGCTTTAATGAAGGCGCGGATAGCTGTGGGTGCGGTGTAGAAGATGCTAACGCTGTATTCTTCGACCATGCTCCAGAATCTGCCGAAATCTGGGAAATTGGGAGCGCCTTCATACATCATTTGTGTAACTCCATTAAGAAGAGGGCCGTAGGTGATGTAGGAATGCCCTGTGATCCACCCCACATCTGCTGTACACCAATAGACATCGTTCTCTTTCATGTCGAAGATGTATTTACAGGTCGTGTATGTACCTACCATATAACCAGCTGTGGTGTGCAAGATGCCTTTGGGCTTTCCTGTGGAGCCAGAGGTGTAGAGGATAAAGAGTGGGTGCTCTGCGGCGAACGCTTTGGCCTTGTGGGTGCCTGAGGCGTTTGCCATTTCATCATGCCACCAGACGTCACGTTCTGGCTGCATGACGATTTTAGATCCAGTGCGTTGGAACACGATGACTTTGTTGATCTGACTGTCATCTTTAAGAGCTTCATCGACGTTTTCTTTTAAGGCGACTATGTTGCCACGTCGCCAACCGGCGTCAGCAGTCACAATGGTTTGGGCGCCAGAGTCTTCAATACGGTCTTTAATAGATTCAGCAGAGAACCCTCCAAAGACAACAGAATGAACGGCTCCGATTCTGGCACAGGCCAGCATTGCGATCGTCGCCTCAGGGATCATGGGCATGTAGATGAGGACCCGCGATTTTGAGCGAACACCATTGGCTTGTAGGACGTTGGCGAACTTAGAGACTTCTCGTTGGAGCTGCCGGTAGGTAAGGACGCGTTTATCACCTGGTTCCCCTTCCCATAAGATAGCGGCTTTATTTCCGCGGCCTTGCTCTACGTGGCGGTCGATACAGTTATACGCCATATTGGTTTTGGCTCCGACAAACCACTTCGCATTGGGAGCTTTCCATTCGAGGACGTTATCCCATTTTTGGTGCCAGTGGAGGTCTTTGGCTTCGTTGCTCCAGAAGCGACTGGGGGAGTCGATAGACTCCTTATACATTCGCTTGTATTGCGCCATGCTAGAGATTCGCGCTTGTTTGGCGAATTCTTTACTAGGTTTATGAAACATGTTGTCAGGGGATGTGCCTGGATTTGAGTTGCGCGTCTTTTTGCTCATGGTGTCCGGAAATAAAAAATGTCTGCCTTTTGAGGGGGAATCAAGGGTCGATGATAACGAAAGGCTACCAATTAGGCCTTGAGGAAGACAATCTTCAAATGTGAAATTTAAGGTGTTACGGTATGAGGGGGAGTCACGTCACATCGTCGGGTGAACTATTTCCAAGCAAGGGTGTCCTACACATGAAAGTAAAACACCTTTCTGTAGGTACATGCAGAAAGGTGTTTTGAAGGTTTCTTTTATGGGGGAGGCAGAGCAGGAGGGATTGGCTACACTCTTTCCTGTAATGGCGTGACGGTGAACTCTTGTTCCTTCAGTGAGCGAATGGCTTTGATGGAAGCTTCAGCTGCGGCCAAGTTGGTGCAGTGAGAAATCTTGTTAGCAACCGCACCTGAGCGGATTTTGATTTCATCGGCCCGTGCCTCGTGACCACTTGGTGTATTGATGACGAATTGAATGTCCTTGTTCTTCATCATATCGAGCACGTTTGGTCGCTTTTGTTCAGCGAGTTTGTAGAGGCGCTCTACTTGGATGCCTTCGTTCTTAAAGAATTTGTAGGTGCCGCCTGTGGAGCAGACGGTGAATCCAAGGTTTACGAGTTCGCGGGCAATCTCGACAGACTTTGGTTTATCGCGATCATTGACGGAGAAGAAGACTTTGCCTTCTGTTGGGAGGGGGTTGAATGCTGAGATCTGAGCCTTTGCATAGGCCATGCCTAAATCGTCATCGATTCCCATGACTTCTCCTGTCGATTTCATTTCTGGCCCTAACACAATATCGATACCTGGGAACTTAGGCCAGGGGAAGACGGCTTCTTTGACACAATAGTGCTTTGGAAGAATTTCTTCGGTAAAGCCAAGTTCTTTGAGCGTTTTACCAGCCATGACTTTGGCCGCTATTTTCGCAAGTGGTACGCCGATGGCTTTGGAGACAAAGGGAACGGTACGTGAGGCGCGAGGGTTGACTTCAATGACGTAGAGCTCTTCGTCTTTTATAGCGAACTGGATATTCATCAGGCCTATGACTTTGAGCTCATGTGCGAGGTTTTTCGCCCCCTGCATGATTTGTGCAGTGATGTCTTCTGAAAGGGAGGGTGCTGGGATGACACAGGCTGAATCTCCAGAGTGAATTCCGGCTGCTTCGATGTGCTGCATGATGGCACCGACAACGGATGTCTCCCCGTCTGAAATACAATCGACATCGATTTCGACAGCTCCTTCGAGAAAGCGGTCGACTAGAATGGGGCGGTTTGGTGTGACATCTGCGGCCTCGCGGATGTAGCGGCGGAGTTCTTCATCGTTGTAAACGATCATCATGCCGCGGCCTCCGAGGACGAAAGATGGGCGGACTAAGACTGGGAAGCCGATGCGGTCTGCGATAGCGCTGGCTTCGTCTTCAGAAATGGCGGTGCCTGCTTCTGCTTGTTTGAGGCCGACTTTATCGAGGAGGGCGGAGAAGAATTTACGGTCTTCTGCCAGTTCGATGGATTCAGGAGATGTACCGATGACGGGGACTCCGTGGCGTTTGAGGTCGGCAGCGAGGTTGAGAGGGGTTTGACCGCCAAATTGAACGATGACTCCGTCTGGCTTTTCCTGATCACAGATATTGAGAACGTCTTCTAAGGTGAGAGGTTCGAAGTAGAGTTTGTCAGAAGTATCGTAGTCTGTAGACACAGTTTCTGGATTCGAGTTGACCATGACAGTCTCATACCCGAGTTCTTTGAGTGCGAAGGAGGCGTGCACACAGCAGTAATCAAATTCAATGCCTTGGCCGATGCGGTTGGGACCGCCTCCTAAGATGACGATTTTTTTCTGAGTCGTTTCGCGCGCTTCATTCTCATCACCATAGGTAGAGTAGTAATATGGTGTGTAAGCTTCAAATTCAGCTGCACAGGTATCTACGAGGCGATAGGTAGGGATGATGCCCTGAGCGTGGCGCTCTGCTCGGATGTCATCTTGTGTGCAGGCGTTGCCGGCGCGGGTGCGTTGTTTTGCGATCTGGATGTCGGAAAAGCCAAGTTTTTTTGCTTTCCGGAGAGGCATAGAGGCGAGGTCTCTCCCTTCGTCTACGATGATTTTGAGATGCTCTAAGAACCAGCGGTCAATGGCTGTCGCTTCAAAGACATCTTCTATACTCCAATTGTTGTCGAAGGCGGTCTTTAGCCAGAAAATACGTTCGGAATTGGGGACGTGAAGCTTTCGCTCGATTTCTTCATAAGTAGGCTCAACGGCCCCCTTACCATCGAAACCAAAGCCGAAGCGCCCAGTTTCTAAGGAACGGAGGGCTTTCTGCATGGACTCTTTGAATGTGCGGCCAATCGCCATAGCTTCTCCTACCGCTTTCATCTGTGTGGTGAGGACAGAATCGGCTGTTGGGAATTTCTCAAAGGTGAAGCGTGGAAGTTTTGTTACGACGTAGTCGATGGTGGGTTCAAATGAAGCCGGAGTTTCCCGTGTAATGTCGTTATTGAGTTCATCTAGGGTGTATCCGACAGCAAGTTTGGCAGCGATTTTCGCGATGGGGAAGCCTGTTGCTTTAGAAGCAAGTGCTGAGGAGCGGGATACACGAGGGTTCATCTCGATGACGATGCAGCGGCCTGTTTCCGGCTCGACAGAGAATTGAATGTTAGAGCCGCCAGTTTCTACGCCGATTTCACGGATACAGGCGAATGATGCATCACGCATGATTTGGTATTCGCGATCAGTGAGCGTTTGTGCAGGGGCGACGGTGATGGAATCTCCTGTGTGGACTCCCATGGGATCTAAGTTTTCAATGGAACAGATGACGACGCAGTTGTCCGCACAGTCACGCATGACTTCCATTTCATATTCCTTCCAGCCTAGGAGGGATTCTTCGACTAAGACTTCATCGACAGGGGAGAGATCGATACCACGTGCACAGATTTCTTCAAATTCTTCGACGTTGTAGGCGATGCCACCACCTGTGCCGCCGAGGGTGAATGCCGGGCGGATGATAAGAGGGAGAGTCCCTATTTCATCACGGATGATGCGCGCTTCTTCCATGTTGTGGGCCACACCGGATTTAGGGAGATCAAGGCCTATTTTAAGCATGGCTTCCTTGAACCGTAGGCGATCTTCCCCTTTGTCAATCGCATCCGCATTAGCGCCGATCATGCGGACGTTATGCTTATCGAGAGTGCCCGCTTTAAAGAGATCCATCGAAGTGTTCAGCGCTGTTTGTCCACCAAGTGTAGGTAGCAGAGCGTCTGGGCGTTCTTTGATGATGATTTTCTCCACGACATCAGCTGTGATAGGCTCAATGTAGGTTTTATGAGCGAACTCTGGGTCCGTCATAATAGTGGCTGGATTGGAGTTAACGAGAATGACTTCATAGCCCTCTTCTTTGAGAGCTTTACAGGCTTGGACGCCTGAGTAGTCAAATTCGCAACCTTGTCCGATAACAATCGGCCCCGAACCAATAACGAGAATTTTTTTAATCGTAGTATCCTTTGGCATGAACGTGCAGCTTAAATCTGTGGGTGTATGCCCCGTTGGTTGAAGGATGTAAAGGATAGTTGTTAACTAATTTGTTCCCAAGAAGGTTTCCTAAACCTGATTTTCTTGGCGAGGTCTAGAGTTGTTGCTAGTGCGGGGGCTGTTGGGTCTGAATGCTTTGTACTCAGTTGCCGCTTCGTTCTGGCGTTTGTTGGAAATTAGGCCATAGTTTCTTCGACGCTGTTTACGACTATGATATTTCTTCTCTCACCTGCGAAAACGTTAGATTACGATTCTGAGTTACCTGCTCTTGAGCTATCCCAACCTCAATTTGTAGAGCATTCTGCAGAGCTTATTGAAATTCTAGAGGAGTTTAGTGAGGAGGAGGTAGGCGAGTTAATGTCGATTTCTCCGAAGCTTAGCGCTCTCAATGCTGCTAGATTTCGGGAATGGGGCGTACGGCATGATGCCTCGAGTGGCGCCAGACCGTGCATTTTTGCTTTTAAAGGAGATGTGTATCAGGGCTTAAATGTGTCTTCTTGGAGTCCTCAGGATGTGGAGAAAGCACAGAAATCGATCCGCGTGTTATCCGGCTTGTATGGCCTATTACGGCCTCTGGATCTAATGCGGCCTTATCGTCTGGAGATGGGAACCAAGCTGGAAACGAAGCGTGGTAGTAATTTGTATCAATTTTGGGGGATGATTCCGACAGAAGCTTTGAATGAGGAATTGAAGCGCTTGAAATCTCCTGTCGTGGTGAATTTGGCATCGAATGAATATTTTTCAGCGGTGAAGCCAAAAGAGCTAACGGCTCCAGTGATAACGCCTGTGTTTAAGGATTGGAAGAATGGCAAGTACAAGATCATTTCCTTTTATGCGAAGAAAGCGCGAGGTTTGATGGCGGCTTGGGCGATTCAGAATGATGTAGCTACTTCAGAAGGTCTGAAAGAGTTTACGCAGTCCGGCTATCAGTTTTGTGCAGAGGAGAGTACGGAGACAACGTTGACTTTTCTGAGGAAGATTGAAGAGTAACTGAGATGATCTCGATAAAAAACCCGCTCTACATAGTGTAAAGCGGGTTCGTGTGAGATGAGTGTTAAAGGTTGAAGTTTACTTGCTTCAGCCTCTCCGAGTCCCTCAGTTTTAGCGCTCGCAGATTGGAGGCACCGGTACTGTGCTTTCTGGGCCTACATACTTAGTGAGCGGGCGGTAGAGGCGATTGTCATCGAGTTGTTCTAGCACCTGCGCTGTCCAGCCAGACATGCGGGCTATGGCAAAGATGGGTGTGAACAGGTCCGTAGGAATATCGAGAGAGTAGTAAACAGTGGCGGAGTAGAAGTCGACATTGGCGTTGAGCCCTTTGCGCTCACGCATGATCGTGGCGATACGTTCGCTCATCTTAATCCATTTTGCTTCACCGAGTTCTTCGGTGAGTTTCACCGCCATTTTCTGAAGGTGTGGAGCGCGTGGGTCTAAGACCTTGTAGACACGGTGCCCAATGCCCATGATTTTCTTTTTGTTAAGGAGGCAGTCTTCGACAAAAGCGTCTACTTTATCTTCACTGCCGATTTCCTTGAGCATTTTAATGACTCCTTCATTGGCTCCACCATGGAGGGGGCCTTTGAGGGTGCCTATGGCAGATGTCATAGCTGAGTAGAGATCAGAGAGAGTGGCGATTGTGACTCGGCCAGAGAATGTGGAAGCATTCATGCCGTGGTCTGCGTGGAGGATATAGGCGATATCTAAGGTGCGGGTAGCCGCCTCTGAGGGTGTCTCGCCTGAGATGAGATAAAGAAAATGAGCGGCTTCAGAGAGATCGTTACGCACAGGTGGTAAGTCTAGGCCCTGACGAGCGCGGTGGTAATAGGCGACGATCACCGGGGTCTTGGCGACGAGAGAGAGAGCGACTTCTTTGTTGATCGCCTGATTCGGCTCTCCCACAGCGGCCCTGTCATCAAAAATGCCTAACATAGATACTGCTGTACGGAGTACATCCATTGGAGTGGCATCGTTAGGCAGAGTTTTTAAAAAGCTGATGAGCTGTTCCGGGAGTTGGCGATCGTTGCGGATAGCCGTTTCAAATTGGCCGAGTTCCTCTGTGTTAGGGAGTTTTCCATTGTGAAGCAAGTAGGTGACTTCCTCGAAGGAGCAGTGTTCGACGAGGTCGTCGATATTATAGCCGAGGTACGACAGTTTGCCGTCGAGACCTTCCACTTTGCTTAATGCGGATTCGTTGGCTGTTACCCCTTCCAGACCTTTTGCGTAATCACTCATGGTTTGATATCGTTAATACAATGAAATTTTTAGCATACTCTCAGAATAAGACATGCACTGAGAGGAGATAAGCCCGGTTTTGGTTTGGTTTCAAGAGAAAGATAAAGATTCGGAGTTGCTTATGACACAGGTTGTTGGTTATGACGGTCAAGTGCCACGAATTTTAGCCATAGAAACAACTCATCCTCAGGCTTCTGTCGCATTATTGACTGAGGAAGGGAGATTGGTGGAAAAAGAGTTTGAGAGTCATCGAGAGCAGAACCAATTGATGTTTGATCCCCTCGTGCAACTATTAACGGAACTGGAGTCAGAAAGTGGTGAGAAAAAAGAGCTGGATCTGATTCTAGTAGGCATAGGGCCAGGTAGTTATGGGGGAGCTCGGATCGCTATCGCAGCAGCACAGGGTGTGGGCGTTGTCTATGATTGTGAGGTGGTTGGATTATCTTCATTTTATGGGTTGGAGTTGTTGCAGGAAGAAAAAAGTCTAGTTGCTGTTGGAGATGCCAGGAGGGGAGAGTATTTTATGACAGAAGTCTCTTCTCATGGTCTTGTTGAAGAGCCTGAATTGATGGGAAAAGACTGTTTTTTGAAGGCTATAGAAGGTGTTAATCGAAGTTTGGTCACGATGGAAACTCTCAATGAATTACCAGGGGCATCGAAGATTACTTCTGTGCGGCCAAGAGCCTCGTTATTAGTGAAAACTTGGTTGAATTTGGAGGAGGGTGTGCAAGCAGCTCTTCGCTCCAAACCTATTGCGCCAGCGTATTTAAGGGCCCCTTATATTACGAAGGCGAAGGCTGGTCACCCTTTATTGCGAGGACGGCAGAAATGATAGAGTCTAAGGTGTTAAGGGAGCTCGAATTTTGTGCGATTGATTTTGAATCAGCAGGTACTGCTAGTGGAAAGACGGATGCCCCTGTGCAAGTAGGGATGGTGAGGTGGTCTCTAGAGCGAGGTATTTTAGAGCAGTGGGTCTCTTACATTCATACGGAGTGCGATATCACGTGGGCTGCGCAGAAGGTGCACGGGATTTCTAAAGAAGACCTAAAAGGCGCGCCAAAAATGGCGATGATATGGCCACACTTTAAAAATATGATGAGAGGCAGAATCGTTGTCGCTCATAACTGCGGGACAGAGAAGCGGTTTTTAAGAGCGTTTCCAGCACATGGATTTGGCCCGTGGGTGGATACTCTACAGCTGGCACGGGCAGCATGGCCCACCTTACTGGATCATTCCCTGAGTGGCTTGTGCGATACATTAGACTTGAGTAGCAAAGTGAGCGATCTTGTTGGGGAAAGGTCTTGGCATGATGCTCTTTTCGATGCTGTAGGGTCTATTGTTTTGTTAGATCGTGTGCTGAATGAGTTTGACTTAGCGGATTCACCTCTGTGTGTTTTAGAAAAGCCAGACACGAGCCAATGGCACCGATTACGTCGATAAAGGCTCTTTTGGAGGTTTTGGAAAGAATCGTATTGTGTCTTTATTCCATGTCGGAAAGTGGAAAAATCTCTTATTCTGCAAATCATGTTAGTTCGACCATCCAGTGGCATCGTTTCTAGAAAGAGAAGTGCATTTTCCAGCTTGTAGGATAGGGTGAGGGTTGTTAAAGACTGCTCCTATGCAACACCATGTTTATTTCACTCTAAAAGAAGAGCATAAGACAGCGGAAGGCCGCGAGAAGTTCGAGAAGTCTCTCACCCTCTTAGCCAGTATCAAATCAATAGCGAAGGCCGGATGGGGAAAACCTGCGGATACGGAGGTGCGCGCTGTATCAGATCGTACTTGGGATTATGCGATTTACTTTAGTTTTGATACTTTGGCTGATCATGATGCCTACCAAATCGATGCGGATCATATGGCCTTTGTGGAAGAGAATAAGGAAGTATGGGAGTCCTTGGCTGTGCGTGATATAGACTAAGCTCAGAACGAGTTTTACTGGAAGTGGTTAGAAGCGGTAAGATGTTTGGCCATTTCATCTATGTTACGACTAGAGGGAAATAGACCATGAAGCTATAGCCCAAGTGAAACGGTTCGATAGATTGAAATGTTTCAATATGGAATGGAGCAGTGATGATGGTGAAATATAAATAATAAGAAATGATGAAACGAAAATATCTGGTGAAAACAACTTCTTCGATAGTCCCATTCATGACGATGTTCTTGGGCGTACTTGGTTTTGCTGAGGCAGAACCTGTAAAAAAGCCTAATATTATTTTGATCTTTACAGATGACCAAGGCTACGGCGATTTGGGATGTTTTGGGTCAAAAACGATTCAAACTCCAAATATAGATAGTTTAGCGAAGAGGGGGAGACTCTTTACGAGCTGCATGGTGCCGTCTCCACTGTGTTCCCCTTCACGTGCAGGTCTTTTGACAGGTTCTTACCCTAAACGAGTGAGCATGGAGCGAGGGGTGTTATTTCCTCATTCAGGGCATGGGCTAAATCCTGCCGAGAATACAATCGCTGATCAACTTCGTGGGGAAGGTTATGCGACAGGTTGTTTTGGCAAATGGCATCTAGGCCATCAAAAAGAAGTATTACCTCAGGCGAATGGATTTGATGTGTATTTTGGCATTCCTTATTCGAATGACATGAATCATCCAGAGAATCAGGATAAGCCCAGTCATTCATCAGATGATCTTTGGAAAGACCAGAAAACGTCTTTGACTCTTTGGAAAACGCCATTGGTGGAAGGAAGTGAAATTGTAGAGCTTCCTGTGAACCAGCAAACGATCACACGCCGTTACACAGACCGTGCGATAGAATTTATTCAGAAGAATAAGGAAAACCCCTTCTTTGTGTATCTTCCCCATTCTATGCCTCATATTCCACTGTATGTACCAGATGATGTGTATGATCCGAACCCTGAGAATGCCTACAAGTGCACAATCGAGCATATTGATGCGGAAGTTGGCCGTTTGTTAGAATCTCTTAAAAAGGAAGGGTTAGAAGAGAACACATATGTGATATACACGACAGATAATGGCCCTTGGTTAAAGTTTAAGAATCACGGAGGCTCTGCAGGCCCTTTACGAGGAGGAAAGGCAGAGACTTGGGAGGGAGGAATGCGTGTGCCCTGTGTTATGGCCGGTCCGGGTATTCCTGCGGGAACGACTTCTGATGCTTTGATCTCAACCATTGATTTCTTGCCCACGATTGCGTCATTGGTCGGTTCAGATTTACCCGAAGATCGTAAAATTGATGGATTAGATATATCAAACCTGATCAAAGGAGATTCAGATTCTCCTAGAGAAGAATTTCTGTATTACACGAAGCGCGGAGAGCTTTCAGGAATCCGGCAGGGTGAATGGAAATTACTCAGAGAAGGGCGGGCTGCTAAAGAGAAGGTCTGGTTGTTTCATATTACGACAGATAAATCAGAGCAGTTTAACGTCAGTGGTGAACACCCTCAAAAGGTAGAGGCCCTGAGGGAGAGAATGAACGTACTTGATGCTGAGATCACGAAGGAAGCCAGGCCGATATGGGGGATATATAAGCCCAAAAAGCCTAGGTAGGTAAGGGCCTGAGATGAGATCGTAGAAATAGATTTTGAATCTCTTGTCAGGAGTAAAGGCATTTTCCATACTCTGAGAATGGAGAATGAATTGCTAGAAGACAAAGATGTGCAGACAGAGTCTGCGCCGGAAGCCTCTTCTGAAGGAACAGTGAAGAAGGTCGTCTCTTTATTTTTCTTTGGGGGGCTTTTGGCCGCTTTGATATGGTTACAGAAAAATGGAGGCATGAGCTTTCTGGATCGATTAGGTTCTGAAAGTGATGCGGCTGTAGAAGAACGGCAAATTGATGTGCCTGAGCTATTACAAGGTTACATGCCAGAGGTGGAGAAAGCGTTGGAACGATGGCGTGTTGAGGCAGAATTAGGCGATTCGATTGAAGTGACACGCTTGAGGTACAGTGATGATCTTCAGAAATTACTAGTCGAGTGGATGCTGACACAAGGGGAGCTAGTCACTGTAAGAGATCTTATTTTAGAGCGAGATGAGTTTGCTCGGTTTGTTTATGAAGATACAGAGAGTGGTTGGCAGGTGATCGTCTATAGCCCGACAGAACAGAGAGCGATAGGAGCTAGTGGAGAGTAAAATTGATTCGTTTATCCTGTATCTCGCCACCGAGAGAGGGCTTTCTACAGCCTATCAACTTTCTGTACGTTTATCTCTGGAGAGTTTAACGCAGTGGTGTGCTTCTCGCAGCTTAGATGTCGAATCTCTAGTTACGCAGGACTTAACTGATTTTTTAAGCTGGCGTAAGGAATCGGGTCTGAGCGCTTCTTCTGTGCGTATCCTGATCGTCCACCTCAAGGTGTTTTTTCGTTTTCTAGTAAATCGGGAGAATCTCAGTGCAGATATAGCAGAGCCATTATTCGCTCCTATGGCAGAGGGTGCTTTGCCGGATACCTTACATGAAGAAGTGATCCAACATTTATTGGAATCGATTAATGTGGAGAAGCGTTTAGGCAAACGGGATTTAGCGATTCTAGAGCTCTTTTATGCATCAGGGCTTCGTTTGTCCGAAGTATGCTCTGCTCAGTTAGAGCAATTGGATCTGGAAGACGGCTTCCTGCGCGTCACAGGGAAAGGGAATAAAACGAGGATTGTTCCTGTGGGGGAACGTGCACTGATTGCGCTGAATCGATATCTTACCGCAGAAAGGCCAAGCTTGGTTCGTAGCCAGACGTCCTCAGAAATTTTTCTCTCAGTGAGAGGGGGGAGATTAAGCCCAGAGCGAGTGAGGAGTATCGTGAAAGAGCGAGCTAACTTTGCTGGGATTGAGCAGAAAGTTTATCCTCACTTATTGAGGCATTCTTTTGCCACGCATTTGTTACAAAATGGAGCGGACCTAAGAGTAATACAGGAATTGTTAGGCCATGCGGACATTGCAACAACCCAAATTTACACGCATCTAGATCAAAATAGACTGAAACAAGTACATAAGAACTTTCACCCCCGCAGTTGATATTTTTGAAATGATAAGGCCTTCATAAGAGTTGATTAGAAAATAAAGTCGAGAATTCTATAAATTAGTGCTGACAGTGTGAGCCAGAAACTCTCTCATAGACTCATGGATGAGTATGCAATAGGAGTAATCGGCGGGAGTGGCCTTTATGAGATCGATGGATTTGAGCAAACAGAAGAGAGAGTGGTGGAAACACCTTTTGGGGAGCCTTCTGATGCGATCATTGGAGGGAGAATGAATGGGCGCCAAGTATGGTTTCTACCCCGGCATGGAAGAGGGCATACCATATTACCGCATGAGATTAATCATCGGGCGAATATATGGGCCTTGAAGCATTTAGGCACGCGCTGGGTCATCTGTGTGACCGCTGTAGGTAGCCTTAAGAAGGAATACGCTCCTCGTGACATTGTATTGCCAGATCAATATTTTGATAGAACAAGTCGCCGAGACGAGCATACTTTTTTCGGGAAAGGCATAGCGGCCCACATCGGATTTGGAGATCCTGTTAGTTCGGAGTTGAGATCGATTCTCAAAGAATCGGCAGATGAGCAAGGAGTGAAAGTACATAACGGGGGGACATATGTGAACATGGATGGTCCAGCATTCTCGACACGTGCGGAGAGTGAGGCGAATCGACAGCTGGGATTTGATGTGATAGGCATGACTAATTTACCAGAAGCCAAGTTAGCCAGAGAAGCAGAGATGGCGCTAGGCACATTGTCGATGGTGACGGACTATGACTGTTGGCACGAGGAAGAAGATGTCACTGTGCAGACCGTCATCGGGCATCTCATGGCGAATGCCGCGAATGCCAAAGAGATTATTCAAAAGGCCGTAACCAGAATTCCTTCTGAGCCGAATTGGGCGGAACACTCCGCTCTCACAGATGCCATTCTAACACCAAAGCAGAACTGGTCTGATGACGTGAAGATAAGGTTACAACCGTTATTAGAACGCTTTTTATAAAAGAGAAATGATTGGTGAATGATGATCAAGAAGGGAAGTGTGCCTTCCTGATCATACCGTAGTGGTGCGCCAGCCCTTAAACTGACCTGTATCTCACGCTTTTTGCACGCGTTGAATGACAGAAATACACAACCAAAGCATCACGAAAATCGCGTGCCAATTGAGAATAAGAAAGAACATCCAAGCCAGCCAATACACATTGAATGCCAACTGTATGAAAGAATGAAGTTTGGATAGCTTCTCGGCTATGAAACTGATGAATTGACCGCAAAACATGAGACAGAACATTTCCAACAGCGCACCGCAAATGGCACTAGCCATTATCATCTCTCCTGTCTGTTTTACTCTGTTCTAGTCATGCTTGACTCACTTCATCAGCAAGTTCACCTACTTTAACCAAACACCGAAGCAGCATGCCTGCCTCCGACAGCCACATTTTGAGTGAATATCCGTTCACCAAAAAAGAAAGAATTAGGTATCGATGCGACTAGTCCAAACGATGTCAGAAAAATTTATGGAGCTACTCACTTTAAGACAACCGCAAGCTCGACAATATGATGATCTCCAACTTATAGTTACAGAGCGAACTCCATAGGACAGCGCACAAACGTAGACCGCACCGGCAGTGCCTTCTCTGCGCCAAGTCCCATCACATGGGGCTACGATGCACTCGGGCAAGTAGTGAATGAAGATCATTCTGAGCTAGAACATGATCAGTCCTATAAATATGATAGTATAGGAAACCGAACATTGCATGCACAACGGCAAGAAAACGCAGACCCCTTAACTCCCGTAGTGATCACCCGCTATAGTCCTAATACGCTGAATCAATATAAGGTAAATAGCGGACCGTTTCCTAATCATGATGAAGACGGGAATAGACTACTCTCAAAAGATGGAGGCGCCTATCAATGGGATGCAGAGAATCGTCTTATACACACATTGAACGGAGGAGAGACCATTAGTTTTGATTACGATTATTTAGGTCGCCGCTACTCCAAGACAATCAGTAGAAGTAAGGTAAGCAGAACCTACACCATCTACGACGGCTGGAATCCAATTGCGGACTATGAAACCAACGCAGAAAGCTTCGTCTTAAAAAATACAAGAACTTGGGGGAGTGACCTCTCCGGCAGCATGCAAGGAGCAGGCGGAGTAGCAGGTCTGTTAGTAGAAACACAAATAGAAAACGGAACGCCGAGTAGCTACTATCCCACCTACGATGGCAATGGAAACGTTAGTGAATACCTAGACAATACAGGCTCCATAGTAGCTCACTATCAATATGACGCCTTTGGAAACATCCTAGACTCCAGTGGAAATAAAGTCGAAGAGTTTGAACGCAAATTCAGTACTAAACGTCAAGACAATGAAACCGGATTATACTACTATGGCTATCGTTACTATGATACAGAAGTTGGCCGGTGGTTGAATAGAGATCCGATTGAGGAAGGAGGAGGCATGAACCTGTATGCGTTTGTGGGGAATGATGGTGGCCTGACCCCAAAATAGGAGACATTTCAAAAATGTAAATTTGATGCTAAAA
>CAZLQY010000051.1:0-21219 GCA_964561965.1 uncultured Verrucomicrobiales bacterium
ATTCCTTGGTTTTATAAGGGGTTGAAGCGATCTGAATAGTGGTTCGAATCCTGTCTCCCCGACCATTTGCCCGCTTCTTTGGAAGCGGGTTTTTGTTTGGTGGTGAGTGAGTTGTAAAATTTTTGTGGAGTTGTTTTTCTATGTGTTCCGCTGTTTTCAGGAAGTATCGATTTTTTTTAATTACTTTGCGAGGATGGTAAGAAATACACGCCGCTTCGCTCGTTAAATTCTCAAAAAATTAGGACACCTCTGCTGACGCTCGAATGGGATAGTCATGTTCACGTTCAATTGGGGATTCGGTCCGCAAGATTCTATTAAGGGGGGGGCGATTACCATCAACCACTTAAAAAAACCTTAAGATTGCATTCAGCTCCTTAGATACTTAGCCTGATTTCAATGTCACTTCGCCAGAAACTATCACTTCTCATCTTAGCTATTGCGACTCCCTATAACCTCTTTGCTCAAAACTTTAGAGAGGGTTTCCGCGAGAGCCCTGCTCACATTCCTGCGACCAGCACGGATCTTACTTCTCCTCACCTGACGCTGGAGCGACTGGGGCCTGGGGCAGACAAACTAAAATTATCTCACCACCCCGAAATTAAAAATGATCCCCACTATCTCTGGAACGGCCTTTGCTCTGGGCCAATCTTGATTGGGTTTCGTCTCAAGGACTCTCTAGATTTATCGGATCCAAATTGGGCCATCGTAGCACGTACGAAAAATGTCGGGAACTCCCGTTTACATCTAGCAATACAAATCGACCAGCGTTGGTTTGCTTCTGAAGAACCATTCAAAAACCTCGCAGGCTGGAATACTCAAAAAATCTCTTTTCATGATCGTTCTTGGCGGGAGCTATCTTCCGACACTGTTAAAATAGGAAAACCAGTCAAAGCTCCTGACCTTTCAAAAATCACCGCTCTAGGATTTGCCGCTCCCGTAAAACCAAAGAAAAGTAAATCTTGTATCAGACTGGATTGGTTCGAGTTAATTTCTGAAAACCCGAAAGGCCAGTTTCTGGAACCAGAAACACCCTTTTTGCGTAGCGCTCTTTTGATTAAAAATGGGGGAGTAATCGATCCCGTCCGACGCGGAGTGCTCATCCCTATGGGTCAACAGCATTGGGCTTGTTTTGATCCAGACCTTCTTCGCTGGGCCGCCATTTGGGGCGTTCCTAATGGAAAAACCCCTCTGACCTACGATTCCATGGCGGCGATTTCTTACCCTGAAGGAACCACGAAAGCGAAAAAACCTCCATCGCTGCGAGGAAAACTCATGTTCCAGGCGCCTAAGCTCCCAGGCGCTGCAGAAGGAGCTCTTTCAGACAACGATCCGCGTCGTTCCCTCATGCATGGGGGGAACAGTAAAGTCGGTCCACTTCCTATCACAGCCGGTCGTTGGCTAGGTCTCAGTCTTTGGGGTACAACGCCAGTTCTTCATTACCTCATCGGGAAAACCACAATTGCCGAAACGATCTCTAGTAATAATTCTTCAAATTTCGAACGGAAATTTAAAATAGCGCCCCATTCAAAACCACTTCAGTTTCATGTGGGAAAAGCCTTTAAAGAAGTCAAAGGTCAAGGGACATCACTCAAAGAAGGGGTTCTAACAATTACCCCTTCAGCATCACCTCAAGTCGTGAGCGTTGCGACAAAGGCTGTTAGCTCACTAGAGTTTCCCGAAAAAAAACCAGCTGTCTTTCCTTTCCCTAAGACCTTCATCACTGAGAATCCTACCGCGAATCCAACAGGTCCATTCACAATCAGGCCCGTCACTATACCAGAAAATGACCGAGCTATTCGGCCTACTGATATTGCATTTCTTTCCAATGGCACTGGATTGTTAGCAACACTCGATGGAGATGTTTGGCGAATCGAAGATATCGAAAATACCGAATCGCCTAATACACGGTGGACTAGAATCGCGACTGGATTATTTGAATCCATCTCTATTGAGACCTCAAATACCGACCAGATTTATATCTTAGGACGCGATCAAATCACCGAATTAATCGATCTTAATGACGACGGTTTCATCGATCAATATCGCAATGCATCGGACGCTTTCCAGCAAACTTTACAAACTCGCGACTATGCTACCTCCCTTTCCTTGCAAGCAGATGGAAGCTTTCTAGTGGCCAAAGGAGGCATCAACCAAAATAGTGCAAAGGTTGATAATGAACTTTCCCTTCACCGAGGCTCGATTATAAAAATTTCTCCTGATGGCAATACCGTCTCTAACTTAGCTGACGGATTGCGCCTTCCCTTCATAGGGCTTCGTGCCGACGGGGCTGTCTTCGCCTCCGATCAACAAGGGAACCATATTCCCAGCACCCCCATTCACATGATTGGGAATCCTAGCCCCTTCCTCGGCTACCCTCCGACCAACCACCGTAAGCAGAAAGCACGAACCGAGCCTCTATTGTGGTTTCCCTACCAAGCCAACCGATCTGGAGCGGCCTTTGCCACGACAACAGCGAAAGGGTTCCCTGAGCTAGGGGGGGCTTTCCTACAAATATCATGGGGAGGCCGGCTCTTTGCCATCGCCACCCCTGAAACTGGCCAGGCCTTTTCTTGGCAACTCCCTCTTCAACTAGATTTCCCATCACTCAATGCCGCCTCCCATCCTAAGTCCGGGCGCCTTTACGTTACTGGTCTGGGTATTTCTGGATACAAACCCACAACGCCAAACATAAGTGGACTAGCTTCCGTAGAAGAATCCTCTACACTCCCTCACCCTACCTCCATCGATGTTCGAGCAAAGGAAATCGAAATCGTTTTCAATCGCCCACTTGAGGAAAGCGAATCTGTTCTTCCTGGAAAGCCCGCTCTTCGCTTATTTAATATCAAACGTACTAGTAAATATGGATCTGGCCATTTCCGTTGGGACGATAAACCTGGAGAACACCGCTTTCAGCCCAAATCATTGACCTTCTCCAACGACCGCCGCACCTTACTCCTGACTTTTGATAATTTTTTTCGCTCCGACATTCTCGACCTCTCTCTTAATGTCACCTCGAACTCTAAACATTTCCCAATTCACCTTTTTTCTCGGCCTGCACACCTAACAATTGCTGATCAAGAATCTTTAAAGCATCTTACCAAAAGAGAAAAAAATACTGCTTCACTGAAACCCGGTGACATCAACCGAGGCAAACTCTACTATACCCAATTTGCCTGTGCAGGCTGCCATTCCCTAGACTCAACCAAACTGGTGGGCCCATCCCTTCAGGGGCTCGCAAACCGTGCAGATCAGGCCGCAATCAAACAATCGATTCTTGATCCAAATGCAGTTCTCACCAAAGGGTATCCTGCCGCCATGCCCCCCTTCGCCGGCGTCCTATCGGAACAAGAACTCGCAGACCTTCTCGCCTATCTCTCAACCTTAAAGTAGCATTCTCTACTAGACGGTCCTGAAAAAGAGCTGGTGACCTTTCATGAAAGGGTAAGCGGAAGAAGACGGGTGTCTTAAATTGTAAGAAAAGTTTCCATCGCCTTATTTAGAATGACGATTTGGTTATGTCCGAGAATGTTTGACGGTATGAGGATGAAGTTTTTGTGCACTAGCCCCTGCCTTGAGCGCGATGGCTGGGAGATTTTTTTGGATAGCTGAAGAGAGCGTAAGAAAGGTATAGCGGAGTAGGTCTCTAGGCTACCGTTACATCACGAAGATCGATGGAGGTTGTCCTCTTACAAGCTGCGTATCTTCTGCTTACACCAGCGGAGGCCTTCGCTGTATTCTGCGCCGGAATCCCAGTTGTCGTGTAGGAATTGCCAGTGCTTGAGTGATTGCTGGAAGTATTGCTTTGCTATTTTGTCTTGGTTACTTTCAGCGGCAATGTGGCCGATATCTCCGTAGAGTATTGCTAAGGTGCGGCGGACACTGGCTTCTCGCTTTCCAGCCCCAAGGTTAATGATAGTGACGAGTAGTTTAGCTGCTTTTGTGGCGTCTTTTAAACTGTCGTTGATACTAACACGCATTGCGGAGCGTTCCCATAGAGAGATGGCGAGGCGGTATTGGATTTCGGTGTTCTTAGGGTCTTCCTTAGAGAGTTCTTGGATGGTGGAAACGGCTTTGTCCATGAGCTTTACTGCGTCGGTGATCTTGCCGGTTTCCCAGAGTTGGAACGCTCGTACTCCAGCTGAGCTGGCATCGATTAAGATGTCTCCTCCTGCTTTGCCCAGAGCTGTTTCTATTGTTTTGAGGCTTTTTTGGACTTCTTTCTTTTGGCCAAGGGTCACTTGGCTTTGGGCCTGTATGAGGGTCAGTTCCGCTTTCAGTTTATGTGGTAGCGTCAGTTTTGGGTTTTGTTGGATTAGGCTGTTTAGTTCTAGAGATGCTTGGTGTAGCAGTTGGTTCATTTCTGCTATTTGGTTTGAGCCTTCACTTAAGAGGGAGCTGTTGATATAGCTTCGGGCTAAGGTGGTACGGAGGTGAACTAGGGCGGGTTGGCTGGTGGTGATTTCCTCTAGATGTTTGATGGAGGCTAAATAATGCTCGAGGGCTTTATGTGGGTTGGTCTGTTCCGCGAGGTTCGCACTGAGTAATTCGACCATGGCTGAGATATAATCTTTGCGGTGTGGGGCTTCTGGGTCTGGCTGTTCTTTTTTTAAGGCCTCTGTGCAGAGTGCGAGGTACTTATGGGCCTGGTCATAGTCTTTTTGTTGTATGGCGAGTGTGGATGCCATATACCAAAGCCGAGTTTCTATTTCGGGGCGAATGGAGCTTAAGCCTGCGGCCTCCCAAGGGATGCTTGCTAGTGTTGCTGTGGGCACAGTGCCTTGAGATAGTTGGGCCTGAGCAATGGAGAGCTGTAGCTGTGCTGTTTCTTGGCTAAGTGATGGGTGGAGTGCTAGCTGGGTGGCAAGGTTTTGCCAGAGGGTGAGGGCTTGTTCATATTTAGGAGGGTCTAAGTCTTTCCAGACAGGGCTATCTGCTTCCCAGTGAAGGCTGAAAACGGCTTGTGACGTCTCGATCACTTGTTGTAGAGGGAGTATGGTAGGGTTGTTGAGAGCTGAATCAGGCGTTATCGTGGAGGTTTCTGATAAGTTCTCTGGGGTGTTTTGTTGTGTTCTTAAGTTGGATAAGGCCTGTTGTGCCTTCTTGGTCGCTTCTTTCTCTGACCTTAAGTCTTCTTGCGTGGTTTTTAATTGTTCCTGATAGTCGCTGATTTGGCTTTGTTGTAGCTCTTCCGTTGTGAGTAAGTTTTGTTGTTCTTTGGAAAGTTGCTCTGAGAGCTCTTCTAGCTGTATGGTTTGATCTTCTTTTATTTGAAGAAGAGCTGCTAGTTGTTCCTTTTGTTGTCTGGATGCTGTCCTGAGGCTATTGAAGCTGAGGGCACAGATGATTAGACCAACCGTTGCTATCATAAGCACAAAGGGGGTTTTTAGAGTGGCTGGCAATGGTGGCACGAAAAGGCGCATTATTAAGTGGAGTATGTTGGAGATTTACTTTTGGCGCAATGGTTTAATTTGCACTTTTACTATCTACGGTTGTGCTGTGTATGGAGTGGTTTCTCTGAGGAGAATGTCACATTGATGAAAAAATCTTTCGAAGGATGTATTGGAGGACAAAAAAACGCACCCCTATTGAGGCGCGTTTGAAAAGGTTCTTATCTGTGTTGTTTCCGTTAAAACTGTTTTGGTTGCGTCTCTGCTTTCGCGTAGCTACCTGAGTTTAATTTGCTCTTGATGGCGTAGTACATGCGGCGGCAGTGCTTATATTTGCAGCGGCCTCTTAAGAGGCGCTCAGAGCGTTCATAGGATCCCCACTGGACGACGGTGATTTCTGCCTGTCTTGTACCCCAGTAATTCATACTACGAAGGGAGGGCTTGAAGATATCGATGGTGTTGGTCCCTGCCAAAGCGGAGCCATAGTCATCGACTTCATAAAGAATATCAGGCTGGCCTTTGATGCGAAACTTAGTCCCTAGAGGGTAGACTGACCAATCAGCTGCGGCGCTACGTACTTTGCCGTATTTGAGAATGGTCCCTGCGGCGTTTTTACGGCCAGGGGCACCTACTTCGTTTTCTTTATGGGAATAGGCTGTTGTACGTACTAGGCGAGTACGTACGTTGTCTTTATAAGTAGGCATGCCATGCCTGTCTTTAGAATGTTTTTTCGCAGCAGCGACTGTAGTGGGTGAGGGGGCTGCTGGTAAGTCTGCGCTAGTGGTGATGGAGGAGGACTGAGATTGAAAGAGAGAATGACCTCCTGCGTGAGATAGGTTGTTTTGGAGCCCTCCACAGCTGATGGAGGCGAACGTGGCTAAGAAAGCAAGTCCAGTTTTTAGTAACATAGATTCCATAATCATAGTCAGGATAAAATGAGTTTTTCGGGCCGGCTTGTTGACTATCAACGTCCCCTAGATGGGATTGGCCTCGTGGCGGACTTTTAGGGTGGGCAATTCAGGTTGGCAACTTCTTTTTCGTTAAAATGCTCTAGAAAACGCTATCGTTCAAATGACTTATTGATTTGTTTGTGATTTATTTATAGTGAGTTATGTTGTTTGTGGTGTGATTACAAAATAACTGGGAATTTATGGATTCAATTGTGATTTTGTGTAGTTTTTTGGAAGTAATTATCGTTGGGCCAAAGGTCTGGCACTAAGAAATGGGGATGAAATCCGTCTGTTAATGTGAACATAACACAACGTTGTTCTGCTAATTTCATAAGTTGGGTGTGAGATGCTCGAGGAAGTGTTGCTAATAATTCTGGGCATAGGTGCGCTGCCCAGAGGTGTTTAGGGATGAGTAGAATTTCTTGATGTGCCGATAAGTGGTCTGCCCATTCGTGGCGATACAGCCAAGGCTTCCAGTCTATTTCTGAGACGGCATACTCGGGAGGTGGGGGAGCTTCCTGCGCTATGTGATGAAATAAGCGCCCACAGATGAGGTGCTGAACCTTTGGGAGGTTGTTGAAATGAAAACGGTCTTTGAATAGGGCCCGCGTCGCAGGGTGTTGTGACAGTGTGAATTGGTGATGGCGTAATCTTGCTAACTTAGATGGCCAATTGTCTGTTGAGTTTGGTCCAGGGTAGATCCATGTACCGTCTGTTCTTTGAACGGCGAGATAGAATTTCATCGCTAGTTCTAGATGGATGACGTCTTGTGTCGCGAGGTCTTTGATTAAATAATCGATCTCGCCTATGGTATGATGTTTTCCCTCCTGTATTTGTATATTCCGGGCTAGGAGATCATAGTGCAGAGAATTCTCGAGTAGGTGGGCGAGGGCATCTTCACAGAGATGTCCTAATTTCTGTGAAAGGTTTAGCTGCGGTAATTTCTCGGAGAAAGGTAGCTTGGATTTGTCAAAAGGAGTGGCTTCCGGAGTTTCTAAAAGTAGGGAGGTCTGGAAGCTTTCCAGCAAAGCCTTTGTATGCAGTGGAGAGAGAGAGTCACTGGGGGAAAGATGATTTGAAGAGGTTTGTGACAAGATGAATAAGCGTTAAGAGAGTGATGACTAAGCTATGAAAGCGCTTGTACGAGTTGATGCCACTCTGCTGCGATGCTGACGGATGAAGCTGGCATGGGTTTATTTGCCCGTTGATACCAATAGTTAGCATTGCTGAGATCTCCTTCTTGGCGGTGCAGATGAGCATGTAGCCAGGCTCCATCAGGATCTGGTAAATATTGACAGAGGTCGTGGGCTCCATCCCAGTCTCCTGTGGCGGCTAACCAGAGGCACTTTTGTGTTTCTGTCGCGGAGCTAGGGCTGGACTTCGTCGCAGCGGCATCGATCAGTTCTTGTGCTGTCATAGTTGTATGTATCAGGTGAAATCAAGTCCTGGCAATAAGGAATCAAATGCTGAAGTCTGTCGTACTAGTAGCGCTTAGGAGAAAAACGATTCCATCCACATAATAGAACGGCTAATGTACAGGTGAAATAGCAGAACCAATCACCAGCAATGGCATAGAGGGTTGTCACAGGTTTCTTTGGGATGCGGACTGTAGCAAGAAGTTGATCACGGAGAAAAGGCTTCCCGTTTTCGTCTATGATGGCTCTGGATTGGCCTGTTACGATATCCTCCGTGTTTCCAACCATGTTAAAGACACCGCTGAGTCCGGTATTAGCAGCTCTAGCCATAGGGCGGCGTAGTTCTATACAACGAAATTTCGAATTGGCCGCATGCTGGATGGACGCTGAACTTTCTCCAAACCACCCGTCATTGGTAACATTGATGATGACTTGTGGCTCATCCCGCACAAAGCTTCTGGGAATAGAGGCCACAGTATCTTCGAAGCAAATAGTGGGGATTAACCCTATAGGCCCTTGTTTGCTGAGGTAAGGGATGGGGGCTGTCGACGTGCCTGCTGTGAAGTTATCGCCTGAGGGGCCACCTGTGAGGGCGGCGTAGATATCTCCTACCCAGCTGTTTTTAAAAGGGATAGTTTCACCAAAGGGGACAAGGTGGTGCTTTTGATAGGTCTGGATGTGAGGGTTTGGATTGAAGCGGTAATCACGGCTTTCTGCCGAAAAGAGGGCTAGAGAGTTGTAATGTTTTGCCTGTTCGAGCTGGCGGCCTTCTTCATCAATCCCTACTTCATTGAGGCCTGAGAGTAGAGTGAATGGAGGGAGGTCGATTAATTCCTGCTGTAGGAAGACTTGGTTCCGGTGCCCGACTCGGCGGCCATCTTCTTCTGAGTAATAGAACAAGGGTTCTCCGATCGAACTCTCTGGCCATAAGACGAGTTCGGGAGAAAAAAGTTCGAAAGGGGTGTCCTCCCCTGCTTCTTGCATACGTGTTAGATTGAGAGCGTCGACTTGTTCAAAACCAGATTTTGTAGCACGTAGGAGTTCGAGATAAATCGTTTCTCGATAAGTGGCATCCCAGTTGAGCCTTTGTTTCGTATTGTTTTGAACGAGCATGATCTCAAGTGGTTGAGTCTCTGCCGTCGTGAAATAGTGGATTCGATCAAGGCCTGTATGGAATTGAATGGCGACAAGCCCGACTCCGACACCGACCTCCCAGTGTGCCTTAAATTTACCGTCTCGAGCTTCTTCGAAGAGGCGTTTCCCTGTTTGAACGATGATGGAGGAGATGAACATGGGGGTGAAGGCTAAGCCTGTGACTCCTATCCATTCTGCGCTCTGTGCGAGCATGGGAGTATCGTGAAAGGCGACGCCCAAGCCATTCCAACCAAACGCGAGAGGCCCAATCCCTCGCAACCATTCTAGCCCTACCCATAAGCCCGCATGGATCGTAGCAAACCGTAAAATTCTAATGGAGGTGAGAAACCCACTTTGGCGTTGTGGTTTTTTCTTTTTCAATTTGTCCTGGATTTTTTTCTCAATGGAAGAGTTTCCCTTTGAGGCTGTAGCTTCTGTAGGAACAGGAGCCTCCCAAGGATTAGCAAATTTAGTGACTAAATATCCCCAAAGGCCAAAATAAAGGGATAAATAACTACTCATAGATAGCCAGGCAGCTATCGCAGCGATGGAGGGAACCTCAGGGATTTCATGGATGGAAAGCAACCAGCTAGAGTTACAGAGCCAGAAGCCTAATCCAGTAGAGATGCCCAGCTTAAACCCATCTTTCTGCCGTTTCCATAATAGCACCATGAGAGGGGCACACCAGATCCAGACAAGACCACTGATGTTCCAACCAGGAAAGCAGAGGGAAAGTAAGACTCCACTGAGAAGGGCTATGGCATGGGGCGCTAAATGATTTCGCCATATATGATGAGGTCGTAAATTCATAAATAATGATTAAGTCTCTAGAGGAAATAGCTAGTAATGATGGAAAACTAGGTGATTTCTTGCTGAGAGATACAGTGTAGGGCTCCTCCTTCCAGCACAATATTTCTACAATCGATCTCAATGATAGGTTTCTGTGTGATCCTATCTCGCACTCAAGTCACTCCGTAATTTCGGTACCCTCCGCTGTAGCTGGATGAGTGGATTCTTCTGTGTTTGCAATATGTTTAGCTGGTAGTGGATTAGCTTGGAGCTGAAGTAAGGCGAGACGTGGCATGTCAAAAACTTGGCAGAGAAAGCGTTCCTCGCAACTTTAAAGAGAAGCTCCTCTAAAGGGGGCTGAGAGCGTGTTGTCTCAGGTGGATAGATAATAAATCCGAATTGATATCACTGAAAATGAAACGCGAGGAGTTGACTCTTTTTTGATATAGCAGGATTGTGGGGTGAAGGCATGAATTTCAGACCATTTCTTCACTTCCTGTAAAGGCCCTTATTTTGTTCCAGAGCTTGGCACCTCTTGATGCTTTTCATCTAGTGGCAGTATTACGGTGATGGGATCGTGATCAGAGTAGTGATGTGTTTTGGAACGGTTAAAGGCCTTTAAAGTTTCCCCAAACTGTGGGGCTAAACGGCGGCTCCCGTTTGCATCAAATGGTGCTTGTAAGAATGATTTCACGAGGATCCAGTCCAACTTTTCTCTCCCTACTGCGCCTATTGGGCGAGCTACAGAAAAAGTCGAGACGAAGCCTTTTGGGCATCGTTGGTTAGAATTCGATAGCACTCCCGCCTTTCCTAAGGAAAAGGCCTCATCTCCTCGAAAGTCAAAGGCTCCACCATCGTCAAAACGAAAGTCTCTTAGAGTATGGAATGTCTCTCTCTGTAAGTTTTCAAAGATAATAGGGACATGGCCAGCAAGGGGGTCTTGTTGATTCTTAAAGAAGTTAATGACATCTTTCAGCCTCGTGACTGGAGTGATTTGGGCGAGACTTAATGCGAGGTTCCCTAGGCCCTTTGGTGTGGTCACTGTTTTGTTTACTTCCTTAACAAAAGAGGTCGGCCCGATATCGAATACACTAGAATTAAAGTCTCCTGCCAGTACCACAGGATTAGGGATGTCCTTAATTTGTTGGAGAATCTCTTCTAGCTGAGCACGGCGTTGAGTAACAGAGAGTTTAATTTCTAAATGGACATTAATCACAGTCAGTGTTTCGAGTGGTAGAGCTGGAATGTGCAAATCAACTCTCAAGAATGCTCTGCTGCCGATCTTTAGCTCGCGGCGTGGTCTCTGTTTAAATAGCAAGTGCGAGGCTGTGCGGCGTGTTGTTTCTACAAAGTCGTAAGCCTTAGCTTCCTCAAAATACCAATCATAATTGACTCCTTTCAAGGGAATGATCTCTGCGTGCTTAATGGGGTAGCGGGAGAGAACGGCATTACCGAATAAGCCTCGGTATTTACCTCGATCGGCAGGATCTACGATTGAGGCCTGCCTCAGTGCATCTTTATTTTTGATATGGTCGTCATCAATGCCTAGGTACACAGGATCGACCTCCAAGTATTGTACCCCATAAGCATAATTCATACCTAAGGTTTTGGCCATAGCCTGTGGCGTGTGCAAATAGGAAGAGCGGGGGTGGCCAACATCCATTTCCTGTAAAATAAGAATATCAGACTGCTTAATGTACTGCCGCTGCCGTAGAGCGTGAGCGATGTCTTTCTCGGAGTGCTGCTGGGTTTTTAGGTACGATTTGGTGTCTACGAGGTCATTGAGTAGTAACTGGATTTGTCGGGATTGTTCTGTGTTCCAAGAAGTGACTCGTAGATGCCTACCAACCTCTGGTATTGTGTGGTAGAGGGGAGTTTTTTGAGAGTAATTCTCTATAAAGGTGGTGTGAAATAAGTTATCCAGTTTTTGACTCAGAGCGCTATCTCGGTCATTGGGAGAAAGGGATAGAGACTTAAGTTCCTCGTAGTCAGTTATACTAGGAGCTTGTTTGGCGGTGATTTGAACAGGCCGGGTGTCTTTGCCAGAAGTTATGATGCGCGATTTCTCTGCATGCTCAGGATAGCGTTCACCTGGGTGAAACCCACAGCTGGAGTTGAGAAGTCCCCAGCTACCAAAAGCTAAGATGAAAAAGGACCGTATGATCGAGTATTTCACAGAACAATAAGTGTTGAGATGTTTTATGGAATTGAAGCGTATTGGTATGCGTGCAATTGTAAAATGCCAACCAGAAAATGAATTTCTTCCTAGTTTAACAGATGGATCAAAGATAAACGATTACTGATCGTTTTGATTCTTCATCTCGCAAAGACAGATGATGGTCACTTAGAAAGTCCTTTTCTCCTTGATAGAATAGAGGGATAGATCATCTAGGCCTAGAAATTTTCTCAAAGAGAAAATTTGTTAGTCTTTCGAAGCTCTTGGATCGAGGGCATCACGCAGGCCGTCACCTAGAAAGTTAAGAGCAAAAAGTGTCGCTGAGAAGAGGAGTGCTGGAAATAGGAGTAACCAGGGGTAAACATCGATTCGGTCTGCGCCTTCCTTGATTAAAGAGCCCCAAGAAGACATGGGGGCCTGAACTCCTAGCCCGAGGAAGGAAAGAAAGCTCTCTAGGAGTATCACGCGAGGGACCGTTAGTGTGGTGTAGATAATGGCTGGGCCCATGACGTTTGGTAAGATGTGGCGGAAGAGGATTCGGCTATGAGGGAGTCCAAGGGAGTGTGCCGCTTCGATGCATTCCATATTTCGAAAGGACGATACGCTGGAGCGGATAATCCGTGCCATGGTTAGCCATTCCACTGCGCCAATGGCAATGAATAGAAGGATGAGGCTGCGCTCGAAAATCGTGGTGAGGAGGATGACAAAGATGGTGAATGGGAGACCATAGAGGATGTCCACAAAACGCATCATGGCGTTGTCCGTTTTCCCTCCCAGATAGCCTGAAATGGCGCCGTAAGTAATGCCGATGAGGATGGAAACTGCCGTAGCAGCTAGGCCGACACCTAAGGAGATGGTACCCCCTTGTAGTGTCCGGACAAATAGATCTCTGCCTAACTCATCAGTACCAAAGAGGTGATAGATAGAGTGTTCTAGTGGTGGGGTGCCGCCTACTGTCGGGTTAATGGTATCGATGCCGATCGAGGTGATGGCGGTGTAAATGGGTGGGCCCAAGAGGCTGAGAAGGGTGATGCCTATGAGATAGTAGAGGCTGATATAAGCCATTTTGTTCTTTTTCAGGCGTAGCCAAGCATCGCTCCAGAGGGAGTTTCCTTCTAAGATTTCTTCTTCAGAATCGGTAGATGTTACCGTGGGTGAAATAGCTTCTGACATGGATTAATTAGCTTCGTTACTACGGGCTCTAGGGTCTAGCCAAAGTTGAATAAGATCCACGAGAGTATTCATGATCATAAGAATCGCGGAGAAGAAGAATACCGAACCTAGTACGAGGGAGTAATCTCGATTAAAGGCTGCATTGATGAAATGGCGGCCGATGCCGGGGATGCCAAAAATAGTTTCGACGACAAAAGAGCCTGAGAGAATGGAAGCTATGGCTGGGCCTAGATAAGAAAATACAGGGAGAAGGCCCCCGCGGAGTGCATGGCGAGTGATGATGCGGAAGGTGTTAGCCCCTTTGGCCTTCGCAGTGCGAATGAAGTCTTGGTTCAGAATATCTAGCATGCCGGTACGAGTGAGGCGAGCGATCGCCGCAGCTGTGTAGAGGCCTATGGTGAGAGAGGGTAAGACGCGGTCAGAGGGGTCATCCCAGCCGATAGGGTTAAACCACCCTAGATGGATTGAGAAAAGGACGATTAAGGCTGGCCCTAGAACGAAGGCTGGTAAGCAGATGCCTAACATGGCAATGGACATGGAGGCGTAATCAATGAGTTTATTGTGGTTGAGCGCGGCAAAGATCCCTATGGGGATGCCTAGGGCTAGGGCGATAAGGATAGCATATAGGCCTAGTTCGAGGGAGACAGGTGCGGACTCTTTGATGATGTCATTCACGGAGTAAGCTTCATACTTCATACTGGGGCCTAAATCGCCAGAGAACACATTTTTAATATAGTTTACGTATTGTACTCCTAAGGGTTTATCCA
This sequence comes from uncultured Verrucomicrobiales bacterium, assembly GCA_964561965.1. Lineage (GTDB taxonomy): Bacteria > Verrucomicrobiota > Verrucomicrobiia > Verrucomicrobiales > Akkermansiaceae > Rubritalea. The sequence goes on from CAZLQY010000051.1 coordinate 13,792, forward strand.
ACCCGTAGTGTTCTAGCGCTCTTTGTTTCACGGCTTCTGGCAGGGCCTTTTCATCAGAAAAGGGGCTCCCCGGGGTGGAGTGAACAAGAAAGAAGGCGAGGGTGACGACTGCCCAGAGTAAAATAGGCAGTTGGATGAGGCGCTTAATGATCAGATTCAGCATCAGCTTTGTAGCGTGGGTTGAGCCAGATATATTTGTAGGGATGGCGATCTAGCAGATTGGGATGCATTCCTTTCACGGATGAGTGTTGCATTTTTTGAGAAACGTAGAAGTAGATGGGAATAATAGGGAGCTCATCGAGTAAGATATGTTCCGCTTCTTGGAATAATTCATAACGCCTTGTTGGATCTGCTTCTTTACCACTTTGAGCGATCAATTCATCAAATTTCGCATTGGACCAGCCTGTTCGGTTATTTCCTCCTCCTGTTAACCATAGGTCCATGAAGGTATTGGGATCGTTGTAGTCTCCGATCCAGGCGGCCCGTGCGATGTCATAGTTGAGATCGTCTATGGTTTGTTGATAGATTTTCCATTCTTGGTTGACCAAACTGCATTGAATTCCCAAGTGTTTTTTCCATTGGGCCTGGATAAGTTCTGCGATTTGCTTATGGACTTCAGAATTATTGTAGAGAATTTCTATCTCTGGAGTTGCTTTATCTGGGCCATAGCCTGCTTCTGCTAGGAGTGTTTTGGCTTCTTGAATTGATTCGTGGAGCTGGGCAGAGGGCTTGTAGCCACCTGTGCCAGGAGGGCAGAATGAGGTGCCTGGTTTTTGCCCTGCTTTAAGAAAGAGGCAAATATTATCTCGATTGATGGCTAGTGAAAGAGCTTTGCGTACCTTTGGGTTGGAGAGCATAGCTCTAGCTTCTTTCGTACGTTGTGTCGCATCATTTGGCAGCGGGTTGAGATTGATTCGGTAAAAATACACGCCTAGATAGGGATCGATCTTAAGGTCATTTGGATTATTTTCCTGAGCCCAGACAACTCTGTGTGGGGGGACAGTTTGGGTAAGGTGAAGAGATTCTTTTTGGAAGGCCCGTTGCTCTGTCTCTTGGTTTTCAATGGCCATGAAGCGGATCCCTTTTAGTTTCACTTTGGCCTTATCCCAATATTGTTCATTATGAGAGACCTGTATTCGGTTGTTCAGTTTCCATTCTGAGAGCTGGAATGGTCCATTGGAAATGAGATTTCCAAGGCGAGTCCAATCACCACTGCGGTCGATCATTTTTTCGTAATCGTTCTCACCTTTTCCATGTGCTTGGATGGTGGGAGGGTGTACTGGAAACCAAGATTGATGTTGGAGGAGGCCCAGTAAGTACGGAGTGGGTCCGCGCAGATCGAGCTGGAGGGTTTGGGAATCAAGGGCTGTGACTCCGACTTCTGCTTGCTCCCAGAGATCCTTTTCTGCGTATTGAGAATAGACTGTGAGGAGAATGTTTTTCTTAGCATCGGGGAAGTGTTTTGGCCATGGATAAAGGTTTGGCTGCTTTAGCAGTAGAGTGATTTCGTTGGCTTTGAGCTGATTTAATCCATAGTGCTGGAGGATCCTGGTTTGTTGCTCGGTTGTAAAAGTGCTAATTTTTTTCCTATCGAGGCGGCTGATGTCTATAGCCGAGTCACCCTCAAATTGAATCCCTTCAATATCTGCCATGGAAATAGAAGGGTGGGATTGTATTTGGAAGAAGATTTTATGGCGTTGGTTGCGATTATAAATCTCTGCATTTTTAAGAGGATAGAGCATATAAGCGTTACTGGCGCCGAAATCTGGGCTTAAGATCCTGTGGTATGAGTAGGTGAAGTCCTGCGCTGTGACTGGGTCTTTCTCCCGGTTGTTCCAACGAGCTTCTTTTCTTAAGTTAAAGGTATAGCGTTGTTCATCTTCTGATGTGTTCCAGCCATAGGCTAGCCCATCGTTAATAGGAGTTAAATCGTGCGGGTCCGCCCCAACTAAGCCTTCAAAGAGAGCTGTGATAATATTCACCTCAGTATTCCCTGTGGCGACTTGTGGGTCTAGAGAATTGGGCTCTGATCCATTGCCGATAACTAAGACGCGGTCATAGTTCGCCTGCTGCACAGGTGTCCAGCGGTCGCAGCTGTTGAGCAGTATAAAGAGAGGTAGAATGAGATAGCGAGTGATACGTTGCATAAGCATCAAGGGGATGTTGACGGTTTTATAGAAATTGGCGATGATTTTGTGTGAGAATCCGTGGTGAGTTGATGGAATGATCATGTGAGGTAAGGATCTAAGAGAAGAGTGTTCAGAAAAGGTTAGTCGTAATAGGGAGGGGGAATGTGACTTAAATCGTTCATATTCTGAGGTTGATATAAATTTTTTAGATCGGCTTGGTGCGGGATAGCCGCTTTTTTTGTGAACTTTAGAGAGATGGTTAACTATTTTTTTAGAAAAATTGAGAGAGAGTTTCTTCTAACAGACGGGCTGATTTTTTTATAACCCAAGACAAGATATGAAGCTAACAGAATAGCGCGAAAAAAAACGGGCGAGAACCCCTGATTTTTATAGGAATATGTGAATTTTGGTGAAAAATACATAAACCGCCAAAAAGAAGGCGAACACTACATGTTGTATTGTGAATAATTTGTGGATACTACATGAGTGAAATTCGCGTTGACCACAGTTTTTAAATTAGGCATAGTATATGTCGCTTCGGGGAGTTTCTATTGAGCTGTCTCGAGCCGTTTCACACACGTTCCTCACCTCTAATTTATAATGGCAACAACTACAGTTACTCTCGGAGATCGCAGCTTTGAACTCGATGCAGATAAGGCAGAAGCCGCTTTTTCAGCGAAACGCGTTATCAATGGTAAGGACTCTATGTTCTTTAATATTTTGCCCATTAAATATCAGTGGGCTTATGAGCTCTATAAGACGATGAAGGCAAACCACTGGGAGCCTGAAGATATCCCTATGCAGCGTGATGTCGAACAATGGCGCTCCGATAGTATTACAGATGTAGAGCGCTGGATTATTAAAATGGGGATAGGCTATTTCTCCGCAGCGGAAGGTATTGTTGGCGATAATGTGCAACATGTTGTCCGGGAGGTGGTAACCGCTCCTGAGTTAAAATTGGTGCTAGGACGTCATGCACATGAAGAGAATATCCATGCGGACTCTTTGGTCTATATGATTTCATCATTAGGGCTGAATCCACATGAGTGTGAGGCCATGTTTGAGGATATTCCGACGATTTCTGAGAAGAATGCTTTTGTGGTGAATAATAGCCGCGCAATGCGCCGAGATATCGACCTCACGGTGTTGTCGAATAAACAGGACTTAGCGAAAAATATATTTCTCTTCGGTCAGGTAATGGAGGGGACGCAGTTCTACGGCCTGTTTGGGATGATTCTTAGCTTGTACCGTCAGAACAAGTTTCCAGGAATAGGGCAAATGTTTTCTTATACCTTACGTGATGAGTCGAATCATATCGAAGTCTTTCGTAATCTTTTGATGGATCTGATTGACGAAAATCCTGAGATCTGGACAACAGAATTTAAGGAAGATCTGAGAGCGACGATGGCGGAAGGAATTCGCCTAGAGAAAAAATTTATTAGCGATTGTTTACCAGTGGCATCTGTAGGTTTGAATGCGGAGGAATTTGAGCAGTATATTGATTTTATTGCCGATCGCCGTCTTGAGTCCTGTGGATTGGCACCACTGAGTGCAGACACATCAAATCCATTCCCTTGGCTAGCAGAGATGATGGATATTAAGAAAGAGCAAAATTTCTTTGAGGGAACAGTCACCGAGTATCAAAAATCGAGTTCATTGGCTGAAGTGAACGATGATGATCTGTAGGCCCTAATTTATTTTCTCTAAATTATTCACAAAAACCATCTCCTTATCACCACTAAGTCCCGCAGGAGGCCTGTTGGCATTTAGGCGGACTTAACCACAATAAAACCATGTATCGTAATCTCTCATTAGAAGAAGACCAAGCGTTGAAAACCGTTGTCACTAAGCCACGTTCTGAAAAACCGGACTTCGCTTGGCGTGATCAATTGGGCGGGGTAAAAGTGAATGTCCCTGAGATCCTTGTCCAGAGAGGGCAAGCAGAGACGGAGCTTTCCTTGGCAGATATTGCGGATACGATTGGTGGAGCTTTAACTGATCTTTTATTGTCGAGAAAGGCAGCGGAAGATCATATTTTTAATGATGAGAACCGCCATTTTGTCTCTGGTGTTGCCCATAGTGTGGCAGAGTCTTTGATGGAGCAAGTGGGAGAAACTGGTAAACTCCGCTTAACTCAGGCAGATCTTTATTTGTTGATTGAGAAGGCCTTGATCGAGAATGATGCTCATGATGTCGCGAAATCTTTAGTGTTTAACCGCTCCTTAGCAGATAATGGAGCGATCGAGGTTTCTTCAATATCAAGTGAGCCCTTTACTGTCCGCCTAATCCGCCGTAGTGGTAATGTGGTGCCGTGGAGTGAGACGAAGGTAGAGAATGCAGTACGCCAGGCCTTCCTAACAATGAAGGCGAACCCTGATCCTGCTGCGGCAATTGCTAGAGCTGTGACGGAACGTGTGCGTGAGGCTGAGAAGGCATTTGTCCATATCGAGGATGTTCAGGATATGGTGCAGGAGGAATTAATGGGCCAAAGGTTCTTTAAAATTGCAGAGCACTATATCCTCTATCGTGCGCAGCGGTCTGTAAACCGTCAGATTGAGGAAGAAACACCAGTGGAAGATCCGAAGCAGGATTCTATGGTTGTGGTGACTTCTCCTGATGGAGGGTCTGTTTTCTGGGATGGATTAGAGTTGAAGAAGAGGATTCAGTTTGCCTCGATTGGATTAGACCTGTGCCTCACAGAATTAGAAATAGAGCGCGAATTAAGGCGCTCCATTGGTACGGAAATTAGTTCAGTTGGGCTGCAACAGACGATCGTTCTCAATGCTAAATCTCTGATCGAGCAAGATGCTGATTTTTCTCTCTTTGCCGGGCGTATTTTACTCTCTTATATTTATGAAGAAGTGCTGGAATGGTCGATTTTAAATGACGGTCTTGAAGGCCTCAAGGCCGCTCACTCGACAGCATTTAAGAAGTATCTCAGCTACGGGGTGAAGATTAAGAGACTCTCTCCTGAGTTATTAGATGGGCGTTATGATATCGAAGCTCTTGCGGAATCGTTAGATCCTTCAGCGGATTTGGACTTTGATTTTTTAGGGATACAGACACTCTATGATCGCTATTTGGTGATTGATAAAACTGGTGAGAAAGAAGTTCGTATGGAAGTGCCTCAGTTCTTCTGGATGAGAGTTGCAATGGGGCTTTTCAAGGAAAACGAAGAGGATAAGCAAGACTGGTGTGTGCGTTTATATAATCTGTATAAAGGCCGCCGTTTCTGCTCCTCCACCCCAACCTTATTTAACTCTGGGACTTTACACAGCCAGTTATCCAGTTGTTATTTGTATAAGGTAGACGATTCGATCGAGTCCATTATGCAGAGAGGTATTGCAGATAATGCTTATCTATCAAAGTGGGCAGGGGGCTTAGGTGGTTCTTGGACCGCTGTGCGCGGTACTGGTGGATATATTCAAGGGACCAATGGAGAGTCCCAAGGAGTGATTCCTTTCTTGAAATTACACAATGATCAATTAGTGGCGGTCAATCAGGGAGGGAAGCGTCGCGGCTCAGGCTGCGCATATCTTGAGACGTGGCACAATGATATGGAAGATTTCTTAGAGCTACGTAAGAACACAGGGGATGAGCGTCGCCGTTGTCATGATATGAATACGGCAAACTGGGTTCCAGACCTTTTCATGAAACGTATGGAGTCTAGAGAAAACTGGACTTTATTGCGCTCTAACGAGTGCCCTGATCTGCATGACCTTTATGGAACTGCCTTTGAACAGCGCTATGTGGAGTATGAAACAATGGCGGAGGAAGGTAAGATCTGGAGCCGGCAGATACCAGCCATTGAAATGTGGAAGAAGATGCTCAAAATGATCTTCGAAACAGGCCACCCTTGGATCACATTTAAAGACCCTTGTAACTTGCGTTCACCTCAGGATCACACCGGAGTCATTCATAGTTCTAACCTCTGTACAGAAATCACGTTGAACACTTCTGAGGATGAAACAGCGGTTTGTAACTTAGGTTCAGTAGTGTTAGATAATCATATTCGTGAAGATGGATCGATTGATCACGAGTTGTTGAAGGAAACCATCACAGTGGGTATCCGCGCATTGGATAATGTGATCGATATTAATTTTTATCCCACAGCTTCTGCTAAGACTTCGAATCAACGACACCGCCCTATCGGGATGGGAGTTATGGGGCTACAGAATGCTCTCTATAAAAAGGGATTAGCCTTTGCCTCCGACGCAGCTGTAGAGTTTAACGACGAATTTATGGAAGCTGTCGCGTATTATGCTTACAGTGCTTCCAGTGATGTGGCCGCAGATCGAGGGACGTATAGTACCTACAAGGGCTCCAAGTGGGATCGTGGATTACTCCCTCAAGATACCGTTGATCTTCTAGAGAAAGAACGCGGTGTGAAGATCGATGTCCCGCGTGGATCAAAGATGGATTGGACTTATGTGCGTGAAAAAATCGCCAAGCACGGTATGCGAAACTCGAATGTTTTAGCGATTGCTCCTACAGCTACCATTTCCAATATTATGGGAACAACTCCTTGTATAGAACCAAACTATAAGAATCTCTTTGTTAAGAGTAACTTGGGAGGGAACTTCACGATTCTCAACCGGGAACTTGTGCGGGATCTTAAGAAAGAAGGCCTATGGAACCAGGAAATGCTGGATAACTTGAAGTATTTCGATGGTGAACTTGATGAAATTGCAGAAATCCCGGATCGCATCAAAGAGAAACATCGCACGGTATTTGGTGTACCCTTTGAATATGTAGTGGATGCAGGTGCACGGCGCCAGAAGTGGATTGATCAGTCACAGAGCCTGAATCTTTTCATCGCCAAGCCGGATCTAAAGATTCTATCTCATATGTACCGTCGTGCGTGGCATACAGGTTTGAAAACAACGTATTATTTACGCTCTTTAGGAGCTTCCGGTACGGAGAAAGCGACCGTGGGCGCGAAGAAAGAAACGCGAGGAGCCGTTGCCAGTGCTCCCGATTCCGCTCAAACTAGCCCTAAGAAGCAGTTTACAGCAGCTGAGGTGAAGGCATGCTCTCTGGAAGCGATGATGAATGGAGAAGAGTGTGAAGCCTGCCAGTAGCCAAAGCCAATAGAATAGGGGTATAAAAACAGGCGTTATCAAATGGCTTAAGGAGTTGTTCTAAATGATGAATGAGGCACCGTATGTTCTCATTCATTATAGGCCGGCCATTGTATGAAGCATAGCAGTTACGGGAAACGATAAGGAGTTTTTTAGTAACTGCGCATACGCATTAACCTAAGGTGTAAGTCTTTTAAAATAAATGAACTAAATTGCAA
>CAZLQY010000052.1:0-20674 GCA_964561965.1 uncultured Verrucomicrobiales bacterium
CCCGTAACTGCCAAATGATCAGCATGATGAAACTCTTAGGTTAATGCGTATGTATAATATCCATACAGATTTAAATTCATTTGTACATACATTTTTAAACAAAGATTTAAATTATATTAGAACAAACTACCCTGTCACATCCACTTCCCGGTTAATGATTCTGGATAACTACGTATGGTCTCTGGTGAGCCTTCCGCTACTATTTGACCACCATCATTCCCTCCTCTAGGGCCGAGATCAATAATCCAGTCTGCACCACGAATCACGTCCATATTATGTTCCACCACAATGAGAGAGTGCCCAGAATCACGAAGATTATAGAGGACTTTAAGGAGCACTTGTACGTCTTGAAATTGCAAACCCGTTGTCGGTTCATCCAATATATAAAGAGTGTTTCCTTGATTGGATTTAGCCAATTCTGTCGCTAACTTCACTCGCTGTGCTTCACCACCACTAAGTGTATTCGCCGGTTGGCCTAAGTTCAAATAGCCTAACCCTGTATCACAAAGTGCTGTTAGGATGCTATTTAATTTAGGAATTGCGGAAAAAAACTTAGCTGCATCCTCTGCAGTCATTTCTAACACATCTGCTATACTGCGTCCTTTATAAGTCACTTCCAAGGTCTCTCGATTATATCTTCGCCCATGACAAGATTGACAGCGAACATAAGCATCTGTGAGGAAATGCATGTCGATTTTTATCGATCCATCACCTTGGCACTTCTCACAACGCCCACCACGTACATTAAAGCTAAAGCGCCCAGCAGCATAGCCTCGTTGTTTTGAGAGAGGTAACTTCGCAAAAAGCGCACGGATATGATCTAGAGCACCCGTATAAGTAGCAGGATTAGAGCGGGGGCTTTTACCTAAAGGGCTCTGATCTACGACTATGACTTTCTCTAAGTACTCCATACCTTCTATGCCATCATGAGCTCCAGGTATAGCCTTGGCACGGTGAAAATGACGAGCTAACGAACGGCGAAGAATATCATCCACTAATGTGGATTTACCACTGCCACTTGGTCCAGTGACACAGACTAAACACCCAAGTGGTATCGAGACATCAATACCCTGTAAATTATGCTCGCGAGCGTTTTTAATCACTAATTTTGGACTTTGGGATACATTCCTTTTTTTTCCTCTTTCCGGAAGGTTTCTCTCTTTACCTTCCTTTGCTAACCATTGACCAGTAGGGGAGTTTCTACTGTGTATAATGCTTTCTGGCTCGCCTTTGGCTAGTAACTCTCCTCCGTGTTTACCAGCTGCGGGCCCCAAATCTATGACCCAGTCTGCCGCTCGAATTGTTTCTTCATCATGCTCCACCACCACCACTGTATTTCCCACATCACGCAGGCGTTTGAGAGACTGAATTAAGCGATAATTATCTTCTTGATGTAGACCTATACTGGGCTCATCCAGTACATAAATGACTCCAGATAAACTAGCTCCTATCTGTGTCGCTAAACGAATTCTTTGTGCCTCACCTCCACTTAATGTTCCGCTTTTACGGTCAAGAGTAAGATAAGACAATCCAACGTCATCCAGAAACTGTAAGCGCTCCTGGATCTCTTTTACTAAACCCTGACAAACTTCTGCCTTATCTTCTGAAATCTCAAGGGATGAAATCCATTTGAGAGCATCCTCCACTGACATGGCACAAAAGTCATAGATTCCTAGATCACTTGACGGTGCCTTTGCTAAAAGTTTTACAGCTAAAATTTCTGATTTTAACCTCTTTCCTGAACACTCCATACAAAGCCGCTGCGTAATGTAGCGCCCCATATTACGCTTTACAGCATCACTTGTACTTTCTTTAAAAAGTCTTTCTACGTTATGACAAAGCCCCTCAAATGGCTTTTTCCAAGGCATCGTGTGACCGTCTTTTTCCCAAGTAAACGTAATTTCTTCTTCTCCTGTTCCATAAAACAAAGCCTGCTTAAACTTCTTCGGTAATTTAGCGAAAGGAGTGCTCAATTTCACCCCAAAATGCCCCGCTAAACCATCTATTTGACGTCCTATCCAGCTTTTCTTGGCCTTTGTACCGCTACCTAAAAGAATCGCATGATCAGCAATACTCAGTGAAGTATCAGGAACTAATAACGTTTCATCACAAAATTGTTCCGTTCCTAATCCATGACAAGCAGGGCAGGCGCCTAGATGAGAATTAAAAGAAAAATGCTTCGGCGATAACTCCGGAAGCTCAAAACCAGTCTTAGGGTTTCTATAGCTAGTAAGGAACGATAACTCTGTCCACTCTTTAGAATCTGGCTCTAGAATCATCGCTAAAGCCTCTTGCCCTGAAATCCGCAGTAACGTTTCCACAGAATCAGCTATTCGACTCTCAACTCCCTCACGAATGACAAAACGATCTACAACGATTTCGATTTTTTCTAATGTTTCAGGCCACTGATCTTTTACTTCGTCTAACTCTAGTAGTTCTCCATTCACTCTGATTCTCACAAACCCTTGACGTTGCAGATCTACTAATAATCTTTCCATATCCTCAGTTTCTGAATGTGGTACAGGCGCTAATAAAATCACTTTGGTTCGTTCTGGTCTCTCCAAAAGCGCTTCTACAATATCTTGCCCCGTCATTTTTTGTAACCGTTCTCCAGTTAATGGATCATGGGGTATACCTGCCGCTGCATAAAGAATGCGCAAATAATCATAAATTTCCGTTGCTGTAGCTATTGTAGAGCGTGGATTTACTCCTCCGGTTTTTTGCTCAATAGCTATAGCAGGGGATAAGCCTTCAATAGAATCTACATCAGGTTTTTCTAATTGATCTAAAAACTGGCGAGCATATGCCGATAAACTTTCTACATACCTTCTCTGTCCTTCTGCATAAAGTGTATGAAAGGCTAAAGACGATTTTCCACAACCACTGGGCCCAGTAATAACCACTAATTTTCCACGTGGTATATCGACATCAATTCCTTTCAAATTATGCTGGCGAGCACCCCGAATCTTTATTGCTTCCACGCCAATAGACTAATAAAATTCATCAAACATTCCAATCCTTTCCCATTTCATTTTATTCTAGAATAAGCCAATAAATATCCACTTGTCTCTTTCCAGCAGCTCGCCAAGGTGGCACCAGCATATGAAATCTATCATTACAGGAGGGCAGGGGAGTTTAGCTCAGGAAGTACATTCTCTCTGGAACGGTACAATGTTAACCCCTAGTCGGCACGAGCTTGATGTCTCTAATTTAGAATCCGTACAATCCTATTTTTCGAATCAAAATAACATCGATTGCCTCATCTGTAACGCTGCTATTATAGAAGACAACCATTTGCTACGCATGAATCTTCAACAATGGGAAACCGTTATAGAAACAAATCTAAACGGAGCTTTTCGTTGTGCTAGAGAAAGCTCAAAACATATGCTAAAACAAGGCTTTGGCCACATCATCTTTCTCTCTAGTTACTCAGCAATTCATCCTCATATAGGACAAAGTAATTACGCTACTGCTAAGGCTGGTTTAATAGGTCTTACCAAATCTTTAGCAAAAGAACTGGGCCCTTCTAACATCCGAGTAAACTGTGTACTCCCCGGATTTCTTTCCAGTAAAATGACAGAGCATCTCGAACAATCCAAAACTGATGCTATTCGCCAGCAGCATACACTTGGACGCTTTAATGAAACACGCCAAGTTGCAGAATTTCTTCAATTCCTCCACCAACAACTTCTACATACTTCAGGGCAAACCTTTAATCTAGACAGCAGAATTCTTCCTCACGCTTAACAACGCCCTGTACTAAAATGTCGTTCCCAATCTTTGTGTATTGAATCTCCTTCAACTTCTGAGCTTTTTCTGACTCCGCTATACCTACTCCACCAAAGCCTAAATCTTCACCTCCAGTCACCATAGGCGCGTAGAATATAGCATATTCATCGATCAAATCCTGATCAACAAATTCACTCATTAATCGACCACCACATTCTAGTAGAACACTATTACAGCCTAATTCTGCTAAATGTTTTAATACTTCAGGCATTGGTATATCCTCCATTACAATCGTACGTTCCTTAAACTCATCATTAAAAATATGAGCTTCATCAGGCAATTTACTCCTACCCGCATGGGTTAAAACGACGCGATAGGGTTGAATCTTATCGACTAACAAACCTTCTCCACGCAAAGTTAATTTAGGATTATCTTTTCTTACAGTACGGCCACCTACCACAATAGCATCTACTTTAGCACGCAACTGATGTACAACTTCTCTAGCTTCTGGAGAAGTTAACCATTGGCTTTCTCCAAATGGACGCGTAATTTTACCATCTAAACTCATCGCCGTCTTCGCAATCACCCATGGTAAACCCTGAGTGATACGTTTATGAAACGGCCTTAATAGAAGTTCACACGCTTCTCTCTCTACTCCTGAAATTACCCTAATACCATGCTCAGCTAATATCTTATCCGCGACACCTCGATGAGCTGGATTAAGATCTACAGCTCCATAGACTACCTTTTTAATTCCTGCATCAATGATACCAGAAACGCATGGAGGTGTCTTTCCCTTCGTCGAGCAAGGCTCTAATGTCACATAGATTGTAGCACCTATTAAATCATCTTTAGAGTGCCTAGAATAGGCATCTGCAAGAGCTTCGCGTTCTGCGTGTAATTGACCAGCCTTATGATGATAGCCTTTTCCTAATTCTACGCCATTTTTTACCAATACAGCCCCAACCAACGGATTCGGACTTGTACAGCCTTCTGCTTTAACAGCCTCTTTTAAGGCAATGTTCATCCATTCTTCGTCCGTTTTCATAATGAAAATCCTAATTTGAAAATCAAAAGAAAAAAACCTTAAACTCTTATCCATCCATCTTTACTTTTAACCATTCTATTTCATAAAAAATCCTTGTGAATAAGTGGGATTAATTTGTGAGTAATTTGTAATTTGTGAATAATAGTTTATAAGCTAATGGTCGAGAGGCAGAATAACTCACTTCATTTATTGACTTATTCACAGACTATCAACACTGTGGAACTCTTATAGAATCAATGTAGAACTCTAATTTAAGCTAGTTATTCAGAAGAAGAAGAAGAAGAGTCCTTTTTTTTAAAAAATAAAATAATAATCAACCAAGTGAATAACTAGTTATTTTAGAAAAAAGAGAACCCCTTTGTAACCAGATAAAAGGAAAGCCTTAGAAAATAAATAGATACCTACAAATATGATGAAACTAAATATAATAAACACGATCCTTGGTTGCAGTATTTTCTACATGACCTCTTTGTCTGCAGATCCTCTTCAAAAAGAAAGAGCTCAATTAGCACAGCAGATTCATACAGCTTACAACAAAGGAATAAACATTAGAGCCTTTGATCCTGATAAAGCACTATTACACTTCAAAAATGTTTTAAAATTAGATCCTCAACATTCAAAAGCACAATATCAGGTTAATTATATTCGTACTAATAGAGATAAAATACTTAAAGAGAAGCAAACAAGAGCTCTTACGAATACCTTTAAACAAATGCGTTTTGAAGTCATAGATCTTTCAGGTGAGACCTTAGCAGATTCTTTAGAAATTATGTATTCTTTAATGGAAAGAGACTATGGCGAGGCTCATGGAGTCAATTTTGTGTTAAAAGATCCTCAATCAAAGATCAAAAATAAGCAAATCACCTTAAATCTTAAGAATCTGCCAGCTTCTGTCGTTTTAAATTATATTGTAGAGCAGGCAGGGGCTAACTATAAAATTGGGGAATATGCTATAGAGATTTTCCCAGCTCGATAATAAGAATAGGGTATTCTCACATTGCATAAATGAATGTTCGCGGCTACGTCTATGGCCGTGAATACAGATACTCTTTATCATGATTTAATTGAGCTCTTTGATGATCGTCGTGTTTCTCGCGCTCAGGATACCCTTGTAGAGCATTCTACAGATAAATGGCATTCCAGTGCCATGCCAGAGGTTGTCGTCTTTCCTGAGAGCTCTCAGGACGTTTCATTAGTAATGAAATATGCGAATCGCCATAATGTCCCGGTGACGACGAGGGGGACTGGGACTGGGCATATAGGAGGGTGTGTACCAGTAAATGGAGGTATTAGTCTTTCTCTCAAACATTTAAATCAGATTCTCGAAATTAATCCTGAAGATGGAGTGGCAGTATGTCAGCCTGGAGTGGTTGTAGGTGATTTACAGGATGCAGTGCGTGAACGTGGTTGGTATTATCCACCAGATCCAGCATCGCTAAAGGAATGTTGTATTGGTGGTAATGTAGCGACAAATGCTGGGGGGCCGCGTTGTTTAAAATATGGAGTAACAAAACAGTATATTCTAGGCCTAGAAGTGGTGCTAGCTAATGGAGACATACTTCGTACTGGTGGGCGTTGTCATAAAAATAAACAGGGGTTTGATCTCGGTGCTATTTTTATTGGTTCTGAAGGAATGTTGGGTGTGATTACAGAAGTAATTGTTCGTTTAATCCCACATCCTCAGACTAGAGCTATGATAGGTGCATCATTTGCGGATTTTTCATCCGTAGCTTCAGCAGTACAATCTATTTTAAATTCAGGTTTTTTACCAAGTGCATTAGAAGTTACAGATTCTTTTACTATGGCAGCAGCACGTGATTATTTAGGATCAGAAAACATGCCACCAGGTGATGCGTATTTAATGGTCGAAATCGATGGGCAAAAGGAAACAGTTGCTAGTGAATTAAAAAAATTAGAAGATTTCATTATAAAACTTGGTTCATTACGAGTAGATATTGCAGAAGATGAAATGGCTTGTGAGAAAATATGGCAACTTCGAAGAGATTTTTCCTATTCGTTAAAAGCAACAGGGCTGCGCAAGCTTAATCAAGATGTGGTTGTACCTAGATCGAAACTTGTCGAACTTGTTGAGTATGCTCATCAATTACAAAAAGAAACTGGCTTAGCAGTAGCTTGCTTTGGGCATGCTGGAGATGGTAACATTCATACCAATGTCATGGTAGGAGACTGGGATGATCCTGAGGTGAGAGCAAAAGCGGAAGAAACTCTTGATCGTTTATTTCAATGGTTATTAGAACATCAGGGAGCTATTACTGGGGAACATGGTGTAGGCTTGGCTAAGAAACGTTGGTTAAGCCAGGCTCTTGGGGAAGTAGCCATGAAGACACACCATGATATCAAAAATGCTCTGGATCCTAAAGGAATTCTTAATCCTGGGAAGTTCTTAGACTAAATAATATCAGTGTATTCCAAGTCTTAGAATCTATGATTGGAATACACTGATAAAGTGAGTTAAAATGCTGGAGGAAAAGATGAAGAGAAAAAACTCTCTAGCCTCTAGCGTGTTGGTACTTGTAAAGGAGGCGCTACTCTACGCTGTAGAGCTTGACCGTCCCATGTTTTACCAGAAGCTGTGTTTGTAACTCCCGTCCCAAACTTGGAAAGATCATTTCCTACACCAGCAACTGTATGGCATGATTGTAATAGAGCAGCCGAAGCAAAAACTGTGATGGCAAATATCAATTTCTTCATATGTTTGTAATGTAAATGGTTTAAAGTGTTTTGCAATTCTGAAATATAAAAGAGAAGGTTTACTGTATTCCTACAGCAGGAATGTCAATTGGTTCTAAGTGTTTTCCGTCTCTGTAAATGTGTAAGGTCGTAGGGACACTGGTAGCAGTTTGTAGAAGGTAATAGAAGAATTCATTTCTGCTACGTACAAGATTTCCATTCACTTTATAAATGACATCACCTTGTTTGACGAGATGGTGTGCAGCCGAAGAATTGAGTATGCCGTCTACGACTACTCCTCTTAGTCCCCGAATTTGATCTCTGATGCTTAAACCCCGTACCTCTATCCCGATGGCTTCGGCTATGTCTTGATTATTTGTTGGGGCAGGCATTTGAGGATTATAATCATTAGGATTTTCACTAAGTGATATATCTAATTTCATTATAGCACCTTCCCTCCATAGAGTCAGTGGTATTGGTGTGTCGATTTTACTACGGTGTACGAGTTGAATCATGTGGCGTAGATTTTCTACAGTTTGGCCATTGAATTCTGTGATGATATCATTTTCTTTGAGTTTGGCCTTTTCTGCGGGGCTTTCTGGACGAATAAATTCTATAACAGCACCACCATTGTGTGAGTATTCTAGCAGAGCGCGTAACTCTTTTGAAAGATCTTGCATGGCTACTCCTAGATAACCACGGATTGGTTTTCCTCGTTCAAGAATATCTGAGAGAGTGCGTTTGACATCGTTAGCAGGGATGGCAAAGCCTATTCCTTGAAAACCGGGGTTTTTACTGTCACTAGAAAAAATAGCGGAATTAATTCCTATAATTTGTCCACGTATATCTACGAGGGGACCTCCAGAATTACCAGGATTTATGGCAGCGCTGATTTGTAAGAGGTCTCGTTGAGATTCTGAGAGAGAGCGCTCTTTCGCGGAGATGATACCTTGAGTTACCGTCCCTTCATATCCGAAGGGATTACCGATGGCAAAGACAAGTTCACCTACAAGGGCCTTGTCTGAATCTCCGAAACTGAGAGGTGTGAACGTGTCATTACTACGAAGTTTAAGAACTGCGATATCAAGGGAGGGGTCCTCACCAATTAAAGTAGCTAAGTACTTTTTCCCATTGTTTAGTGTGACTTTGACAGAGTCTTTATTAGCGATGACGTGATGATTAGTTACGATATGGCCTTCTTTACTTACAATAATTCCTGAGCCTTCACCTGAAGTGCTTTTTTTACGAATGAAGGTACGGCCGTATCTATCTCGTACGTGCTCATTTGAAGTTCCTGCTGTGTCTATACTTACTACAGAGGGTAGGACGGCTTGTGTTAAATCAGAAGATTCCTTACTAATCCTTTCTAAAGCAGATAAGGCGTTATCACCTGAGAAGAGTGCTTCTTTTGGGAGAGTATAGGTCTCTGGGAGATGTTGTTGTGCTGTAGATCCTTTAAAGAGGTGGAAAAGCCCTCGGCCTCCTAAGGCGGTTCTAGCCGCATAGACGACTAAGAAAGCGATTGTAAACACGATAGCTAGAGCAATGAATCTGCGGTAGAAGTCTTTCATGGTTTGTGATGGATGTTGTGTTAAATCAAGCGATCTTGCAAGGTGGATGTGTTTGAATATTATTTGTATAGAGATTAATGTTCCACGTGGAACATCTTGGTTCTAGTAATCGATGCTTGCTAGAGGTGACTTTGCCGATACAGTCTGATTTCCCTGATTGGGTTGATTATTATGTTCTGTTATCCTAAAGAATACGATGTGCTAGTGATAGGTGCTGGGCACGCTGGAGTTGAAGCAGCTATGGCTGCGGCCCGTATGAATTGCACTACTGCTATGCTTACTCAAAACTTGGATACTATTGGGGCGATGTCCTGTAATCCAGCGATTGGTGGTCTTGCGAAAGGGCATATGGTTCGTGAAATTGATGCTCTTGGTGGAGTGATGGGGGTAAATACGGATGCGACGGGGATACAGTTTCGTATGCTTAATCAGAAAAAAGGACCGAGTGTAAGGGCCCCTAGAGCGCAGTGTGATAAAAAAGCTTATCAATTTAGGATGAAGTGGATGGTGGAACAACAAGAAAACTTAGATCTCCATCAAGGAAACGTTGCAGAAATACTTGTGGAAAATGATCAAGTCGTTGGGATTCGAACCAGTCTGCATATGGAAATAAGGGCGAAAACTGTGATACTTTCAGCTGGGACGTTTATGCGTGGATTAATGCATGTTGGTCTGAAAAATGAAAAAGGGGGGAGAATGGGTGATGCTATTTCCACAGTTTCGGATAGCTTAAAAGAGCTTGGGTTTGATGTAGAACGCTTTAAAACTGGGACACCTTGCAGAATTAATGGCCGATCTATTGATTTCTCTAAGTGTGAAAGACAGTCAGGAGATACACCTGCTCCATTGTTTTCTTATATGGCACATACCATTAGTGGTGGGGAGGATGAAGTGTTTACGTTAAATCGATGGAAAGATAAAAAGTTCCACGTGGAACAATCACCTTGTTGGATTACTTGGACTAACCCAGAAACGCATGACATTATTCGAGAAAACTTGCATCAGTCTCCCATGTATTCTGGGAAAATAGAATCGGTGGGTCCTAGGTATTGTCCTTCTATTGAGGATAAAGTAGTTAAATTTTCTGAGAAAGAGCGACATCAAATCTTTTTAGAACCTGAAGGCCGTCAGACGTTAGAGTATTATATTAATGGTGTTTCAACGTCTTTACCTTACGATGTGCAATTGAATTTTCTACATTCCATCTCCGGCTTGGAGAAGGCAGAGATTATCCGGCCAGGATATGCAGTAGAATATGATTATTGTCCACCTACACAATTGTATCCTACTTTAGAGACGAAAAGAATTTCTCACTTATACTTTGCTGGTCAGATTAATGGGACTTCAGGTTATGAAGAAGCAGCAGCACAAGGTTTGATGGCTGGGGTGAATGCCGCGTTAAAAGTGAAAGGGGAGGAGCCTTTCTATCTCAGGAGGGATGAGGCGTATATTGGTGTGATGATTGATGATCTTGTGACGAAGGGCTGCACAGAGCCTTACAGGATGTTTACTTCAAGAGCAGAATATCGCTTATTACTTCGTCAGGATAATGCAGATCTTCGCCTTACAGCGAAGGCTGCAGAGAGAGGTATTGTGAGTGGTGAGCGTGTCATCGTTACTGCAGATAAACAACGTATGATTGATGAAGGATCTGAGATGATACGGGCAAAGGCATATGAGGGTATTAAATTAGATCATTGGTTTAGAAGGAATGAGAATGTCTATACGCAGTTACCTGAGGATATACGTAACCGCTATAGTGATGAATTGTGGGAGGTACTGGAGACGAACTTTAAGTACGAGGGGCATCTGGAACGACAGAGAAAGCAAGTAGATCGTTTACTAAAAATGGATGGTAAAAAATTACCGGAAGATTTTGATTATGAAGCGATTCATGGCCTTAAACGTGAAGCGAAGCAAAGATTCTCTGATATTCGGCCTCAGACAATTGGGCAGGCTAGCCGTATTGCAGGTATCACACCAGCTGATGTGGCCTTACTTTCAATTTGGCTAGAAAAAGTACAGGGTAAAAGGTAGTTAAGTTATTTTAATAGAAAGAGTTAACTCCATTTTTTGACCCATTCTTTGGGCAGGCGAGTAGGCTTCTTTTCTGGCATTTTTACGAGAGTAAGAGATTGTCTACAGGTCACTAATAAGGCGTCATCACCCTGTTTTCGTATTTCAGATTTTACCCAGAAGCGTACATTTTCTATACGATCTAATGAGCAGGTAATGACAATCTTATCACCTAATGTGCCTGGGTTCTTATAGTCTACTTCTGTCCGAAGTAGTACGGGATATACTCCTGTTTTAATCATTTCTGTAAGGTTCATATCCAGAGTTTCGACACAGAGTTTGGTTCGAGCGGTTTCGATCATTCTTAGGTATGCTAAATTATGAATGACGCCGCCGAGGTCTGTATCAAAAAACATGACATCTTCTATTGTAGTGTAACTGGGATTGGGCATGTGTAGGGTATAATAGTGCAGATATGCCCTTGCCGACAAAAAAGAGCATTTTGTAATCTTGCAGCCTTAGGTTGAAATGAAGTAGTGTGGTTCGAAATTATTTTCAGATTGATTTGGCTAAACTATGAAGCGAAACATTGTCCATTTATTGATTCTACTCTGTCCATTGCCATGCATGGCTTTGGATTCTTATATCGCAGCAAATAATCATGCGCAGATTGTAAGGGTAGATCGTATACCTTTAGATGGATCTACAATGATTATATTGTCTCAGGCACTTTCGACTTTAGCTCAGAGAGAACAGGAGCCTGTGGCTGAAGAGCTGAGGTGTAGTGCTCAGTTGATTGGCTTGGCTCTTCGGCTTGATGGGAAAAATGAGCACGCTCTTCGTTTGAATAAGCTCTTTTTGAGAGGAAAGATTCGTCAGTTTACCGATCCTAAGGACTTTAAACTAGCTCTACGTAAGATAGAGAAAATGGTGGCATACTTAGAAAAGGAAGCAGCAGGTAAGGAGGCAAACTTATTATCTGATATGATTAAGGATACGTTACTACATGTGGATGGAGGTAATGTGTTGCTGAAAGAACACGCTGAACTTCAAGCCCGCTGGTTAGGCATTGTCCCTACTTTGAAAGCATATTCTGCAAAAGAAGAAGTGTTGAAAAAGGCTAGTGTGGTGACGAATTCAAACAATTCTAAAAAGAACAATGTATTATTATTGAGTGAGAAAAATACATTGTTAGAGAGTGAGAATGGATCGATAAAGCCTCTTGAGTTACCTGTGGATAGAATGGTGTATCCTGAGTCTTATGCTCTTCAGAATGCAACACTCCTTTATAGTTCTATAGTTTCAGAATCAAAAGAGTTAGAACTTCCAGAGGATAATGAATATCGTTATTATGAGGATACTGGGGAGGTGACTTCTCTTAGCGTCCAGGTTAGGAGAAGTGAAGAGACTGAAATGGTTTTTTTGGAAGCAGTGAGTAATGGGGACTTGTTGAATGAAGATCAGTTGAGGGCAGCTTGTGAGGCTGCTATGACTACCCTCTGGAGTGGGGAGTTACCAAAAGGAAAGCTCGAGTTCACGATACCATTGAGGTATTCATACCTTAGTAAACATAGCGTGGCTGCGCCGATGGTGATGATGGTACACTCCTTACTTTCTGGAGAGGCCTTAAACGAGGAGCTGGTTATTGGATTTAGTCTAGCTAAGAATGGTGATTTTATTCGGCCGGATATAATGTGGTCTAATTTGAAAGCTTTAAGGAAGGTAGAATCAGATCATAGAATCTTGATCACACCTAGTACTGAAGATGATGTATCACAGCTGATAGCCATGGATGAGTGGCAATTTTTATTACAAAATGAAATTATAGCTGTTTCGAGCCTTGCTGAAGCGGTCGTTTGGAGTGGGGAGGAGGTGAAGACGGATTTTTATGCTTTGGCTTCTGCCTTGTTTGAAGAAGTTCAACAAGCAGCTCCTGTGAATTCTTCGATAAAAACCTTTATTGAAAACCCTTTTGTTCGTGAAAAATTAATTGAAATTGTAGAGCTTTGCCCTGCGCATATCTCCGCAAAGCTTCTATTAACTGCGGGCTCTGGAGAGGGTGAGGAGACATTAGATCCCCGGTTTTTTGCGATGGATATTGTTGATATTACTCGGCCTCTTGCTGGATTGCTTAAAAAGGAAAGTCATCTTAATATTTCTAGTGAATTTGCTTATAAGGTTCAGGAAGAATTGGAACTTCAATTAGAAATTCTACAGCCCTATGTACCGGCGAGTGAAGTAGAGTTTTTCGAAAGTATCTTGGAGATGAACTTGGAATTAAGATCATTAGGCCGTTCTTTGAAGAAAAAAGGTGATAGCTTTCATGATCGACAGGCTATTGCCACTTTAGAAAGTCTCAAAACCCTTTATTTACTCTCGGAAGCTCGATTAAAAGATCTAGAAGAAGGTGATATCATTGAGAAGATTCTTTAGTTCCATTAGAGATAGGAGTAAAATGCTCGACATTAGAGTGATGGTGGCGTTCTTTTTCTAAAGAATTGCTTCGTTTTAAAGTTGTTGCATAGCCTCTCTCGCGGAAGTTATGGTGATATACAAAGGAAGCTATGAAATCATAAAAAACCCAATATAGAAAAATGCCTAAAATTTTAGTTACCGGGGGAGCCGGTTATATCGGATCTCATACATGTATTGATCTCTTAAATAATGGTTACGATGTCGTCGTCGTCGACGATCTTTCGAATGCATCTGAGAAGTCTCTGCAGCGTGTAAAATTGCTCACAGGAAAAGAGCTCACATTTTATGAAGTGAGTATTTTAGATAAAGAGGCGCTGAGTGCCGTTTTTGAAAAAGAAAAAGAGATCGATGCTGTGATTCATTTTGCAGCAAAGAAATCGGTGAAAGAATCTGTGGAAGAGCCTCTTCTTTATTATCAAAACAATATCACAGGCTCTCTAGTTCTCTGTGAGGTGATGGTGGAGCATCAGATCTCAAAAATCGTGTTTAGCTCCTCAGCGACTGTTTATGGGGTGACAGAAACAATGCCTTTACAGGAGGACGCTCTTACAGGGGCGACAAATCCTTATGGTCATTCGAAATTGATGATGGAGCAGATCTTAAAAGATACAGGAAAGGCGAATGATTGGGACGTTGTATTATTGCGTTACTTTAATCCAGTGGGGGCGCATGAATCAGGTGAGATTGGTGAAGACCCTGAGTACCCGTTTAATCTCTTACCTTATGTCAGCCAAGTAGCGGCTGGGCTGCGTGATCAAGTTTCCATATTTGGTGATGACTACGATACACCTGATGGAACGGGTGTGCGTGATTATATTCATGTTGTGGACCTAGCGGAGGCGCATGTGAAAGCCATTGAAAAAATTCTTGAAGAAAAGCAAGGTACATTAACCTATAACGTTGGAACAGGTAGAGGATATTCCGTAAAAGAAATGGTTGAAGCCTTTCGGCGTATTTCTGGTAAAGAAATCAAAGCTGTTATTGAACCTCGCCGTTCAGGAGACGTTGCTACCAGTATAGGGGATCCCACATTTTGCAATGACCACTTGGGGTGGAAAGCTAAATTTGGCTTAGATGAGATGGTTGCATCTACTTGGAAGTGGCAGACGAAGTATCCACATGGATATGACTCTCAGTAATTTGTAATACAGAGTCTCTGTATCCCATAATTATTGCGTTTCGTTTTGGGTAACATTGTTGAGAATAGGCTGAAAAGGAGTGGTTCCATGGTGAGAGTGCCACGGTGGGGCTACCAATTTGAGGGGGGCTAACCCGAGTGGGCTCATTCTCATTTAAGGTGTCTACGGAAGAATTCAGTGACTTTGTCGTAAACCTCTGGAGTTCGGAAGAGGGGGCCACCGTGGGCAGCTCCCTGAATGGTGATAAATTCTGAAGGTACGCGGGCTTTCACAAGCGCTTTGTGGAGAGATTGGCTCTGGCTAATAGGTACCCCTTTGTCTTCACTCCCGTGCATGATTAAGAAAGGGGGATCGCTGCTAGATACGTGGTGTAGGGCACTAGCATCATTGGCTAATTTAGGAGCGTCCATGACAGTAGCTCCGAGTAGTTTCGCTCCGTTGCTCGTTTCGACATCAGCGCGTGTGCGCTTTTTTGAGATAGTGTTTGGTGGCATCGTCAGTAGCTCTGTAGGGCCAAACCAATCACAGACAGCCTGCACACGGCTAGAGGTCACCTCTTTTCCAGGATAAGGGCGTGTGCCCACCAGAGCGGCGAGGTGCCCGCCTGCTGAGCTACCCATGATCCCAATGTGTTGAGCATCGAATCCATATTGTGTGGCATTGTTTCTGATCCAGCGGACAGTTTCGTAGCAATCGTTGATCTGAGAGGGCCACTGGGCTATATCAACGAGGCGATAGCTGGTGCTTACGACAGCAAAACCGCGTTGAGCGAGAAAGCTGATTTTACAGTTCGTTTTACTTCCTTTTACCCAGCCTCCACCATGTACCCAGATGATTACGGGTAGTGTTTTACTAGAAGGCTCTTTTGGTAAATAAAGATCTAGTTTGAGAGAATGCCCTTCAGGTTTAGAGAATTCGATGTCGCGGTAAGTATTGACTCCTTTGATCTGCTTGAACTTTGAAGTGGCCTTGGTCTGCTTCACATCCACTTGTTGAGCAATGAGGGCGGGTAAGCTAAGCCCGAAGAGGGTGGAGAAGGCGGTGAGGTGTACGGTAAGGCGTAGAATGCGTAAGATAGGAATCATGAGATAATCGTTGTAAGGTATATTTGATGATTAGAGGTTGCACCAGCGTGACCATGTATTGGGGCTTCCTTTACTGTCCCTGAGTTTACCCTCAGAGGTACTTAAATTTGTAATGTCTTTTGGGAAAATGAAGATGGATCCTAACAGGATTTCACCCTCAGGTATATGCATAGTTTTCCAAGTTAGTGACTCTCGTAGCACTCCTCCACTAGACCAATAATTAGCCAGGCCCCTAGCTGTGGCAGCTAACAGTAAATTTTGAGTAGCTGCAGAGGCTGCAGCGATGTGTTCCATGTTTTTCAGATCACCCACATAGGGGGTATCAGTAGCTATCCCGTCTGGTAAAAAAGTGACTTGGATCATAGCGTCTGCCGCAGCTAACATGCCCATGATTTTACCACCTTGGGTGTTGTTGCGCTCCAGTAGTAAGAGTAGGTCACGGCAACCTTTAGCATCCAGCATGTGGAATCTCCATGGGACGATGGATGGGAGTTGTTCTTGATGAGAGCTAGCGCAGGGGTAATGAAATGGTGCAGCACCTGCGATAGCTATAAGTTCTTCAATTTGAGCACGAGTATCGTTAATGGCCAGTGGCTCTGGAGCGATGACTTTGAGTGTTTTTCGTGCTACAATGACTTGATCAATATCAAAAACTTCATTCATGATGAAGTCATAGAGAGCGAATGAGAAAATTCAAAGTGGATTTTTGGCAACGTAGGCTTTGGATCAATTGGTTTTCGCGTTATCTCATTGGCAAACGCTCGCTGAGAAATGTGAGAGCATGAGTTTGATTGTGAAAACACGGTAAATCCATACGTCAGGATTATTTCAAGACGATCTGACGGATAGCTGATGCTGTAAAATAGCGCACCTATTCATTTGAACTTACTTCTTCTAGGTGAGGAAGTGATGAATTTATAATTCATGAACGGAGGACTGTCAGCCATCAGCTAATGGCCCTGCATATATAGAATATGTTTTGTAGCTGATGGGAATGACGTCTAATACGCTGAATGGAATACGATCCATTCAGGAAACAGGGCTCCTTTGGTTTTTTAAAGAGGAGTATTATCTGTTCCGACGGCGACGGCTTGTAAGACCTAGTCCCAGTCCTAGCCCAACTAATAGAGTAGCTGATGGCTCGGGAACGATTGTGCTGAAGACAAAATTATCAAATGTGTAAACTCCACCGCTTTGAGCACCAAATGTTTGAAGCACTAATGTATCGACACCAGCTGTAGGAACGCCACCAGTAGCAGAAGTTTGATCGTCACCACCAGTCAGAGTATTTCCGACGTAAAGATCATATGCATTGTTCGCTAAGCTTGCTGTTGATCCATCCGGAGCTGTATAGGTAATGGCTGCTCCACTGACATTGAAAAAGTAACTAATCGGTGTTGGTGTGGTAACGCCGCCTAAGGCAGCGGTGCCTAAGTTTAGAGTATCTGTGAAAGCAGCTTCGGGACTGCCGCCTGTATTTCGGACGATGCCATCAACTAATTGTACAAATACGTTATTGTTACCAGTACCTGTGCGGGAAGCATCAAAAGTGAAACTACCAGCAGGGGCTGCTGCTGATGATTCTAGTTCAATTCTTTCGTTACCTCCATCAGCAGTAAGGACGATAGAACCACCAAGGTAAGCGATGGAGCCGGTAACATCTAAGTTTCCAGCCCCGACAGTGGTAGGTCTATCTGCTGCGGGTCCATCAGGGTCAGGAAACGCTTCTTCAAAAACGACAACGGCCGATGCGGTTGTGGCTAAGCCTAGGAGGCAACAACCGGTTAGTAGGGATAGTGATTTTTTAACCATAGAGAATTATGATGGAATAAGTATGATATAGAGTAAAGAATAAAAGTCTGTAATGTGTTTAAAATAAGTATATAAAGGATTAACTTTTAAAAATTCATTATTGATAACATTCCATTATGTGACGGTTTTAGAATGTTATGTTTGTGGTGAGTGTGGAAAGAGAAAATGATCTGTGAAATGGAATGATTATAAAGCCTGAGTACTTCTTTAAAAAGTAAGGTCTTATCGAATTAATATTTCAGAAAAATATGAAAGTTAAGCTTATGTCGATTAAGCGTGAATGGCTGTATGGTTGATGTAAAACCTTCAAAGTTCAATGAGTTCCAGTTGGTGAAAAACTAGGAATTTGAGCGTTTTTTAATTCTGATTAATGTGCTTGGAAAATGGATCGTGAAATGCCTATATAACAGCTATATGAGCAAGGTTTTATCAAATGAGACAATAGAAACGGTAAAGGCGACAATACCTTTTCTTCAGGAAAACGGCTTGGCTTTAACGGAGCATTTTTATCGAAGATTATTCGAGGGAAATCCTGAGGTGAAAAATTTCTTTAATACATCAAACCAAGAATCAGGTGCACAGCAGAGAGCGTTGGGTGGTGCGATTTGTGCATTTGCCCAAAACATCGAAACTCCTGAGGCATTAGCGGCAGCAGTGAGCCGTATAGGTAATAAACATGCTTCTTTAGGGGTAAAGCCCGAGCATTATCCTATCGTAGGAGAGCATTTATTGGGCTCAATTGATGATATTCTTAATCCGGCACCACCTGAGCTCTTAAAAGCTTGGGGAGAGGCCTATGGTTTTTTGGCTGATGTCCTTATTGGGGCGGAGGAAGAGCTCTATAAGGAGCAAGTGAGTCATCCCGGAGGTTGGTCAGGGTTTCGTGAGCTGGAAGTTTTTAAGAAAGAACAAGAAAGTGAAGAGATTACATCATTCTATCTAAGGCCTACTGATGGGGAAACACTTCCAGCTTTTCGTGCAGGCCAATTTCTTACAATACGAGTAGCTCTACCTGCTTCCGATGAACCGGGGGCGGCAACGACAACTATGAGGAATTACTCCTTATCAGGTTCACCTGAGTGGGATCACTTCCGTATTAGTGTGAAGCGTGAAACTTCTGATAGTGATTGCCCAGATGGGTATGTATCTAATTATTTACACAATGAAGTGTCAGTAGGCTCGATACTAGATATTGGGCCACCTTGCGGAGATTTTTTCCTAGCGGATCATAGGAAAGAGACTCCGCTATTATTAATATCTGCTGGTGTGGGCTTGACTCCTATTTTGTCAATGTTTCATGCAATCGAGAGTAACCCTACGACATTTTTACATATTGCTACGAATGGGGAAAAGCATGCATTGAAGGAGGAAGTAGCTAGTATCGCTGAAGGGCGTGATTCCATGGAGATTCACATTAGATATACTTCTCCCTGTGAGGAGGATCGTTGTGCAGGAGCATTTCACAGTGAAGGATATCTCTCCACAAAAGCAATTTCAGAGTTTTTGACGGCAGAAACAGAAGTTTACTTCTGTGGCCCTGCGGGAATGATGCAGAGTGTCATTGAGTCCTTGAAGGAACTTGGGCACCCTCAGGAGAAAGTGCATTATGAGTTTTTCGGCCCGGAGTAAGCCTTGAAAGGTTGATCATGAAAATATCAGTAATGACAGTTTTCTAAACTAGACAATAATGGGTTGTCTTTTATCGTCATAGCTTTCATTGGTTGCTAGATTTAAAATGAAGCTATGAAACGAGTGCGGACCGGACATCTTCAATTATTATTCAGAGTAAATGTTCTCTTATGGGGAGCATTTATTTCTGAAATGAGGGCCGTTGATTTTTTTGAGCTAGAGCCTACACTATACAGCCAAAGTCAGGCGAAGAATGCTGTAGAGCAATTAAAACTTAAAGACGGGTTTGAAGATGGTGTGCGTTCAGAGCGCTCACTTTTAGAGAAAGTTCTCCGTTATTTGAATGTGCCAATTAGTTCGCAAGTCTTGGTGTATTCGAAAACAAGTCTACAGCGCGGGCTGATTTCTATGGCTTCGCCACGTGCGATTTATTTTAATGATACGACCTACGTTGGTTACGTAAGAGGTGGCGATATCGAGATCGCCATTCATGATGAAAATTTAGGGATGGCTTTTTATCTGATTAGACCTCCTCGGATCATAGACCAAAAGCCGATTATTGAACGGCCAGATTCCTGCCTTAATTGCCATGTATCGAGAAGAACGAATGATATACCAGGCGTATTTGTTCGATCCGTATCGGTTGATGAAGTCACTCAACAAATCCGTGCGGGCTCTTTTGATACGACACATACTAGTCCGTACTCCGAACGCTGGGGTGGATGGTTTGTGACAGGGGATTGGGATGAAAATGAGCATTTAGGTAATACATTAGCAATTAGAAATATTACGAAAGATACGAGAGGTTTGAGTGAACTATCGTTTTTAAAGGATGTTTATTTACGTAAAACCAGTGATATCGTAGCTCTCACTGTTTTAGAGCATCAATGCACGGTGCATAACGCATTAATTACTGCTAAGTTACGTTACGAGAGAGCGTGGTTCCTTTATCAGGCGATAGAACCTGAAGCAGTTGAGGGCGATCGAGAGAGCTCTGCATGGAGAGTAGCGAATAGCCTTTCTGAAGACATTGTTCAAAAATTGCTATTTTATGGTGAAGCTACAATGTTGGGAGATGGGTTGAGTGGGAGTGCTGAATTTGTTGAAGATTTTGAGAATGCCAAGGTGAAAGAGGGCGGAATTATTGGCTTAAGAGAATTGCGAGGAGTTGGTCGTTTATTCAAGTATCGTTGTTCTTACATGATTGGTAGCCCTGCTTTTGAGGCATTGCCTGATATTGTGAAACAACAAGTACTGGTTCACCTTAAAGATGCGCTTTTGACAAAAACGTCAGAATTCAGTGAACATTTGACGGATAAGGAAAGGCAGGCAATAGGCCAAATTTTAGAAGAGATGGGCATTTGGTAGTCTATGAAATTGGCGGATAGCTATTTTATAAACTACGGCAGGATTGTAGTACTGTCACTCATACGCATTAACCTAAGGTGTAAGTCTTTTAAAATAAATGAACTAAATTGC
>CAZLQY010000053.1:0-19653 GCA_964561965.1 uncultured Verrucomicrobiales bacterium
TGCAATTTAGTTCATTTATTTTAAAAGACTTACACCTTAGGTTAATGCGTATGGAGAACAGAGTAACTAGAATTATAAAAATCTTTCTCATTTAACTATGTCGTTTGTTCCATTATTTATTCGAAGCTCTCCAGTGTGACGTATGTTGCTTCAGAAAAGGCGGAGCAGTAGCATTACTCTTTGTATGAGCTGCAATTTCACGATCCCCGCTTGTTCGTTCTCCACTCTTTATATCTGCTCTTATTTTCCTTTGAATTAAGCGGTCAATATCATCTTCCAAGTTCCATTCAGCCTGACGAGCATCTCTTCCAAAACACGTCAAATTTTTGAATTCGTTATAATAAACATCCACATTAAACAAGCTTTTCCATGGTGCCTGGTTCGCCCATTGATCCAGATGTTCACCCTCATGAACTTCGACAATTTTATTATAAAATCCATTCCCCTTCTGCATATCATTTTCTATTAACTTTGCCTCAATTCGTTGCATCGAGCCTCGATCCGTGACATAAGCGATGTATCTACGGTTGGCCTGGCGTTGCTTCTCTTCCTTCGTCGATTCTCTTGTGCTAATTGAGGGACTACCATTAAACTTAGGTCTCGACACTTCTGGACTCTCTTTAAAGACAAAGACATTCCACTTTACCCATTCAGATTCACGCTCATCACCCTCAAGAGTAACAATGCAGCGGACTTCATATTCCGCTTTTTTATAATTTGCTCCCTCTCCAGCACCTGGCGCTGATTTCCCTCTAAGCCACTCAGATCCGTTTGCCGCATACCATTGAGGCATTGGGACTGTGGGTGACTCCGAGGTCTCATCGTCAAAAAAAGATTCAGGGACCCGTTTCGCTGTACTTTCATATTGTTCTGCCACTCTCCATTCCCATTCATATTTCTCCGGAGTGGGGCAATCTTCCCCTTCCATTTCAACGATGAAACTCTCGGAGGCCGCACCACTAATACTTCCATCTTGGGCCTCTGGAGGAGCTTTCACCACGGGGGTACAGCTCAACTGAGGATTGGCGGCATAAACAGTAGGTGTTACCATTAACATCCATATTAAATATCGCTTTTTCATAGGTCTTATTTCTTATAATTTCTTGCTTTGATCTTTAGAGCGATTGGTGTTTCCGCTCCGCTCACCATCTTTTGAACCATATCGGTGACGACTTGATTTTGGCTCTCTTGCAAAGCATCCAAGGCACTGATTTTTGATTCTTCGGTATAATTGGTTTGGAGAATATTGATGGCTCTCTCCTGTAGATTGTAGTTAGAAATCATTCGATTTTCCTCTTCCGCATTCTGTAGGGCAATGAGGGCCGTTCCCGCTATCGTTCCCTGTTTAATCTGTGTCGCTTTCCATAAAGTTTCCTCGATAGCTCTAGGGTTGCTACCACTTTCCTCATGGTAATGACCTAGGTGCTGGAGCGCATAATCACGTAACACAAGGTCTTGTTGAGCATTATTTGCTATTAGAGAAAGGCGCTCTACGAAGTCGACAGGGACGTTTTCCTGTTCTCTTAGAGCTATCAATATTTCATCAGATAGCCAACGGTAGGCGGACTTTGAAATGCCTTGAGGAGGAGTTCCTTTCTCAAGGAACTGATAGGCCTCTTCTATTTCAGACTCTGTCATCCCCTGGATTGCTGAAGCTCGGATCACTTCTGCTCGCTCTAAAGATGTGATTTCAAACTGTTCACTATTTTCCCTTAACGCTTCAGAAAGATCTAATTCGGGAGGGCTTTCACCTGCACCTAGACGAAGAGCCTTCCATTCATCCCATTCCCTCAATTTTTGTTCATTACTGCCAGTGGTGGAGTTTGAGGTGCCATACTGTTTGCTGCCGAGTAGGACGGCATCACTCAGTGCTTTGATTGGATGCTGACCTCCTCTGTGTTTGACTACCCCGTTTTGAGAGGGTGATGTTTGATGAGACAGCTTTGTATGGGCTTGCCCTGATAAATCTTTATTGGAGTGAAAATGAGCTCCAACATTTGCCCGATCTCGTCTTTCTGATCTACTAACTTGATCAAATCTAGTTGGCCGCTCTGATTCCGACACTCCTTCTCTCTTTTCTTCAGAATCGTAGACAGCCCAAGCTATAGCCATCGCTAATATGGCTAAACCAGCTATCGTTCCTCTATGTTTGATTTCTAACATGAAACTAGTCTTTGTAATCTAGATGTTAATTGAATCTGGCAATACGCTTACCATCTTGCCAAACGCTAAAGCGATGACAGTTCGAATGAGCGTTCTGAGGTTTAATGAATTCTAGCGTGTAACTTCCAAATTCATTAAAATCTTCTGCCTCCAAGTCGACACGGCGTGAGCCATCTGGGTACATCACCCCTGCTAGAAAGATATCACAACGGACTGTTACCCCCTCGAGCGGTTGACTCACTATCACTGGCATTTGTAAAAGATAAGTTCCCCCATCCAACTCTTTAATGTAAGTAACTCCTGTTTTATCTGAAGACTTTAATGATAAGCTTTTCATCTCTACACTACTGAGGATAGGGCCACCATGCCCTAAACGAGTTACTGCGTACTGGGAGTCTGGGCTCTTTGTCGCGATATGATACAGATAGCCTGAATCACCACTTAGCGCCTCACTCTCAAAAATGGTTATATCATCATCTATCTGAACTACTGTATTTGATGATGGTGTCTCCACAACCCAATCGCGCTTAAACCCGACAACGCAGACAGGGCTAGCCATCGGAGTTCTCGGGATAACATTCACTGTTACTTGATGGCTAGTTTCAATGCCATTGGTGTCTGTATGGAGTACATTGATGATCTGTGCGCCAATTTCATTAAATTGATAGGTTACAGGCTGATCTGCTGTCGTACTATACTGTGTGCCAGCTATCGATAGGACGACCTCTTCTCATGAACTGCCTTTTGAAACATTGGAAGCACTCAGTCTTAGCGCATCTCCATGGCGTATCGAGAGGGCGTTCTCTTCGAGGAGGTTCGTCGCCACCCATTCGATCGTTTCTTGCTCTATTACAGCTCCGTTCTCATAATTCAATTCTAACTCGGTGGGAGACTCCTCCGATAAATCCAGATCAGCGTACCAAGTATCATTCGGCGCTTGTTGGATACCTAACAATTGGTTACTCTGAATGAGAGAGGTAAATCGCGCTCTTCCTTCAAGGTAAATAGGTGACGTTTTACTCTCTGCAACAGGTCGAACCAATCCATTTTGACGCTGGGATCTGATTTCCACCCAATCTGGCGTTCCATTCCCGTTAGAGTCTGTACCTGTCGCGGAGTAGACTCTTAACTGTTGGATTTTTGCTCTGCGAAAATTGTACGTGTTATCAATAAAAACACGCACGATATGATTACCAGAGCCTAACCAAGGTGTTAATACTTTAGCTGTTGCCACTCCCTCATCTTTCACCTCAAGCAGTTCTCTGGAAACGAGCTCTCCATCCACAGAGATAACCACGGGTATTCTCTTTTGGCTGCCTCCAGAGTGGGGGGCTACATCCACCTCTACGGAGTAGACCCCTTCTGCAGCTATCTTCATTTCATACTCTGCCCAGCCCCGAACGGAGTCCTGAACGACATCGTTGCCTTTGACCACCCATTCTCCCAATAAGTCTGTATAATTAGCCCCATGTATTGTTTCTTCTCTTTGAAATGCACCAACACTGGAAGCCAATGTCTGAGATTCCAGAAAATGAATTTCTTCAAAATCGCTTGTTAGATCTCCATCTGTATCCACGAGATCAGAGCGCGTGCCATGATAGGCCTCTTCTGCGTTACTCAGTCCATCTCCATCTTGATCTTTGTAGTAATCAAACTCTCCAATCACTAGCCCATTGGCTAATTCATAGGTATCTGCGATACCGTCAGCATCACGATCTCCCGTTGTTGGCAAGACGTGAAACAACCCGGGTGAAGCGATAAACCTAGCTACTTGATTCACAGAATTTGGGGCGCTTTCTCGCATTCTCAATTGCACACTGTCATTCGTCAGGTTTCGATAGAACACTCTTGCTGTAGAATCTGAAACATTTGTCTGTAATTGAACCATGAATGTGGGCTGCCCATTCAGAGGAAGGTCAAATTTTGATCTTCTCCAGCCATTTCTAGCCGGGAAGTCTATCTTTTCAGCCTCAAGCACCCCCGCTAAGGTATCCACCTTTCCTTCCTCTATCGCGATCCAAGAAAGGTTTTTAGGCCTTCTAATCCTATTCGAAATATTATCAAAACTCGATGTTGTGATATCCGTTACATTAGGGGTAATGATACGTTCTCCTTGATTATTGCTCACTTGATTCATGACCATTGGGCTCGTCTCAAAAGGTTCTATGAAACTCACGGAGGTCTCTTCTGCGGTAATGGGAGTGATTCCTGCTTGAATCATTAATCCTCCAGGAAGCTCGTGAACGCCTTCTTCTACAACCACCCAAGAGACCACTTCTGCCTGTTGAGCCGCAGTAGGTGTGTACTCTTGTAGGAGAAGCTCAAAAGATTGCGACTGTACGTTCCTCACCCGGACTTTGTTTGACTGAAATCCTCGAGCTGCAGCCGTGCTAACAACGACAACGGGGCTTGAATACGCTCCATCAAACGGAATCGTGTGCCATATTTCTGTTTCTGCTGGAAAAATTTCTTCATAGCCACTCTCTGCAATAGCAAAAGGATTTAGCTCAAGCGGATTTGTTCCTCCCCTCCATTCATCAATATTAAGAATATCATCTAAATCATCATCTTCTGATCCATCTCGTGCTTCTGGAGAACCGAAGTATACTATTTCCCAAGCATCACTCATACCATCTTCATCAAGGTCAGAAGGGTCATATCTCCCGTGAAAGTCACTCGTAGCTTCAGCTGTTGGCTGATTGATAAAAAACGGAACGACGAGCAGGCTGGTCACTCCCAAAAGAGACAAGCACCACGCTACAAGTTTATTTTTAAATAACATTTTCATGGCTATATTACATTTACGAATGATCTATTTTCTCTTGTTTGTAAGTAAACTACTTGTTTTCTCCCTCACAAAAAAACTCACACCAAGAACATAATAACTCATTGATACATGTAAACTCTTCCTCAAAAACAAAAATAATCAATCCTATATTTACACATATATGTGACAATTTAGTAATAACCATAAATCTAACATTCTAGGCGACAAAAAGTCACTAGAATTACAAAACCGATTATTGTGAACTATGGTTCCTTATAAACCAATGATTTTTCCAAATACAACACATTGGAAGCCGTTGTTGAGCGATCTCCTATCTGGTGATATCTTGGCTGGTTATTGAGGCCTTAGTGATCAGGACTCATACTTCATATTCTGATCCCTATCCCTATCACATTATTTGAGATAAAATGATCACAACACACGAGAAAAAATTAGTAGCGAGGCGTTTGATCGCCAAAAATAAATCGAGCACGTACATGACTTCACCACAAGTAGACAGGGTATTAAGAATCGCATCCACTGGTGATCTGTCAATAAACACAACACCAAACACCTCAACAAATGAGGAATTAGGGGGAAATTAAAGAATCATACGGGATCTCAACCCAATATGAGAATGTTTAAATGACTAGATTATGGCTACATTACTAGAGGCACCCCTCTATTTCACCCTCATTACAGAGTGCAATTCACGACCTACTACTGGATAACTCGCCATATCTGCACTATGAAAATAAGAAGCACCTAGCCAAAATGCAGAGGCTGAGAGAATAATGGCAACAGAAAATTTAGCGATCATGATAGTATGAGGATTTGTGTGGGGTTCGTATGTCTTAAATGCTTAGCACTGTAAAGCATAAGCTACTCTATACTTTCTTAGACAATGAATAGAAGACTTTTGTCACTAAAAATTCTATTTCTCTCTTTTCTCTCTCACTCGCAGTTATTTCAGAAATTTTTAGAACAGTTCTCCAATTTTATAAGCTCCCAGCCTACATTGTGGCTCTGCAAGCACAGCAATCCATTCCCTTCCATGAAAAAGACTCTACTTGATTCAACGGGACAACGATATAAAATAGCAGCTCGCACCTTCTGCCCAACGAATTGGAAATCCGTGATGCTGACACAAGGAAAGTTTGCATTTCAGGTAATATGGTGTACATCCCCCCATCATTAGCGACCGTATAGCCGATATGAAACTCTTCACCATATTACTCCCAATCCTTGCCCTAATCGCACCGCTCTATGGAGCTATCGAAATCAATGGCATCGCCGCCACCGTTAACGGTAAGGTAGTTACAAAAAACGAAGTCACCTTCCTTGCTGCTCCTATTAAAGCCCAGCTCCAAGCCAGATTTCCTAGAAAAAATGCCGCTTACTATAGTGAATTGAGCAAGGCCAGAAACAAAATCTTAGATGAGTTAATCAATCGGGAAATCATGTTGCATGTCTTTGAAGAAGGCCAAGGCGCTATCCCTCAATCTGCAATAGACTCTGAAATCAGGCGCCAAGTTCGCGATCTATACAATGGCGACGAGCAAAAATTCCGAGCGGAACTCGCTAAGTCTGGACTCTCCCAGCACAAATACCGAGATCTCACAAAACGTAAACTCATCGTCGGTGCCATGCGTGCGCAGCAGTTTTCAGATTCAGCTCCACCAACCCCCAATGAAGTAAACGCCGAATACGCAAAACATAAACACAAGCTAAGGGACATCACCAAAGATAGTTGTGATTACCAAAAAATTTACATCCCGAAACAAGATCTTGATAATATCGAAGCGACACCTGAGGGCCAACTCGAGCTAGCAGAGGATATCGTAAAACAGCTCAAACGTGGTGCTGACTTCTCCGAACTAGCGAAAGCTCACTCCGCAGGAGCATTCGCCGATGAAGGAGGGCGCTGGGAAGATGTCCAACGCATAGACCTTTCCCCGGAATTTGGCTCTATTATTTTTGATGCTAAGACCAAAACGGTCATTGGCCCTTTGGAAGACACCAGAGGCTTCACCATTATAAAAACTCTTTCCAAGGCCTTTGGCCCCTCCCCTCCTATATCTGAAGTCCGCCCACGTATCGAAGCTCGTGTAAGAAGCCAAAAATCTTCAGCCCGATTTGAAAAATGGATCGAGGGCCAACGCTCAAAAGCCATGATCACTCGTAAACTCTAAATCCACACGAAACTACTCGTATAACAAAGGTTGACAAAGCCTCACGGCATACTACTCAGTAAGTTTACCAAGCACGAAATAGCCCTGCTACAGAGTTGGCAGGGCCTTTTTGTATTTCAACTTCAGATGTTCCCTCGTTGAGTCAATGAGCCCATTTGTAATTTATGATACACCAACACGTTTTCCCCAATACACCATACCACGGAATGACTTTTACCAGCCTTGCCAGAGCCAAAGAAATTGGCGCCAATAGCTATCTCCTCGAAACTGAAGATTGCCGTATCGTACTCGATGCCGGTGTCCACCCAAAAGAAGAAGGCTTAGACTCTCTCCCTAATTTCCAAGAATTAGCCAAAAACAGTGTTGATGCCATCATGCTGACACACTCCCACCTCGACCACGCTGGAGCACTCCCGGTTCTCATGCGCAGCCAGCCTGATGCCGCAGTCTATATGACACAGCCTGCAGGCGCGCTAACCAGCGCACTATTACACAACTCCATAAACGTCATGGAGAGCAAGCGCACAGAATTAGGCATCACAGAATACCCTCTTTTTGGCCATAGGGAGCTCGATCGCTTGGAGAAACGTTGGCAATACCAAAATTACGAGAAAACCTTTCATCTCAGTGAGAAAACAACCGCAACATTTTATGACGCTGGCCATATCCTAGGCTCAATGGGTGTCTTAATTGAATGTAATGGCGAATCTGTCTTTTACACTGGCGACATTCAGTTTGAAGACCAACGCCTCATCGAAGGGGCGCGCTTCCCTACTGAAGACATCGACACTCTCGTGGTAGAAACCACTCGTGGAGCTGTACCTAGAAAACCAGAGTATACTAGGGAATCAGAAGAAGCTGCCTTTTGTGAGGCTATGATGGCGGCGGTCGAACGAGGAGGTTCCGCTCTCGTTCCCGTCTTCGCTATGGGCAAGACGCAAGAGGTTCTCAAGATGATCCACGATTTTAAAAAGGAAGGAAGGATCCCAGAAAGAACCCCAGTTTACATTGGCGGGCTTTCTACGAAAATGACTGGTATTTTCGATCAATTCTCGGATTACGAAAACAGGGTTGATCCTGGCTTTGAAATTTGTGAGGAAATGAAACTCATTAGTAATTCAAAAAAGAGAAAGAGAGCTCCTATTACATACAAACCCGGTGCTATTTTCGCCCTATCTAGTGGTATGATGACGGAAAAAACCGTTTCCAACATCTTCGCCCAGCACTTTCTTCAAAACCCGAAAAACGGGCTCGTTTTCGTGGGATATGCAGACCCTGCATCCCCAGCAGGCCGCATCCGCACCGCTACCACTGGCGATATTATACAGCTGGATCCCTTAAATGAGCCTCTAGCACTTCATTGTCCTGTCGATGTCTTTGACTTTTCAGGCCATGCTACCCGTGATGCTATTCTAGACTATATACTTGATGTGAATCCTAAGCGCGCCATCTTAGTCCACGGTGATGAGGATGCCAGTGGATGGTTTGCTCAACAGCTTGCCAAACAACGCCCTAATATGGAAGTCATCATCCCGGTTCCTAAAGAAACTCACCCACTCTAAATACCATCTAATAATTCGATAATCTTATGATACATACAAACCTTATGACAGCTGCTAGCGTCCTATGCCTAGCTAGCACAGCTCTTGCTCAAACACCTGCAGCTCCAACTCCGGCACCTGCAGCACCGCCTCAGCCTGAACTTCCCTCAGATCCAGAAGAGATCAAATCCCTTAGCTCCTACGGCTTCGGCTATCAATCAGGCGTCCGCTTTGGGCAAGAAATGTCTCGCTATGGGATTGGCAGTGCCGACATCAACAAAGACAAATTCGCCTCAGCTTTTTGGGATGGTTTCCAAGGCACCCAGCCTACCCTTGCTCAGGAGAAAATAGGCCCTGCTATGCAAGCTCTCGCCCAGAACATTCAGAAAAGAGAAGAAAAACTAGCCGCTGCAAACTTAGAAGCTGGCACAAAGTTCCTCACCGAAAACGCAAAACGTGAGGGGATCACAGTCACCTCTAGCGGCCTCCAATACGAAGTCATCACAGATGGCACAGGGGAACAATATCAAGCTCCAGCAGATGGCGCACAAGACCAAGGCACACGCTTCATGGTTAGCTACAGAGGTACACTCATCGACGGTACAGAATTCGACGCATCGGCAGAGCCTATCGCCTTCACACTAGGTGTCGTGCCAGGCTTCCGCGAAGCTCTCACCCTCATGAAACCAGGATCCAAGTGGAACATTTATTTACCTGCAAGCCTAGGATATGGAGAACAGCGCCAAGGAGCCGTCATCGCACCAAACAGCACTTTGGTCTTTGAAGTTCAACTCCACGAAATCCTCCCTCCACAACCTCAGCCAAATTTACCACAGGGCCTTGAGGGCATTCTTCCTAATGGGGCAACACCACCCACCCCGAAGCAGTAATTTATAATCTGACGATGTAAGAGCACCTACAGAGAGAGCCTCTCTAGGTGCTCTTACCTTCTAAAACGCATCTCAGGAACACTGCCTTAAAACTCTGTGTTTCCTCTACTCAATAGCTTCCGCCATCTATGCCAGATTACCAGCAACTCAAAACACTTCTACTCCGCCGCTTAGAGGTGATTGAAAACGTGGAGCTCCGCGAACACAATCCGCAGATGCAGCTCGCTCAACTACAAGAGGTGAGTGAACAAATCCAAGCTTGGCATCAATCCAACCGGAGCTCACTCCCCAGCCAGTTGAATCACTTCCTCCAACAATCCAGCCTTTCCAAAGCCCTAGAGTTTTTAGAAACGACTCCACTCTAAAGGACTCAAAAGCCTGCCCTAATCCCTAAAAACCTCCTCATAATCCATCTTAGGAGCCGTTAGTTCTGCCAGGAAGTCACGCCCACTCAAGTGCCCTAAGCCCTCTAACTCCTGCTGTAATACTTGATAGGCTGGTTCCCCGTCACTAGTAAAACGCCCACAATGTGTGCAAGAGGCGTAGCCAGGATAGCCCTCTTTCCTTTGTGGATCATTCTCTTTTGTCACAATCCTGATGACTGGCTCTTCCCCGTATGTTGACTGAATGACGATAGGATGAATCCAACACGTTAACGGCTTATAGAACCAAGGGTGCTTCCCCTCATCCATCGCCAAGCGTTGGAGGCCACAGTGGCTATTTTCATCTAGAAAGACACACCGAGTCTGGGCAAAATGCTCAGGAAAATCCTCAGCTTGCTCCTCACACCTCGCTTGCCTTGCCCGTGTCTTCCACCTCGCCCCACTCCTCCCACCCCTCCCACTCGGTGCAGCCTCCACAGCACCCGCGCTAAGATCCAATCCATACGATTCAAATGTATTCGTATGTAACATAGCCAACTGCTCAACCTTCTCTTTCTCCTCATCAGAAAGATACACCCCATCATAACAACACATCCCCTTACATCGAACCATAGCACATGGTTGAAGTAATTGATCAAAAGCAATGTGATCCACTCTCGCCTGCTCAAGCATAGCACCCAGCTCCCCTGCCGTTTTTTGATAATCCGTAAGAGTCTGGCTTGGTAACATAGCCAAGACGGTAAAGAACCTCGATTCGTTTCCAAGAGCTATTCTCTTCTATTTTTCTTTCTAACGTGCATTTTCAACGGCACCCATTATATTCCCCACTATGATGTTTCACTCCTTTCTTCCAAGCTCACTTTTGGCCATATGCATATGCTCTTCCCTCTCCGCCCGCACCTGGACATCCTCAGCAGGTGTAGAAATAGAGGCAGAATATATTTCATCGAACGAAACAACCGTCACGATCCGAAGGAACTCAGACCTTCGCCGTTTCACCTTTCCACTAGATAAGCTTTCACCAGAGGACATCCAATGGATCTCAGAACAAGCTTCCACAACACAAGACTCAGGCGATACACCTCAGCTCTATGAAGGGCTGCCTAAACAGCTCATCGAAATCATAGAAACACGAGGAAAACTACTCTTTGAAGACGATTTCAATAGAGAAGACCCTGATGGAGAAGAACAACTGGGCGAGCATTGGAAATCAAACAGCGCCTCTCGAGCACAAGGAGATAAACAATGTGACTTTGTAGACGGAGCAATGCAACTCACTCGCTCACCAAAGGCCAATCACTCCATTTCTCTAGTCCACGATACCTCAGAGCCATACAAGGATATCATCAGCTGGACCAAGGTCAAATTCCCGAAAGGACAACGCTTTAAAATCGCCTTTAATGATAAACAATACAAACCCGTCCATGCTGGCCATATCAATGGCGTCACAGTCAAAGAAAACAGCGTTACTTTAGACGACGAGAAAAATGGCCGTTTCAGTGCTGCGGTGAAGGCGATCAAAGACGATCCTTCAAAAAACGATGAGCGCAATCAACTCACTAAAAAATTCGCCCGTGATTTCCCAACACGTGTGAATGCCGATCAATGGTTTAATCTCGTCACCCATCATGATGGAGAAACCCTCACCGTCTATATCGATGGCTCTGAAGTAGGGACCTTCACCTCTCCTGGCTTTGGGCACGAAACAAAACGCCAGATCGCCTTTGCG
Organism: uncultured Verrucomicrobiales bacterium; assembly: GCA_964561965.1. GTDB lineage: Bacteria > Verrucomicrobiota > Verrucomicrobiia > Verrucomicrobiales > Akkermansiaceae > Rubritalea. The sequence goes on from CAZLQY010000053.1 coordinate 11,666, forward strand.
CCCTCAAAAGATGCCACGGTAGATCATATTCGCGTGTGGAAATTGAAGCCTAAACCCAACGCAGAGTAATCACTCAAGGCAAGAACCAGCGCAGAACCGAGGCGACACTGCCCATCACACTGGCAGAAACTATCTCTCCCTCTGCCCAAAGCTGACAAAACACCCGATCAAACAAAAAGGCTACTCGCATAGAGTAGCCCTTTGAAAACCTTTTGAAAAAAAATCTGGGTTTAGCAATTTACTGCACAGCCCACTTAATGCCTTCAACAATCATACTAAGAAACTCATCGGAACCTACAGTTTCATTATGATGGCCTAATGAAGTACCAAAGACTTTACCTTTACCACATTCATTCACCCAAACCACAGGTTGCGGCTCTTGGACTTTACCCTTTTTCTTACCAGAATCATACGTCGCTCCATGATTATCCCCCATAGCCAGAACAGTCACAGAATCTTTCATAGCCACAATATTATAGAGTTCCCCATCCGGAGTCTTCCATGAGGCAGGGTGTCCATCTAAAATACCAGTTGTATTCTCCTGCTTTGTCACCGTAATCGCACCCTTGGCACCGTGATTAGGTGATGTGACCCCGAGGAAATCGAGCCAATCCTTTTCGTTCTCAGCAGTCTTCCAGTGAAAGGAATGAAGAGAACAGTGCATCGCTAAACCAGGTTTTCCATCACGATGCACATCGACAACACTCTTAATAAAAGAACCATCGGTTTCCTTAGCATGGCAAATATTATAAAAAACAACGTCATAGGGATCCGCCCAACCTTCTTTACTCAGAGCTTCCTTGCACTCCTCTGGAGTTTTGTGATGCCAAATCGTCACCTCTGATCCAGCTAGGCGATCTTCGATACCTTCCTTCAAAAGCGTCTTTTGAACTTCGTAATCATGGAATCCCTCCCCAGTGACCAAAAGAACCTTAAGATCTTTGTGCGCTGAACTTTCTGATGAATCTTTCTCTCCATTTTGGGCGTAAACGGCCACTCCTAAAGTGAGCAGAGAGAAAGCGAGTGCTATATGTTTTAATTTCATAATGAGAAAAATAAGAACTAGAATGAGAAATTGCTTTAGAGAAGACAAGCATCTGCCCATTGGACGAGATTTTTTTAAATTCTATTCATTGTCTACACAAAGTCTACTTCGAATTTATCATCAATTTCTCAAAGTTTCAAATAGTCTACTCCACCTTCAAACGATTTATCGTATAAAGAAACAACGATTTCTCCATTCATTTCACACGCACATTCATTCACAACCTCCTTAATCTATACGATTTCGGATTTTTTAGGCAGAACGAAATAAACATCCTTCTCAAGCCTCCTAATTACATGCCTGCGAAACATTTAACAATCCGTCTCTTTTTTACCATTTGTATAGTTTGTTTCCTCTGGAAAAATGAAGCTGCGGCTCAACAACCCGGAATTGTGGGAAAGCAGGCGCAAGATTGGAATGCGTCCCATTGGATCCAACTACCCTCAGGAAAAAGTAGTTTAAATCCTTCTGACTATGAAGGGAAAGTCATTTACCTTTACTGCTTCCAATCTTGGTGCCCAGGTTGCCACAAACATGGTTTCCCCACTCTAAAGTCTCTTTCCTCAGAGTACAAAGATTCTAAAGACGTTGTCTTCGTCGCAATACAAACAACATTTGAAGGGTTCTCTTCAAACCCTCCCGAGCGGATCAAAGAAATGGCACAACGCTACGAGCTAGACATACCCTTCGCCCATAGCGGAACGGCAAAATCTCCTTCCTCTCTCATGGCTAACTACCGGACGGGAGGGACTCCCTGGACGATCATTATCGATCGTAAAGGAACTGTTCGTTATAACGACTTTCATATTTCCGCAAAAGATGGGAGCCAATTCATCGACACCTTAATCAAAGAATAAAAGAAACGATTTATTGTCATAAACCATCTCCCTCCCTTTTATTTTTCTGGCACTTTGAGTTCTTAAGCTTTTAATTCTAAATACCAGATTACTCTCTCTTCATTCATCATGATAATGGGACAAACAACTCCCCTTTCACAACAAAGCCTTCCATCGACTTAAAAGCTCTCGCATAAACATAAATCATACGTTAATCTCTCCGAAGAATCACTAACTTATAACAATTTTCTATCATGTTTCGTATTCTCTCTCTTGCAGGTGGGGGCCTTCGTGGAGCCTACGGTATCGGTTTTCTTTGTGAATTAGAAGCTCAACTAGATGGTCCATTAACCGACTACTTCGACCTAATCGCTGGCACCTCCACAGGAGGAATCACCGCAGCAGCTCTCTCCTACGGGATCACTGCTCACGATATGCAAGTTTTTTACGAGAACCATGGTAGTAAAATATTTAGCCCCCGCCCAAAGATGCGCGCCCCTCACGTTGGGCAGCTATTCTATCCCTTAGTACGCCGGTTCGTCGATTGGCGCACACGGCAGAATTTGGATGACTTTTTCCAAGCAAGGTATTGCCCCGGAATGCTAGAAGCTTCAATGTTAGAAGGTTTCGGTTCTCAAACCCTAGCTGATGTGCGGAAATGCCGCCTCATCATCCCATCCGTGAATTTAACGGACGGAGTCACCTGTGTCTTTCGCACCCCCCACCTTCCAACAAAGCGCCCCGAATATGATTGGAAAATCAGTGATATTATCGTGTCAGCCACAGCAGCACCCACTTTTTTCCCTCACAAAACCATGCCAGATGGGAAAGCTTATGTCGACGGAGGGCTATGGGCCAATGATCCCGGTCTAGTCGCGATGGCTGAAACAGCCCGCATCATACGTTGCAAAGACGGAATGTGCTCGGCAGATTACTTCGGAGTCGCATTTGACTCCAGCCAGATTCATATGCTCTCCATTGGCACTGGGCAGAGCGCACACTCATTATCGCCACCAGGCGCAGAAGCAGGAGTCATGTACTGGGCGAAGCACGCGGCAGAACTCATGCACCTACTACAAGTTCAAGGAGCACAGTTCCCTCTCAAAGTCGCACTTGGCAGCCGTTATCATCAATTCGATTTCGATATTAAGAAAAAATCATGGAAGCTCGATAATGTGGACATGATTGATGAACTTTTCGAACTTGGGCGCGAAGATGGCCGGAAGCAATTTGACTCTCTCAAAGACAGCTTCTTCACAGGGAAAACCACACCTTACGAACCTCTAGGGATTTATTAAATTTGGTTAGAGCTAGGGCCCCTCTAAACAGGAACAATCGTGTCCTTGCATTGAGATCCAGTGAACTTCCCTTCACTCCTCCTGCACGCCCTCTTCCTTAGCTGGCGGCATAAATTACCAATAAAAAACCCAAGACACTGAGGTGCCTAGGGCTTTTAAGAAATTTTGAGAGAATCCAGCCCCCTTTAAAAGACACACTCTATATATGCTCGATGCATAAGATTCATTTACTGGGAAGCATTGACCCCTACTGGAGCTTTTGGCCACGGTGTTTCACCTGGTGCCCAAGTCTTTGGCTGAGTAGAGCGGACACTCTCTACAGCTTGTACTAACCATTCAGGAGGGTTTGCATTTTCTTCCTCGCCATAAACATAAGGAAGAGCAGGATCCATGAGAAGAGACATATCACCTAAAGGTGGGCGCTCTGTTGCGGATTCGTTCAATTTTTTTGTCAAAGCTGCGACTAGATTAGGGTGCTTGGCTGCGATGTCTGTCGTCTCTGCAGGGTCTTTGACAATGTTAAAGAGTATATCACCCATGAGTTTATAATCTCCACTACGGATGGTGGGAACACGGGCACTTCCTTTCACCTCGAAAATAATTTCTGAACGAGGGCTTTCGGCATCTGATATGAGAGCAGCACTCATATCAAAACTGTCTACAGAAGTCTTTTGTTCCGTAGAGGCTCCTCCCAAAGCAATAAAGGTACGAAACCAATCTGTGACAAACATCATTTTATCATGCTCTGTATCTGGCTTGATCTGATTTGGCCAACGAACGAGACAGGGGACGCGAACGCCACCTTCGAAGGTCGTATTCTTTGTTCCTCGGAAAGGCTTGCTCATTTCCTCTAAGACAGGGCCATTATCATTGGTGAAGACTAAAATCGTGTTATCCGCTTGGCCACTGGCATCGACAGCCTTCACAATATTACCCACAGCATCATCCAGGCATTTTAACATACAATCGCGGACGTTGCACTTCTCAGAATAACGTGGCGTTTTATTTAAAGGGCCATGCACAGCATTAAACGCTACGTACATAAAGTAGGGGCTACCCTTTTTTTGCTGTTGGATCACGCGAACGGCTTCATCGCCAATGAGATCTGTAGCGTAGCCTTCTTCTTCGATCGGTTTTTGATTGCGGTGCCAATCGTAAACAGCAAATCGAGCGGGTGCATTATGCACGATTGTCTTTGTGTAATAATCAATACCCCAAGCATAGTGCCCATATTGGTGATCGAAGCCCTGCGCCATAGGAAGATGCTCAGGGAGCCATTCTCCACAATGCCATTTACCGACGATAGAGGTGAAGTAGCCAGCCTCTTTGAGAGCTTCTGCGATGGTACGCTCTTTGGTATCTAAAGCGTGGATGCGGCGAGTAGGTTCTCCATTCTTATTATGAGCCAGAGTCAGATTAAGAGCTTTAAGATAACTAGGTTTCCCAAAATCTTCAGAACGCCAATCAGACCAAGTGCGGAACGCATAGCGGCCTGTCAAAAAGGCTGCACGGGTAGGAGCGCAGACAGAGTGGGTATAATATTGCCCAAGCCGCATACTCTGCCCTGCGAGTTTGTCTAAATTTGGAGTGAGCTCCTTATTTCCTCCATTAAAGCCCGGTTGCGCCCAACCCATATCATCCGCCAGAATAAATATGATATTAGGCTTTTCCTCAGGCTCCGCGAAGCTTAGGGAAGTCAGAGCCAAGGCATTTAAAAGTGTGAGAGTAAGCTTGTTCCACATACTACAAAAATAGGCAAATTCCTATCATAGGTATAGTAGTTTCTATTAGGAATTTAGAATAAAATCAGTACCCCGGCTCATACTCGACGATGGTTTTGTGCAGAATAACATAATCTGTATCATGCACCGTTCATTCTCAAACGGAATCAGATAGCAAGCAAAGGCCTAATCTCCACTCATCATACCAGAAAATGCTTATCGATCGTATTGCCCACTTACAAACTGCATGCAGGGTAAGGAAGCTTACAACACCACACACTTAGGCCATCGAAGGCGACACAATCCAAAAAACACTCCGTGTAAAAGTGGGGCACCCACTCCTGTTATCGTCCATTTATAGCTCGACTAACGTCCTCATGAATATCGATGAAAGGAAGCAATCCATCAGGAGCATCGCCCGTCAATGGAAGCACCTTGATATCGCCCATAACGGTCGAGGCAAATCGCTCTCCTAGGAATCAATAGTAAGGCTGGTAAAGAGGCGTCCGAATCCTTCAAGATCATCGAAAACCTGATTAGAAACGTAAATCACGAAATCAAACGTACCGTCCTCATTCTGAGTTTTAAGATAACTCCAATCTCCAACCTTCAGCTTCGCCGTCCCTGATTGAATCTCTGTGTCTGCACTGAGAGTTAAGGGTTGCTTCAATGCAATGAAGCTCCAACCCTCAATTTCTGGTGCCGATGCAATAAACTCATCGACTGCTGTAAAATAGTCGACCTGCCCATTTACCGTGATGATTAACTTATTAACACCTTCCGAGAATCCAAAAAACGGGGAGAACTCAGGATGCTCTTCGCGAAGCTTCCTACCGACCTCCGCAACGGCATCCTCAATCTTCTTCTGAAGCTCCGCATCTTCTTGCGCTAACACTCCAGTCTCATAGCTAAAAATGTTAGCCAATTCTGCTTCGCATGATTCAAACCAAGACCAGAACCTCATATCGACCGTTTCAGATTTGTCTGAGCAAGCAGGGAACACCATCCCACAAAGTAATATGAAAGCAAGCGTTCGTAAAATCATGTTATAGAAAATATTAAAGAACTGTAATCTGCTACAAGCGAAATCAGCTTAAATTTTTAATCATCTTTCGATTCCAGCCCTCTAACCGACAATTCGTTCACAGTTCAGCACTCGCTGATTCTCTATAGTCAGTTCATTGTATCATCTAAGAAAGAGCGAATCCAATGGATATGAGACTCTTGATACACATCTAGATCCAATGAATCCCAAACATCTTTATAGACCTCGCGAATTGCCTCCAAGGTAACCACATAGTAATAAGTGGGTTGAAATTCATCAATCCAATTACGCCGGTCAAAAACAGGATCAAAGTCTGCCGAAGGGTTCGTAGCGATTGCCTCTAGGCTACGAACAATCGGATTCGAGTAAATCTGTGGCTTAAGGTTTTGCACCTCTTTCGAGACATCTTTTTGAAGCCTAGACATTGCCGACGATTTCTTCCAATCACGCAATTTATTCCCCAAATACTCTGCACCTACTTTAGAAGCTTTTGCCCCTACCGATGGCAATAGCCCCTTTGCTACTAGACTTAATCCCATCAACGGATTTACGACCGCAACCAAGCCACCAATCAACAATAACCCTCCGCTCATCTTATTCGTTTCACGATCGATCTTATCAGCTAGTTTCTCAAGTGTATCTGCAAGCTCAGAAGAACCGACATGGTCCTTCTCCTTATCAAGCACGATGCTTGCCGCCAATTCTTGCTCTAGGAGCTCTTTACCTGTTTCATCTGGGACATGAAAGATCCGAGCTTTGGGAAGTGAGTTGGTCACTCCGATACCTGGAGGCAGGACTCTCTTCGTATAAATCGCATAATTTCTTTCCATGCCAAGCAAAGGCACGAGAACATAATGTGTTTCGTCGTAATCCACGTTCTCGACTGATGATGCAGATAAGGCCCCAAATATCTTCGTACCACGAAAGACTTCACTAACAGACCTTAGACCGGACTCGGCTATCGAGCGAGCGAGTGAACCTGCATCGGCAGCCCCATTCATAAGTTTCTTCAGAATAGTATCCATGGTGTGTTTTTCAGTGAACGTTACAGGGCTGACAGTAGCTACCGACAATATGCCTTCAACTATCAGTTCATCATTGCCGTTAAAAAATCACTTCGATTCGGAAAAGATAGCGGCTTGTCCATCTTGTTCGCCTTGTTTTTGATTGCTGCTTCAATCTCCGCTGCACGCTTGTCCGCTATTCCAATCTTATCTCCCAAAATTCCCTTTAGCTGGGCGAGGTTCTTGATCGCTTGTCCGTCTCCAGCCTTTGCGGCGAAAGACATCCAGCCAAACGCTTCAACATAGTCAAGCTCTACACCGTGACCCTGAGCAAATAGAAGGCCGTACTCATTGACCGCTGGAACATAACCATGTTCCGCTGCAAACTTGTAATAAGTAACCGCCTTGGTCTGATCTGCCTCAACCCCGTCTCCTTTGCGATAAATCTGCCCAAGATTAAAAATAGATCGAAGATCTCCCTGCTTTCCTGCTGCGATATAATAGAAAACCGCCCTCTTAATATCCTGTTTAACACCATCTCCCTTTTGATACATCAAGCCGAGATTCGCTTGAGAAGCCCGATAACCCTTCTTCGCTGACTCCGAGAACAGTTCAACTGCACGATTCAAATCCTTTTCTACACCGTGACCTTGATAATAAAGCGAGGCGAGTAAGTGAATCCCTACCATATCCTTGGAATCTGCCGCTGCAGTGAATTCCTTTCGAGCTGTATTGTAGTCTCCTTTATTATAGGCAGTGATACCAAATTTCAAATCAGCGTGTGCATTCACCACTAGTAAGAGTAAAAGGATCGATGTGAAACGTTTCATTTTTGAAGTCAATGTAAAGAACCAGAATCCGCTATAGACGGCGCCAGTTCAACGTAGGGGTTAGGGTTCTAATATCCATAAAAATAAACTACTCAACGAGAATTGGATTAGCAAATTTCTTTGTTAGCGATTAGAAAGTCTCCACTTCTTTCTATTCCCATACGCATTAACCTAAGGTGTAAGTCTTTTAAAATAAATGAACTAAATTG